>JBAZRE010000001.1:0-148432 GCA_041663025.1 Minisyncoccota bacterium
TGGTCCATTTTCGATACTTCACCAGCCGAACGGCTTCCATGCGGACCTTCGGAAGATGCGGGTTCTTTGTGTATGCCATGTTCGCAATATTAAATGATGGGTGTTGCGAAGGTATTGAAACATTGCGCCCACTGGACTTGCTGGAGTTACTGTGGTAATTTTGCGCCAGAAGTTAAACCAAAGGAGGTGTACAAATGACAAGCTTAACAAGCGGATTAATGGGTAAATATTTGAGTGATTTTAGGATAGTCGCAATGACAGAGGTCTACAAGGTGGACGATGATGGAAGAAAGTCAAAGTCTCTCGGATTCTTTAAAGACAAGACTGTCGCCGAAGCATTCGCCGGTAACCAGGTAGATGTAAACTGGCACAAAACAGCCACAGCGTTAGTTCTTACTGACGGGAAAGAAGGTTATGTCATCGAAGAGCAAAAATCTGTAAAACTCTTCGACGATGAAACCGAAACCTTTGAACTCAGAAAACTGGCTGTTGCAAAACTTTCTGCCGCAGATCGCAATATTCTCGGTCTCGGAGATTAACAGTTCTCCAACACGTTCATCACTGCCCCACCAAGCTTCGGCAAGGTGGGGTTTGTTGTTTTCATTTTCTCCTACCCTATCCACAACTTTCCTGCCTTTTACTTGTCGGAATATTTGTCCTATAGGATATAATTTCCGACATGAAGAAAATACGAACGGAGACGCGCGGAAAGTATCTTCCGATGCGCAATCTTATCTTGCGAACATTAGTGCTAACCGGTGGATTAAGTGTTGCTCTCGTCGCGCCAAAAGCTCTAACTCTTTTAAAGAAACTCGATCGTGGTGCTACAAATCGTAAAAATCTATACCGTCGGATTACACAGGCAATAACCGATCTGGAATATGCTGGGTTGGTAAAAACATCTGGAGAACGTGGTAAGCGCTGTGTGGAATTAACCCAGAAAGGTCACGCCACGATTGCAACTATGTACGCAAATGAATACCGCATCCCTGAGCCGGCGTTCTGGGATGGCAAATGGCGCGTGGTTATGTTCGATATCCGCGAGAAGCGCAGAAGAGCCCGTTCACAACTTCGTACCCTTCTCATAGGTGCCGGTTTCCTTCGGCTTCAAGATAGCGTTTGGATTTACCCCCATCCTTGCGACGAATTCATTGGGCTCGTTCGTGCGCACCTCAAAAGTGGTACCGGTGAAATGCTTTCTTTTGTCGCCGAGGCACTTGAATCAGATAGAAAATTACGAGAGCACTTCCATCTTTCATAACAAAATCCGATGTCGGAATATTTGTCCTATAGGATAATATTTCCGACAACGTGTTTACCAACAGTGTTTCGTTACACTTCCACAGACAAGGAGACACCTTGTCTTTCATCTGAGGCGACGCCTTAGAAGTTCGCGATTGCAGAAATACCAATTTTGTGATGAAATGGGGGAACTATGGCGCGGAGTGCACGACCGCCCATCATCGCGGTGATGGGCCATATAGATCATGGTAAGTCATCGCTTCTGGATTATATCCGCAAGGCGAATATTGTCGCGGGCGAGGCGGGCGGCATCACGCAGCACGTCGCTGCCTATATTGCGCTCCACAATGACCGCCCGATCACCTTCTTGGATACTCCCGGCCATGAGGCGTTTAAGGCGCTTCGCACGCGCGGCGCGGCCGCAGCTGACATTGCGATCCTTGTCGTCGCAGCAGATGAGGGCTTCATGCCGCAGACACAGGATGCACTTAACGCTATTAAAGACGCGGGAATCCCCTTCATCGTCGCCATCACCAAGATTGATAAAAATAATGCAGATATTGAGCGCACGAAGAACTCCCTTCTTGAACACGAGATATTTATTGAGGGCATGGGTGGCGATGTTGCCTACATGCCGATATCTTCAAAGACCGGCGATGGCATCCCTGAGCTTCTTGATCTCGTGATTCTCGCGACCGACCTAGCAGAAATTACTGCCGATGCTGACACGAGCGCGACTGGCTTCGTGCTCGAGTCGACACAAGATCCGAAGCGCGGATCATCGGCGACACTCGTCATCAGAGATGGCTCGCTTGAGCTCGGCTGCTTTGCAGTCGCTGGCGACGCGTTTGCGCCTGTGCGCTTTATCGAAGACTTCCGCGGCAAGCGCACCCTGAAGGCAGGGCCATCAGAGCCAGTGCGTATCTCTGGGTTTAGTAAGCTCCCTGCGGCTGGCTCGCTCTTTAGCATCGTGAAAAGTAAGAAGGAAGCAGAGGCACTCGTAAAAGAAAATACGAAAGAACTCGCGGCGGCGCCAGAGCGCGCCGCCGCGATTGACGGCATTACCGAGCTCCCGCTCGTGGTGAAGGCCGACGTCGCCGGCTCGGTGGATGCGATTGTTCATGAATTGAAAAAAATCACTCATGAGCGTGGCGCTGTCTGTGTTATCGCTTCAGGTGTCGGGAGTGTTTCAGAGAGTGATATCAAAGTCGCACACGCTTCGGGTGGGACTATCATCGCCTTCAACGTCGGAACAGATGCCATCGCGCGCGAGCTCGCCGATCGAGACGGCGTTGCCATCTTCCCTTTTTCAATCATCTATGAGCTCTCGGCGAAGGTGAAGGAACTTCTTGACGCTCGTATACCTACTATTGAAATAGAAAAAGAGCTTGGACGCGCGAAGGTGCTCAAGACTTTTTCTTCAGGAGCAAAGAAGCAAGTCCTTGGCCTACGCTACATCTCCGGTACGCTCACACTCAAAGATAGAGTGAAGATCGTGCGCCACAACGAGACAATAACGCAGGGCACGCTGACTAATCTCCAACAGGCACGTGCTGATGTGAATGTGATCAAAGTCGAGGGAGACTTCGGCGCTGAGATTGAGGCGCGCGGAGATGCCACCTTCGGCGATGAGCTTGTCGCCTTCACCATTGCCGAATCATGATACCTCCCACTCAGAAAGGCAGCTCGAAGCAGAAGAATGACCGCGCGGCAGAAATAGTTGCGAGAGAGGCAGCACAATTTATCGCGCGCGAGGCAAGCAGCGATTCGCTCATCACCGTCATCCGCGCCAAGAGTGTTGCGCACGGTGATCGCATAATTGTCTTCGTGAGCGTCTTCCCTATCGAGAAGGCACGTCTGGCACTCAGCTTCCTTGAGCGACAACGCGAAGCTTTCTCCGATCATTTAAAGAAACATGCGCGCCTGCGCCTCCCGCGAATCGACTTCATGCTTGATAACGGCGAAGAGAGCGGTGCGCCCGTAGAAGAACCGAGAGGCCAGGGCGGGACTGGTCACGGATAATTCGCTCGCCGTCGCTCGCGAATTTCCTCGACCCCGCCTCGCGGTTTTGCTTGCTAGCAAAACATCGCTGCGGCATTCAATTCCCGCCGGCTGATGCTTTGCATCATCCTTGAGGCCAGGGCGGGAATTGAACCCGCGCATAACGCTTTTGCAGAGCGTCGTGTTACCACTTCACCACCTGGCCGTACTATGAGGATAGCAGAAATGTTAAGATAACGAAATTGCCGATGTAAGCATTGCTTGCATGCTTTCCTTCGGCTCGTTCGTTCACACAAGAAAATGTGGTACATTTTTTGTATTCACTCACTCGCCGAGGTGGCGGAATGGTAGACGCACAGGACTTAAAATCCTGAGAGGTCCTAAAAATCCTCGTGTGGGTTCGAGTCCCACTCTCGGCACTAAAAATTTGTGCGCCCACCAGGGCTCGAACCTGGGACCTTATCCTTAAGAGGGATCTGCTCTACCAACTGAGCTATGGGCGCCTAAGAAAAATATAGCAGAACATAGTATGATTTGAAAGTCGCTGGGGTGGCGAAACTGGTAGACGTACCAGACTTAGGATCTGGCGCCGCAAGGCATGGGAGTTCGAGTCTCCCCCCCAGCACTTGACTTTTCTACAGTTTCGTGTATCATAGATAGCAGGTAGGTGGGTGTTTGAAATCGTTCATAAATCAACCAAATAACGCGCAAAAGCGCATAAAGAAAAAGGAGGTAGTGAGTATGTGGTACTTAATGGGAATACTAGCAGTAATCGTGCTGCTAGCGGCGTGCGTTATGATTATTTCTTTCCTCATGCAGTGGCTCGCGAAGGAGAACATATTCGTCACCACAGTGAGGGAAGGAACTGTAAAAGTCATTATGCGTGGCGATTCACTCGATCACTTCGTCATGTCCTTCGCTGGATATCACTTGAGTGATCAAAGGAAGTTGCTCTGCACGGACTCCCCAGAATGGGAAGTAATCTATCACGGCAAGGGACAAGATGAGAAGTTTGATGATCGGCCATGGTGGCTCAAAAAACTCGGCCTTTATTGGGTTGGGTGGCCTTGGGTCAATAGCGTGTATGTTTATGGATTCGAGTGGAACGAAACGTACACCGATGATGGCGGAAATGAAAAAATTCTTCCGAGATCGGAAGCGACCGACTTCATTTATGTTGCCGACTTCACGTACGCCATTCGGACTGAAGGCGCTGAGACGCAAGACCGTCTCCCGACTGACGAGCTAACGCTCGTGACGGTCGCGATACGTAACCCGTATCGTGCACTCTTCAGTGGTGAAGATTGGATGCGGCGAGTCACTGCAGCCATCAATCGCCATGTGCGCGACTTCGTTGGGAAAAAGGACTTTCAAGATCTTATCTCATCGAAGGGCGACACAGACGCGTTTTCTGCTCCAATCATCAAGCTCAATGAAAAATTGCCTGATGATGTGACTGGGAAACTTCCTTGGGGGCTACAGGGTAAGTACGGCGTAGAAATACGCACTGCCGACCTCCAGACCATCGAGCTTTCTGGTGAAGCAAAGAAACAGGATCAGGCAGCGACAACAAAGGCATACGTCGCTGAGCAAGAAGCGAAGGCAATTACTCTAACTGGAAAAGCAGACGCGAAAGTCATCAAGATGAAGGGTAAGAGAGAAGCGGAAGCCCTCGATGCGCGACTTAAAGTCATCAAAGCGCACGGCGCCACTGGAGAAATGCTTGCCCAGCTTGACGCTATGCAAGAATCATCAAAGGGGGCTGGGAATACGGTCATCTGGGCAAATAATCCGTTCATTCCACTTGCTGGAATGTTGAAACCCACTGAAACGAAAGGAGGTGAGAAGTCATGATTGGACCACATTCAAAAAAGATGGCGGAGGAACAAGCACGGCTAGACAAAAAGACTGGGAAGAAAGCCGAGGCGACTATCACCACGCCGAAAGAAAAGAAAGTAGACCGGAAGTTGATGTCTGTCCTGCTCACAGTGATTGGCGTGATTATCCTCATCTTCGGGCTATATGCTTCGAAGTTGGAGAATCCGTCTCTGGCAGGTGTGGCGAGTTGGGGCCCGAGTCGTTGGCTCTGGATTCTCATTCTCGGGGGAATTGCCGCTGCACTTATCGGAATTAACGCTAAGGAGTTAGGGAAGGCGGCAGGCGTGTTGCAAACCATCGTGGTGGTGACAGTAGTCATGTTAATTATCGGTTTTCCGATAATTAATTGGTTTGCTACACCGAGCAGTAGCGGCAACAGTGGCAGCGCCGCAAAACAACCAAGCGTTCCGCTTGCGAGTGCGCCGTTGTCGGAATGGAAACCGATTACTTTACCACCAAGAGGACAGGTGGATCTTTCGATTCCAGAGGGAAAGCGTGCCATGGTAAGCGGGAGTAAATTGCGCACGCACGCTGTGTACCAGGATGGGCACGAATGCGTACGCGCATCTGAAGGTGAAGGGTCCGATACGGTTTGTCCCGACACTCCTCCAGCTATCAGAGCGTATGTCACAAATGAATCAGACGAGATAAATAACATCTCGTATGCTCTTTCAAATTAGTTCTTTCAGAAGAAGGCCTGCACGATAAATCGTGCAGGCCTTTATCATTTTCACTCTACCCTTCCCTATTGCCCAAGCTTCTGCTGAATCGTGCCTAGGTTAAAAGTGCCCATCGCAACATTGATGATGCCGTAGGCACCGAAGATGATCACGAGACCGATGATGCCCCAGAACATCGCCTTGTGACCCTCCTCGCGCTTCGTTGCGTCCCCTGCATGCGCGACAAACTCAAACACGCCCCAGAGGAAGACGACAAAGGCACCCGCGGAGAGAAGCAGAATAATCGGATTGATAATCTGCGTGACGACCTTGTCGAGAAATGAGTTGAGAACGGGCATTTAACTAGCCACCGACTCGGACACCAGCTGAAGGAGTGCCGCCAGCGGGACCGCTGCCACTACCGAAACCAACTGTGCCGGTTAGGATGTTCACCAAGCCCCAAACTGAAACCATCACAAAGAAACCAATAAGACCCCAAAGCATAAGATTCTTGCCCTTCTCCTTTACATCAGCAGAATTAGCACCGAGGATGAAGGTCTGGAATGCGCCCCAGAGGAAGACGATGAAGGCGACGGCGAAGAGAACCGGGACGAAGACGTTGTTGATGGTGTTGATAATAAACGAGCCAACGTCTGCGATGTTATTGATAGCGGCGAGAGAGACGAGCGGCACGGCGAATGCAGCGAGCGATATTGCGGTGAGGGTAAGGGCTTTTTTCATAAATTAAGTAATGATTAACAGGATAATTGTAGCTTTTCTGTAGACGTGGTCAATGCGGCTGTGGGCGGTGTGTGGATAGTCTAATTTTCTACCGGAGTATTCGAACAATCGCAACCTGTTGATGGATCATATGTGCACCCATCATTTATCATTTTACAATCAAGTTCCGCTTGTGAGGCTCCGCTATCGTTGCTGCTGCTGGTATCAGTGATACATGTTCCTGGAGTACCTGAACACACGAGGCCGAGGCTGGTATTACATATGTCGTATTGTCCGGTACCACAAGTGCTTCCAAGCGAACCGTCATTGACTGTGTAGCCTGTGAGACATGTACATAGCGACCAATCGTATTTATTGCCAGCTATTGATTCACAATCTATTATCTCGTCTCCTGTTGCCGCACATGTGTCAGTGCCACTTCCACTACTGCCAGTATTGGTACTGCCTGTTCTGGCACCACACCTAGAAACTCCAGAACTGGTAGCTCCGCATGCTAGAGAGGGATCACAGTAATCATCATTGCAACACAGGGCTCCTTCTGTACCATCTCCACTGGCGCAATCAGCGCCACTTCCACTTCCACTTCCAGTATCGCCACCACCGGTATTGGTACTGTCGTCGCAGTTACCAAAGATGGTACATGAGGTTACGCCTGGAGCGCAGACACTTTTAAAGAACGTGCCGCAAGTGATAGTGCCACCACCTCCGCCACCAGGAACTACATAAACTTTTTGTGCGTTGCTATATGCGGTAGTTGCCGAGATGCATTGGCTGCTTGAACTGCCATATCGCGTACACGTAGTATTCTTGCTGGTATATAGATTATTCATCTGCGTCTGGGCTGCAGAGGTTCCACCGGGTCTCTGAGCACAGATTCCGTCAAAAAGTGACCCGCCACTGCAATATCCGCTTGCACATTCAGGATGCGAAGTGCATGCTCCGCCGTTTGCCGTCAAGTCACCACCGCTGCTACCACCGATCGTCGGGAATGGAGGCGCGTTCGTCGCGGAATTTAGGCCGAGTGTGCCCATGAAGATCTGCACAATGCCCCAGACTGAGAAGAGGAGCACAAAGCCGATGATGCCGTAGAGAGTGAAGACACGTCCTTCTGCACGTTTCTTTTCGTCGTCTGCTCCCTTGATGAAATAATTATAGATACCCCATAGGAATACGATGAACGCGACAGAAATCAACGTTGGCACAAGAATGCCGTTGATAATGCCGGTTATGCTATTGGCATAGCCTTGGATGTAGGATGCGTCCATAGAGGTGATGATTAATACGACGTCGGGAGCGGCGGTGCGTAGTATCCCGAGAGACCGAATGTGTTGGCGACGACATTCACTAGCCCCCAGATAGAGATCATGATGGCGAATGCGACGATGCCCCAGAGGACAAGGTGATGGCCCTCCGCAACCTTCGTGGTGTCGCCATAAGAGAAGATGTATGCCTTCGCGATGCCGTAGAGGAAGACGATGAAGGCGATGGCGAAGAGTACCGGCACCAAGACCGAATTGATAATGTTGAGAATCATCCCACCGAGCCAGCAGATGTAGACATCACAGCCATCGATGGAGGAGTAGCTCAAATAGCCGCTAGCTGCAAAAGCGAACGACGGAGCAAGAAGTGTTGTAAGAATAAGTGCGGCACGGGTTATTTTTTTCATTTTCATATAGTTAAGAGTATGACACGTTATGCGCCTGGTGCGATACCGAGCGTGGATAACAATAGATTCACGAATCCCCAGACCGAGAAGAACACCACCATCCCGAGAATGCCCCAGAAGATGAAATCTCGGCCCTCTTTCAACTTCGCTTCATCGCCATTATTACTGAAGAAGAAATACTTCACCACACCCCAGATGAAAACTGCGAAGATAAACGCGCCGATGAGCGGTACGACAATTGTGTTGATGATGCCGATAATGCCGGTCGTGCCACTGCCGACAAATTGAGCGAAGGTCATACTAGCCGCCAAGCGCCTGCACAGTCGCGGTGATACTTATTTGTATCGCCTGCGCTCCGAGCAATATCAAAGCACCAATAACTGTCCAGAGGAGCGCCTTGTGTGCCTCTTCTAGTTTCCCAGGATTACCCTGCGCCTTGACATACAAGAAGCCGATATACACCAACATCAAGACAACGGCGATAGCGCCGATACGCACGACGAATTTCAGAATGCTATTGAGGAAGGCCATTAAGCAATCGCCATTACTGCTACTGCAGTCAATACCTTTGAGCGGGTTGATGAGGGTGACTTTTTGTCCTGAAGCGCCAATTATCGGTGTGGGCGTTACAGGCTTACCCGTCACTGGTGTTATCTGCGCGAGCGCCGTAGGCGCGAGCGTGAAGAAGACAAAAATGGCAATTAGAGCAAGACGCATACTATTGTTGCAAGAGTGCACTCAAGGATCGCCCAGCAGAGACAAGAGCGGTGGCGAGACCTGAACGACCGGTTATCACATCTGTAATCATACCCGAGAAGACCGCGTCAGTGTCAGCTGGCATTGGGGACAGCCAACCGCTTGTGTAGAGTGCTTCAGCATACGCAACTGCAGCGACAGGGTCGGCGGGAGCTGTCGCAAGCTCGCTCAATACTGCGGGCGCGAGCCCTGTGAGAGATGCCGCTTCTTCCTGCGCGACAGGATTAGTTAGAAGTGCGGCGGCCTGATATGCACCAGAAGAGTTCTGCGTACCAATAGGGATCATAAAAGCATATACGAGACCATACGCGCTCTTTGTCGTGGCGATTGCCGGCTGTGGCACAGGCGAAACACCGAAATCAAGATTTGGATTTGCTGATACAAGGAAGTGCGCTTCAGAAGCGTAGCCGAGATAGAGTGCGAGGTCTCCTGCAAGAAATGCTTGTTGAGAATCACGCAAAGAAGCATTCCAGGTGTACGAGATCTTCGATGGGTCGGCAAATTGTGTGTAGAAGCCGAGCACGGCTTCTCCAGCTGACACACCACTCCCTGTGGCGGATCTCTCGCCAAGATTTGCACTAAGAACACCGCCTGAAGAATATGAAGAAAGCTGGGTGCCCGTTTGTAGGAATAGTGTTGAGAGTATGCCGCGACTATTGTGAACATTGTCATAAGAACCGAGAGCAATGAGCCCGCGTGTGATTTGTCGTGCTGGTGTCATGATCGCCACATTCGGCACAAGACCAGTGAGAGCCTCCCAGGTCGTCGGCGGCTTCGCGATACCGTCAGAAGAGAGGATTGTGTGGTTTGAGAATAGGACAAGCGGATCGACAAGAAATGGTATGCCGTAGTATCCGTCTGCTGCCGCGAAGAGCTGTCCTTCTCCAACGAACGTGCTGGTGAAGGTTGCCGCGGAGAGCGTGGTCGACGGTATTGGAGTGATGAACTTCGCAATGGTATGCAGCTCCTCTTGTGAAGCGAGCACTAGGTCAGGCCCCGATCCTGTCGCTATCGCTGTGGCAAGGTCATTGGGAAGAGTTGCGGGATCTTTTTGCACATACGAAACATTCTTGAGACCCGTCTCGGTTTTTGCAACGGCCGTGAGCATGCTCTGCATTCCCTCTTTCGGTAACGTACCCCAAATAACAACGGTGCCGACTGCACTTCCACCGCCACTGTTACTCGTGTAGGTTGCGAAGACAAATAGACCGATAATGGCGGCGAGACCGAAGACTCCGAACAAAATGCCTTGGAAGAGAGAGACTTTCATAAGTTATGGTGCTGTAAAAATAATCCCGTAATGGTGCGACCCCGCGCGAAATGACTTCACCTTATGGAAGCCGTTATTGATAAAAAATTCTTCTGCTTCATGTTCAGTTATGACCTGCTCTGGCGAAGGACCCATACCCCCGTAACTTCCCGCCCAGTCGACAAGAAGGAGTTTGCCGCCAGACTTCAGCACGCGCCGTATCTCCTTCAAGAGTTCTGGGCGATTCTCGATTTGGAAGAGCGTGTTCGCAAGCATGACGGCATCAAGCGATGCGTCGCGCAAATGGGTGCCACCAAGCTTTTCGATATCGCCCCAAACCGTATCGATGATGCTCCGATGGTGTTCGTGTGAATTGAGTTTGAGATGCTTCAACACATCTTCTTGTATATCGATTGCGTAGACTCTGCCACTTGGCCCGACTACTGCAGCAGCCATGCGCGAATAGTGACCAGAGCCGGCGCCAAAGTCTCCCACCTGCATCCCCTCGCGGAGTCCTAGCTGGAGGACGTTATCTCTAGGAGAACTGAATTGCGCATCCATACCATATAAAATACCACGTGCGGCCCGCAGCGGGCCGCACAATCAACAGAATATGCTATTCTCTACCTCAGAGGCTTACAGGAACTAAACGGCTAGACTGCTCTTTTAAGGAGGCAACTATGACAGTCATGAGTGAGGAGGAAAAACGGAAAAGAAATGAGGATCTCCGCATTTTTGCCAGCACCGGTGTAGCGTCGCCGGAGCTACAAGCATCAAACGACGCTTTCTTTGCGAGAAATCGTGAGGCAATCAGAGGAGCGCTCAAGATGCTGGGAGAACATCCCTACGCAGACAAAATCCGATGGTCGAACTAGTTTTTACTTACGTGCAAATGCCCGGCAATTCCCCGGGCATTTCTTTTTTCACACTATATCCTTATCTTTACCGACCGGTATTTATAAGAATATTCAGAAGTTACATTAAAGGAAGATTGAATTGCCGTCGGATACCTTTGTCGTGTTCTATTGTATCGGCAATTGCATAGAGAACATCCTTGCCTATCTTGAGTTCTGCTTTGAGAAGCGCGATGAAATCTTCGCAATCATAAGGGTAGACCCACACGCTATCTTGCAAACGAATGAATCCCACTTCGCGCATGACAGCACATAGACGAAATCTCACTCGGCTTCTTCGTTCGGGAATATCAAAGACGATCATTCGCCAACGCTTATCCCATTTCTTTTTCTGATTTTTAATAGCAACTTTCGCTTGCTCAAGAGCAACCGCTTTGCGTCCTTTAGGGGTTATTCGTAAAAATTTCTTTCCATCTCTTTCGATCCAGTTTGCATATCCTTTGGTTACTAAACGCCCTGATGCTGACTTTGCTCTATACCTCAAGTTGTATTTTTCATTTGGCAGGTATTTGAGGAGCTGAAGAGCGTTCCCAGCGATGGCCGCTACAGCAATAAAGCCCGTGACTGCGACGGCAGCAAGCACTGCGTGTTGGATATCTCGTTTCTTTTTCCTTTTTCGCGACGTCTCTTCGAGTTTCCCCATTAGCTTTAGTATAAATCAAATATCCCTATCTTTACCGACCGATTGTTGATAAGGATACGACTTCTAGGACGACGCCTCAGATGAGCGAATTGGCTTTTATTTGGTCCGCCAATTTATTTCAAAACAAAGGGAGTATTTGTTCGGAATATTCCATCTCGAGAATCGAAGCCAGAAAAATTGGAACTTGTTATCACTAATCTTCCCGAAACCAAATCGGTTAAGCGTGAGCTCAATATCTATGGACATACTTGATTTATCGCTTATTTCTATAACGCAACCATGCTGGCGATGGAGTCGCCCTCGCGCATTTTCATGATACGGACACCTTGAGTCGCGCGGGAAAGGAGCGAAATTTCGGCAACGCCGGTACGGATCACTTGCCCTTTCTTAGAAACAACCACCAATTCTTCTTCTTTGAGGTCGCCAATGCAGACGCGCGCGCCGATAATCTCGCCCGTCTTCGGTGTCACTTCTGCCGTCTTGATACCCGAACCGCCGCGACCCTGCACCTTATATTCAGACAGCTTGGTGCGCTTGCCGTAACCTTTGCTCATAATAACGAGGAGTGATGCCTCACGAGCCGCAGCAGAGATCACTTCTGCCGAAACCACCTTGTCGCCTTTCTTCACACTCATACCGCGCACACCACCGGCCGTGCGCCCCATCTCTCGCACTTCTTCAGTATCAAAACGAATCGACTGCCCTTTTGACGTCACGATCGAGACCGTGTCGCCCTCTGCCGAGTGATGAGCCGAGACGAGTTTGTCACCCTTCTTCAAATTAATCGCGATGATGCCCGAGCGCCGCACATCAGAGAACGACTTCGCTGCCACGCGCTTCACGACACCCTGCTCGGTTACAAAAACGACTGACGAGGCATCGAGCGCAGCACCCTTCGGCACCGGCAATATTGAAGTAACATTCTCATCTCCCGCGAGCGCGAGGAAGTTCATAATGCTCTTGCCCTTGGTCGCGCGCTTCCCTTCTGGGATCTCATACATCTTGAGCTGATACGCCTTACCGAAGTCGGTGAAGAAGAGAAGATCGCTGTGTGCATTGGTCACCAAGAAGTGCGTCACAATGTCTTCTTCTTTGGTCGCGATATCCACGACACCCACACCGCCGCGCTTCTGCTTCTTATATTCATTTGGATTCGTTCGCTTGATGTATCCGCCCTGCGTCATAATCAACATCGACTCTTCATCGGGCACAAGATCTTCGGCAGAGATGTTCTGCACGCCGCCACGTACAATCTTGGTACGTCGATCATCGCCATATTTCAGGGCGAGCTCGGCGAGTTCGCTCTTCACCACCGCGAGAATCTTCTTGGGCGAGGAGAGAATTTCTTTAAGCTTCTTGATGAGTGTCTGAATCTCGGAGAGCTCGTCTTCTAGCTTCTTGCGTTCGAGACCAGCAAGCTTCGAGAGACGCATTTCGAGAATCGCCGCTGCCTGCAAAGATGAGAAGCCAAATTTCTTTTGGAGCGCGAGACTCGCCGATGGCACATCAGCCGCCTTCTTAATGATCGCAATAACCTCGTCGATATGATCGAGCGCCTTGCAGAGCCCGAGGAGGATGTGCTCGCGCGCCTCGGCCTGTCGCAGATCGTATTCAGTACGGCGCTTCACTACCTCTTGACGATGATGCACAAAGTGACCGAGCATTCCCGAGAGTGAGAGCATCTCTGGCACGCCGTCGACGAGCGCGAGCATGTTGTAGTGGAAAGTGCTCTCGAGCTCGGTGTGTTTATACAAAGCGTTCAAGACCGCCTGCGGATGCGCTGTGCCTTTGAGCTCAACCACCACTCGAATGTCTGAGGTAGACTCGTCACGCAAGTCGCGAATGCCTTCAAGCTTCTTCTCTTGTACCAGCTCAGCGATACGCGTGATGAGCTCGCTCTTATTCACGCGATATGGAATAGAAGTGATAACGATGTGAGTGTCCTTTTTGCTGTCGTCAATAATCTCCGCTTCGCCGCGCACTACCACCGGCCCCTTGCCCGAGCCATAGGCATGTTTGATATCCGTATGATTAAAGGCGACGCCGCCGAGCGGGAAATCGGGGCCTTTTACAAACTGCAGAAGATCATCGGTTGTTGCATCAGGATTATCGATAAGATGTATCGCTGCGGCAACAACCTCGCGGAGATTGTGTGGCGGGATGTTCGTCGCCATGCCGACTGCGATGCCGAGCGTACCGTTCAAGAGCAGGTTTGGCAACGCTGCAGGGAGGACGTTCGGCTCTTCGCGCGTCGCGTCATAGTTTGGATTCCACGCGACAGTCTCCTTCTCAAGATCAAGGAGGAGCGCTTCGGCGATGCGCGACATCTTCGCCTCGGTGTAGCGCATGGCGGCTGGACTATCGCCGTCAATGGAGCCGAAGTTGCCCTGCCCAAGCACGAGCGGATATCGGTGAGAGAAGTCTTGCGCCATCTTCGCCATCGAGTCGTAGACCGCAACATCGCCGTGCGGGTGATATTTACCGAGCACTTCGCCGACGACTGTGGCCGACTTGCGGAATTTCGCACCCGGCACGAGTCCCATGTCCTTCATCGCATAAAGGATGCGGCGGTGCACCGGCTTCAAGCCGTCACGTACATCTGGTAGAGCGCGACTCGTGATGACAGACATCGCGTAGTCGAGATATGAAGTGCGCATCTCCGAGACGATCGGTTGATCAATGACGTTTGCCGCCACGATAGATACTCCTCCAGGATTTTTATCTTTTGAAGCCATTATTTAAAACGGGAGGATTGTCTGCTCTGCCTGCTTCACAGGAAGCTTTGATGGCGAAGTGTCTACAATCTCGATATGCGCGGGTACGTCCCCGTCTTGAAGCGCCGCCGCGGCGCCAGCAATCCCGCCGACGGCGGGATGTGAGTTAGAACCTGTATCGGTCGTGATTGCTGGTTCCTGACTCGTACTCTCGGCAAATGTGCTTCCCTGAATAGCAAATTTCCCAGACGAGAGTGTACCTACGAACCACACTAGAGCGATAAGAGAGGTTCCAATCCCGGCAACGCCGAAGACGATCCTCTTCCGGATGTGGTGCGGCTTTCCTTTTGCGTATTCAATATGTTCAAAAATGGTTTTCATGCGAGTTAGGCAAGATCTTATGGCTGCATCACAATTATACTCCCATCGCGACCAATGAGATCCTTCTTTTTCAATGTTAATTTATCAACTGTATCGCTCCCGTTCCCGGTCGCTTTCAAGAATGCTTCAAGTGCTTTCGGCTGACCGATACCACTCCAGTGCATCGGGATGATGATCTTCGGCTCGAGCGAGACCGCGAGCTCATGCGCTTTTGATGGGGAGAGGACACCATCGCCTCCAACTGGAACGAAAAGCACATCAACCTCGCCCATGTTCTCGCGCGCCTCCTTAGAGAGCTCGGCATCAGCGAGAGCTCCTAGATGCACGAGTGTCATGTCTTCAAGCTCAACACTATAGATAGTATTCACCGCTTCTTCCTGACCTTTTGCAAGACCATATTTAGATTTAGAGAGAAATCCTTGAATATTAATGCCTTGTTTTTCGTATTCACCGGGGCCAGTGATTGCAAATGGCTTCTTCTCGCCGTAGGTCACTTCTTCAACACCATTCATATCTGCATGATCGCGTGAGACGAGAGCGATGTCCGCGCCGAAGCGTACCGGAGGCAAACTTGCACCTTTGGCAATTGGATCAAATACAAGCGTTAAGTCACCAAAAGTGACTTTAAAACACTGCCCGCCGTGGTGGGTTATGACCATAATTTAGGCTTATTCTATCATAAAACGCCTCTATCCACAACGGGTTTTATAGACTCTTGCGAAGAAAACTGGCTCTGCTATATTCATATTCAGACAAGTTCCTTGGATCGGCGTGTTGCCGAGGCGCTCATGTCTTCACTGGGCCGGTTGGCTAAACTAAAGGAGATTGCTCTATGATTGCTTTTACATGCAGTACAACGTTTTGAACCTTGTGAAATCATGATGTAGTAATCTGGTCGTCTCGCCTGACCTTAGTCAGCGAGACCGTTAGAAGGATTAACTCGGCCGGATGGCCACAACTAGATGCCCGCTTCCTCTCGGAGGACCGGGCATTTACCTTTTTCATACTTTCTGCTATAGTCCCTCTGTTGCGTGCTGAGAAGTAGATTCTGGCTAACACTGATGTTCTAAGGTTTAACCTCAGAACCAGCACCGGATTCGAAAATCTGCATAGCTTTATATAAATGTCCGAGGAAAAATCCGGAGCAAAAGCTGCTCCAGTGCCAACTATTCATTTAACCGAAGGCCATCCGATGGAAGGTCTGATTGATAGTATCCCGACGCCGCCATCAACCGGCGACTTGGTCGATGGCACTATCATCGCGATGAATCGTGGGCGCGTCTATGTCGACCTGCCACCCTTCGGCACAGGCATCATCTATGGTCGCGAATACCTCAACGCCGCTGATGTATTGCGCAAGGCGAATCCAGGAGACTCTATCAGCGCAAAAGTTATTGATCCGGCCGGTCGCGAAGGATACTTCGAGCTCTCACTCAAGGAAGCTCGCCAGGCAGCTATCTGGGGAGAGGCAGAAACTGCAATTCTCTCACAGACGCCATATTCACTCATCGTCGAAGAGGCGAACAAGGGCGGTTTAATTCTCTCGTGGCAGGGCATTGCCGGGTTCCTCCCCGCTTCACAACTCTCTAAGGATCATTATCCGCGCGTGCCAGAAGGTGATAAGGACAAGATTCTTGGTGAGCTCATGAATCTCATTGGTAAGCCGCTCTCAGTGCGCATTATCACTGCCGACGCGAAGGAGGGCAAACTTATTTTCTCAGAGCGCACCGGTAATGAGGCAGAAGAAAAGGCATCACTCATTGATAAGTATCAGGTTGGCGACACAGCGACCGGAGAAGTGACCGGCGTTGTTGATTTCGGCGTCTTCGTGAAGCTGGAGCAAGGGCTTGAAGGCCTTGCTCACATCAGCGAGCTTGATTGGGGACTTGTTGAAGATCCTCATGCACTCTTTACTGTTGGTGACGCGGTCAAGGTGAAGATTATTGAAATAAAGGAGGGCAAGATCTCGCTCTCGATCAAGGCACTCAAGGAGAACCCTTGGCACACCGCCGCTGATCGTTATAAGAAAGACATGGAGGTGCCCGGTGTCATCATCAAGTACAACAAACATGGCGCGCTCGCTTCTATTGAAGAAGGTGTTGCTGGCTTGGTGCATGTGAGCGAGTTTGAGACTCCTGCGGCACTTCGCGAGGCGCTCGAGCTCGGCAAGACGTATCCATTCACAATCTCCCTCTTTGAGCCGAAGGAACAGCGCATGACGCTGACGTATAACGGAAAGAAGAAGTAGGAAAACAAATAAAAAAACACCCTCGTAAGAACGAGGGTGTTTTTTTATTAGCGGGTATTCGCGAATTGGGTTGCGGATTCGATACCTTCGGTCGCGAAGAGGCACACGGACTCGGCAACTTTTTTCATGACTTTTTTCACTATCGCCTCTTCACTCGGCTTCCACTTCCCTATCACATGCTTGATGACCTTCTCGTCACCTGAAACTTTCTTTGCCTGATTCTTTTTGCCTGCTGCACTGATGCCGATGCGGATGCGCGCGAAGTTTTCAGTCTTGAGCGCGCGCATGATGCTCTCGACACCTTTGTGCCCGCCGCTCCCACGCCCAAACACCATTTTTATCGTCCCAAGTGGCAAATCTAAGTCATCATGAATCACGAGCAAGCTTTTTGCGGCTTTAGGCGACTTAACAAACGCACTCACTGCCTTCCCCGAGAGATTCATCATGGTCTCTGGCAAGACGAGTGTTGCGTTTTCTTCGTCAATCGCGCCTTTGCTTACGAGGGCATTGCTCGTTTTGTTGAAAGTAAACTCATCAAAGCTCTGGTTCTTAGCAACAAGCATGACTGCACTTCTGCCGGCGTTGTGTCGTGTCTTTTCGTATTCTTTTCCCGGATTCCCAAGCCCGACGATGATGAGTGTCATGCGAGAATCGTATCACAAACTTGCATGCTGCAAACAGACGAGTACACTATGCATATGTCTGACACTTGGAAGGGTCTGCTGAAGGATCTTTTCACGCTTGCACTCCTTGTTATTGTCGTTGTTATCCCGATTCGTGTCTTCGTCATTTCTCCTTTTGTTGTTGATGGTGAATCAATGCATCCAACCTTTGAGAATCTCGACTATCTTATTGTTGACGAGTTTCTCTACATCTTCCAAACACCCGCCCGCGGTGATGTGGTCGTCTTCCGCTACCCAGACAATCCATCTATTTTTTATATCAAGCGCGTTATCGGACTCCCAGGCGAGACTGTCTCTATCAATAGAGGCGCGGTGACCATTATCAAAGCCGATGGGAGCGAGCTAACGCTAGCCGAGCCATACATTGTGAACGAAGACGCGACGTACACAAAAAACACTTCGCTCAACTCTGGTGAATATTTTGTTATGGGAGACAATCGTCCGAACAGTTCTGACTCACGCATTTGGGGTCCATTGCAAAGGAAGAATATTATCGGTCGCGTCGACCTCCGGCTCCTCCCTATTTCAAAAAGTAGTTTCTTCCCAGGTGCAACGACTTATTCATCTATCACTGCAAGTTCGACAAAATCCCTTGCACCATGATGCGCGATATTATCCCAGGAGAAGAGCTTTTGAGTAAATCACACGCTATTGGTCAGTATTACGGTTTCACTCCACTCTCCACGCTCACCGATAAAACGCGCGGCGCCGCCCGTCCAAAAAAAAATATTCCCGATGCCGATATTGATTTCGGGAATGATCCGGTAGCTGACACCGTCGTAAACTTTTTGAAACAGTGCCGAAACTCTGAGTGCGTACCCTCTTCGCGGCGACCACTCTTTATCTGGCATACGAACATTACCCCAGGGCGTCCAGTGCAGAAAAAAACAATCATACAATTCCACGCGCTCGGCACCGATCGCGCGATTGCAGATGCGGTTGTCATTCGCGCGCTCGTCGCCCTCTCGCGCGACCTCTTCCGTACTGAGCCCGTGGTGCGTATCAATTCAATGGGCGATAAGGAGACCCGCGCGCGCTACGCGCGCGAGCTCGGGTGTTATTTCAAAAAACGCGCGAACTCACTCCCCGATGAGTGTGCAGTGTGTGCGAAACGTGATGTGATTGAAGCTGCAGAGATGGTTATTGCGCGTGGCTGGGCAGAGGATCTCCCGGCACCGACCGAGCATCTTTCTGATGCGAGCCGTAAACGTTTTGAAGATTTGCTCGAGTATCTTGAAATGACCGAAACACCCTATGAACTCGCACGCCACCTCATTAGCCGTAGCAATGCATGGAACGATATCTGTTTCGAAGTCATGGTTGGTGAACGACGTGTAGCATGGGGCTCGCGCTATGGTGATCTCACGAAGCACTTCTTCCCTGGTGCGCCATTCGCCGCAACGGGCGCAGTATTCCAAATCGCGAGTGAAGGTGCCGTGGTGAAGAAAACGTCACCATCGCGATTCCGCTTCTCCTTTATCCATATTGGCGACGAGGCAAAGCGGCACTCGATCCGCCTCGCTGAAGAATTCCGCAAAGCGCGCGTCCCGCTCACTCAAGATATCGGTGTCGAATCGCTAGCCGAACAGCTCTATCTCGCCGAGAAGCGCGACAGCCCCTATCTCCTCATTATGGGCCGCAAAGAGGCGCTTGAGAATTCGGCGATCCTCCGCAATCGCCAAACGCAACAAGAAACCATCCTCCCCCTCCTCGGCCTCGTCGACCGCCTAAAGTCGTTTGCATAACTACCGTAAGGTGTCACCTTACGGATTTACATCGGATGTCTAATTTGCTACCCTGCTCTACGGATATTTTGTTCCGTAACCTTAAGCCAGAACACCAGAAAGGGGGTTCATATGCCACGAGAATTACAGAAAGTTACGCAGTATGAGTTCGATATGTTGGGCGCCGCGCTTGCGCAAGAGGGTTGGCAGATTGAATGCCAATATTCGGTAAACGATATTGAGCCGATAATGCTCAACATCCTTGATTTCAAACTTACTCCTTTTGACACCGGAAAGGTGCAACTCGCTCTAACCCTCCGAGAGAAAGGCGACTTGTTTAGGGAGGAGTTCGAGATTGAAGTCAAAAGAGTCTTTGCCGAAGGACAGCTCGGAATAGCGACCGGTGAACTACGACGATTTACTGTCGCGGTCCGCAACCTACCGAGAATGCACCGCCCTGGTGCACGTTTAGGATTTGGTTATTGGCGCGTGCTTAAACCGAACACTTTCGGACTTCTCTTCACCCGAAGCAAAGCAGCTCTGCCAGGGTGGCCGCTTCACAAACATCTTCAGCACCACCAACATCCTACGTACGGATTTGAAGAACATCTGAAGAGATACGGAAATGGTGACAATCTTCTCCGCACTGCGCGCTTTGCGCAATCACAAGCTCTTCAAGTCGGCGATATTCTCGCAACTGGTGACAAAGTTCTCTCTCCTCCGCGGAGAGGATTCAACGGTTCGGTTCTCATTCACCTAACCGGAGGATTCAACGGTCATTGGATTGATGTTGCGTCTCGACTCCCGATTGCCCTGCTAACTGCGGAAGATCATGCCCCTGCGGAAATCTGGAATCGAATCTGGAACCAAACGTGATACCCCAAGCCTACGAAGAGCCCTCCCGCTCCTTGTGGGCTTTTTGTTTATCCACTATTTATAACGGTCGTAGATACTTTTTGATATTACTTCAGACCGAAATGTTCGCGCAGATGCTTATCGTTTTCAATTTCTTCAACAACCATATACAACACAGCAGACCCAATCTTTAACTCTGCTTTTAACAATGCAACGAAATCCTCACAATCGTATGGAAAGACCCATACGCTATCCTGTAGACGAACGAAGCCAATTTCCTGCATAAGAATTCGCAATCGATCGCGTGTCTTGCGGCGACGCTCCGGCACGTCAAAGATAACCACGCGCCACCTGCCATTCCAGCGGCGTTTTTTGGAGAGATCTAATTTCTTTTTCTCGAGTTCGAAAGTAAGTTTCTTCTGTCCCGCATCCGTGATTTGCGCATATGATTTGCCATCCCTTTTTTGAAACGTAACAAGTCCGAGCACTGCAAGCCTCCCAAGTGCAGTACGGTATTGGTAACGTAATTTCGCTCGTTGTAACGGAGGTAGTTTCGCAAGCGCTCCCGGCAGACCAGGCGCTATGGCCGCGACAAGTACGACACCCGATAGAGCAACAGCGGCAAGCAAACCAGCTTGGACATTTGTACGTATTCTCTTTTTCTTCGCTCCTGATTCTACATTCCCCATATCAAAAATATACCACGGTCGTGTATAGTTTTTGATACAGAGGTGGTGCTTGCGGTATGGCTTGTGGGGTGGTATAAAAACCTCGGAGTTTTTGTTGTTTAACTGAAATCAACCGGAAGAAAGGAGCAGCCTATGGAAAAAGAATGGAGAAATATCTTTGTTGTAATCGACCGGAAAAAGAAGATAGATCCTGTCAATACTCTGTCAATTTTTTTGAACATCTACGGCATTAAGCCAACGGAAGTGGTTATTGTGCAGACAACAAACCGCGGGGGCATTGATGATGTTTGCAATGTAGATGAAGTAAGAATTGATATGCTGATTTATGTTACAAAGGCGGCACTAATCCCGAACGGAAGGACATTGTTGGGGTTCTGAAATCTCCAAGCTCACGAAAGCCCACACGCTTCTCGTGGGCTTTTCGTTTTTATTATGATGTGCTAGAGTGGCGGAATCATGTCAGCAGACACAAGAGTCGAAGTATCACGCGGGAAGAACGAGAGCGCGACCGCGCTTATTCGCCGCTTTACCCGCCGCGCGCAGGGGCTTGGCCTCGTGCGCGAGATGCGCGACCGCCGCTACTTCAAGCGGACGAAATCTAAGAATGTTGGCCTCAAGCGCGCCCTCATCAGCAAGGTTCGCCGCGAAAATTACAACGAGCTCGTGAAGCTCGGCAAGATTGATCCTGCAGCGAAGAAGGTTCGCGGGAAGCACTAGTTTAATAATGAGTGTCGATATAAAAAACCTCACCCGCCGACATCATGAAGTTGGGGCGGGTTCTGTGTTTTCTACCATTGCAGCTGACGTACTTCCCGACTGGGATATCTCACTCGTTTTTGTCGGGCCGAAGCAAGCGCAAGAATTAAATAAAAAATTACGCGATAAGACCTACATACCCAATGTGCTTTCTTACACCGTTGGCGAGAAGAGTGGCGAGATATTTATTTGCCCGAGTGAGGCAGACAAACAAGCGTCTGACTTCAAGCTTCCTGCATCCAGCTTCCTGCTCCTACTCTTTATCCACGGTTTACTTCATATAAAGGGAATGGCGCATGGTGCTACTATGGAGGCATGCGAGCAAAAACTCCTGAGCTTTTATGGCACGACGCATAGCGACCGGAATCGACATCGGCACGTACCAGATCAAGATGGTCGTCGTCGAGGAGCTCACCGATAAGCGCACGGGCGTACGGCAGGTGCGTATTCTTGGCACGGGCCTCGCTGAGTCGAAGGGCTTGCGGCATGGCTACATCGTCAATAAAGAAGAAGTATCTGTCTGCATCCAGAGAGCGAAGAAACAAGCGGAGTCGGTCGCACACGTGCCTATACGAGCTGGGTTCCTCGCCGTCGGCGGTATCTCTCTTGATGAAGCACGTGCAACTGGCTCTGCAATCATCTCACGCGCTGATCAAGAAATAACTACGCTCGATATCGAAAAGGCCGGAAAGGCAGCGCGTGAAGTTGCTGCACCTGGTTTTCTTAATCGACATGTCCTGCACAGCATCCCCCTTGAATATCGAATTGATGGTTCCAAGGTACTTGGCGATCCGCTCGGTATGAAAGGTATAAAACTCGAGGTCGACTATCTATTTGTTACATGCCTCGCTCAGCATGAAGAGGCACTCTCAAAAGCGGTTGAAGATGCGGATATTGAAATAATTGATCAGATGGCTTCCCCACTCGCTGGTTCGTATGTCCTCTTGGAGGGTGACCAGAAGATGAAGGGATGCGTGCTGGCGAACATCGGTGCCGAAACTGTTTCTATTGTTGTCTATGATGAGGGCATCCCAGTTTCTGTCAAAGTGTTCCCAATGGGTTCGAGCCACATCACAGATGATATTGCACTCGGATTCCGCATCTCACTCGAAGAAGCTGAACGTGTGAAGCTCGGGCGACTCTCGGGACAGATGTATCCGCGAAAAAAAGTTGATGATCTTGTCGGCAATCGCCTCACTGCGATGTTTGCGCTCGTTGATAAACATCTCAAATCGCTCGGTCGTCGTGGACCACTGCCGGCCGGCATTATTATTTCTGGTGGCGGTGCTGGCATCGGCTCGGTAAGTGATATCGCGAGAGGGTCTCTGAAGCTCCCTTCACGCCTCGCAGAGCTGCGCATCTCTGCTGATACAAAAATTCGTGATGCGACCTGGGCGGTTGCATATGGCCTCGCGATCTGGGGACTCACTGGCGACACGAATGCTCCAAAAAAGAATTTTCTTGCCTCACTATCAAAATTCTTTCGCCAGTTCTTGCCATAGACAAAATAAATAGATTTTGTGTTGACTTTTTGTTGCCTAGCTAGTATAGATGAGTTCGTGAGGTTTTGATCTCACGGGGTGTTCTTTCCATTAACCTATAACGATGGAGGTGTGAAATGGCTTCGGTCAAAGATCCAAAAACTAAGGCCCAAGAAATGCTCGAGATTGCTCTCGGGAAGAAACGAATCTGCTTCGGTAAATTGTCCAAGACAGAGGTTGACGAATTATTGAGGTCGGTGCTGTCAGAAGTCCGTCTCCGGGAGCTACGCGGATTCAAGCCCCTCAGAGAACTTCTCACTTTCCGACCAGGAAGTGTTGTCTACGGTGGACCGACTCGGCATACCCTTGATGTGGAAGTGCTCGACTTGAGTGAGGATGTTTTGCTCCTAGCTAACGGATTTAAAGATTCTCCCCCAATCACTTTAGACACACATGTCATGAGTCTGTCTCGTAATGCGGGAAAATGGACAGCCACTTTCAAACGGAACGAATCGGATGAGGAAACTGAAGATTACGGAACAGCGTCTTCTTGGGGCCGATCAGCGTACCGTTACAAAGGGAGCGGTGAGGTTTTGACACTCCGGCGATCCCACAATCACACGAGGGCGGATGAGAATCTAATCATCACAAAGTTCTCGTACGTTAAGGTTCCACTGAAGCAGAGGTACGTGATTACGAAGATGGAACTACAGCCATTTCCTCTTGAGAAGTTTCGTCAACATTACGGTTCATCGTATGCTCGAGTAGCCGTTGAGCTCATCCGAGAGCTCGGAAGCGTCTACCGACGAACATCGGACGAACTTGCGTTTCAATCGGACTCCATGCGCAAAAAAGTCACCGAGTTTGAGAGATTGTCAGAAGCACTTTCGTTCAGATAAAATTGTTATTTCTTGTAAACCCCACTGAGATTCGCTCCGGTGGGGTTTTTCATATGAAAATAATGAGTCATGTGCATTAGTTGTCAATATTTGCATAACCCAGCGTTCTGCTATCATGGCAGAAACACCTTATTTATATTTATATGTCAAAGCGCATTGAACCAGAGGTTGAGACGTTCGCACGGATTCGGGTGGTTGGCGTCGGTGGCTCGGGCAAAAATGCAGTGAATCACATGATCGATTCGAAGGTGCGTGGCGTTGAGTTCATCGCGGTCAACTCTGATGCGCAAGATCTCCACCGGTCGCTCGCCAAGCGCAAGATCCACATCGGAAAGAATCTCACGAGAGGGCTCGGCACAGGGATGAATCCTGAGCTCGGCAAGCGCGCCGCCGAGGAGACCCGTCAAGAGATCCAAGAAGCACTCTCGGGCAGCGACATGGTCTTCATCACCTGCGGCATGGGTGGTGGCACCGGCACTGGAGCCTCTGCGATTATTGCAAAAATAGCGAAAGAGGTCGGTGCACTCGTCATCGCGGTCGTGACGAAACCATTTTCCTTTGAGGGTGCACAGCGCAAAGATATCGCCGAGCGCGGTCTCGCCGAATTGAAGAAAGAGGTTGATGCATTCATAGTCATCCCAAATGACAAACTACTCGCGATTGTCGATAAGGATACGTCAGCAAAAAGCGCCTTCGCGATGTGTGACGAGATCTTGCGCCAAGCGGTCGAGGGCGTCTCCGACATTATTACGACTCCTGGTGATATCAATACCGACTTTAACGACATCAAGGCAATTATGGAGGGTGCCGGCCCTGCTCTCATGGGTATCGGCATCGCTGAAGGTGACGAACGAGCTCGTGAGGCCGCACGCCAGGCGGTCAATTCCCCACTCCTTGATGTTTCTATTAGTGGTGCAAAAGGCATTCTCTTCGTCGTGGCTGGATCTGATGATCTCGGCATCATGGAGGTACAAGAGGCCGCAAAGGTTATAAGTGAATCTATCGACAAGAGCGCGAAGGTTATCTTCGGCATTATGCGCGATGAGAAACTTAAGAAGGGCCAGATTCGCATTATCGTCATCGCAACTGGTTTCCCAGAGGGAGCGATACACACATCTACAGTCGAGCGTTCTCTATTCTCGATGCCGGTAGAAAAACATGAGGAAGAACGTGGTCGCATTTATCATGAGATTCTAAAGCGTGAAGAAAAAGAAGAGAAACCGGAGGTTAAGGTTGAGAAAAACTTGACTGTCGAAAGCACTCCTTTTGGCGGAAAGGAAGAACCTATCGTCACGGCACTGCCGCACAAGCGCGAGGTGATTCCTGTTGTTCCAGAAGATGATGAATCCTGGGGCGCAATTCCGGCATTTTTGCGCCGTCATAAAAAGTAGTTTTGTTTTGAATGGAAAAAGGCAGATTCTCATCTGCCTTTTTTGATGCTTCACGCGTCAAGAAGATTACCCCTCAACTAACGGCTTCATCCTCGGCCAGCAATCCCGTGATGGCACCCCTTCTGAGGAATGAGGAGGCCACTCTTGTACATAACCCCAGCAGAGTTTGGGTCGCCCACCAAAGTTTTTTTCGGCAGAGACAGCCATCCGCTTATCTCTGTTTTCGTTTCCCCCAAAACGCGACCCGAGTGCTGAAATGTAGCCGATCCTTGAGAGAACGTCTGTGTGCACACAAAGCGCGACAACTTCTGTGATGGTCAGCGGAAATCGATTTTGTTTCGCAAGGAGCTTCTCAGCATTTTTCTCGTTTGCCTCGATTGATGTCGTTCCGTCATTTATGTCGAAGATGTAGCTCAGCGCACTTGTCTTTTCAACATCCTCAACCGAATAACTGTGGTCGGCATAACCGACTTTACCATCGGTGGTTCGTATCATAGCCATGAGATCATAGACGGTGCGCTGATCTAATGAAATGACCGGCAAGAACGGGATATTCCATTTGCCCAAAGTCATTTCCATCGCATGCCGCATAACATCTCCTTTGCTGTTACGAAGCCATCTCCTAATCGGTTCGGGAACACCGCGTTCTATGAGAGTCGCGATTTGACTCTCAAAAAGTTTGTCGAACTCCTTCCATCTGGTGATCTCACTGTTGGCGTGTGCCACGGTAGCATCGATTTTTTCTCTGAAATCATCAATGGTTTCGAACGGTTCCATAATTGCTTTGACTAACTTATTGTCTGTCTCTATTCTTTCTTTCATCTCCCACCTCCCTATAAACACAGTTATTTGTTATATCTCAAACACCCTAATCCGCCGTAAGTTAACTCCTTTGTCGCCGAAAAGTCAAAGTGATTGTACTAAGCCGGCTCATGTATCAATTTTCATCCTATAGGATAAGAATTGAGACAACTTACTTTCACAAGTCATAGGAGTCGGAAGTGTTCCCGAAGTCGGCGATCTGATTCAAGTGCCTCGGCAACGAATGAGAGCATTTCGCCCGTACCGCTCTTGAGGTGTGCGCGGACAAGCCCGATGAATTCATCACAGGGATATGGATATATCCAGACACTGTCCTGAAGCCTCAAGAAACCAGCGCCCATGAGAAGAGTCCGTAGTTGCGAACGAGCTCGCCTGCGCTTCTCGCGGATATCAAACATAACGACGCGCCACTTGCCATCCCAGAATACTGGTGCAGGAATGCGGTATTCGTTTGCGTACACCGTTCCAATCACCGCACGACCCTTTTCGGTCAACGAGGCATTGCGGTGTCCATACTTTCCTGATGTCTTTACGAGACCGGCGTACTCGAGACGGGTTATTGCCTGCGTGATACGACGGTACAAATCTTTCCGATTCGCCACACCACGATCAAGTTTTTTCAGAATGGTCAGTACCCTCGGAGCGACGAGTGCGACACCGAGCGCCCCACTCACTGCTAGCGTTCGCAAAATGAGATTGCGCATTGGCAGATATTTCCCGCGCGTTTCCGTCCGCATTTTCTTCATGTATCAAATTATATCCTATAGGACAGAAATTGAGACATGTTATTAACAATAGGTAGAAATTCTGTTCAATGCATAGAAAGTGATAGAATAGGGCGATGTACGATTTAATAATCATCGGCGGGGGGCCGGCGGGGGTGGCTGCAGGCATTTATGCAGCACGGAAACATCTAAAAGCGGTTCTGATTGCTGAAGAGATCGGCGGACAATCTGTTGTCTCAAGCGGCATAGAGAATTGGATCGGTATGCCGAAGATCAGTGGTGCAGATTTTGCGAAGTCTATGAGAGAGCATCTCGAGGTGGTGAAGGGCGATATTGTCACGCTCGCCATCGGCGAGCGTGTCGTCTCGCTTGAATCCCAACTTGGCGGTTTCACCGCCAAAACAAAATCAGGCAAAGAATTTTCTGCAAAAGCTGTCCTCATTGCTTCTGGTGCCAGCCGCCGCAAGCTTGATATCCCGGGCGCAGATAAGTTTGAACATAAGGGTGTCACCTACTGCGCCTCCTGCGACGGCCTCCTCTTCTCGGGTATGGACGTCGCGGTGGTCGGTGGCGGTAATGCCGGTTTTGAGACGGCACTCCAACTTCTCGCGTATGCGAAATCGGTCACCCTTATTCATCGTCATGCAGAATTCAAGGCTGATCAGATAACAATAGAGAAAACGCGTGCTCATCCCAACATGCACATTATTGCTCATGCCGAGCCGACTGAAGTCATCGGCGAACAGTTTGTCACTGGTTTAAAATATAAAGACAAAGGGTCTGATGAAATAAGAGAAGTGAGTGTGTCTGGTATATTTGTCGAAGCGGGCGTTGTACCGAATACACAGTTTGCCGAAGGGTTTGTTGAGCTTGATGCGGTAAAAAGAGTGAAGACCGATCCTCATAACCAACACACGAGCGTTGAGGGCATCTGGGCTGCCGGTGACTGCACCGACGAGCTCTACCATCAGAACAACATCGCCGCCGGCGACGGCGTTAAAGCAGCAGAAGATATTTATCTTTGGATCAAGAAGCAATAAGCTTTATGCCGCCAACCATCTCAATCATCATCCCGACGCTGAAGGAGGAACAGTTTTTGGAGCGGACACTAGAGAATCTGAAGACGCTCCAATTACCGCACGAGATTGTCATCAGCGACGGCGGCAGCACTGATCATACACTCGATATCGCGCGGCGGTATACCGATAAGATTGTTGTCTGGGACCAGCCACGCCGACAAACGTTTGGTGAGGCGAAGAATACGGGAGCAGCGATTGCGAGTGGGAAATATTTGGTATTCATCGATGCCGATGTAATCATCCCTGAGCCAGAGGCTTTTTTTGAAGAGGTCATTGCCGCGTTTGATAAAAATCCGAAGCTCGCTGGCATCACTGCCCCACTTAAGCCATTAGTTGAAAATAGTTCGCTCACTGACGCATTCTTCTGCGCGCCGCTTAATTGGTTCTATGTCGTGTCGAACAACATGTTCCATTCGGGCAATTCATCCGGTGAGTTCCAGATGATGCGTGCCGACATCTTCAAAAGCATTGGCGGGTTCGGCGAACATCTCGCCGCCGGTGAAGATAACGAGATGTTCCGCCGCCTCGCGGCGCACGGCCGCACACTCTCCTATCGCAAGCTCTGTGTGCGTCATTCGCTGCGCCGCGCTCACAAGCTCGGCTGGCTGCGCACCTATGGCATTTGGATTAAGAACGGCCTCTCTATCATGTTCCGCGACAAAGCCGCGTATAAGGAGTGGACGGTGGTGCGCTAACATACTATGAGCGTCTCCGCTGTCATTGCACTCTTTCTCCAATATAAATACCCCGCGCTGGTGGTGCTTTCTTTTTTTGAGGGTCCGTACATGATGATGATGTCCGGCTTTCTTATTAAGCTCGGCGTGCTCACGATTATTCCCACTTACATTGCCCTCTCAATTGGCGATCTCCTCGCCGATACGGTTTGGTACTACGTCGGATACTTTTTTGGGAATAAGTTTGTACATCGATTTGGAAAGTTTTTTGATATCAATGCCACAAGCATCGAGAATGCAAAAGAGCTTTTTTCAAAACACCGGAAGAAGATTCTTTTAGGATCTAAGATGACCGCCGGCTTCGGGCTCTCACTCGCGACGCTTATCACCGCGGGGATTGTTCGAGCGCCTTTTGGAGAATATATCGTTTTAAACTTCTTCGGCCAGCTCGTCTGGACGACCGTGATGCTCGCGGTTGGATACTTCTTCGGAAATCTTTATGTAGTCATTGATAATGTCGCTGGAAAAATATTCATCATTGCCATTGCGCTTCTCGCTCTCTATCTCCTGCTTCGCCTAAGCAGACGCCTTGGAAGAAAAGCGAAAGAAGCTATTGGTGAATAAAAGCGAGGTTTTGAAGAAAGAGGTCTGTTGAGTGTTCCCAAGTATACTGCCCTGCTTTCTTCCGGCAATCTGCTGGAGATAACTCTAGGCATTTTATAGCGACTTCTTGAAGATCTTCGCCTAGGTAACCATCCTTCCCTTCTGTGACACTGTCGCGCGGGCCCATGGCGTCATGTGCCGCGACCCTGAGGCCACAGGCGAGCGCCTCGAGGACGACGAGACCGAAGGTCTCAGTGCGCGAGGGGAAGACGAACACATCACAGAGCGAGAGCCAATCTACTAACTCTTGGCCATGCTTATAGCCGATAAACGTATTTTTCTTCCCGTACTTTTCTTCTAATCTCTTTCTATCGGGGCCATCCCCTATGACCAGCTTCGTCCCAGGCAAATCAAGTTTTAAAAATTCTTCAGGACTCTTTTCTGGTGCGAGACGGCTGAAGTAGACGAAGACCGGTTTCGGTAGGGGGGGCAGAGGTGGTGTTGGATTGCGCGTGAAGAGTTTGGTATCGACGCCTAGTGGCACCACCACTACATTTTTAAAACCTTCTGACTCTAATTCTTTTTTTAAACTCTCAGTTGAGACCATCGTGCACATTGCTCGAGAATGGAAGTGCCGTAAGAAAGCATGTGCGGGGCGCAGAAGACCGCGGAAGCGCATATCCACATAGAGCTGGTATCTGGTGTGATACTGCGTCGTGAATGGTATTCCATTCTTGATGCAAACGGCCCGCGCCGCCCAGCCGAGCGGCCCTTCGGTCGGGAGATGCACGGCATCTGGTTGAAACTCCTCGATCATCTGTCGAACGCGGCGACGCGGGAAGAGCGCCAAGCGGATCTCTGGATACGTCGGCATCGGATAGGTCATCTTAAATTGCCCCGGCTCTATCACATCAACAATATACCCACGTTCTTCGAGACAACGCTTATGGGCCAAAAGCACTCGTGGCACGCCGTTGACCTGTGGCGCCCACGCATCCGTCACGATCAGTATTTTTTTCATCTAGTAGCCCTACGGAGAGTCGGACTCCGATTATCGGCTTGAAAAGCCGGCGTCCTAACCGTTAGACGATAGGGCCATGTTGCTTGCACATGGCCATACACTCTTCGCCTCACTCGGAACAGATGAAAATCCCATCTGTTCACTCGTTCGGCTTGATTGTAGGGCCTCGCATAAACCTTATCATTTTTGCTCTGAAATGCTAGGATGACGAGCAACGGAGACGTGGCAGAGTGGTCGATCGCGCTTGTTTCGAAAACAAGTATGTCCGAAAGGGCATCGGGGGTTCGAATCCTCCCGTCTCCGCAAATTGTGTTATAGTCTTGATACGCGCGGTTAGCTCAATTGGTAGAGCGCCACATTGACGTTGTGGATGTTATAGGTTCAAGTCCTGTACCGCGCACATGAGATCAAAAAAATATAGCCCGCGTGTTAAACATGCGGTGCGACGCCCGAGCGGACACAGCAAAGCCTCTGCAAGCGGCAAGGTATATGTCTATGGCAAACACGCGCTTATGGAAGCGTTGCGACATGCACCAAAAGTTATTCGCAAAGTTTTTCTTGCGCCTGATTTGAAAGATGCTGAGCTGCGCGTGCTGCTGACAAAAAATAATATCCCGACTGCTGAACTCGCATCGGGTAAAGGCAAAGAGCTTGTGGGCAAAGATGCGGTACATCAGGGTGTTATCGCCGTCATGGATCCCACTGCCCTACTTATATCGTTTGATGATTTTCTGGCGACTCTCCCAACAGGATCCGCCAAAATTGCTGTAGCGATTTTGGCTGAGGTGCAGGATCCTCACAACGTGGGCGCCGTTATCCGCTCAGCGGCCGCCTTCGGCCTCTCGGCCGTTCTCATTCCTGAACACAACCAGGCACCCATCACCGGCACAGTAGTGAAGAGTTCTGCCGGCATGGCGTTCCGCGTGCCGCTCGTCTCTATCGGCAATGTGAACAACACCATCAAGACACTCAAAGAAAAAGGTTTTTGGATCTATGGTCTCGCGATGGATGGAGCGACAGCGCTTGGCAGTGAGGTATTCGATGCACCGACGGCTTTCGTGATCGGAAATGAGGGTGCCGGCATCAGAGAGAAGACACTCGTCGCCTGCGACGTTACACTCGCTATCCCTATGCACGCACGCACCGAATCACTTAACGCGGCTGCCTCGGCTGCGGTCGTCTTCTACGAATGGTCACGGAAACATCCAGAGGCGCTTGGAAAAGTATGAGTGAAAAACAAACGGTTATTCTTTATCATGGTGGATGCCCCGATGGCTTCGGGAGCGCCTATGCCGCATGGAAAAAATTTGGCGACACGGCAGAATATATTCCATTAAAATTACATGAGCGGCCCATCCCAGAAGGACTCGAGGGTAAACATCTCTTTTTTATCGACTTCACCTATCCGCAGGACATCATGGATGAGATTGTGAAGACTGCTGCGTCTGTGACGGTTCTCGATCACCATCTCGGCATACAAGAGGTTGTGGAGAGTATGCCGGATCATGTGTTTGATGAAAAACGATCTGGTGCAACTATTGCATGGAGCTATTTTCATCCCGATGTTCCCATCCCGTTCTTGTTAAAATATGTTGAAGATGCGGATCGGTATGTTTTCTTACTTCCTGATTCTCGCGCGGTGATCGCCTACGCGTATGCGCAGCGATTTACTTTTGAAGATTGGGATCATCTCGTGCAAGAATTTGAAAATGAACAAACGCGCGCAACATTGATAGAGAAGGGTAAGGTATATGCAGAATATTTTGCAATCTTAGTCGAACAAATCTCCAAAAAGGCGATACTCGTGTCGTTTGAAGGACACACCTGTTATCTCTCAGCCGCGACTGACATGTTCAAATCGGACGTGGGGAACAATCTTGCTCACCTACATCCACCGCTTGCCATTATCGCAAACCTGCATGGCGACGTCATAAACGTGTCACTCCGGAGTGACTCCAGCGTTGATGTATCAGTTATTGCACGGAAATATGGAGGAAATGGACATCCTCATGCGGCCGCCTTTCGATTGAAGTGGGGAGACCCACTCCCTTGGGTAGTGTTAGATGAAAATGAAAATCCTAGCCATTGAAACCTCGTGTGACGAGACCGCAATTGCGATACTCGAGTGCACTGGAGATGAAACGCATGCTGAGTTTAAAGTACTTGGGAACGCACTCCTCTCACAAATAGAAATTCACAAACAATATGGCGGCGTCTTCCCTGCCCTCGCAAAACGCGAGCACGCGAAGAATCTCGTGCCGATTCTCGAGGCAGCACTCGAGGAAGCAGAGCTATTGCATGAAGACACCCAAGCAATCGCGGATGAGACCCGCGCCAAAATTTCAGAAATTTTGGCGCGTGAGCCCGGTCTCACTGAAACGTTTTTCGAATTCATTTCTGAATGTGAGCCTCCTGCGATCGACGAAATCGCCGTCACGGCCGGCCCCGGCCTCGAGCCGGCGCTCTGGGTCGGTATTAATTTTGCAAAGGCGCTCGCGCTCGTTTGGCAGAAGCCGCTAGTCGCGGTGAACCATATGGAGGGACACATACTCGCCGCACTTGCTCGGCAAGAAGCACGAAGCACGAAGCACGAAGAACCAAACGAATCTCAAACAGAAAAATTGGAAATTAAAAATGTGCAATTCCCCATACTCGCCCTCCTGATTTCTGGTGGACACACGCAGCTCGTCTTGATGCGTGAATGGCTTCAGTACGAGCTTATTGGAGAGACGCGTGATGATGCTGTTGGCGAGGCCTTCGATAAGGTTGCGCGCATGCTCGCACTCCCCTACCCTGGCGGTCCTGAGATCTCCAAGCTTGCAGAAGAAGTTAGGACATCGAATGTCCTAGTTTCTGAAATAGGACATTCGATGTCCAGACCCGAATTCAAACTCCCGAGGCCAATGATCAATGAAAACAGCTGCGACTTCTCATTTGCCGGACTAAAAACTGCGGTGTTAAATTTATTGAAAAAGATCCCCGACATAAGTGACGATGATAAGAAACACATAGCGCACGAATTCGAAAATGCCGTCACTGATGTTTTGTGGAAGAAGACTGCGCGTGCACTTGAAGAAACTGGCGCCCAAACACTCATCATCGGTGGTGGCGTCTCGGCCAACACTCACATCAAGCGGACTTTCCAAGAAAATGTCTCCCAAGAATTTTCTGAAGTTGCACTCAAGATACCGGCGGCATCGCTCTCAACCGATAACGCTATTATGATTGCCATCGCTGGCTACTATCGTGCCTTGCGCAAAGAATTTTCAAATGATTTTGTTGCAAATGGCAACCTCCCTCTTATCTGATATATTTTAAATAATGGACGATAAATTTCTCAAACCATACAACTCCTCCGCGACCGAGTCGCGCATCTACACAGCATGGGAGAAGAGTGGCCTCTTCAACCCAGATGAGTGTGTGAAGCGAGGTTTTGCAAAAACAGATTCGCCAAAGTATTCAATAGTGCTCCCGCCACCAAACGTCACTGGGCGACTACACATGGGTCACGCGCTCATGCTCGCTGTCGAAGACATTTTTGTTCGCTATAAGCGCATGTGCGGTTATCGCACACTCTGGACTCCAGGCACTGATCACGCAGCTATCGCGACACAATCGGTTGTTGAGAAACAAATAAAAAAAGAAGAAAACAAAAGTCGTCACGATCTCGGACGCGAAGAATTACTCAAGCGCATTGGGGTATTCGCAAACGAAAGTCACGACACTATCGTGAGCCAATTAAAGACGATGGGTGCCTCGCTCGATTGGTCGCGCGAGGCCTTCACGCTTGATGAGACGCGGAGCCGTGCAGTTCGTACCGTCTTCAAGCGTATGTATGATGCCGGTCTTATTTATCGAGGACTACGTATTGTGAATTGGGACCCAAAAGGCCAAACAACTATTTCTGATGATGAGATTGTATATGAAGAACGTGCCGCAAAACTCTATACCTTTCGCTACAGTAAGGACTTCCCTATTTCTATCGCGACCACACGGCCTGAGACCAAGGTAGGTGATGTTGCTGTGGCGGTGCATCCAGATGACGCGCGCTATACGGCCTTCGTCGGCAAAGAATACGATGCGGTTTTTTGTGATGTACCGATACACATAAAAATTGTTGCTGATAAAGAAGTCGACCCAACCTTTGGCACTGGTGCCGTCGGTCTCACGCCCGCCCATAGTCATGTTGACTGGGAGATTGCTGATCGGCATCTGCTCTCGCATGAAGTAATTATCATAAACGAGTACGCGAGGATGACAGTCGCTGGGCGCCTATTGGATAAGAAAACCACTGAAGCGAGAGAGGTGGTTATTGAATGGCTGAAGGAAGAAGGCCTGTTGGAAAAGACAGAAGATACCGTGCAAAATATCGCAACCGCCGAACGTACCAGTGGCATCATCGAACCTCTGCCGAAATTGCAATGGTGGATCGAGGTGAATAAGCCAATTCCTGGTCGTGGAAAGACACTGAAAGAGCTCATGCTTGAGCCGGTACGTTCAGGAGCCATTAAGATCATTCCAGAATATTTTGAAAAAACGTATTTTCACTGGATAGAAAATCTTCGTGACTGGTGCATCAGCCGGCAGATCTGGTATGGGCATCGTATCCCCGTCTGGTATCGAGGTGAAGAAATCAGTGTCGGTATTGAACCTGCTGAAGCTGGTTGGACGCAAGATGAAGATACACTCGATACATGGTTTTCATCAGGACTTTGGACCTTCTCTACTTTAGGCTGGCCAGACGACACCGATGATTTCAAAAACTACCATCCGACCGATTTGCTCGAGACTGGCTACGATATTCTCTTCTTCTGGGTCGCCCGCATGATACTCATGACCGAATTCACGATTGGTGATATCCCTTTTAAAACAGTGTATCTCCACGGAATGGTTCGCGATGCCCAAGGGCGCAAAATGTCAAAGTCACTCGGCAATAACCTTGATCCGCTTGATATCACGGCAAAGTTCGGTGCGGATGCTGCGCGTATGGCACTTGTTGTCGGCAATACGCCGGGAACCGACATGCGAATAAGTGAGGATAAAGTGAAGGGCTACAAGCACTTCTCAAACAAACTCTGGAATATCGCTAGGTTTATTCTAGAAAACACCGTGGATACGCCACAAAATCATGTAGGACGTACTACGTCCTACATGAGTGATAGTGACAAAAAGATTCTTTCTGAACTTGATGTTCTCACAAAAGAAATTACAAATGATATTGATGAATATCGCATCTATCTAGCCGCAGAAAAAATATATCACTACGCGTGGCACGAGCTTGCAGATAAAATTATTGAAGAATCAAAACCGATTCTCGCTGGCAGTGATGTGGCCGCAAAAGAATCGCGTGCTATCCTGCTCATACTCCTGCTCACTCGCGTTCTGAAGCTCCTCCACCCCTTCATGCCCTTCATTACCGAAGAGATCTGGCAATCTATGCCGACAAAAGATTCTGAATTCCTAATGGTTGCCCCTTGGCCAGTGGTAGAATAAACTGGTGACTCTCACGACACTCGGCTATGCATTCCTCGGCGGTCTGCTGCCTTCTTTTATCTGGCTTTATTTCCTTTTGAAAGAGGATGCCAGCCATCCGGAGCCGCGTTCTCTTATTGCACTCACCTTCATTGCCGGCATGATTGCGGTACCGCTCGCACTCCCTCTAGAACAGTACGCGAAGGATCATTTGGTAGGCGACATCTCCATCTTTACCGCGTGGGCGCTTATTGAGGAGATGCTGAAATATATAATGGTAGCGGGCCTCATATTGTGGCGAAATGCAGTCGACGAAGCACCTGATTATGTTATCTACATGATCACAGTGGCACTTGGCTTCGCAGCCGCAGAGAATATGCTCTTTCTAATTACACCTCTTATGGACGGTGGTATTGCCAGCAGTCTATTTACGGGTAATGTGCGTTTCCTTGGCTCATCATTGCTTCATGTAGTCGCTTCTGCGACAATCGGATTTTCTCTTGCTTTCTCTGTCAGGAGTCGTCCGTCTGTACGCATGACTGCCGCTTGGCTTGGACTTATCCTCGCCATCGTGTTGCACACTGCCTTCAATACGCTTATTATCAGTCAAGGTACTTCGACCACGTTCTATGCATTTTTTCTTGTCTGGACGGTCGCCGTTGTTTTCTTCGCGGCGTTTGAAGTACTCAAATATTTCCAGTACCGTAATTTTCCTAACACCACTTTCTAATTATGGCTCTCAAACACTCATTCTTTGAACGTCTCTCTGGTAGCCCAGCAGTTGGTGACACATTCGATTCGTTTGATGACGAATTGCCAACTACACCAATACCTACGCGCAAAGAATCGCGTGAACGTGCTGCTCGCCCAGCACCGCTTGATGACGAGCCTTCTGGTGGCGAAGGACAACTCCCAGTTGATGTACACCAGACCTCTAGCGATATTATTATTCGCGCTTTTGTCGCAGGAGTACGTCCTGACGAACTCAGTATTTCTATAAGCCGTGACATGGTTGAGATCGAGGGTTCGCGCATTGAACGTGAACAAACCTCAGGCTCCGATTATTTCACCAGAGAACTTTTTTGGGGTTCATTCTGTCGCACGATTATGCTCCCACAAGAAGTGGATGTTGAAGCCTCCTCTGCAAGTGCCAAAGACGGTCTCTTGACCATCATCCTCCCGAAGCTTGATAAGGCAAAGCAGACGAAATTGCGCGTGAAGGCAGGCTGAACAAAAAACAAGATCTAACCTTTAAGTCAGATTCCCAAGGTTGAACCTTGTTTTTTGTTCGTGTGGTGCTTGGGCCCGGAAGTGCGCCGGGGACCTTCGCTTCTTCAGAGCGACGCTCTAACTAACTGAGCTACCCAAGCAATGCGGGCTACTTCCCCGCTGTATAAGAGTTTATCAGCTTTTGCAGCTCAGCGGAAGTCGGGAGACCAAGGAATCCGGAGGTCGTTGTGGTGGACATCCCAGCGGCCGAAGAAATCTTCGTGACGATTGGCTCGAGGTATTCGCGATAAAGATAGAGTGGTAGGGCGAGCACAACAATCCATACGATAATCGTGCTAAAAAAGCCCATCCACTGCCCGCGTCTGATGGCACGAAGCATTCGGTGATTATCTTTTGCAAGTGCGTGGGTCTCATCTAACAATCGTCGTGTTTCTTCATCCATATATCCAGTATTCTATCATTGAAAAAGAAAGGGCGGCCGCCGGTTATTCACCAGTGACCGCCATCATCTAATCCTTCGGAAGCGGAATCCTGTAGACAGCTTCGGGATCGAAGATTCCTCTCTCGCAACCAAAAGTCCTTGCTTCCATGAATTTTTCTTCCCATAATGCTTTTGCTTCCTTGACAGCCTTAACTCCATCATTAGCGGTGGTTGCCGTTTTCATAGGGATTCTCTCATCTTCGGAAAGATGGCTAACAAAGCCATCTCCCGACAGGAGTCTGTGTTTGTGTTCCAGATACCATTTCCCATTCCCCATACTTTCGTCTTTCTTCTCCGTTTTTTCTTGTACTTCAGGTTCGATGTCCTGCCCGAGAAGCCATGTCTTGATCTTCTCTGCATCCTCGGCAGTGTAGTGACCGACAAAAGATTGAGGATTCGATGTACAGAACGTACCTCTGCTAAGTCCCGACCACTCGTAGATACCCTCAACTGATACGAAGTAATAGAGTTCGTCGAGAAGTCCTCTTCCGTCAGATTTACACTCTTCTTCAATTTCGATAAGTATCTGCACTATCGGGTTGATCGAACATTTTATTTTTGCCATTTTATACTCCTTTCTGTTGATGGTTTAGCTTCTACAAAAGACCCTTCCAATCCGAAAAGACGTTAGCACGAGCTATATATAAAGTAAAGGTTTTGTGCCCCCTCCGGGAGTCGAACCTGGATCAGCTCGTTAGGAGTGAGCCGTTCTATCCATTGAACTAAGAGGGCAATTTTAGATACCGAGTGTGCTGGCGAGCTTCTCTCTATCAAAACCGACGATTAGCGTATCACCAACTGAGATGACCGGCACACCCATCTGACCAGACTTCTGGATCATCTCCTGTCGCCTCTCCAGATCGTGTGCCACGTCATATTCAGTATAGGTAATTCCCTTCTCCTTCAAGAAGTCCTTGGCGAGCTGGCAGAAGTGGCAGGTCGGTGTGCTATAGATAGTGACGGTTTTGTCCATAATATTTGAGTTAGTGTGCTGAGTATATCACTTTGTGCGGAATATGAGAACCGGCGATTACGCCTTCGTTCGTCTGTACAGGGTTAAAGAAAACAGGCAAAATTAGTAATACACCAATACCTCCCCTCTTCATGAAACCCTCCTTGTGTGAGTCACACCTAAATTAAGGCTGGTTATATCCCTCTATAAATACTATTGTCCCTCTATGAAGTTGAAAGTTGAGATAATTTTATTATGGATATCACTGTTTACACCTCTTAACTTATAACTAATATCATTCTTTCGTAAAAAATAGAAAAGGTCATCAACTCCAATAGCATTGGTTAAAACTAATTTAAACGCTTTGACACCTCCTAAGTAAATTTCTTTTTCTTCTAAAACCGTAGTTAAACTATCTCTACTTTTTAGGCTTCTTATCTCTTCTTCCAATTTATTATTTAGCACTCTCACAAAAACACCCGTTGCCCTATATTCCGAATTCGCACCCATAAAAACATTACCCAGGTCCGTCTGGTCTATTTGGTAATTATTGGGATATTTAATCTCGTAACCATATTTTTCATTCCGATAAACATTCCAGTTTGAAGTATCTATCCCCGAAGTTTCATCTTTTATGGGTTCTGTTGTGCTTGCAGTTGGACCTTCTTTCGGCGTTTCTTTACCGTTAAACGAAATTTGGTTTGGCTGAAAATTAACTTTTTGGGTCTCATACCAAACTCCGACAACGATAACCGACAACGTGAGAATGGAAATTACTAAAACTGGTGCTTTTGAAGGGTATGCTGTCATGGGTTTATTTATTTTAAATATAGGTCCAAATCACAAAGAAGTCAAAATGTACCAGGGATGGGAGAATTTAGCTATTTAGACAATATTTGTGCGGGTACCGGGAATCGAACCCGGGTCTCAACCTTGGGAAGGTCGCGTTCTGCCACTAAACCATACCCGCTTATTTGAACCAATTAATAACTCTTTGCCACCATGAGGGCACTGTGGTGGGTGCGCTCGTTGCCGGTGGCACCACCACAATAACCTCTTCTCCAGGTCGTGCAACACCGAAGGCCGATCGGACGGCAGCATCCTCGCCACGTTCCGTAGCAATTGCGGCGAGATTCGCCTCAAGCATCTTCTTGCGCTCTTCGAGCGCCTGATACTGTCGTTCTGCGCTGTTCGCTTGCGATACGGCCACCTCAGCCTTCCCTGCAAGCCCCCAGATAAGTGACGCCAACCAAAAAATGACCAACAAAAGGACACTTATCAGAACACCTTGCCGTAATTGCTTCGCGCGCATTACGACGATTGTACCATCTTCATGAAAACTTCTTCAGGAATGTTTACCTTGCCTCTACCATGCTCCAGTAGCTTCTTCTTGCCTCGTTTCTGCTTATCAAGCAACTTATTTTTGCGCGTAACATCACCGCCATAGAGATAGCCCGTGACATCCTTACGCATCGCAGAGAGTGTCTTTGAAGCAATGATACGTCCCTGCATCCGAGCTTGAATCTTCGTAACAAAGAGTTGCTTCGGCAAATTGCCGTGGAGCTTCTCCACCATCTTCTCTGCTTCTTCTTGTACCCTCCTGCGTGCGATCATACGTGCGAACGCGGGTACCGGCTCTTCGGCAACAAGGATATCAAGCCGCACGACATCCGCCGGCCGTTCGTCCATAATCTCGTATGAGAGCGAGGCGTATCCTGCAGAAATACTTTTTAGTGTGTCAAAGAAACCGCGCATCAATTCCCGGAGTGGCATCTCTACGGTCATTTCGATACGACCGTCATGATACGTCTCGGTCGCGAGTGTGTGTGCCTCGTGCTCATAGAGCAATTGCACCAGTGCACTGACCGCGTCTGGAGGCGTGATAATAATAACCTTTGCCCACGGCTCTTCTATTTTCATAATATCACCATGCTCGGGGAATTTTGCAGGTGTGTATATGATCTCGCGTACGCCATTCGTCTTCGTGACGATATATGAGATTGTCGGGATAGTAACGATAAGCGAGAGGTCGAACTCACGTCTCAAACGCTCAGTGACAATCTCGAGATGTAAGAGCCCAAGGAAGCCGCAGCGGAATCCGCGCCCCAAAACACCTGATGACTCCTCTTCAAAAGAGAGTGATGAATCAGAGAGCCGCAATCGCCCAAGTGATTGTCTCAAGAGAGGTAGATCATCTTGGCTCTCTGGATACACCGAGGCCCAGACGACCGGTCGTGGTTTTGCGTATCCTTCAAGAGCAGCGAGAGATCCTCCAGTTTTACCAATAGTGTCACCAACGCCAACGATGCCCGGTTCCTTTATACCCGTAACGATGTAGCCAATCTCGCCAGCAGAAAGCGAATCAGCAGGCGTTTCTTCTGGAGTGAAGATACCGACCTCAAGCGCAGTGAAATTTTTTCCTGCGGCATGAAATGAGAGCGACTGGCCTTTTTTAAACGTACCGTTGAACACACGCAGATACACGGCAATGCCCCTGTGGGTTGAGTAGGAAAAGTCGAAAACCAGACCTCGCGCTTCGCCATCTGTAGTTTTATGCGAAGGAGGGGCTGGGATGCGCGTGACTATCGCCTCAAGAAGCTCATCAACGCCCACACCTGTCTTCCCCGACACGCCAATCACATTCTCTGGTGAAACAGATAAGAGCTGTGCGAGCTCCAGGCGCACTTCATCAACCCGCGCTGCCGGAGAATCAACCTTTGAAATAACAGGGATGATAGTACACTTCTGCGCTCTTGCCGCTGCAAGCGTCGTGAGGGTCTGGGCTTGTACTCCTTGTGTTGAATCTACGAGAAGAAGCACACCTTCGACTGCCTTGAGTGCACGTGAGACTTCATACGAAAAATCAATGTGTCCGGGTGTGTCTATCAAGTTCAAAATATAATTTCCATATTGCATTCTGACGGGTTGCATTTTTATTGTGATTCCGCGCTCGCGTTCGAGATCCATACGATCAAGGACCTGATCGCGCATCTTGCGTACCGGAATTGTTCCCGTGCGTTCAAGGAGTCGGTCAGCGAGCGTTGATTTGCCGTGGTCAACGTGCGCGACGATAGAAAAATTGCGAATATTTTCAGAGTTCACGGTTTTGGTGGTTCTCCAGCAGACGGAACAAGAGCGGCGGCGCGTTCGCTCGGTGTACGGATGAGCTTACTGATGGCATTGACTACGATACGAAATTCTTCGTTCTGGGTGAGATAGAGTGCGAACGCCGCCGCAATAAGACCGACCACCCCAGCAACCAACCCTTGTGTGAGGACTGATGCAAGTGTTGTGAGTGGTGCGATGCCACCTTCAAAGGAGAGGGTTACATATGCCGCCGCGCCGCCAGCGATTGCAGCAATACAGCCGTCAAGGAGCGGTCGTGCAAGTGTACGCGCGAGAGCTGGAGAGACACTGCGAAGCGCCACGAGAGAAAGAACGGCTAAGAATATCTGGCCGAGTGTTGCCGCAAGTGCTAAAAGTAGGATGGCCGTCCCCGGTACATCACCGACGCGCAAGAGAGCGGCAAGCGAAGCAGGCATTCCTGCAGGCGGAAAAGAAAGAAACAGTACAGCGAGAAATACGGTGAGTAATGCTCCTGCAGATTGATACGCGAGCGGTCGCCATGATTGGCGTACTGCATACAATGCACGTGAGAATAGGAGCACGAGCCCTTGTGCGACAAGCCCAACTGCAAGAATGGCCAGAAGTGCTGCAGTGAGTCGTGTCGCGTCCCAATCAAAGGCACCCGTTCCAAGAATCACGCGCACGATATGCGCACGCAGGACCGTGATGAGGCCGAGCGAAACAACGGACCAGAGGATAATATGCCGTGCGCTCGCAGATAGAATATTGGTAAACTCCTCACGTCGCTCAAGAGCTGATGCCTCAGAAAGTGCAGGAAACGCTGCAATGGCATACGAAGCCCCAATGAGCGAGAGCGGAACCGCCTCGAGATTACTAGCAAGAGTGAATACAGAGACCGATCCTGAGCCAATCCTAGAAGCAAATGATGTTAAGAAAAGTGCGGTAATTGAGCCCATACCAAGCGCGAGCGAGCGAGGAATAGAGTCTCGAATGACCGGCACCATAATAGCGAAGCTCGGTATACGGAAGTGTGGCACAACATCCGCTTCTATAAGCACAGGAATATTGACGGCGAGATAGGCAATCGCGCCAATCACGACGCCCATTCCTATTCCAGGCAAACCAAAGTATGGATAAAGCAAAACTGCACCGAGAATAATGCCGAGGTTATATAGAACTGGCGATGTGGCGAAGAGCATAAAGCGCCGATGCACCTGCGTTACGCTCGAGAACACACCAGAAAGTCCCAACAAAATTGGTTGTATCAATAAGATACGTCCGAGAAGAATGAAATCGGACTGGTACGGAGAAGCAACAAGATTTGGATACAGAAGAGCTAAGAATTGAGGCATGAAGATAGCGAGGGCAACGCAGATCAAACCGCCAACACCGAATAGAAATGTTGCTGATTCGGATAGGAGCCGACGCGTCGCTTCCCTATCCATTCCAGTAATGCGTGGAATGATGACATACGCGCTCACAAGCGAGGATACAAGGGCGAAGACAAGATCTGGCACACGAAATGCTGAGTAGTAGAGGTCGAGCACCTGCCCTGCACCAAAAGAATGTGCAAATACCCTGTCGCGCAAGAGCGCGAGAGCCTGAGAAGCAAGCGTGAGTCCGGCCAGCAAATACGCGGCCTGATGCAGGCCGCGTATTGGTGCCGCGATGCGCTCGAAGATTCGTCGAACCATCACTCTATATTATCCTAATTGTTACTACCAAGCGAGTGAGGATAGGGATAGATTTTAGCTTATTGATTAACCGTGGTTGGAGATGCGGAGAGGAGATTTGCTGGAAATGGATTCTTCCCAGCGGTTAATTCGGCCAGTTGAGAAGCAACTGCTGTCGCATTTTCGCTCGACATTGCGGCGATTGCCTGCATTTGTTCGAGTGCTTGTGGCATATTGCCCTGTTTCGCATAGACCGCTGAGAGGAAATAACGCGCATTCGCGAACTGCGGGTTTGCAGTCACTGCCGCCCCGAGTGCGGCGATAGCATTTGCGAGATCACCTTGTGCCGCATAGAGGATGCCAACTTGGAAGAGAATATCTGGGTTATTCGGCGTGAAGTAGGCAGCCGCTAGAGCGGAGGTAAGTGCCTCTTTCACATTACCGTCCTGCACCTGAAGTCTTGAGAGGAGGAAGATAGCGGCCGTGTAGTCCTGCTTCAGTGTTATAGCGGCCTTCAGATCTTCTTGAGCTGCCTTGGTGTTTTTGTTTGCGATATCGAGCTGCGCGAGGATATAGAGAATTTGTGGATTTGTCGGATTAAGTGCTTTTGCTTTGTCGTACGCTGTCTTAGCATTGTCGTAGGCACCAGAAACTCCAAGTGGCACTGCTTGGGCGTATAGATTTCCCAGGACGAGCCAATTCTGATAGTCAGAAGGGGCGAGACTGGTCGCGGTTAATGCCGCGTTTATGCCTGACGAGAGTGCCGCTTGGAATGCGGCCTGTGCTGCGGCTGCAGGCATTGTTGAAGAAGCTGCTATTTGATTGAGACGCGCGTTCGCAACGCCTGACTCAATTTGATAGGCAGCTGCGCTCGGTGCGAATGCTGTTGAATTTCGCGCCGCAGCATCAGCCGCATCAAGATTCCCAGCAGCGAATGCTGCACCGGCGTTTGAGAGTTCAACGGCAGCAATAGAACGACCTACCAGCGCATAGGCGGCAACAACTGATGCGAGCAAGAGGAGTGTGAGTGAGAAAACGATCACGAAACCAATCCGTGGACTTCGTGAGAATATGATGCCCCACTGTCGACCTCTAGCGGCAAAGCGCATGGTAGAGATGAATAGACCCGTGAAGACGAAAGCGAGCATTAGAGTAACCGAATTCGGCAAACCGAATATTGCAATAATGAAGAGGTAGAATGCTGCAACAAACGAGAGTATCGCAATGTAGCGAATAAACGCGTCTTGTGGCGCACGGAGGATAAGCATACGTAGACCGAACACGATAAGAACAGTGAGGAACGTGACCCACGCAAGTATTCCCACAATACCAGTTGTCACGAACGAAGTCGGAATAAATCCAATACCAGATGAGAAGTCAACATTCCAGAAGATAGTTGAATTCAGGGATACGTCACGATACTTGAGCCACTCAACTCCGAACGTGCCGGGACCAGTGCCAAAGATAGGCGAGGTTGTATAGGCGTTGCGCGCAACAGAAAACGTTGACTGCCATGAAGGACTCACCGAGAGCACGTTCACGTGGAGAGCATTCGCGAGAGCACTACCAAGCGTTCCCCCGATAAGGAAGAAGAGCGATACCGCGAGGACAAAGAGTGGGAGAACGAGTGAATGATTTGGTTCATCTATCTCGAGTGGCATTTCATCCACGGTACTTACTTCATCAAGATCAGTGTCAGAGGACTTCGGTCCGCGTTGCATCACTGCTTCTACGAAGAGACCGAGTGATACTAATGCAATCAACACCCAAACTATAAAGGAGTTTGCGATGGCGAGAATGAAGAGCGCCAGAACACCACACGCAATAAGGGCGCGATGCGTACGCTGCTGAAGCTCGAGAAATCGTAATGTGATGAGGACGCACACGACTCCAAGCCCGAGAAGAAAAGCGAGATCTTGGAAGGAACCAACGATTGAAAACTCTGGTGAAATCGTTGACGAGAATTGTCCGCCAATGACGACGAGTGTTTCGAGAATGGCAGCAATCCCGAAAACAAAAGCTCCCCCACGCAGAAAGAGGTTGTAGTGTTCAGAGCGACGCAATGCGAGTGCTGTTAGAGTGCCAAGGACCGCTGCAACAAGCATAAAGCCGAGCGTATCAACCTCAAGTGATGAACCCCACACTGCGCTAGCAATCGACACTCCAGAAAACGCGGACGAGAGTGCATATGCAATCACTGGCAACCAGAGTGCGCCAATAAGGATGCCTGGCGGTAGGATGATATTACCCCGCGCAAGACGCGCTAGTATGTAGAGCGCAAGCGTGATGAGCGCTCCAGCGGCGAGTAGATAGGTCTTTGCTGTTATGAGTGGAACTGCTGAGAACGGGACAAAAATAAATATGGACACTATAATTGTGGCGATAAGCGCCCAAATGCTCGTATTCTCAAGTGAACGACGCGGCTTGCTTTGAGTAACCTGTTCTGGGCTATACCGATTTGAATCGAACGATGGGACGGTTGTTGATTGTTGTTGAAACATGGGAATTTCTACTGTTCAGTAATAATATTGTCAGTATAGCCCGCTATCTTCCCTGCATATGCCTTTTCCCCACCTTTCCGTAAGGTGACACCTTACGGTTTTTGGTATTTCCCCAGCTCCGTAAGGTGACACCTTACGGTTTCCCTCTAGGGCATGCTAGTATTAGCTCATTACATATGACAAAGAGAGATGCCCCGTTTGCTGTCGGCGAGTGGTACCACTGCTACAACCGTGGTATTGAAAAGCGTACCGTGTTTGAAGATACCAGGGATTATCATCGCTTTCTCGAACTCCTTTACTTGGCAAATGATGAGTTCCCTCTCCGGCGTGAAGATATCGGCACATATAAATTTGAAGAAATATTAAAGATTCCCCGCGGCAAGAAATTGGTCGCCATTGGAGCGTTCTGCCTGATGCCTAACCACTTCCATCTGGTGCTGAAGGAGATCTCGGAGGGAGGTATCACCGCATTTATGCGAAAAATCGGAACATCCTATACTTTGTATTTTAATGCACGGCATGAGAGGACTGGAAACCTCTTCCTAAAGCCATTCCGATCCCTTCATGTATCTAACGACCGTTACTTCCAACACCTCATTAACTATGTTCACTGCAATCCAGCAGCTCTCTATGAACCTGGGTGGAAAACTAACCAGGTTGTGGACCCTCAATTCTTGGGAGAACAGATTGCAGCTTATCCATACTCAAGTCTTGGTGCCCATACTGGTGCACACCCATCGACCAGACCCATCCTGGATGCAGAAGTATTCTCCATAACGCATACTGTTCGGATACAAAAGATGCTGCAAGAAGCACGACAGTATTACGCTGATTCTAATCTTCCGTAAGGCCGTAAGGTGTCACTTTACGTCAGGCGTAAAGTGACACCTTACGGAATATAGATGTGGTATAATGTGCCCGGACTGAACTAAGCGATCGCCCGCCAACATCTGCGAAGTTGTGGCGGGAGGAAAGTCCGAACATACTCCTGCCGTAAGGCGGGAAAATAGGTAGCGGGTAACGCCCGTCGTCCGTGAGGATAGAGGTGACCACAGAAACGTCCTGAGCGAAAGTGAAGGAATTCCCTCGTGGAATACGCCCGTCGCGAGATGGGAATGCAACGACTAAATCCTTACCCGTATGCAAGGCCGTGCCCGACCACACTTCGAGTGTGACGGGAGTGACGCTTAAGGCGTTGAGTAATTAACGGCTCAGATAAATGATCGCTCACGACAGAATTCGGCTTATCGGCTCAGTCCACAAAGATGCAATCGCCCGCGCTCCTGCGCGGGCGATTGCTTATATGACTTCGCACGTGCCGCCGGCGCAGGCAAGTTCTTTCTTCATCTCTGTCTCATCATGAAGCTCATAGGCAACGAGTTTTGAATAATCCACTTTCGGGAAGCGACTCATACGCTCTTCATATTCTTCTTTTGTAATCGTTTCATAGGGCGCGAGGCGGTAAACGTGATTCGCGCGTGGGAGGAAGGATAGTCCGCCGATGATATCCCAATTCTTCTGAATCCAATCCACAACACTGATCCACTCGTCCTCGCTCACCGATATTGTCGCCGAAGGATTGTGTTCAGTGTAATTCAGCTTCACTTGTCTCCAATACTCAAGCTGGGCGAGCGCTGTCAGATCATCCTTAAATCGTGCCTCCTTTGAGTGATCGGGTGCCTTAACCGGGAATTCAAACACGAATGTATTTGCCTCCTCCATTGATTGCCCTACTTCTGGATAACACGGCACGCCCTGGTCGCGCATCAATTTAAATAATGAGTCAGTCACACTAATCCTAACACGACGAATATAGTAGGGTGCGTGGCGTGGATGAATACCTGATGCACAGTTAAAGGTCTGTGAGACGGTACCCGATGGTTTCACTGCCGTTACCGCCATTGATCGCTCAATGCCGAAGCGCTTCGCATAGGTTGCGTTTGTCTTAATCGCCATATCACGAACTTTACGCATCACCTCTGGCTGTCGCGCGACAGGTGAATCCCACTGACCAGTAATAGAGACACCTAGCAAACGTTCCGCACGGCAATGGTCTGTCCATTCTTTAGAAATGTAGCCGAACTTCGTGAGTGTTGACTGATACGTGCCGAGAATTGCTGCGAGGCGCGCCTTTCGGATGAGTGATGCCTCGGTGTCGTGTGCACGCGCGATAATTTCTGAAAGGTTACAGAATTGCTTTGACTGCAAAATGATCTCGGCACACGGATTAGCACCAATAGATCCGTGTACGATGCCGTCTTCTTCGATAAAGCCGACTTTTTTAAAGTATTCTACACGCCGTTTGGACATGGTGACTGCGAGTGATCCACGATTGAAGATTCCGCGCTCACCAGAACCGCTCTTCATAAGTGCGACCCATTCGTCCATAAGCTCGGAGTTGGTTGGCTGCATCTCGTACACGGCTGAGTTGTTCGCGATCGAGCGATGTGGATCAGTCATATAGAACTGACCTTTTTTAGCATCGCGCATCTCGACATCATCGAGGTCGGAGAGTGAGATCATGGCCGTGCGACGAACACCGCCCGCCACGACACATTCACCGATCTTGCAGATGACATCATGAGCATCGATGGTGCGCAAGCGACGGCCTTGGCGTGCGAGTACACGCTCTCGAGCAAACGAGAGGAGAGAACGGAGTGGTTCAGGACCGCTCGCCTTCCCTCCCATCGTCTTAAGACGAGCACCCGCTGGGCGGATCTGTGAGAAGTCAAAACTTATATCTTTACCGGCATACCATGTTTGGAGGCCGAGAGTTAGAGCATCACACCATCCTTCTTTTGAATCAGCGATGATGTGCGTCTGGAGCTTCTGCCCTTTCTGTTTCATGATCTGCGGGAGCTGTTCAACATTTTGGCTCTCGACTGCGAAGCCGACACCGCATCCTTGCATAGAGAGGTACATGATCTCAGCGAAGTCTTCAAGCTTCACCGGCGCGGTGAATGTGCAGTTATAGGCGCAGGTATTGCATCGACGTGCTGCGTCTCCAGAGAACTGCATAAGTCGCATTGAGGGCATTACTTCTTGTTTCAAAATACCCATGCGCACTTCGGCATACTCTTTTTCAGTTAATTTGTTGCCGAGATTCTCGCGCATGAAGCTGATATAACGATCTACGGTCTCTACCCATGTTTCGCGACGACCTTCTTCAGGAATCCATTTTGCATACGTACGCAGATAGACAAATTCGCCGAGTGAATTGCCTTCAAAATATTTTTTACTCTCCGCAGCAAGTTTGCGTACATGTTCTGGAATCTCGATATGCGACGCACGCAGTTGTGCACGCTTATCGCGATAGAGGATGTAGGCTTTTGCCGTCTTCACATAATCATTGAGGATGAGATATTTCTCTACTGAGTCCTGCTGACCCTCAACGGTCGGGAGGAAGTTCTTATATTTTTTCGCAAACCGCCCCAGCTCACCAGCGACTTGATGCGCCACGAGCACTGCATCATCCTGACTTCCCTCCTCTGCCGCGATCATCGCCTTCCATATAGCGGTAACAATTTTATCAAAATCAAATGGGACGAGTCGTCCATCGCGTTTTTCTATCTGCGGAATCATTTCGCGATAACGTCGTGTTTCTTTTGAGATTGGTGCCTCAGGTGCGTGAACAGCAGGAGGAATTGATTTTACTCGAACGGAAACGTGAGCTGTTTTTGGCATGAACGGGGCAGTTAAGTTATCCTCTAATAATTCGTACTTCTTACTGATAAGTTTACTCCTGTATGTGGGAAATGCCCTGTGGACAGCGTTACTCTGAAATGCTTGGGGAGTTTTTCAACAAGAGTAGTGTGCCTGTCGCAACGTTATGTGCGCGGGCGAATCCTGCAACGGTCTCAAGGACATATCGTGCCGGCACCGATGGATAAAAGACATTTGGATAACTTGATGTGGCAACGATTTCTGCAATAGAGACGACTTGTCCTTTATCATCAAGCCAGAAGATATCAATGGGTACGAGCATATCCTTCATCCAAAAACCATATTTGCCATCCAGTAGAAATACGAAGAGCATTCCGTAGTCCTTTGGTATGCTCTCACGACCTCCTAACCCTCTCTCCTGAGCCACCGTTGACGTCGCATACTCGATCCTTAAGGACACCCCACCGAACTCCGCCGTCGGCGTCGGTAATGTTTTATAAACAAACGAAATCGCGATAATCGCTATCATAACTATCAGCAATCCTTCATAAAGATATCTCTTCATAACTCATGTATTCTACTTGTTTTTCGAGCACTTGACAAATTGACCTTGTGGGTGTATACTGGTAGCAGGTAGTAAGTTCTGTAAATACAGTAAATAACCCATTGAAAAAATAGGAGGTGCGTTATGAAGAGGTTTTTAGTTTGTTTTTTGGTGTTAGTGACGCTCGCTGCGCCGATGTCGGCTTCAGCACGCGGTGGATTCGGAGGAAGCGGTGAGGGTATCTGTTTGGGACTTGGACTCGGGGCTTTATTCGGCCTCGCGATGTCCCAGCCGCAACCAGTCTATGTGGCGCCGGTGCGACAACCAGCAATGTGCCTGACCCTGGTTCCCGTGTGGGGAATGCGATGGGATCCATACTCAGGTCGGTACGTTCAGGTACAGGTTGGAGAACGGTACGTCCGGATGTCCTGCCCTCCCGTCTACTAACGGAACGCCAGCATAACAGTCTTAGCCACTTGGAAGTTTTCAAGTGGCTATTCTTTTATTCGCCCGCGGAGTTTTTCGGCACTGAGGATTAAACCCTGAGCAAGGACTACCCTTGCTCAAATAAAAACAGAGGGATTGGCACACTGCCAATCCCTTCCTGCAATCCTAGTTACGGGCGAATCCGTATGAGAGGAATTCCTGTGACGACCTCCGGGCCATTTGAGCAATTGCGGCAAGCTCCTTTGCTTGAGCATTGCTTACTTGTGCCTTCAGGACTTTTCCTGTCTTCACATCGCGCAGGTTGTCAAAAACTATTGTCTTCACTTTTACCACCTCCTTTCCTCCCTTACTATATCACAATTATTTAATCCGGCCGCGGAGTTTTTCGGCGGAGAGAATACGGTTGACGGCGAGGATATAGGCCGCTTGGCGCAGGGTGACACTTCCCTTCTTCTCTTGGAATACTTCGTACATCCGCTGCCAATTGTCCTTCATCTTTTTTTCTAGCAAGCTGCGCAAGTAATCCTCCTCGAGAATCTGCCCAGTGCGATTCTGCGCCCATTCAAAATAGCTTGCGATGACGCCGCCAGAGTTTGCGAGGATATCCGGGATCACCACTTTCTTGTTTGCTTCTAGAATGCCATCGGCATCATAATCAACTGGGCCATTGGCTAATTCAATAATGTACTTTGCTTGAATGTTTCCTGCATTTGCTTTAGTTACCTGATTGCTTAAGGCCGCTAACACCAGAATGTCAGCTGGCAACTCAAGCAGCTCGGCATTGGTGACTTTTTCTCCTGCCTCATATTCGCAGACCTGCCGACCTTTTCTCTTACATTCGATAAGCCCAGGAATATTCAGACCTTTTTTATCGTAGATACCGCCCTTACTGTCAGAGACCGCGACGATCTTAAAGCCGTCTTGATGTAGCTTCTCTGCCATATAGAGCCCAGCGTTGCCAAACCCTTGAATAATGACACTTAGGTTCTTTTTGCCCGCCAAAAATGTCTCCACCATCTTCTTCGCTATTAAATAACCTCCCTGCGCTGTCGCGTCGCCGCGCATCGCGATACCGCCAAGCTCAACCGGCTTGCCGGTGATCATGCCTGGTTCATGATGCCCAACCTGCTTTTCAAATTCATCAAGCATCCACGACATGATCTGACTATCGGTATAGACATCAGGAGCTGGGATATCTTTGTCCTGCCCAAGATAGGTATGAAATGCCTGAATATATTTGCGACTCACCTCCTCAAGCTCCGCCTTATCAGCATCTTTTGGATTAAAACAAACACCTCCCTTCGCACCACCATATGGGATGTCTGCCAAAGAATTCTTCAATGCCATCCAGAAAGCGAGAGACTTCACCTCGTCTTCGTCTACTTCAGGATGGAAGCGAATACCGCCCTTGCCTGGACCAAGAGCTCTATTGTAGACAATCCGCCACGCCGGATAGCGATTTCCCTTAATACTCAGCTCGGTGTAGTTAACCTGCACAGGGTCAAGCAACACCGCCATGTCGGTGTTGCTGATACTGGCTATCTTCTGGATATCATTCAAACGCTTCAGATTATCTTCAGTGATGCTCATTTCTTTGTTATTACGTATCAGTAAACTATTTCTTACAGAGTATATACCAAAAATTAAGAAGGGCGCGGATCCTCTGGTCCGCGCCCAATAAAAGTGATTCTTATTTAACTTGAGTAGACTACCTTTGGCCAGTGAACAATCTGTTTGGTTATAACCTGCTTTTCTGGATATGTCGGCTTTTGTTTTACCGATATTTCTCCCAAATAACAGATTATTCGATATTGTTTCCCGCAACTCTTGTTCTCGCACTGAACGTATGTAGCTTCTCGATGCTTGACCGACTTTTTGCGAAAACCAATTACCACAATCTCCTCGCCACATCTACACTTCGGTATAGCATTGTGTGCTTCCTTGTACCCAACCTCCTTCCGCCACAGACTATATCACAGCCAAAATGCGGAGGCGGAGAGATTCGAACTCTCGGTGAGTTTCCCCACACACGCTTTCCAAGCGTGCGCACTAGACCGCTATGCGACGCCTCCGTTCGCTCTGTTATATCAGAAAAACGTTTACTGCGCTCCTGTATTGAGAAGTGCTTTTATTCTGTCTGGGATTGGTGGATGGGTAGAGAAGAGCTTCTCGATCCAGCCAGCACTACCCGTGGACTTCACTCCGAATGGATCGCCAATGAAGAGATGCGCCGTGGCGAGATTCGCACTCTTCATTGGCGCCTGGTAACTGCCGAGCTTCTGGAGTGCCGAAGCAAGTCCTTCTGGATAACGCGTGAGGAGCGCCCCCGAAGCATCGGCGAGAAATTCGCGACGGCGTGAGACGGCGAGCTGAATGAGCTTAGCAGCAATAGGCGCGAGGACAATACCAACGACCGCGAGAATCATGATCAGCGCGTTGCCCCCTTCACGATCATTATTACTTCGCCCGCCGCCCCAAAATGAGACGCGCAAGAAGATGTTCGCAACGATTGCGACGAATCCAGCAAGCACCACCGCCACAGTCATCAGGAGTATGTCGCGATTCTTGATATGCGAGAGCTCATGTGCGATGATGCCCTCTATCTCAGCTCTCGTCATCATTGCGAGCAGTCCGGTTGTCGCACATACCACCGCATGATCCTCATCGCGACCAGTCGCGAAGGCATTTGGTGCTGGATCGTCAATCACATAGAGCTTCGGCTTCGGCAGCCCCGCCGTGATTGCGAGGTTCTCGGTGACGGTATAGAAGTCAAAGAATTCTTCACGTGAGGCCGGTCGCGCATGATTGAGTGAGAGCACGAGCTTGTCTGACTGCCAGTAGGCGTAGAAGTTGGTTGCAATAGCGATGACTGCTGCGAAGAAGAGAATTGTCGGATTTCCGTAATACCAAGAAATGGCATATCCAACTGCCATGACGACAACAACAAACCCGAGGATGAGCGCCCAGGTCCGGCGGACGTTACTCGCACGTTCGGCATAGAGATTCATATTCCATCTCCATTATGTACCACGACTTGATTCTTCCCATTGCCTTTTGCAACATAAGCAGCTGCATCAGCGCGTTGGATAAGACTCTCTGGGTCTAGTGGATTCGCTACATCCGCCGATGAGACTCCGATACTTGCGGTGACATTAAACTCAGTGAGTTTGTCATCGTTCTCTAGATTTATTCGTATCTTGTCCGCAACGACTTTTCCTTCTTTTTCATTTGCACGCGGCAAGAGTACATAAAACTCATCCCCGCCAAAGCGCGCCACTACGTCTGCCTCACGAACCGATGTTGCCAAGATCTCTGCGACTTTCTTTAATACATTATCACCTTCGAGATGACCATGAGTATCATTCACTTGCTTGAAGTTATCAAGATCAACAAAGATAAGAGAAATTTCTTCGAGTGGTTCGCTCTTCTTGCGCTGTGGTTCCCCACCCTCGCGAATCGCTTTGAGTGACTTCTCTAGTTCATTCTCAAATGCCTTACGGTTTTTCAATCCTGTCAGATGATCGATGCCCAATTGCTCTTCTTGATGTGCAATATGTTCAAGCAAATATTTATTGCGATCAAGCACAAATTCATTTTCTTCTTCGGGAGTCGTGGGTGGTCCACCGAATTTTAGCTTCTCAATGCTCATACAGCTAGAACTGCACCTTCACTGGCTCAGCAGCTGCCGCATCAGCAGCAGTGAGCTCGAAGAGATCCATCGGCTTGAAGTCGAATGATGAAGCGATGATATTGCCTGGGAATGACTGCTCGGTGGTGTTGAGTGCCATTACGGTCGTGTTGTAGAAGCGGCGAGAAGCTTGAATCTTATCCTCAGTGTCACTGATTTCTTGTTGCAGCTGCATGAAGTTCTGGTTTGCTTTCAAGTCCGGATACGCTTCAGAAACAGCAAAGAGTGTCTTGAGTGCACCCGAGAGCTGATTCTCTGCCTGTGCTTTATCGGCAGTACCGGTTGCGCCCATCGCGGCCGCACGCGCTTTGGTCACATTCTCAAACGCACTCGACTCGTGCGCTGCATAGCCCTTCACCGTCTCGACAAGATTCGGGATGAGGTCATAGCGGCGTTTCAACTGCACTTGAATATCAGCCCATGCCTCCTTTGCACGATTGGTAAGCAGCACTAAGCGATTAAAGGCGAACACGATCCAGAGCACGATAACGGCGACTGCTATAAGAATGATTGTGGTTGTTGTAGACATACCTTTTATTATACCCCAGAAGGGATTTAACGCACGGCGCGCGCAACGGCCTTAACCACCCGCGAGTCGAGCAGATCGGGGATAATCTTGAGAGCCGTAGGTTTTGAGACGAGCGCCGCGAGCGCGCGAGCGGCACGTAACTTGGTGTTTTCTGTAATCTTTTTGACGCCCTTATCGAGCGCGCCTCGGAAGATACCTGGGAATACGAGCGCGTTATTGATCTGATTCGGGTAATCAGAGCGGCCGGTGGCGATAACTACCGCGTCTGCCGCCTTTGCCTCTTCTGGCAGAATCTCTGGATCAGGATTCGCCATCGCAAAAACTATTCCATTATCAGCCATCGATGCAACATGTTCTTTCTTGAGCAAACCCTTCCCCGAGACACCAATAAAAACATCTGCACCTTGCATCGCCTCGGCGAGACCGCCCACCACCATGCGAGGATTCGTGAGCACAGCGAGTTCGGCTTTGTGCACATTCAAACCGGCACGCTTCTTGTAAATCGTGCCCTCGCGATCAAGAAGAACGATATCTGTAATCCCAGCTGCCAGAAGAAGCTTCGCGATCGCAGTACCTGCCGCGCCAGCACCACTTATCACCACTTTTAATTTCTTGAAATTCTTTTTTACTACCTTTGTTGCGTTGATGAGTCCGGCAAGGACAACAATCGCTGTGCCATGTTGATCGTCGTGCATCACAGGTATCGCGAGTTCATCAACAAGCCGCTTTTCAATAGCAAAACAACGCGGCGCCGCAATATCCTCAAGATTGATACCACCCCATGCTGGCGCGATCGCCTTTACGATTTTTATGATTTCTTCTGAATCTTGTGTTGTAAGAACAATCGGCCACGCATCAATGCCTGCCTTTTCTTTAAAAATAAGTGCCTTCCCTTCCATCACGGGCAGAGCGCCATAGGGGCCGATGTTGCCTAGACCAAGCACGGCCGAGCCATCTGAAATGACTGCGACACTATTTTTCTTCACAGACATCAGTCGCGCATCCTCGGGGTGTTTCGCGAGGTGCAAGGCAGCCGTGGCGACACCTGGCGTATACCAGAGCGAAAAATCCTTCTTCTCGCATAGCTTCACCCGCGCTTTCGTCTCTACACGTGCACCCTGCTTCTTGTAAGTGGCAAGTATCTTTTTGGTTTTGGTGTCCATAATAGTAGTAGTACGCTAGTATACTACGAATAATGACTCCTGGTGATCTGATAGAAAAGCACTTTACTCGGCTCAAGCCGGAGCAGAAGCGGGCGTTGCATAAGCTGAAGATTCGCACAGTTCGTGATCTGCTCTACCACTTCCCCGCGCGCTACGAGAACGCGGGTGCAACGGGAACGATTGCTGGGATAGCAGCAGGCGCCGAGGTAACGCTCTATGGCACCATCAGGAAGCCTGATATCAGGAAGACGTGGAAGAGCCGTCGACCGATCGCCGAGGCATGGCTCGAAGATGCCTCTGGGAAGATTAAGATGATGTGGTTCAGCCAGCCCTATATCGCGAAGACTCTTCACGATGGGATGGTGGTTAAAGTGAGTGGGAAGGTGGCAGGAGCAGGAGCGAAGATTTATTTGGCGAACCCAACGATCGATAAATCGCCAATAGCTCCAGACGCAGTGCATAATTCTTTATTCAATCAGAATGTTAGGACATCGGATGTCCAAGTCATCGGAGGACATCCGATGTCCCAGAGCCGAGGTGACTCCTCGCGTGAGAGAGGTGTCTCCTCGGCTTCGGCTCCGGGACTCTTTCCAGTATATCCGGAGAGCCAGGGAGTCTCTTCGCTCTGGTTCTTACATGCGGTAAAAAAGATTTTTGAGGCGGGAGTGCACGAACAAATTGAAGACCCGATTCCAGCTGAAATTCTCGCACGCTACAATCTCCCCTCGCTCTCTTCTGCGATTGTTTTTATACATGCACCAAAAAAACTTTCGGACGCAACGGCAGCGCGCAAACGATTCGCCTTTGAAGAAGTGTTCGCGCTCCAGATAGTGATGCAACAACGCCGTCGCCTCCTACTCTCTGAAAAGGCGCTGCCCGTCGCCGTCGATCGTTCTAAACTCGCTGATTTTATTGCCTCATTCCCCTTCCCTGCTACCGCCGCGCAGATGCACGCGATTGAAGCTATCGTGAGCGATTTTGAAAAATCAAGTCCGATGTTGCGACTTCTTGAAGGCGATGTGGGTAGCGGCAAGACCGCTGTCGCAGCCGCCACTGCCTATTTAGTAGCGACATCTCTGCCAAAAGGCAGAATTGCCGGTACTTTGCAGGTTGCCTATCTCTGCCCGACTGAAATCCTCGCAAAACAGCATTTTTCAACTTTTGTTTCTTATTTTAAAGACCATCCGATCCCCATTGGTCTTATTACCGGCAGTGAATGTCGTAAGTTCCCGTCAAAAGTGCGGTATGAAGAATCTGCGAAACTCTCAAAAGTAGCGTTTAAGAAGATGGTAGCGAATGGTGAAATACCGATTGTTATCGGCACGCACGCCATCGTCGAAAAATCAGTCAGTTTTAAATATTTTGCCTACGCGATTATTGATGAACAGCATAGGTTTGGCACGATCCATCGACAGAAGCTCGCGACCAAGGGTGATATTGCGCCACACTTGCTATCAATGACCGCAACGCCAATTCCGCGCACACTCGCGCTCACGCTTTATGGCGATCTGGATTTAACTCTTCTTGATGAAATGCCAGTGGGACGCAAGCCAGTCATCACTGAGATACTTGTGCCAAAAGAGCGTGCGAGAGCATACGAGCGCGTGCGCGCCGAGCTCGCGGCCGGCCATCAGGCCTATGTGATCTGCCCCAGAATAGACGAACCAGATCCTGCTAAAGAACTCGCGCTCATCGCGAAATCAGTGAAGGCCGAGGCGGCGCGCCTTCAAAAAGACGTATTCCCCGAGGCGGAAATAGGAATATTGCACAGTAAAATGACGCCGTCAGAAAAAGAAGAGACGATGCGAGAATTTGAGAAAGGTAAAATAGATATTCTCGTCGCGACGTCAGTGGTTGAAGTGGGTGTGAACGTCGCGAATGCGACCGTGATTCTCATCGAGGGTGCCGAACGCTTCGGGCTCGCGCAGCTGCATCAGCTGCGCGGACGAGTTATTCGCTCAACGTATCAATCCTATTGTTTTGCCCTTCCAGAATCATCTGGCGATACGACACGTGAACGCATGAAAGCATTTAAGAATGCAAAAAACGGCTTCGAGCTCGCCGAATATGACCTCGCGCTTCGCGGCGCGGGCGAGCTCGCTGGCGGGCGGCAGTGGGGCGTCTCAGACATCGCGATGGAGGCGCTTAAAAATATAAAATTAGTTGAAGCCGCCCGCACCGAAGCGGCGACTCTTGTCGCCGCCGATCCCGACCTCCACAATCACCCTGTCCTTCTCCTCCGAGCTGCCACTGCGGATAAAGAGATGCATTTGGAGTGAGCTTGAAAACAAGAAAACAAGGGTGCCCCTTGCAGCAAGGGGCACCCTTGTTTTTACTCCGCCGTTTCTTCTTTCCCCTTATCTCTCTCCGCAACAAACTTTTTTACTTCTTCATAACTCATCTGCTTGGGCCAACGAAGATCTCCTTCTTCATTATAAATGGGCAACAGCAATTCAGGTTTGTCTTTGTATGCCTCTATTTGAGCATCAAGAGTTCCGTAATCACCAACAATCCCGCGGAAATAGCGTGGCGCTAAGCGATGACTAAGGGCAAAACCATCTTCGCTAGTTACGATGGTTGCACCTTCCTCATTCAATTGATCATCATGAAATCCATGCAAATTATCCATCGCACGATAGGTCCGACTCTTGCCTGGAAATAATTCCGAAGCTCTTTTGCTTTTGCCCATCTCAACCCTTTCAGAAAACGATGATAGATCGAAAATTATAAAGACATTTGGATTGCGACGACTCATCCAGTGAGAGTCTTTTATTGATTGGGGTTGTTCATATTTATATGCGTCCATCCTCCCGAGAATATTGAAGAAAACATTCCCGCCCGATGACTCTCCATCCCTCAAATTTTTTGACCAATTTTCTTTGGATATTTCTGTCTTTCCCCAAGTAAAATCTGGACATCCCAGCAATCCTTCACGATATATTTTCGCTAGAACTTCTTTTTTTAGACTATGTTCACCCCCGCCACCAGCATCTCTGGTTACGTTAATTTGAGTAAAAGCTGTTCCCTTTTTATTGATGTCCTGCACTTTCTCCATTATCTTCTCAATCGTTTCTGGTGAGAGATCTTTTTCTAGCTCTTCGAGACTCTTTTCTTCTGGCACACTCTCGACCTTTGGCGCTTCTGGCTTTTGCGGTCCTTCTAGGCTCATGGGAAGAATAATATCATCAAATCAACCGTTGCAAGCATTGCAAGGGTGCCCCTTGTATCTTGCACAAGCTTACAAGGGGCACCCTTGTTAGGTTACGATAGTAAATAAGTTATGAGAAAACGCGATTATAAAGAATTCGCTCCCGACACGTCCTATCACATCTATAACCGTGGAAACGGTAAAATGGACATTTTTCGTGATGAACAAGATTACTTGAACTTTCTCAAGCGCCTTCGCCTCTTGCTCGGTAAAACAAGGGGCACCCTTGCATCGTCAATTCGAGTTACGCCATTTGAATCAGACGACTTCTCGCTTATTGCCTACTGTCTAATGCCAAATCACTTCCACTTGCAGGTAGAACAATGCGGAGAAGTGTCATTAAGTAGCCTCTTGCTTAAGGTGTGTACGAGTTATTCTATGTATTTCAATCGTAAGTATGACCATGTCGGGCACGTGTTCCAAGATCAATTTAAAGCCATTCCGGTTGAGTCAGATAATCAAATGGCCGCATTGTCGGCATACATACACCAAAATCCAAAAGTGGCAGGGTTAGTAGACACTCTCGACGCGTGGGTTTATAGCAGTTATCCGGATTATATTGGACTTCGGCAGGGCGATCTTATTGATCCCGAATCAGTACTCGGTCAATTTCCAAATAAAGAAGCCTACAAAAGTTTCGTGGACGAGCAATACGAAGAAATTCTTGAACGAAAAAATATCAGAGAACTCCTTCTTGATTAACTGCAAGGGGCACCCTTGTAATTTAATTACAAGGGTGCCCCTTGCGACTTGTCCGCCCCCTTGGACTCGAACCAAGAACCGCAGAGGTATAAGCTCTGTGCTCTAACCAATTGAGCTAGGGGCGGCTACTTAATTTATACTACAACACTCTGGTCCTCTTCGCGCTTTTTGGGGGTGATGCCGTTTGTTATGAGGAGTTTCTCAAATTCGCTACGTTCAACCGTTTCTTTTTCAATAAGCTCTTTTGCAATCGCGTCCAACGCGTCGCGATGCGTGGTGATAGCCTGCTTCGCTCGTACCTTAGCCTCTTCAACAATACGCGTCACTTCAGAATCAATCTCGGCGGCGATTCGGTCTGAGTATGGCTCGTTCCCCAGCATCCGATCGCCAAAGGCGATCGACCCAAGCTTCTCGCTCATGCCGTAACGCATCACCATGTCGCGTGCAATGGCAGTGACGACCATAAGGTCGTTGGATGGGCCAGTCGTCACATCATTGAAAAGCATCTCCTCAGCCACATATCCGCCAAGCGTCGCTGCGATGTCATCAAGAAATTGTTTCTTTGAGAACATCTTCTTATCTTCAAACGGGAGCTTCAGTGTGTAGCCAGCCGCGCGACCGCGACTGATGATAGAGATTTTGTGCACAGGATCAGCGTGCTCCAGCACAGAAGAAACGAGTGCGTGGCCGGCCTCATGATACGCAGTAATTTCTTTTTCTTTTTTTGAGAGCAGGTGGCTCTTGCGTTCGGGCCCCAACATCACTTTTTCTATTGAACGAATCAGATCGTATTGAGTCACTTCAGTACGACTCTCGCGCGCAGCGAGAATCGCGCCCTCATTCATGAGCGAGTAAAGCTCGGCACCTGAGAAACCCGGTGTGCGTTCTGCTATTACCGATAGACGAACATCAGGCCCGAGTGGTTTCTTCCGCGCATGGATACCCAAAATTTCTTCGCGATCGCGGCGATCGGGCAAGTCAATGGTAACGCGCCTGTCAAAGCGGCCGGGGCGAAGTAGAGCTGAGTCGAGAACGTCTGGACGATTTGTTGCCGCCATGACCACCACTTTTTCAGTGGGTTCGAAACCGTCCATTTCAACGAGAATCTGATTGAGCGTCTGCTCGCGCTCGTCATTACCACCGCCCATTCCCGAACCACGCACACGACCGACGGCGTCAAGCTCGTCAACAAAGATGATCGCTGGTGCCGCCTTCTTCGCCATCTGGAAGAGGTCGCGCACGCGTGAGGCACCGACGCCGACAAACATCTCAACGAACTCACTTCCCGAGATAGAGAAGAACGGTACGCCAGCTTCGCCCGCGACCGCGCGCGCTAGGAGTGTCTTCCCTGTCCCCGGTGCGCCCATAAGGATAATGCCCTTCGGGATGCGCGCGCCAATATCTAAAAACTTTTTTGGATTCTTCAAGAAATCTACAATTTCTAGAAGCTCTTCTTTTGCCTCGCGCGCACCGGCAACATCAGCGAAGGTGACGCGTTGCGTCACATCGGCAGGATCGGTGATGCGCGCCTTTGACTGCCCGAAGCTGAATGCCTGCATCCCCGCGCCCTTTACTTGTCGCGAGAGAAACCAAAAGAGGAATATGACAAAGAGGAGAGTCAGGAGAGTTGGTGCGAGTGCGAGAAACCAGAATTGAAATCCAGACTGCCCTTGTATCGTAATCGCGACTTTCGCGAGCTCTGCAGGCGTGACGCCATAGGTCGCGAGCGTCTCTGGGAGACCTGCGACAGGATCCTTGCGCGAAGTTTTTACCGTCCCATCGACGTATGTCAGATCGAGCGAATCACCACCCACAATGATCGCACTCACCTTCCCCTCCGCAACATCAGCCGCAACAACCGAAAGTGGTACATCATTACTTGGCTGCATGAAGCTCGCGACGAGCGAATACGCACTCATGAGAAGAAGAAATATAAGAATGGTGGTTGTGAGATTGCCAAGAAATGACGGACCGCCAAAGAACGCGCGCCAGCCGCGCTTTTTCTGCACAGTTTTTCCGTTCCCTGTGGGCTTATTTTTTGGTTTTTTTACTGGTGCAGTTGCCATAAAAGATACTTCACCATAACACTAAAACACTAATTTGTGGAGGCGCGGGGAGTTGAACCCCGGTCCGAGAATGTTTATGAAAGCGATTCTACGACGCATAGTCAGCGTTAGATTTAAGGCAGGATGCGAGGAACGCAGACGAAACCATTCCTGCCCGATCCCTTATTTAAATGTGCCGAGCGGGAGGTCGGACATCGATTCAACAGATAATTCCGCCCCTGCCTCCGGCTGTAGAAACCCGAGAGGAGAGACGTCGCGCTAGGCGTGTGCCGTTAGGCTGCGTAGGCGAACGCGAAGTCAGACACACCGAAGTATGGAGACTTCACGCTTGCAAGAGTGTTCTTGGCAAGTTTGATTTCCCGCCAGTTTTAAGTGTTAGCGGGAGAGCACTGCGTCGCACGTCTTTCAAAGAACAGACCGTCAAAGCCGGTCACCCCCGAAAAATACAGAAAGCAGTTTGCAGAAGGCAGTAAGCAGACCTTCTGAACTTTTCGGGACTACCGAGTTTTTAAGACTCGTTCTGCTTCGCGCGTCGCATCGCGCTTCTTCAAATCTTCGCGATGATCGGCTTTGTCTTTGCCGCGAACGATAGCGATGCGCGCCTTCACAAACCTACCAGAAGTATACACTTCAAGTGGGATAATTGTCAAGCCCTTCTTGGACTCTGCATCGGCGAGCATCGCGATCTCTTTTTTATTAAGCAGAAGCCGGCGTGCTTTCTCTGCATCATAGCCCTTGAGCATATTGGCTGCCTGATAGGGCGGAATGGTCATGCCGACGATAAATGCCTCCCCTCCGCGTACCACCACACGCGAACCATCGAGAGAACCGAGCTTCCCTCGTAGTGCCTTCACCTCTTGGCCAGACAGCTCTAATCCCGCCGCAAAACTCTCGAGCGGCGCGAAACGTAACAGGGCTTTTTTGTACTCAACCAGAGTCATAATTGAGAGTATACCGCACCATTGCGATTTATTGACATTCCTGTTAACCTCTTCTCCGGTAGTCAGCCCTGATAACTGGGTTGCAATTGTACATTTCGTTGATTAAAAAGGAGGTTAGAAATGAGAACAGGGAAAGACAGAATCATTGTTGCGTTAGATGTAAACAGTTTAGACAAGGCGAAGCATCTTGTGGAAAAACTTGCTCCGTATGTTGGATGTTTCAAAGTTGGGCTGGAATTACTGACCTCAGCGGGAGCCCCACAGGTCGTCAAGGCCATTCATAAGCTCGGCGGTGAAGTGTTCTTTGACGGGAAGTTTAATGACATCCCGAACACGATTGGCGGTGCAACCAAAGCAGTTGCTATGCTAAATGTGAAGATGTTTAATCTCCACGCGTCAGCTGGTATCGAAGGAATGATGGCTGCTGTCGCCAACAAAGGAAAGTCCATTGTTCTGGCCGTCACAGTGCTCACTTCGTTTGAAGAAAATAACGCGCATCTGATCTTCGGCGGACCTATCAAGGCAAAAGTTTTGCAGTTTGCGCGCAATGCGAAGCTCGCAGGATGCGACGGCATCGTGTGCTCGCCGCAAGAACTTCTACTTCTCGGTAAACAGAAAGAACTGAGTGGTTTGTTAAAAGTCACTCCGGGAATCCGTTCTCTGACTAGTTTACCGGATGACCAGAAACGGACAATGACCGCGGACGAAGCTGTCAAAGCAGGAGCTGACTTCATCGTGGTCGGGCGTCCCATTATTGAGGCACCAGATCCTTTCGAAGCGGCAAAGAAAATGGCAGCAGAAATTGACGCAGTACTCAACGAAAAGGAGACAAAATGAAATCAGCAGGAGAATTTATTCGGAGCTCGTTAGCGATTGGCGCCCTCGAGCTTGTCCCGGAGGGACGAGCACTGAAGAGCGGGCGAATCTCGCCCTACTTCTTCAACTCAGGCCTGTTCAACAGCGGCGCACGTATAAACTTGCTCGCGAAGGCTTATCTTGGGGCAATTATGGACGTGGATTGGAGTATGGGGGTAGAGGTGTTTTTTGGCCCTGCATACAAGGGTATTCCCCTTGTGGTGGCGATAGCAATGATGTCGTGGCATCAGAACAACTTTGACATCGGCTACTCCTTCAATCGCAAAGAAGCAAAAGATCATGGAGAAGGTGGCATCATCATCGGACACCCCATGGAGGGTAGAGATGTTCTCATCATTGATGATGTTATGACCACAGGATCATCTTCAGGTGAAGCAGTTGAGCTGGTCCTCGCAAACGGTGGAACCCCCGTAGGGTGCGTGATTGGCTTCGACCGACAAGAGAGGGGTTTAAAAACTGACCTTTCTGCTGTGCAAGAATTCGAAAAGAATTACGGTATTCCCGTATGCGCCGCCGCGACTCTCACAGACCTTATCTCGATACTCAAGGTGTCCAAAGATAAGAATAGGAGAGCAACCCTAAAAAAAATCTTGAAGTACCAAGAAACGTACGGCGTTTGATTTGTATACAAGAGCCAGCAACCTATCGAGGTTGCTGGCTCTTCTTTTTGCTTTTTTGTCCTATGTCCGCTAAGGTGAGTTCAGAAAACAGTTGGGTTGGCTGGCTGTTTATTTTGTACATTCTAAACAAGAAGGAGGGCGACATGCTGAATGATCTCATCAGAATTGGGGCTGTTACAAAAGGCCATCCGATGAAATACAACAGACGCGTTGTATATCTGCACACAAGCACAATGTTTAGTTTGTGCGATGCGATTGCGAACAAGTTCAAGTACGACGGCGTGGAGGTGGTTATTGCCGCCTCAGAAAGAAATGCGGTTATCTCGCAGTGGGTTGCCTATTTCCTCACCTTGTCCTCTGCGGGAAGAAAAGTGCCCGGAATCTACGCCGAGAGGTCAATGAGGATGGGAACTATCCTTTGGTGCATTTGGAAAGCTCTGCACGGACACGCCTCGTTTGAGTACGAAAAACTCGTCAGGGGCAAGAAGGTCCTCGTTGTAGAAGAATTTCTGCACTCCGACGGCTCTGCACAGGAGATCGTTGAGGTCGTGCGCTATCTTGGTGCACACATCATTGGTCTCGGAGCCTTTTGTGCTGACTCCAAAGAAGTCTCAAGTCGCATCGACGTTCCCAAAATCGCGACGCTCGTCTCAGTCATCTAGCCACTTACCACAAGAGCCGTAATGCCAAACACCGAGTGTTTGACATTGTGGCTCTTCTTTTTTAGCGACGCGATTTGGCACGATCGTTTTGAGTCAAAGCTTGTTTACGCAGACGCACCGACTTCGGCGTGATTTCCAAATACTCATCATCCGACATTATTTCCATAGCGCGTTCAATCGTGAGGTCGAATATTGGCACAAGCGTGAGCGCTTCATCCATGCCCGAGGAGCGGACGTTTGACTGATTCTTCCCTTTTGTCGGGTTTGCGAGCATCTCTTCGCCCTTTGAGGTATTACCGATGACCATACCCTCATACACTTCAGTCGCTGGTTTGATATAGAGCTGACCGCGGTCTTGCAGAGACCAGAGTGAGTAACCAAGCGCTTTGCCGGCTGCCATCGAGATCATCGAGCCGACGATGCGACGGCGAATCTCACCAGCATAGGGCTTAAAGCCGATCACGCGCGATGAGAGAATCCCCTCACCCTTCGTATCAATGATGAACATGTTTTTATAACCAAGCAGTCCGCGCGTCGGGCCCTCGAGTGTGAGGCGCACAATATTCCCGAGCTGCGTGAGATTCTGAAGCACGAATGCGCGCTGACCCAACTTCTCAATCACTGCGCCCTGAAATTCTGACGGGGTATCAATAATGACTTCTTCAAACGGCTCGAGCTTCACCCCATTTTCTTCACGAATGATGACGTGTGGCTGCGAGACCTGCATCTCATACCCTTCGCGACGCATGTTCTCAAGAAGTACCGCTATGTGGAGCTCTCCGCGGCCAGACACATGGAAGGAGTCGGTGCCTGAAAAATCCACTTTCAAACCAACGTTCACCTCAAGTTCTTTCTCGAGTCGATCGCGAATCTGACGACTGGTCACATACTTCCCTTCTCGCCCCGCAAACGGCGAATTATTGATAACGAAGTTGAGTGCGATAGTCGGCTCGTCAACTGCGATCGCCGGTAGCGGTGCCGCACTTTCGTTCGTCGTCACTGTTTCACCAATATAGATGTCAGGTAAACCGGCAATAAGAGCGATATCTCCAGCCAACGCTTCTGTTGCTTCGACACGCTCGAGACCCTTGAAGGTAAAAACCTTCGTGGTGCGGCCTGTGCGCGTCTCGCCGTCTGGCTTCTTTATAAAAACAGTCTGATTTGGGCGAACCGTTCCTTCATAGATGCGGCCGATCGCAAGACGACCCATGAAATTATCGTAGGCGAGATTGAATGGCTGGAGCATGAGGGGCGCGGCTGCATCGGCACCCGCATTTGCTGGTGGCACTTTCTCAAGAATGAGATCGAGAAGTGGTGAGAGATCCTTTTCCGCACCCATGAGGAGATCATCGGGATTCAGTGACGCACGACCATCGCGCCCAATTGCGTACACAACTGGGAAATTAGACTGCTCATCGGTCGCGCCAAGCTCAAGGAAAAGTTCAAGAACTTGTTCCTCAGAGCGTGCTGGATCGGCTGCTGGCTTGTCGATCTTATTGAGAACGACGATCGGCTTCAGGCCCAGCTCCAGTGACTTCTTCAACACAAAGCGCGTCTGCGGCATAGGACCCTCTTGAGCATCGACGACGAGAAGTACTGAATCAATAGAGCGCAACACACGCTCAACCTCACTACCGAAGTCTGCATGCCCGGGGGTATCCACGATATTGATCTTGGTACCCTTATACTCCACTGCGGCATTCTTGGCATAAATAGTGATGCCGCGCTCACGTTCAAGCGCGTTGGTGTCCATCGTGGTGCCCTCAGCCGCGGCATGCGTCTGCTTCAAAATGGCGTCAGTCAACGCCGTCTTCCCGTGGTCGACGTGCGCGATGATAGCGATGTTACGAATTTCCATAAAAAATAAAAGCCCTGCGGGCAATGCATTCAATATACAATAAGGAGACTTTTATGCAAGCAGAGTACCGCCGTCAACGACAATTTGTGAGCCAGTCATATAGGAGGAGAGATCCGAGGCGAGGAAGAGCGCGACCTTAGCAATTTCGTCAGCATCTGCCATGCGATGCATAGGGATCTTCGCAATGAAAGGTTCCATTATTTTCGCGAGTGCTGGATCCACCGGCTTCCCGAGCCCTGTGCCGGGCGTCGAGACGCCGCCAGGCGCAATAGCGTTTACCCATATCTTATGTGGCGCTAGCTCAAGCGCAAGATTTTTGGTAAAGCCCCAGAGGCCGTGTTTTGAAGCATCGTAGAATGCAAGGCCGATTGAAGAAGGGTGGAGTGCATCAATCGAAGTGATATTGATGATAGAGCCACCCCTGCCCTGCTCGATCATCTGCTTCGCCGCAGCTTGCGCACAGAGGAATGCGCCTTTGAGATTTATCGCGAGAATCTTCTCAAAATCTGCGAGTGATGCGTCCATCACCGATACTTCGGGATAGATCCCTGCATTGTTGATGAGGATATCCACGCCGCCGAGCTCACTCACAGCTTTTGTAATCATCGATTCAACTTGTGATTCATCAGAAACATCAACAGCGAATGCGGTAGAGCCATTGATTTTTGCCGCGGCCGCCTCGGCGGCCGCGGTGTCTTTATCGGCAATGAGTACTTTTGCGCCTGCCTCTGCGAGCCTGCTCGCAATCGCAAAGCCAATCCCCATTGCACCGCCCGTCACAATCGCGACCTTCTCTGAGAGATCCATACATTCTGAAATGGTTTTTTGTTCCATGATCTTAGTATACCAACGAAATGATAGCGGCGACACCAGAGATCGCCATCACGCCGATAGTTACCCAACCCATAGTTGAAATGAGTGGATGATTAATATGTTCACCCATAATATGTTTATTACTCGAGAGTCGTACCACAAAAAATAAGATGAATGGCGCAATGATGCCATTTGCAACAGCGGCATAAATAAGGCCTTTGATTGGATCCAGGTGCAAGAAGTTTGCGGCAATGCCGAGGAGCATTGAAACAATAATGACACCGTAAAAAGAGTGTGCTTGCTTCAACTTCCGATACAAGCCAAATTTCCAACCGAAACTTTCACTCAGTGCATACGCCGTGGAGCCAGCAAGCACTGGTATCGAAAGGAGTCCTGTCCCTACAATGCCAAGAGCAAAGAGGAGAAAGGCGAATTCACCAAAGGGTCGGAGTGCAAGTGCCGCTTGATCGGCGGTCGCAATATTCGTGATGCCATTTACGTAGAGCGTGCCAGCGCATGCAGCGAATATGAAGAAGGTAATGAGGTTCGAGAAGGCCATTCCACTCCACACATCTGTACGCATATTGCGCACAGATTGTGTGCTCACTTGTGCTTGCCGGGCCCGAATCGTTGTCTCGCCATGTAGGATCTCTTCTTCAACCTCCTGTGATGTCTGCCAAAAGAAGAGGTAGGGAGAAATGGTGGTGCCGAGTATGGCGCACACGAGGAAAATCTGATCTTTAGAGAAAGTTAGAGATGGAATAAGCGTATGACTGAAGACGTCACCCCAATCTAGCCCAACTGAAAGAGCGACGACGACATACGAGAGTAGTGCGAGGGTTAGGTATTTCAGATATTTTGCATAGCGCGCATAGGTGGTGAATATCTGAAGCAGTAAGCTCATCAACGCAAAACCAACAACAAATATTTCAAGTCCGACCATTGGGAACAAGAGCTGAGTCCCAGCCGCCATCGCGCCGAGATCTGCCGCAATGTTGAGCGTATTCGCGAAGAAGAGAAGCCCGGTTACCACGTACAGTGCGCGAGTAGAATAGTGACGGCGAATGTTCGCCGCGAGGCCGCGGCCTGACACAAGACCAATGCGCGCACACATCTCCTGAACCACGGCCATGAATGGATATGTAAAAAGCGCCGTCCAGATGAGCTGAAGTCCGTATTTGGCACCTGCCTGTGAATACGTCGCTATGCCCGATGGGTCATCATCGGCAGCGCCAGTGGTAAGTCCAGGCCCTAGTTTTTCCCAATATTCTTCTGCTTCTTCTTCAAGCTTCTTGATTCCCATTACCCTTTAGTATACCCCGGGCACTAACAGTTAGTGCTGGGTATACGTGATGTGCTACCTATTCGTACCGCAATGCATCAATAGGATTCTTGCGCGCGGCTTGGCGGGCGGGATAGATGCCGAAGGCGATACCAGAGATACCTGACACCGCGAGCCCAAGGATGACGGCAGAGATCGGGAAAGCAAATACCCAGCCGATAGAAAAGAAGTTGGACAAGACAAAAGACACAAGGCCAACAACCCCAGCACCGAGGGCAATGCCGATAACACCACCCGCGAAGGTTAGCAGCACCGACTCGATAAGAAATTGTTGCAAGATATCGTTATCCGTCGCGCCGACCGCCTTGCGAAGGCCTATCTCGCGAGTGCGTTCAGTAACAGAGACTAGCATGATGTTCATGATTCCGATGCCGCCAACGATAAGTGATATAGAAGCAATCGCGGCTAAGAATATGGTGAGAATCGACATGATATTACCTAGAGTATTAAGCGTCTCGTCCATAGATGTAACCATGAAGTCGTCTTTCGTCGGATCCGTAATCTGGTGGGATGTTCTTAAAATAGAGATAATCCTTGTCTTGACGAACGCTGTGTCGTACGTTGGATCAATCTGGATGTTCAGCTCTTGATAATAATCAATACCGCGAATTTGCTTTTGTCCAACAGAAATCGGAATCAGTGCATACCCGTCCATACTAAACATTCCGGAACCCTTCGGTTCTAGAACTCCAATAACACGGAAAGTAATGTCTTCGAAACGAACAGTCTTCCCGACAGGTTCAATGTTATACCCGAACAGGTCTTCTGCTAACTTCGAACCAAGGACGACAACGTGTTTGTATGCAGTCTCATCTGCACTGGTGAACCCATACCCACTGGAGAAATTAAGGTTTGTCATCCTGAATATGTTTGCTGTCGTCGCAATCCAAAGAGTCGACTTGCTCTTGTTCCCAGAAACGATGCGGGAACTCCCTGTGACATTTGGTGACACATTCGTGATTGACGGTTCCCGTTCCAACGCTTCGACATCACGTCTCGTGAGTGTTTTGACGACTAGACCCATCACAGACGAAGGCGCCCCACCCATCACTGGGGCACCTGGCTGCACATTGATCATATTGGGAGCCATCGACTGAATCTGGCCAACGATGTACTGCTTCGCTGAATCACCCAATGACATGATGATGATGACTGATGCGATGCCAGTAATGATACCGAGCATCGTTAAAATTGAACGCATTTTACTATGTGCGAGGCTACGTGTGGCGGTCTTTAATGCATCTCGTAAAAGCATATTATTTCAAATTACTGCGAACACGACGCGTAGCAATTGTCTGATCACTTTCTATCATCCCGTCTTTCATCCTGATAATGCGATTCGCAAATTCGGCGGTCTGGGTCTCATGCGTCACCAATATAACCGTGCGGCCTTTATCGTGAAGCGACTCCAATATTTCCATAATCTGTAAGCCCGATTGGGAATCAAGATTGCCCGTTGGCTCATCGGCGAAGATGATGTTCGGATCGGTAACGAGCGCGCGTGCGATGGCAACGCGCTGCTTCTGTCCACCAGAGAGCTTGCCAGCCTCGGTGTTCAGTTTTTCTTCAAGCCCAACCGAACGAACCGCCTCTTCTACCAGTGTCCGGCGCTTCTCGGGGAGAATGTCCGAATAGAGAAGCGGTATCTCAACGTTGTCATACACGGACAAGCGAGAAAGCAGGTTGAATGACTGAAATACGAAACCCATATCTTTGTTCCGCACATGAGCGAGCTCCTGATCCGTCATGTCATCAATGCTCTTGCCTTCGAAGGTATATGAACCGCCACTCGGCCGATCGAGGAAACTGAGTATTTGCAAGAGAGTAGACTTGCCTGACCCAGAGGGACCCATGATAGAAATGAAATCACCTTTATTGACTGTAAACGTCACACCGCGGAGTGCCCGCGTTGGAGTCTCTTCTTCTACGTATTCCTTCTGTAAATTGTGAACATCAATCATTGAGCTTTGAGTCCAATATTCATTACCTGCTCGCCAAGCGTCACTCCTGAGAGAATCTCGACATTCCCTTTCTGGTCTTGGATGCCGAGCGTTACTGGACTGGTTGTCGAGACGCCATTTACCAATGTCTCAACAAACGTTCCGTTGTCATTTTGCAAAATCGCGTATTGCGGAAGTATGAGAACATCATCTTTTTGCTTTGTCTGTATATCAATGTTGGTCGTCAAGCCGCTCTTAAGCCGTGGGTCGACCTTGTCAAACGATATTTTTACCTGGTAACTTATAACACCCTGAGTATTTGTTTCTGCTGGAGCAATATAGAACACTGATCCAGTGAAAGTTTCGTTTGGAAAAGCATCGAGAGTCATAGACACTTTGTTCCCGACGGCAAGTTTCCCGATGTCTGTATCAGACACTCCCGTATCCACTTCGAATCCGCTGTTGCCTATAAGAGAGACTAGTGGCGTACCAAGAGACGCCATCTGCCCAACTTTAGCGTCTTGCTGTGTGATGACACCGCTGATCGGAGCGATGATTTTTATATTTTGCAGATTCGCGCGAGCGTTCGCGACACCAGCTTGAGCCTGTGCCACCTGCGCTTGTTGTGCAGCGATGCTTTGAGGAGTCGATCCTGCCTCAGCGAGCGCGAGTTCACCCTTAGCACTGGTAAGTGCCGTCTGTGCACTCGTTAGTGTCGTGAGCGCGCTCGCCACACTCGTGCGCGCGCTGGCTATGTCTGCCTCATAACTCGCCACGTTCGCCGCAGATAGACCTATCTCTCTAGCAAGTACGGCTGCTGCATCATTGAGGAAGGTTCTGACTTGTGTGAGATGTTGAACCGCCTGCGTTGCCGCTGACGACGGATCGCTCGTACTGAAAGATGGTGAAACTACCTGTACATTCCAAGCGGAAAGCATAGGCTCAAGTGCAACACGTTCCTGCACAACCGTATTAACGAGAGTCGCGTCAGGCACTGTGAATGTGAGCTCTGCATCCGAATTGCGCGGATTGATGAAAAACTGATCTGCGTTGATGTGTACTGCGCTGTCAGAGACGGCATATGCACTCGCTATTGCATTGATGAGTGTGGCTTGAGCTTGTGCGACAGTACTTCGATCTATCGCGAGTTGTTCCTGGCGTGTGCCAACGGTGAGCGCGTCCAGATTCGCCTGCGCAGCGGCGAGAGTTGCTTCAGCTTGTTGGAGTGCAGCAGATAGATTCCCTGTAGAGAGTGACGCAATGACCGCTCCAGCATTCACATGAGCGCCTAGATTGTAATAAACCTGTGCGATGGTACCCGTGTTTTGAAAGCCGAGAGAGACACTCTTCATAGGCGTCGTGTTCCCTGTTACCGAGACGGTTTGAGTGATCGATCCCTTCGTCACGGTGACGAATTGATAAGTGGATTTCGCGCTCCCGAAGAAATACCACATGCCACCGACGATAAAAATCGCCATGATACTCGCTAGTATCCAATGCGCGAAGAGAAATTTTTTCACTCGGCGCAAGCGGGTGATGACGATAGTTGGTACCATAGAAAATTATTTGGATTTTTTAATAAGTGTTTGTAGTGCACTAAAGTGCTTCGCCATACTCTCAAGCGCAGCGGGTCGCATTAGGAAAACACTGCCCTGATGAGCGATCACCATAAGCTTCGTTCCCTTAGATAGTTTGAGTGCTTCACGAATATCGGCCGGGATAACAATCTGCCCTTTCTCTCCAACAGTTGTAACGCCAATAAGCGACTCCTCTTTTTTGTGTCGTGTTGCCATGTAGGAAATATCCTACACCCGCGCTCGCACGGTGTCAAGATGATGAGATGTGAATTATTGAAAAATAATTTTGAAGTTGTACATGCCCATGGCACAGAGTCCTTGCAGGGTACCTTGTGCTTGGTCGGCGGTAAGAGAGATCTCCTCAGTACCAGATGGCTTGAGGAATTTTTGATACGAAAGCTTCGGGATGACGAGACTCGCGGAACAATCAAATGTTCCGTTTGTCGTCACCCGCACGATGGTGGGGATACCGGCCTTCGCGTTGACCTGTCGCGGTGAGTAACCGCCCTTTGCTGTGATGTCTATGATTTGCTTTCCATCAGTGGTGGTGGCCGTTGGTGATGTTGCGACAGGACCCGCGCCAGCGTTCGGTCTCGCAGAAACAAGCCACACTGCCCCACCTATGATGAGGGCGCAGAATACGAGCGAGATGAAGAGTTGTTTATTCATACTTCTTATATTATACGTTAAAGAGCGGGCTAATAATTCCAGCGGTAGCGAGTGTGTTCGCGAGATTGAAGAGTGCAAGCGCAATGACAATGATACCAGCCGTCTTGAAGAAAATCCCCTTCCACGACTTCTGCGCAATGTTGAGCGAGCCAAAGGAGAGCAGTGCGAGAACGGGGAGTGTCCCGAGAGCAAAGACGGTCATCGTCAACGCCCCTTGCACGAAACTGCCCGTCGAGAGTGAATAGAGCTGCATAGATTGGGTGAATCCGCAGGGCAAGAAGAACGTCCCGATACCAACCAAGAGCGGCGCGAGATAATGATCTCTTTTGCTCCCACCCACGACTTTCTTAGAAAAACTGGTGGGCAGCGTGAATTGTAGCTTCTTGGTGAAGTGAAAGACGTCAAGCAAGTTGATGCCGAGAGTGAGCATCACGAGCGCGACGATCCCTCCGAGCACAATGTTTGCGGTTAACCCAAGATGCAGTGAATTTCCGATAACACCCACAAGACCACCAAGGATAAAGAATCCGCCAAGTCGACCAACATGGAAGAGTGATTGGGTTCGCCACGTGCCACCCTCTCTTGCCGAGCTCGCAGAGAGCGAGAGGACGAGCCCACCAACAATCGCGAGGCATGAAGAGACCGAGGCAATGAGTCCAATAATAAATGCTGTACCGTAACTCACGCTTGAACCCGTAATGAGCGAGGTAAGCCCTGCCTTTTGTAAGAGCAGAAATCCTGCGATGAGTACGAGAGCGATCGGGAGCGCATACGCGAAGTCGCCCCACCCGGCACTCGATATCGCCTTTTCTACTGAGAGTGTATAGCCATGGGTTCGTATCAGCTCGGTCAATTCTTGCGCAACTTCTTCAGGCGAACCATCAAATTCACCGGTCACCGTCACTTGGCTGTTCGCTAGAGACACCTCCGCATTCTCAATGTGCGGGAGCTCCGTAAAGGTGTCTTCTATAAGAACCGTGCACGCCTTGCAGTGCATGCCGTTCACATAGAAAAGATGCGTTGTTTTATTGTTCATAGATTTTTTGTTTTAAGGCGCAATGAATTAGAGACGACCGAAACACTCGAGAGCGCCATCGCGAGTCCTGCGAAAACTGGGTTCAAGAGTATCCCGAAGAATGGATACAGCAGGCCACTCGCCACCGGGATGCCGACGATATTATACGCGAACGCCCAGAATAGATTCTGCTTGATGCCGCGCATCGTGAATTTGGAGAGGCGAATTGCCTTCACCATCTTGCTGATGTCGCCATTCAAGAGTGTGATGCCTGCACTCTCTATTGCCACATCAGTGCCCGTTGCCATCGCGATGCCCACATCTGCCTGCGCGAGCGCCGGTGCATCATTGATACCATCGCCTGCCATAGCGACGATGTGACTTTGTGATTGGAGCTCTTTGATTTTGTTCAATTTGTCTTCTGGCATTACCTCAGCGACAATTTCATCTATTCCCGCCTGCTCCGCGATATACTGTGCCGTTTGTGCATTATCGCCCGTGAGCATGACAACGCGGATGCCGAGCTTATGGAGATTCGCGACTGCCTCCTTTGCTTCTGGCTTTATCGCGTCAGCCACCATCGCGACAGCAAGTGTCTTCCCATTCGCAATGAGGATAACCGGTGTCTTCCCCTCAGAGGTGTCTTTATCTAGTGACTCAAAAGATGCTCCAAGTTCTCTCGCAAGTTTTTCGCTGCCAACGTGATATGTCACACCGCCTATTGCCCCGACAACTCCTTTACCTTTCAGCATTTCAAACCCCTCTACCGGCATAAACGGAATATTCTTCTCATGAGCATACGAGACAATCGCGTGAGCTATTGGGTGCTCCGATTTGTTATCAAGTGACGCGAGAATTGAGGTGATATCAGCATCGCTCTTTTCAGAAAAATTCTTTAGTGACACCAACTCCGGTTTCCCTCTTGTTATCGTACCTGTTTTATCAACTACGACTGTGGTTACTTTGTGCAATTTTTCAAGTGTGCTCGCATCCTTGATGAGAATACCTTCTTTTGCACCTTTTCCGACACCGACAATAATCGCGGTTGGCGTTGCGAGCCCTAGCGCGCAAGGGCATGCAATGACCAGCACTCCGACAAACGAGACGAGCCCGAGCGAGAGCGCCTGTGCGAATCCGAGATATGCCGCCCCAACAAAAATCCAGAGCCCAAGTGAGGCAAAGGCTATGACGAGCACAATCGGCACAAAGACGCTCGAGATCTTATCCGCAAGCGCCTGGATGGGTGCCTTGCTCCCTTGTGCATCTTCAACCATTTGAATGATGTGCGCGAGCAGAGTCTCAGAGCCGACCTTCGTTGCCTTGAAGGTGAACGAACCGGTGGTGTTCAGTGTCCCTGCCACGACCTTATCGCCAACATTCTTCTCTACCGGCACCGGCTCACCAGAGATCATCGCTTCATCTATATAAGATGATCCCTCGGTGATAACGCCATCCACGGGGATTCTGCCGGCGGGCTTCACGATGATGAGCTCACCATGCACCACTTGCTCTATGGGGATCTCTATCTCGACACCATCGCGAATCACGAGCGCAGTCTTCGCCTGCAAATTAAGCAATTTTTCAATTGCATCGCCAGTCTTCAACTTCGCCCTCGCCTCAAGATATTTACCGAGCGAGATAAACGCGATGACGACGATCGCCACATCGAAGTAGGCGACCTCAACATTCACATACGCGCTCAATTGCTCGGCAAATACCGTGACGGCTGTGCTGTAGAGAAACGCCGCGGAGGTACCGATGCCTATGAGTGTGTCCATGTTCGCCTTGCCATAGCGCACAAATCGGTAGAAGCCGAGTAAATAGGGCTTGCCAACGAAGAAGAGCGCGTAGGCCGCCATAACTGCCAAGAGATAACGGAGGAAACCGCTCACTGCCTCTGGAGCAGCAACCACGCGATTGAATTCTACGAGAATATCCCACGACATGATGAAGATGGCGATGACCGCCATCGGCATGATGGTGAAGATCTTCGTCTTCATTACAGCGAGCTCGGCAAGTTTCTCGCCCTTAGATTGATTCGTAACAAATGAATAGCCGAGTGGTTCTATATTTTTAGAAAGTTGTTGTGAGTTCGTTTTTGTTTCATCAAAAACTACTTTTGCCGATTCATTTCCATAATTCACTTGCACCTCCTCAACTCCAACAACTTTCTTTAAAGACTTTTCAATGATGTGTGCACAGGAGGCACAATGCATGCCGCGAATCCGATAGGTTTGTGTGGTATTCATAAAAAATTATTTACGCTTCAGGCGATATACCTTGAGTATCTCACCTATCGCGGTGCGCTCCTTCCCCTTCTTAATCTGGTGCACCACGCAGGTTCCAAGATGCTGCTCCATGAGAGCATCTTCAATACCACAGAGTGCCTGCTTCACCGCAGAGGTCTGCGTGATGACATCAATACAATAAGAATCCTTCTCGAGCATCTCCTGCAATCCACGTACCTGCCCCTCTACGATCTTCAATCGCCGAATCAATTTTGCTTTATTTTGTTTCATCCGCCCATGATACCCCCCAGGGGTATCATCCGTCAAGCCGTCTACTTGTGAACAACAGAAAACCGCCTTCTGGCGGTTTTCTGTATTACGTGGTTGCGGGGGTCGGAATTGAACCGACGTCTGGAGGTTATGCTTACCACTACAATTTTCATTGCCCTTTGGTTTGTGGTCTGGACTATGCCTTCATCCGCCAACTGGTGGATGTCTACCGTCTAGTCTCTACACCTTTTCCGCCGAAAGCGGAACTTGGCTCGGTGTTGCCTTTTGCTATTCGCAAGAGGGGTTCGCCGAATTTGGCAGATGATCTTATGCGCAATTGCTCGCGCACACGCCCGAATACTCAAGCCTCCCGAGGTACCTCTCCTCTACCCCGCTCCTATAGTTTACTCTTCTGTAATGGAATTGGCTAGATGGCCTTCAATTCACGGAAAACATTCTCGTAGTGCGCAATGGTGCGGCGCGCAAGAGTTTCAGAGAGATCAAAGGCGGATCCTTGGTGTGCAATCTGATTGCGCACCTTGTGCGCCTCCCACGCTTCTTGAAGTGTTTTAAACTCTGTTGGCTCAACACTCTTCAATTTCTCGCCAACACCGTCACCTACATATCCATTTTTTGTAAGCAGGTCGTCGAGCATGATATCTGCCTCAATGATTGCGTCTCGCCACTCGCTTGTAGTCGCACCGTTAATAAGCGACTCGATATGTTGCCAGCGCAGATTTGTTCCACCAATAGCATCAGGCGCGAGAATGACCGTGCTGTAATACTTTTCTTCACGCGCACGCAATTCGAAGATCCGTATGGTGCAATACACAATAATAAAGAGCCCAATAACTGCGAGCGCGTAACCGATGATGACGATCCAGATCCAAAGATGTGCGAGCCACGCTGAGAGTCCAGTTAGTCCTGGCGACCCATAACACGTGCCACGTAGACAATCGTAAAGGAGACGGTACCAGAATTCGACATTGAGCTGATTCGCCGGCATGTGCGTTTATTGTAGCGCGGATCCGGCAGTGAAAAGCGAGTTTTCCGCCTGGTGCGGGGCGGTGATGTGAATGCCAACCGGGAGCTGCTTCCCTTCCCTTTCTACCGTGCCCATCGGGACAGAGATCGCCGGCATGCCAGTAAGATTTGCAGTCACGGTGAAGATATCTTCAAGATACATTGAGAGCGGATCATTCTTATCGCCAAACTTGAATGCTGGAGATGGCGTTGTTGGGAAAGCGATGACATCGCATGATTCAAACGCTTTTTCGTATTCGCGACGCAACACAGCGCGTGCCGTGTCCGCTTTATAGTAATACGCATCAATATAACCAGAAGAGAGCACGAACGTGCCTAGCAAGATACGTCGACGCGTTTCTTCACCAAAGCCCTCGGTGCGCGAATTAATATAATCATCAAGGAGAGTCTCCCCACGCGCCGCATGCCCGTAGCGCATGCCATCGAGTCGTGCGAGATTTGTTGAGACTTCTGCAGGCATGATGACGTAGTATGCCGCGAGCGCAGTGGTGCTCATGGGCAGTTTGATCTCTATAATCTCATGCCCTGCTTGTGTAAGTTTATCGAGCACCGTATCGAATGCGGCGAGCACATCTTTATCAACGCCCTCGCCAAGTAGATGATAAGGAACTCCTATACGAAGGTGTTTGGAGATTTTATGCACACCATACAATCCATTTGGAATGGTTGTGGAGTCGAGTGCATCTTTACCGCTAATTGCATCATGGATAATGCGCGCATCAGTAATCGATTTAGCCAAAGGACCGATTTGATCAAGCGAGGAGCCCATCGCAATAAGTCCATAGCGCGAGACTGCACCATACGTTGGTTTAAGACCAACAATACCGCAATGAGCTGCCGGCTGACGTACTGAACCACCCGTATCACTGCCCAGAGCTGCAATACAAAGATGTGCGGCCACTGCAGCGGCAGAGCCTCCCGAAGAGCCGCCTGGCACACGCGAAATATCATGTGGATTTTTCGTTGGGCCGAAGGCCGAATGTTCGGTTGATGAACCCATCGCAAACTCGTCCATGTTGGTACGACCGAGAAATAATGCGCCGGCTTCTTTTAATTTTTTAATAACCGTTGCGTCATAGGTCGCGCGATAATTCTCAAGCATCTTAGACGCGGCGCTCGCAATCTTCCCTTCTATCAGAATGTTGTCTTTAATTGCGAGCGGAATGCCGCAAAGAAGTTGGGCTGATTCGCCTTCAGTATCAATGCGTTTTTGCGCTGATTCAATAGCCGCATCATCTGCTTCAAAAATTTCAAGATATGCGTGCAGTTCTGGATTCTTCTCGTGCGCGGCAGCCGCGCACGCATCCCAGAGCTCACGTACTGAGCATTCCCGCGCGCGGAGCGCGCGGGCAGCTTCTACGATCGTCATTTCATTTAATTTAGTCATGCTGGATGATCTGTTTGACCGAGAGTGCGTCGCCTTCGCGCGAGGGAAACTGCTCAGCAAGCTTCTCAGTGTAGGCATGTGCTTGGTGTGGCTCGCCATCCACACGCATCACATTGCGTAATACAGGAGGCAGGATGCAGGATGCAGGATGCAGGTCTAGCGTCTCGAGTTGTCCGATATACGAGAGTATCGCGTCAAATTCGTTCGTGAATTTCTCGAGTTCTGTATCCTCCACTCGTATCCGCGCGAGCGCTGCGAGCTTTTTAACGTCTTCTGTCGTCGCCATTCTATGCACTTTATCATGCCCCTAGTCTCTTGAGGAACTCGGCTTCGTCGATGAAAGGAATGCCGAGCCGATCTGCTGTGGATAGTTTACTGCCCGGATTCTCGCCAGCAACGACAAATGAAGTCTTTGCCGAAACCGATGCAGAGACCTTCCCTCCCGCTTGGCGCACGCGCGCCTCGGCCTCTTCTCGCGAGAGTGTCGGCAAGGTGCCGGTAACCACCACTACTTGCCCCTGCAAGGGTGCCCCTTGTTTTACAAGGGGCACCCTTGCTACTTTGAGATGCTTGGTAAGTCGCGCGAGAAGTGTCTGGTTCTCTTTTTGGGCAAACCAGGTATGCACCGAGTTGCCGATAACAGGGCCAATACCCTCTATCTTTGAAAGAGATTCTTCACTCGCCCGACTTAGCGCAACGAGTGTGCCAAAATGTGTAGCGAGAAGAAACGCCGTCTCATCACCTACATGCAGAATCCCGAGACCAATCAATAGTCGGTCGAGTGAGACGCGTCGTGCCGCAGCGATCGCCTTGATGAGATTCTCTGCCTTTGTATCTTCAAATCCCTCAAGCGTCAGCAACTCATCTTTTGTAAGATCAAACATATCATCGAAATCAGAAATCAGATTCTGTTCCAGGAGAGTTTTTATCGTCTCACGCCCCATACCCTCGATGTCGAGAGCTCTCTTCCCTGCGAAGTGGCCAAGCCGACGTGTTTGCTGCTCAAAGGAACCGGTAACCTTGCATCGATGTGCCGCCTCGCCGGGAACGCGTTCGATCGCACCATCGCCACCGCACAGTGGTGAATGAGTTGGAAATTTCCACGGCTTCGTCTCTTTAAGCCGCAACTCTTTAATAACTGAAACAACCTCAGGGATAATATCACCGGCCTTTTGCAGAATAACCGTGTCACCGATATGAATATCTTTTTCTTTTATAAAATCTTCGTTATGCAACGTCGCACGCGCGACGGTCGAACCTGCCACTAACACTGGTTTGAGATGTGCAACTGGTGTCAATTTGCCTGTGCGGCCGACCTGAAGCGAAATGTCCTCGACAATAGTCTCAACTTGTTCAGGCGGGAACTTGTAGGCGATCGCGAAGCGCGGTGCCTTGCCGGTGTAGCCGAGCAATTCTTGTTCAGCATGACTCTCGACCTTGAGAACAATGCCATCGAGCTGATAATCGAGCTTTTCTCGCGCGGCACCTCGCCACTTCTCCCAATATGGGAAAACTTCTTCAAGAGAGTCAGCGTGCCGATGCTCTGGGTTGACCGGCAGACCAAGCTCTGCGAGATATGCGAGCTCGTCGCTCTGTGTTGTGGGAAAGGCCTCAGACGTCTGCGCGAGATCATAGAGAAAAGCGCCCAGCGGCCGCTCTGACGCGATCGCGGGATCGAGCTGGCGGATAGAACCAGCCGCAGCATTTCGCGGATTCGCGAAGAGTGGTTCACCCCGTTTCTCGCGCTCTTTGTTCAATTTCATAAAGCCCGAACGCGTGAGATACACCTCGCCCTCGGCGACAAGATCAATGGGTCGCGTCAGATGCTCTGGGACGCTGCGTATCGTACGCACGTTGTGGGTGACGTCTTCACCCGTCACGCCATCGCCGCGCGTCGCGGCTCGCGCGAGAATTCCATTCTCATATGTGAACACCACCTTCAGTCCGTCTATTTTTAATTCCAAATCGTACGTAGATTTTTTTCCACTCAATTTATGCACACGCTCATCAAAAGCACGTATCTCTTCTTCAGAAAAGGCATCATTAAATGACCATTGCGGAATGGTATGTCGTACTTTTTTCAAAAATGGCATGGCCTCGCCAACAATGCGTTGTGTCACTGAATCAGGATGTATTAGTTCTGGATACTTTTCTTCTAGCTCACTGAGCTCCCGCGAAAGAGCGTCATACGCATTGTCAGAGATCTCTGGTGCATCAAGCGTGTAGTACTGTCGTGCATGGTGCGCGAGCAGCTCACGAAGCTTTTTGACACGCATTTCAACCTTTTGGGTGACCATAGACACCACTATACCAGTTTGTTATTTCAGTACACGGAGCTGATACCGCGTGATACGAAGCGCGCTCCACCAGGAGTCTCCACCGTGCCACACGGAACATCATATCCTTGTGAGAACATGTAGGTCGTCCCTGAAACATTTTTATAGATTGTTATGTCTGCGCAACGAGCACCGTCACCAAGTGACAACCGTGATTTATAAATGACGTTTGACGCATCAGTGCTACTGGCGATTCCAAACTGACTACCACCACAGAATAATTCCATCCCTCCACCAGATTTAAAACGATCACTCACATAGTCTTCATAGAGTGCACACTCAATACCGGCATCGGCAGCATAAAATGCCTGTTGCGATTCGATAGCCGCAGAGGCGAGCAGTTGCTGTTTATACCCAAGCGAGCTAATCGAGAGACCGAGTGCCAGCATAACTGACATAAAAATGACGGAAATCAGAAGTGCAAACCCTCTGTTATGTTTGTTTTTCATTGCAATGGCTTGAGATTGTCGGTAATAGTCACTGAATGTGGTCTACTGTGATAACTCCACGATACTTCTGAAACAATCTTCTCATCGGTTGTAGACATGCCTGTTACTTGAATCGTGCGAATAAAAGGCGTTATTGTATCGATCTGTTGTTGCGTATAAATATCCATATCTGAAAGATATAGTGGCTCAGTACACACATCACCAGTACAGCCGGTGAGCTCGCCAGCCAGTGGGTCAAGTGTACATATTTTCGGTGCTTGGCATAAGGCCACTGATGCTAAAAAGTCGTCCCATGCGCCAGAAGCGTCTCCGCCGTTATACGCAGCAAGATACGCATTGTCGCGTAATAAACGCGCATATTCTATACCTTCTTGTGCGAGGTAAGAGGCAATTAGTTGATCGCGGGCGACTCCTGCGGCGACCATTGAACTATTCGCGGCAAAAAAGGATCCGGAGATCGCGAGGGTGAGAATGGCTATAGCGACCATAGTTTCAACAAGGGTGAAGCCGCCGTAGTGAGCAGGAGGCAGGAGGCAGGAGGCAGGATTCGAATTCCTGCTTAGTGCTTGCTGCTTACTGCTTACTGAGTTGCTCATAGGTCAATACCGCGCATGGCGGCTCCAGTTTCAACCGTAAAAGATTGTGGATCCCCGTGACCAGAAGAAACTGTGCCGGAAACGGTGATGACCACATATGGTTGAGAACTGTCACCAGTCGACGTACCAGAGACATAAAAAGTCAGAGAAGAAACAGTAACCGAGGGATCGGTGAGATTAGCAGAGACGCTACCTTGTGTTTGTGTAATGGAACCTCCAGAGAGCTCATAGGATACTACATTCCCTTTTGAGTTTCTTGTTGAGAAGCTGTCTCCCCCAGAACAATCGTCCCCAGTTATTGCAGGACAGTGATATTCTGTGCCAGTACGGATCGTGCGCGTCATCGTCTCAAGTGCGAATGAGAGGCTACCAATTCCGGTTGCAGTGCCTTGGGCCTTTCGTGTGAGATCTATCATTACGATATATGCACCTGAAGCAAGGGTCATCACAAGAGCGAAGAGTCCGACTGCGATAATAAGTTCAACGAGCGTGTATCCTCTTTTTATTTTCATAGGCATGATGTGGCACTTGCGGTTATTCTCCCTGATTGGTCAACTGAGACAAAATAGGTGCCGCCTTGTGGTGAAGCAATCGTCAAACATACTTTCGTTATCAGCTTCGAGTACGAACCGTTTGTACTGGTGAACACATCAGGGTTTGGGCGTGAGAACACGATGTCGAGCGAGGACAATCCCACACTGGAACATGACCAACTAACGTTAAAAACACAGAAGTCGCTCACTGTAATGCCATTCCCGAGCGTATACTCAACCACTTTTTGATCTTGAGCTGCTTGGTAGGCGCAGTCGCCAGGCTGGGCGTCAGGTGAAGTTATGAAACTCCTTGATACATGACAATTGTTTTCATCTGTAGTTGGAGATGGATAAATATCCGCAAAAAGGGTGAGTGAGCTAGGTGTCGCGGATTCGAAATGTACACCGTATCCAGTATTCGTGGATATGATGACGCCCTCGTTTGTGCGCACACGACTGCCGAGACCATAGGTTTGTGCATTACGCAGAGTAAGCGCAATATCGTATGCGGTATTCTCGAGAATAATCGTCTTATTAAAAGAGCTCTGACCGGTCATGACGACTACCATAACGAACGTTATAATCGCCATTACGACGACGAGTTCTATAAGCATGAACCCGGCACCAGATCTCAGTGGCTGGATAACGTCGCGATGAAGATGAAAGGATTCCATTGGGTAAAGTATGCGAGAAGGAAGCCGGCGGCCAGATACGGCGCGAACGGCACCTCAACTCCCATTCTAGAGCCACTAGGCCTCCCCGCCAATATGATGATGCCGATAACTGCACCGATCCAGAATGAAAAGATGAACCCGGAGAAAGCGGCAGATCCGGTGAGCAACGCTAGACCGAAGGAGAGAGGTGCGTCGGCGAGACCCATTGCACGACCGCGGGAAAAAACATGAATGAGTGCGAGCGAAAGTGCAATAAGAAATGCTATGAAGAAAGAATTGAAAAAAGAGGTGTAAGATGGTGCGATAAGAAAACGAGTTATCACACTCGTGACAACAAAGAGAATAAGAAGTACCGAAGGCAATATCTGATGTGCAATGTCATAGAGGACGAGTGCGAGGAGTAGTGAGAGAGAAAGAAGCATACCAAACAACGCACTGGTGAGACCGAGCTTTAAATATGAGAGGAGAAAGAGGCCACCAAGCAGAAGTTCAGTAAGCGGCGCATACCATGAGATCCGCGCGCCACAGCAGCGCGCCCTCCCTCCCCAGCTCACGAAAGAAATGATGGGCATAAGAGCAAGAGATGAGAGTGGCGCATCACACGCATCACAACGAGAACGTCCGATAACAAATCCCTGGCCCGTATAGAGACGCGCAACGAGCACACCGATAAAGCTCGCGATGATCGTGCCAAGTGCAAAAAATGCAATGGAAATGGGAAGCATAGAAGCATCATAGCAGAAACCCGCTCGCCTATCGGCGGACGGGTTTCTGCTAATATAATATATTATGTCCTAGGAACTATTCAGTTGAGGCACATGCTCCGCATACGACACCCGCAAGATCGTTTGCATCAACGCCACAGTGTGCACCTGTACTGTCAATGCACCAATACGCTGAATCTGTTGATACTGCCACGTCTGCAGGCCGCGATACCGCTACCGCATAAGCTGTTTCTGACGAAATGCACTTTGCTGTGCCACCACCAGAGGCAACAAGGGCAGCAGCAATAGCATTTTCTATAGTCGTGTTGTAGAAGATGCTAGTGTCAGAAGTGTCGCCAGCTACCGGACAATCGGTCGAAGCTCCTGCTCCATCGTCGAGCGCCACGCCATACGATTCACTGTTGTCGGAGAGGAAGAGCGGCGCTTGGGTCGCGACGGTGCTCAGGTTTGATTTTATGGCTGCATCATTACCCTTGCCACGTGCTGAGTTAAGCGACGCGAGCACCACAGCCGAGAGGATGCCGATGATTGCGATCACGACGAGCAATTCGATGAGAGTAAAACCGCGGTTATTCTTCATGCATTTAGGTTAATAAATAGTGATTATGGACAAGTGAATGGAGCGGTAGGAAATGCGGTTGTACCTGTCAATACTGATTTAGCTACTCCACTCGAATCAACACACCACCATGACGCAGGTGTTCCGGTGAGCTTTACGGCGATGGCATAAGTCTGACCGGCAGCAACACATGCAAGATTACCTGCCGTTGAACCGCTCGCCGAATAAGCGGCTGTCAACGCGGCTTTAACGTTTGGATCAGCGAACATAGCAGAAGCGGTGCATCCAGCGAGTGTGTTGACAAAGCCTACCGTACCATAGACATTTGGACTCTGGGTGCCGTAGTATATCTCTGCTTGAGTCTGGACGGTATTGAGATCCGACATGATGGCCGCATTAGAACCCTTGCCGCGAGCTGTGTTAAGAGACGCGAGCACAACCGCCGAGAGGATGCCGATGATGGCAATCACGACGAGGAGCTCGATGAGTGTGAAGCCGCGGTTATTCTTCATAATTCCTAATTAATAAAGAATGAGACTCCCTACGATGCTGGGCAGGCGGTAGCTGTGCCGAGAGCTGTTGACCGCGAACCTGCAAAGCCTGTTGAGTCAACACACCAATATGATGCGGTACCAGTCAACGTTGAAGGAAGCTGAGAGGCGACAGCGTAGGCGACTCCTGCTGCAGCAACATTGCAAACAACTAGAGCAGAACCGTTAGCATTTTCTGCGCCAACGAGAGCATTTACAATTGATCCTGGGTCTACGAATAGAGTAGTAGCAACTCCTGCGCCATTACAACCAGAGACTCCACCGGATGCCAAAGCCACATTGGCGCCATACTTATTTCCGTTATCTCCGTAGTAAATTTCTGCCTGTGTCTGAATGGTGCTCAAGTCTGATTGTACTGCAGCATCATTTCCTTTACTGCGAGCGGTGTTAAGCGATGCAAGCACGACTGCTGACAAGATACCGATGATTGCGATCACGACGAGTAATTCGATGAGGGTGAAACCTCGGGAACGATTTTTGTACATAATATATTATATTTGGCTAATAACTGGATTATACGCTATGCAAGTCATCAAATAAACACAGGTGTGGACAACCCAGACGCTTCGGTGTCTCTACATTGCACCGGTAAGGTTATAGATTGGGAGAAGTACGGCGGCAATAAGTGTCCCAACACCAAGGCCGAGAAGCACGACCATAATTGGCTCGATAAGGCCAACCAGCGTGTCAACGGCATTGGTAACCTCACGGTTATAAAACTTGGCGAGTGTTAGGAGAATCTTCCCGAGCTCACCGGTCTCCTCACCAACTTTCGTCATCGCAATCATAATGCCCGGTATTTCAGGATGTTTGCCAAGAGCATCTGATATTGATGAACCACCCTTTACGTCTGTTCCGACATCAGTCATCGTCGCCGCGTAGATAGAGTTCCCCACGACCGAACCAGTAATCTCAATAGCCTCAACAACCGAGACGCCAGAAAGGAGCATGGTGGAGAAGTTGTCCGCGATGCGTGAAAGATAGAGTTTCTTATATAAGTCGCCTACATACGGTACCGAAAGCTTCAAACCATCAAGCACCATCTTGCCGTGCTCAGTCTTCTTGAGCTGCCACCCATAGAAGCCGAGCGCGACAAGCGCGATAAGTAAGAAGGCACCATATTGCACAAGGAAGTTCGAAAAACCAATAACAATGGCTGTGTAGAGCGGTATGGGCTGGCCTGAATCAATCAAGACAGCACTAATCTTCGGGATAACGAGCGTGAGCATAAGCGCCATCACGGCGAAGAAGACCACGATGACAAAAATAGGATAGATAAGTGCATTCTCGGCTTTGCTCACGATGTCATAGGTGCGATCGAGGTAATCGGCGAGATATAAGAAGGTCTCTGACAATTTACCGGACTCTTCGCCCGCACGAACCATATTCACATAAAAAGATGAGAAGACCGCGGGATGCTGTGCAAGAGCCTTGCTGATAGGACTCCCGCCTTGGATATCATCCGCGACAGCAGAGAGAACGGTTGCGAGGCGCTTGCTGCCAACTTCAGCGGCTAGCAAACGGAATATGCGGAGTGAGGGTACTTGCGCTTCAAAGAGGGTCGCTATCTGACGCGAAAGGATGACAATGTCTTTGTTTGAGATCCTATCGAAGAGAGAAATATCAAGATCAAACAATGAACGCTTCTCGGCCGGTCCAATGATCGAAATAATGAGATTGCGTCGCTGAAGCGCAGAGACGGCAACCTCTTGAGAAGAAGCCTCAATAGTCCCGTCGCGCTCGTGCCCATCTTGATCAATCGCGTGGTAGGTGAATAACATATTTAAATATCATAAATAGTGTTCAAACGTTTTTGGATCCATCGTGTGTTCATAGGCGTGTTCAATGGTGACCTCGCCTCGGTGCACAAGCTCGGCGAGTGAACGATCTAGGTCAATCATACCCTCCTGAGAAGAGGTCTGGACCACTGCACTAATCTCGTGCGTCAACCCGTCACGAATTAGTGTGCTTATAGCGTTGTTGTTAATCAGGAGTTCGTAGGCCGGAATAAGACCTCCGGAGACACGCGGAATGAGCCGCTGGGAAAAGATACCCGCGAGAGACCCAGCCAATTGCACGCGCACTTGGGCTTGTTGTTCTGGAGGGAACATGTCGATGATACGGTCGATGGTCTGCGCGGCGTTGTTTGTGTGAAGAGTTGAAAAGACCAAGTGGCCAGTCTCAGCGGCAGTGACCGCAGCTGAAATTGTCTCGTGGTCGCGCATTTCACCAACCATAATAACGTCCATATCCTCGCGAAAGGAGTTTTGTAATGCGGCATGAAAATCAGGCGTATCAATATGAACTTCGCGTTGATGGATAAGCGACTTGTTCGGTGTGAACACATACTCAATAGGGTCTTCGATAGTGAGAATATGCTCGGCTCGTGAATCATTGATACGATTAAGCATAGCGGCAAGCGTAGTTGACTTGCCGTGCCCCACTGGCCCGACTACGATGAAAAATCCCTGTTTGCGCTGTGTGAAAACTTCGAGTATCGATGGCAAGTTTAATTCTGCAAATGTTTGAGCGATATGCGGTATAAGCCGGAGGGCGATAGCGGTTACTCCTTGTGCACAGTATCCATTGACGCGGAAACGCGCGTCCTTCTTGTGTTCATACGAGAGGTCAATGGATTGGCTTTCTTTGAATATATTCCAACGGTGTTCTGGCACAATACTCTTGAGCATTGTTTCAGCTTCTTCGCCAGTGATAGCTGGATACTTCGTGAGTGGAACGAGTGTGCCAGCAACACGAATCATCGGCGGTCCTCCGGCATACACATGGAGATCCGAGCCGCCTTCTGCGACGACGCGGTCAAGAAGCTCTCCGAGACGGGCATTAGCAGTCATGGTTTCCCTTCTATTATGCGCAGAGTCTCTGCAAGGACCTCAGAAGGAACCGCAGACGCTTTTATGATATAGCCGGCGACCGCGAGCTGCTTCGCCTTCTCAATATCGGAGCTCTGACCCTGATTCGATAGAATGATGATCTTTGAGTCTTTTGCCAATTTTTCCTTGCGTATCGTCTCAAGCGCTTCAAAACCACTCACGCCAGGCATAATGATGTCGAGTAGGATGGCATCTGGCGCACTGGTATCTTTATTCCTAAGTGCAGACAGGAGGTCCTCTCCACCACCGAACACACTCACCTCATGACCGGCGTTTTTAAACTTAACTGCATACAAATCAAGAAGGAACTTGTCGTCATCGACTAGATAAATGTGATAGGCCATTGGTAGATAGTATACACGCTTCAGCGTCAACTTATTTCCTCCTCGGGGAAAAGTTCCCCGCCGAGCGTATTTACCTCTTCAAAAGGTATCTCACCCGCAAGGGCCTTTATAATGGCATCTTCGCGCATGGTGAACATGCCCCCAGCGCGCGCGGCGGCATAGACATTCTCCTCAACCGGATTCTTCAATACTACTTGTTCAATATCCTTATTCATACGAAGTATTTCAAAGACAGCGGTACGACCGCGCGTGCCATTCGGGCTCTCAGCTGTTGCAGCGGCATGATAGAAGTCCTTAAATGGAGGTAGGTTCCCTCTGTACTCTTTTGGCAAGTCCGCAAATTCACGCTCAAGGAGTATCTTGAGACTATCCGTAACTGGGAAAGGTTTCCCTCCACCTTCAGAAAACTTTCGGACGAGACGTTGTCCGATGACCGCAACGAGTGTTGGGGCAATAAGGAACGGGTCGACACCCATGTCGACTAGACGAGGAATCGCACCAGAAGCAGTATTGGTGTGAATAGTTGAGAATACGAGGTGACCGGTCAATGCCGCCTGAACAGCGAGTACCGCCGTCTCCTTATCACGAATTTCTCCAACCATGATGATGTCAGGATCTTGGCGCAATACAGAGCGAAGTCCGCTCGCAAAAGTGTAACCAATCTCTGGTCGCACCTGACTCTGCGATACATTCGGGATCTCATATTCGACAGGATCTTCGAGCGACACGACGTTTGCCTTCTCGCGATCAAGCTCAGAAAGCATAGCGAAAAGTGTCGTCGACTTACCAGAACCAGTAGGGCCGGCTATGAGAATGATGCCATAGGGGGCCTTCACCATATCTCGCACGGCAATGAGATGAGTACTGGTGAATCCGACCGACTCAAGTGTTGCGGTCTTGGCTGATTGATCAAGAATACGCATCACCACCTTCTCACCATATTCAGTCGGGAACGTTGACACACGGAAGTCGATGCGGCGATTCTCTACAGTCGCCGAAAAACGTCCGTCCTGTGGTTTCCGCTTTTCATCGAGACGCAGTTTCGCGAGAATCTTGATGCGGGCAACAACCGCTTCGTGCACTTTTACCGGTAGTTCCAAAGAAGTGTGGAGGTCGCCGTCCATACGGAAACGAATGCGCGTTTTGGTTGGCGATGGCTCAACGTGAATATCTGACGAGTGCCCTTCAATGGCATACCGCAACATCGTTGAAACGATCTTTGTCACCGGAGCATCTTCCTTCAAGGTCTCATGGGGACCAGTTAGAACGAGTGATTCTTCGCTCCAGGCGGCTTCTTGTTGTGGAGTTGGCTCGCCACCCTTCTGTGCAGAGGCATCTCCAGGCGGCTTCGAGGTCGTTTCGTATTCAAAGAGCGCTTTGCCGATTTCGCCAGAGAGATTTTCATACGCATTGAGTACTCGATCGAAATCTTCTTTTGTGATGAGAGAAATTTTATAGGGAATGCCTATTTTCCCAGAGATGAACTGCAGTGCGTCGAGGGCTTCAATGTTGTCGGGATCGGTAATACCAACCTCGAGCGCGCCATCCACCTTCGCGAGCGGTACAAACCCATAATGTCGAGCTGAATCGATGGGCACATAGCTGAAAACAGAATCGTCAGCTGGCGGATCACCAAGAAGTCGCGTTGGGAGTCCATATTCCTTCCCCGCTTCGGCAAGTGCGCTCTCAAGTTTTACTCCGTGTTCAGAGAGCACTTCAGCAAGTGGACGCCCTTTCGCGAGATCCGATTCTACGATTGCTCGGTCGCTTGCAGAAAGGATTCCTTTATCAACAAATAATCCTAAAAGATTCATTACTTAAATTTCGCTTATTCCAGAAATAGGAGCGAATGGATCAAGGCGACCTGATGCTTCAGGGGCAATCGAGATAGTGAAATCGATCAGTGCATTGAAACGAGAGTCTGAAAAGATGCCGGTATCAAATGATATTGACTTCAATTCTCCAACTAGAGTCTGAAATTTAGTTTGTGCCTGATTTGATGACCCGCTCACAATCAAAGATGGCTGCTCTGTCCCGGTGAAGAAATACCAGTAACTAAATGCTGCAGCGATCAGTATGGCTATTAAGAATGGGGTGACACTGGTTTTAGGTTTCATAGTGGTACAGAGGCTTTTTAACGCAGCCAGTAAAGACGAAGATTTACGTTGTAGGTATACACACCTGTGCTGGAGCCCTTTACAACGATATCTTGTACATCAAGTAAGCGCTCACTCGACTCAACTTCTTTAAGAAAACTCTGCAGTGCTGTGTAGGTTCCAACAGCCGAGAGAGACATGTCAGCCGAACCTATCGGGTTCGTCACCGATGCTGGTAGGATTCCTGTAGAATCCTCAAGACTTTCTGAATTCGCTGTAACATCAACGTTAGAGAGCGAGATCCCTGTGCGTGCGGCAAGCGCGTTCAGGTTGAGAATAAGACCAACGTTATCAACGGAATCAGGCAAGAATACACTAAGCCGTTTGATATCATTTGTGTTGATCGCGTTGCGCGCAGAAGAGAGTTGGTCTTGTTGCGCCCTATATTGACCCGCGGCAACGAGTGCCTGATCATCGGCAATGATGTTTGCTTTTGTTGTTGCTATTGAACCAGTCCATGCCGGATTGATATAACCAAAGAATATGCCTATGGCGGCAAGGAAGGCTATGGTGGGAAGAATTTTGTTACTCATGGTGTCGAAGTGGCAGTAGAAGTTGCCACCGGTGTAGTTATGCGCGGGGCTGCCACGCGTGACTTAGGAGAGAAGGCGATAAGCTCACGGTCAAGATAGGCTGAGAGAGCGAAGGATACCGAATTGTTCTTTGGATTCACGACAATATCTGAGAAGATAGCGTCTTTGATGCGTCCATCTTTGGCAAATGCGGTTGAGGCAGCAGCTAGTGCATTGAAGTTCTTCGCGGTGCCAGAGCCTTCGAGCTTCACAGTGCCTGTGCTATCGACTGAGAGATGGAGCGACAAGAAACGAGTGTTAGAGGGTATGAGCGTTTCGAGGAGCGTGAAGAACCCAGAGAATGCCGTATGGTTCGTGAGGAGTTCTTGACCTGAAGTAAGACGGTTGCGAAGACGTACAAAATTCTCAGCCGCCTCAGAATCAATCGTCTTCTCTGCTTGAGCGAGTTCTGCATCCTTTGCAGACTGATTTGAAGCAAGTATACGACCATATGCAAAGATGCCGATCGCGAGCAAGAAAACAACACCCAAGGTGATGTACGCGAAAAAATTAAAAATGCTAGTCAAGTCAACGCGGAGACCATGCGTTGCTGTGGTCGAGTGAGGAACAAAGGACGTTGGTATGTTCGAGGGAAGGGCCATTTCTCTTTCAGTATACGACACCTACGCAAGTAGTGTGCACAACCTCTGTGCAAAACGTTTGCTCAAATCTCGTCAAGCTTGCGCAGCGCAATGCCGACGGCAACGGCAAACTCAGGACCAATCTCTGCAAGCACCGGACGGATGAAGGCCGGTGCTTCGGTTTTTGCAAAAGGATCTGCGACCTGCACGTCAATTGAAAAAACATTTTTTGCATATGCACCAAGCTCTTTGGTCACACCACCGCCACCAGTAAGTACAATGGATGTGATTGATTTTTTATGTGACATTTCATATTGCATCAAGACACGGCGTGCTTCAGAAAAGATACGTGAGAAAACGAGCTCAGGAGAGCCAAGTGTCCCGCCACTCTTAAGACCCTCTTCCTTTTTCAAAGTTTCGGCTTGTGCGATAGAGACGTTATTAGAAATCGAGATAGCGCGAGTGATGTCCTGACTCCCAGCATTTATGGCATGAGAGAAGGCGACAACACCACGCTCGACAACATACGTCTTAGTCGAGGCAGCACCAACGTCGAGCACCATGACGGGCTTTACTTTCTCACTGACAACGGCGCGGATGGTGCTGAAAATCTCAATCTCATAGAAACTCGCTTCTAGACCTGCACCAGCGATGACACTCTGCAACGCTAATAGTTCATTGCTATGAACCGCGACGAGAAGTACTTCAATCTTGTCGTTCGGAGTGGTCTTATCTCCGACATTTCCACCGCTCGGCTGCGATGGATTCGCCTTCGGCACGATGAACCAATCGAGTTGAACCTCACTCACAGGCACTGGGATGTATTTGCGTGCCTCGAGCTCGATGATGGTTTTTTGTTCTGCCGGATCTGCACGATATGGGAGCTCAACCAGGGTGAGCAATGAACGTACGAAAGGTATCGAAACACCGCAGCTCTTGGTCGTCACCTTCGCTTCACGCAAGAGATCCTTCAATGTCTCGGTAATCTGCTCGGATGAAAGATTTGTCGCTTGCCCCACTTCCCCTCCGCTATAGGGCCCGAGGGCAAGTTCGCCATAAGTCTCGAGTATCGCCTTGTCGTGCTCTTTGCGTAGCTGCACGACTTTCAAAGATGAGGATCCGAGGTCAACGCCGAGTACACTCTTTTCCTTCGCCTTAAAGAGATTATTTAGGAACGACATATGCGAGAATAATACCATGCTACGTTGGCTCGACTTCCTCTTTCCTCCACGTGTGGATGAAAACGCATTGCGTAACATCTCCCCCGATGAGTTTCTCACATTCGTCGCTCCGCGACTCGCGCCAGTAACCAGACCAGGCACGGTCGTATTACTTCCCTTCTCTAATCAGCTGGTACGGTCTGCTATTCACGAAGCCAAGTATCGCGGGAGCGAGCGCGCCTTCACCCTCCTCGCGCTTGCGCTCGCTGAATACCTTCGTGACTTTGATGATGAAAATTACGGACTTCGTAAGTCCGTAATTATCGTACCGGTGCCATTGGGGAAAGAACGGCGAAAAGAGCGTGGGTTTAATCAATCTGAAGAGATCTCCAGACGCGCGATTAAAGAGCTCAACATAACAATCGATACAACACTTCTTGAACGAACGCGCGAAACAACATCGCAAGTCTCACTCGCTCGAGAGAAACGTGAAAAGAACATGCGCGGCGCGTTCAAAGCAATTCGCCCAGCTGACACAAATAACACCTACGTGCTCATCGACGACGTCACCACCACCGGCGCCACGCTCCAAGCCGCCATTGATGCTCTCAAAGAAGCTGGCGCCGAGAACATCATCCCGCTCGCCCTTGCTCATTAAAACAAGGTGACTCCTTACGGAGTAAAGTGTCACCTTGTTTTGTAAGATGCCTTGAGAAAAAACGAATAATAGAGCAATATGAAAGAAACGGAGGGGTCGCATAGAGGCCTAGTGCGGCGGGTTGCTAACTCGCTATACGAGTAATATCGTATCGAGGGTTCGAATCCCTCCCCCTCCGCAATTTTGAAACGCAGTGAGAAACTGCGGATGGGAAAGCAAAGCGGAGCTTTGCGTGAGGGATTCGAAAGCCGGAGCGCGACGGCGCGAGGCGGGGTCGCGCAAATTTCTAGCAAGAAATTATGCGTGACCGGATCCCTCCCCCTCCGCAGCAACAAAAATGCCGATGCGAAAGCATCGGCATTTTTGTTGCTGACAAAATAGGGATTATTGCATCCCCGGAGCAGAATTGCCCATGCAGCAACTTCTCTTGGTGAATATGACCGCAAGTGCTGAGAGGCCAACAAGTAGGTAGACGAGATTCTCAACCGCCGGCATCGAGCCGAGAATGAGATTCACGACATTCAAGTTGCTGCCTGTGTAGGTACTGAGCGCGACAAGACCCCAGTTGAGGCCGCCGATAACAACAAGGACAAACGCTGTTTTATGCAGTGCTTTCATGTGTGGTGAAAGATTGTTAAAGCGGGGGTGATAATCCGCTTCTTACAGTATGACTCCTTTCAAGCTATTTTGGAGACCGGCTGTGCAAAACCCAGTATCACTTTTGAAGTGGTACTGGGCAAAACGTTATTTGGGTGTCACTATACCCAGTACTACATGCCACTTATCTTCATTACCTTATTTTCGATTGTCGCCGCCAGTGCCCTGTTCCTCATGCGCCCACGGCGATTCTATTTTGTCCGCCACGGCGAGACAATCTTGAATGCGAAACACATCCGTCAAGGTGAAGAAGGCGGCCTTTCTGAAAGCGGCCGGGACCAAGCAGAGAGAGTTGGCGTTTATCTTGCCGACTTCCCTATCACACGCATCATCGCGAGTAACTATCCTCGCGCGCAGGAGACTGCAATGATTATTAATAAGCACCTCGATGTGCCAGTTGTATACTCTGCACTCTTCGGTGAACGTAGGAACCCAAGGGAGATAATTGGAAAGAATAGAGACGAACCAGAGGTCATACGCATTATTGATCAGATGGATCTTGCATATCATACCGATGATTACCGGTTCTCTGATGAAGAGAACTTTGCAGATCTTAAGAAGCGCGCGAAAAAATGTCTGACTCTTCTCTCACGCCAGGTGACACGCAATACTTGTGTCGTTACCCATCACGTTTTCCTCAAAATACTGCTCTCATATATGCTCCACAGCGAACAGTTGCGCGCTGCTGACTTTGCGAAACTCGCCTTCTTTAATTATTCGGATAACGCAGGTGTCTCGGTTTGCGACTTTCACCCATGGAATATGTTCTCCCCAACACACGGTTGGGAGATAGTGACCTTCAACAAAACACCCTCCTAACTAGTAGCCCATTCCGTCCATGCCGCCTTGTGGCACGTCCTTCTTCGGTTCTGGGATGTCAGCAATTGCCGCTTCGGTAGTGAGAAGCATCGCCGCGGCAGAGATGGCGTTCTCGAGCGCCATGCGCGGCATTTTTGCTGGATCAACAATGCCTGAGTCGAGCATGTCCTCAACAATTTCATCCGCGAGTGCATCATAGCCGGCATTTGCCTTGCCCGATTGCACCTTGGAGACAATAACTGCCGCATCATCTTTACCCGCATTGATCGCTATCTGCGCAAGTGGCGTCTCGAGTGCGTGCACGACAATATCGAAGCCGGCCTTCTCGTCCGCGCTCATTTTGTCATTACGTCCCATGAGTTTTTTCGCAACCTTTGCAAAAGCAGTGCCACCGCCTGGAACGATGCCCTCTTCGATAGAAGCTTTCGTCGCTTTTACTGCATCATCAATTTTATCTTTCAAATATTTCATCTCTGTCTCGGTCGCCGCGCCTACTGAGATGACAGCAACTCCACCAGAGAGTTTTGCGATGCGCTCTTCCAACTTTTCTTTGTCAAACTTTGAGTCGGTGTTTTCTGCTTGGCTCTTCAGCTGTGCTATGCGCGCGGCGATGTCCGCCTTCTTCCCCTTCCCGCCGACAATTGTGGTCGAATCCTTTGTCGCAACAACCCGTGCCGCCTTCCCGAGCATCGAGAGCGTTACATTTTCAAACTTGATGCCAACTTCATCTGAAATAACCTGACCACCGACTACTGTCGCGATATCTGCGAGCATCTCCTTCTTCCGGTCGCCATATCCTGGTGCCTTCACCGCGAGCACGCTGAAGGTGCCGCGCAGCTTGTTGACCACAAAGGTTGCGAGCGCATCTCCCTCGATGTCATCGGCGATAATCACAAGCTCTTTCTTGCCCGACTGCGCGACCTTCTCGAGAACAGGGAGAATCTCTTGCACATTGCCGATCTTCTTATCAGTGATGAGTATTAGAGCATCCTTCATCTCTGCCTCCATGCGCTCTGGATTCGTTATCATATAAGCCGAGACATAGCCCTTATCCGTCTGGAGACCTTCAACTATTTCATACGAGAGCTCCATGCCCTGCGACTCTTCGACGGTTACCACACCCGAGCTGCCGACCTTCTCAACCGCCTCGGCGATGATAGAACCGAGCACTTCTGATTCTGCCGAGATAGAAGCAACTTGCTTCACTTCTGCCTTGCCAGAGACCGGCTTCGCCATCTTCTTGATCTCAGCGAGCGCTGCAGTCTTCGCCTTCTCCATGCCACTCCGGATCCCCATGGCATTCGCACCCTTCATCACATGCGCGAGTCCCTCAGCAACAAGGGCTTCAAAAAGAACAACCGAGGTAGTTGTCCCGTCGCCGACTGTATCATTAGTTTTATTCGCTACTTCTTTCACGATCTCGGCGCCCATATTCTCAAACCTGTCTTTAAAAGAAATTTCTTTTGCGATAGAGACGCCATCGTTCGTGATACGTGGGCCGCCATAACTCTTTTCGATCACCACATTGCGCCCTTTTGGACCTAAAGTCACTTTAACCGCGTGCGCAGCCTGCGCGATGCCGCGCATAATAGCTTTGCGTGCATCTTCAGAAAAAAGAATTTGTTTTGCCATGTTAGTTTTCAATAAGGATAATGTCGGACTCGGACAGGACATAGTATTCAACGTCATTCATCTTGATCGGCTCGTCCCATGGCTTTTTGAAAAATACTGTATCACCCACCTTCACCTCCATCGGGATACGCGCACCCGCATCGTTACGGCGACCAGCGCCAACGGTTATGACCTCTCCTTTCATGAGCTTCTCTTTATTAACTGCCTCGGGGATGATGATGCCTGACGCGAGCTTCTTCTCCCCCTCCTTCTCAGACGGCATGACCACAACACGATCCCCAAGCGGCTTCAGTGAAAGCTTCTTTGCCATATCGTTCTATATAAATGAATAAAGCGCCCTGTGTTGAAGGAGTATAAGGATATCCACACCCGTTCGCAACCTCTCCTGCAACGCTTGACAAAAATGAGGCAGTATGCTAGACTGGTAGTTGGATGTTGTTTGGCAATATATAGGTATATAACTCAACCAAAAAGAGGAGGTGTGTTATGTCGAAGACAAGATTCTTGGTCATTGGTGCGGTAGTGGTCACCATGTTCGCAGTTCTCGTCCCTTCCTTGCAAAAGGAAAACAGTCGGAACCTTCATTCATGGGAAATGATGTCTGAGCCAGAGATGGCAAGGATATCAAAACAGGCAACCACCCAAAAGGCTAAAGGCAAGGCAAAGTGTCTTGCATTGGCAACGGAAGCGACCACCAAAGACTATTACATAGTCGAGGTGCAAAACGTGGCAGGGCATCCTGAAATAGTTGGGAAGCCAGTGCCGATCAAATGATCTTTGTGAGATGCCCTGCAACCTAGTTGCGGGGCTCTCTTTTTTGTACACACCTTGCGCATACTTCCCCACTTATGCTATCCTTGCAGGTACAGATGGAGGCATTCGTATCGGCACTGCCGTACGCAGAAATCATCCTCGCAACCCTCCTCATCGTTGGCATCGTGCTCCAGCAGCGCGGCGCAACCTTGGGTGGAGCTTTTGGCGGCGATAATTTCGCGTCGACCTTTTATAAGCGCAGAGGCGCCGAGAAATTTCTATTCAATGCGACAGTTGGTATTGCAGTCTTACTCGTGCTCGCAGCGATAGCAAACTTTCTCCTTGTGGGGTCATGAGCGAAGAAACGCGTGAGCAGCTGACACGCCTGCGAAGCATGCCGGCTCTTGAACGCTTGCATGAGCGTGTCCGCACATTTTCTTCAGGAGACCGCTTCCTCTTTTATGTACTCGCGACTTTCGTTGGTATCGCTTCTCTTTCTGGCCTCTACGCACTTGAACAATCACTCCTTATAGAAATACCGGCTTATGGTGGAACTTTGATTGAAGGAGAGGTTGGGAGTCCGAGATTCATAAATCCTCTCCTTGCCATAAGTGATGCTGATCGCGATCTCTCTACCCTCACCTATGCTGGCCTCATGGGTCTCTCGGGCTCTGGAGATTTCGTGCCAGTGCTCGCAGAGAGCTACACAATATCGACTGACGGCAAGACCTATACCTTCACTTTGCGTCCCGATGCAAAATTTTCAGACGGCACGCCCGTTACCGCAAATGATGTCGTTTTGACGGTAGAAAAAGCTCAGGACTCAGCGTTAAAAAGCCCTGAGTATGCGAATTGGTCTGGTGTAGATGTTATTGCTGTCGATCAGCGCACAGTGCGCTTCACTCTCCCGAAGGCCTATGCTCCATTCCTCGGACTCACTACCCTGGGCATCCTACCGGCTCACCTCTGGCAAAAGATCTCAGATGAACAATTCCCTTTCTCAGATCTGCAGACAAAACCAGTTGGTGCTGGACCATTCAAGATTGCAAGTATTTCGCGCAATGCATCCGGGCTCATTCAGAATGTGTCGCTTGTCGCGAATCCGTACTATGTGTCCGGTCGACCATATCTTGATAGTATTCGCTTCAATTTTTATTCGCGCACTGAAGATCTAGCGAATGCACTCGCGAGTGGTGCCATCGAGAGTGCCTATGACCTGCCTTCTGGAGAAGCAACAGATCGAACATTAACGGCACCGTATGCTCGTGTCTTTGGCGTGTTCTGGAACCCAGGTGAAAAGCAGGTGTACGCCCGCATTGAAGTACGCAAGGCGCTCTCCCTCGCTATAAACCGACAGACGATTATCGATACGGTTATTGGTGGTTATGCGACTGCAATTATGGGACCAGTCCCACCGGGTGGGACGGTAAAACAAGTGCCAGTACCTCAATCAGAGAATTCTATAAAAGTTGCGGCACAGGTGCTCACGGCAGCTGGCTGGGTCTATGATGGCTCTACTCGAGTGTGGAAGAACGCATCTGCGAAACAAACGCTTGATGCTATCAATATTCGTACCTCAAACGTTCCTGAGCTGAAGAATGTCGCGAGTGCGGTGAAGGCAGATTGGGAAAAACTCGGTATTCCTGTCAACATCGAGCTTTATGAACCTGGCGATCTCTCGCAAAATGTCATCCGTCCTCGTAAATATGAGGCATTACTATATGGGATGGTCATCGGTCGCGACCAAGATCTCTACGCGTTCTGGGATTCACAAGAACGCAACGACCCAGGTCTCAATATCGCTCTCTACGCGAATAAGACCGTTGATGCACTCCTCGAGGATGCGCGTAGTTCTACAAATCAGAAGGCGCGTATTTCTGATTTACAAAAAATTGAGGATCTCGTCGCTGCTGATTATCCAGCTGCTTTTATTTATGCACCAAATTTCACCTATGCCGTTCCCAATGGTCTCGAGGGAGTTGTTTTGCCACAGATTATCATTCCTGCTGACCGATTTGCGACAGTCGCTTCGTGGTATCGCTCGACCGACGCAGTATGGCCGTTTTTAGTACATAAAAATAATAACTAACATATCAATCATGAACACAGCCCCAGCTCCAGCACCGTCGGCACGACCAAATCCTACACGCACAGATCGACCGTTTCCTGCGCGCCCGCTTCGCCGAAGCTTCAGTGAGACGAGTCCACGAAGACCGTTTGAGCGCCTGCCTGCCGGTAGGCAGGTTGGTCGCCCGCCCGTTGGTCGCGGAGCACCGCGCCCAGGTAGTGCATCGCGTCGTATTCAGCGCATACTGCGCCGCCCTTCAGCGAACCCTAGCCGTGTTGTCAAAGATGCGGACTACTTCCCTGAGCCAGTAGGGCCAACTTCGGTTCGCATTATTCCGTTTGGTGGCGTTGAAGAAGTTGGTCGCAACATGCTTGCCGTTGAAGTGGGAGCAACTGGAGATATTCTCGTCCTCGATGCAGGATTCCAATTTGTGTCTGAAGACGTCTCTCCTGGCGTCGACTACATTCTCCCGAATACGAAATATCTTGAGAAGAATGCCTCGCGTGTTAAGGGGGTCATAATCACTCACGGTCACCTCGATCACATTGGCGGTATCCCATTCACCCTGCCGCGCTTTGGCACACCACCGATCTATACACAGAATCTGACATCAATCATGATCCAGAAGCGGCAAGAAGAATATCCAGACGTACCCAAATCAGAGATGATCATTGTCGAAGTAGGCCAATCGGTGACGATCGGCTCAACGAAGGTTAAATTCTTCCCAGTTACTCACTCGATTCCTGACTCTATGGGCGTTTCGATAGAAACTCCACAAGGCAATGTGGTCATCACTGGTGACTTGAAGCTCGAGCATGACGACGGTACCCCATCAGAGCGCGAGCAGAAGACGTGGGGCGCCATCGGTAAAGACAAAAATATTTTCTTCATCGCTGATTCAACGAACGCCGAAAGGGACGGTTTCTCCATCCCAGAGAAGCGTGTCATCCAGACGCTCGAGGATATCGTGAAGACAGTCTCTGGCCGCCTTATCATCGGCACCTTTGCTTCGCAATTCGAGCGCATGATTCATATCATGGAGGCCGCGGAGAAATATAATAAGAAAATTGTTCTTGAAGGGCGCTCGATAAAAACTAATCTCGAGATTGCCGAGAAGACTGGACTTCTTAAGCTCGACAAGGGCACGATAATTCCAGCACAGGATATCGGCAATTATCCGCCTGATAAGATCGTCATTCTCTCGACCGGTGCGCAAGGCGAGGAATTTGCAGGACTCATGCGCATCGCAACAAAACAACATAAATACATCACGCTATCCGAGCGCGACACTATAGTGCTCTCTTCTTCAGTCATTCCTGGTAATGAAATTTCTGTGCAAAAATTGAAGGATAACTTGTACCGTCATAATGTAACGCTTATTCACTATCGATCTTCAGATGTCCATTCAACCGGACATGGTAATGCCGGTGAGCTTGTGTGGATCAATCAGCAGGTACACCCGAAGTTCTTCATGCCATGCTATGGCTATCACTCGATGCTTCGCTGTCATGCAAAAGCTGTTGAACAATCGGGATTCCCCAAAGAGAACATCGTGGTGCCGGACAATGGCTTTGTCATTGATATTGAGGATGGTGAGCGCATGAATGTGCATAAGCAAAAAGTGCCATCTGCACAAATGGTAGTTGATGGGTTTAACATCGGTGACATTCAAGAAGTTGTGATTCGCGACCGCCAATCGCTCGCAAAAGATGGCATGTTTGTGATTATCGCGAGCGTGAACCTGAAGACCGGCAAATTACGCAAGAGTCCAGACATCATCAGTCGCGGATTTATCTACTTGCGCGAATCACAAAATCTCCTCAACGAGGCACGTATTCTCATCAAAAAGACCGTTGAGGATTCAACGCGCAACATGAATCCGATTGATCTTGATTATGTGAAAAATAATCTCACCGACACCATCGCTGGCTACCTATTCAATCGCACCAACAAAGCCCCGATGGTAATTCCGGTGCTCATAGGAATGTAGGAAGCTACTTCGCTTTAGGCCAGCGGAGTGCCGCAGGTGGCCAGAGTTTGGTGAGTGGGTGCCGGGTGCAGTCATGCGGGCGGGCAGGACAAATGTAGCGACCGTAGAGGACGAGGCCGTTGTTTACATATTTCCAATCTTTTTTGGGAATTAGCGCTTCAAGATCTTTTGAGATTTTTTTGAGGTCAGTATTATTTGTGAGATCAAACTTTTTCGCGAAGCGCTTCACGTGCGTATCAGTCGCGATGCCCTCCCAGGTATCATAGATCTCACCCAGAATCACATGTGCCGTTTTATATCCCACACCCGAGATCGTTACTAGCTCTGCTTCAGTCTGCGGAACTTTGCCGCCATACTTCCCCACTATCACCTGTGCTGCACTTAGAATCGCTTTGGCTTTATTTCTGAAAAAAGGTATCGAGGAAATTTCTTTTGTAAAAATCTTCAAATCTGCATTCGCAAAATTTTTTACTGTTTTATATTTTTTAAAAAGCGTTTTAGTGAGTTCATTTACTTTTTTATCCGTGCACTGTGCCGAGAGTATAACCGCAGCAACAAATTGAAACTGTGTTTGGTATTTGAGTTCACTCTTCGGCTTGGGATATGTTTTCTTCAGATACGCGACTATCTTTTTAGCTCGTTCCGCGCGGCTTGCCCCGTTAGAAATCTGATTTCTAACGGGGGTCATAACAATTCAGAAGTATTTTCGCCGGAAAATGTAAAATCGAAGAAAATCTGTAGCAAGGCACCCGCAGCAAAGAACATGAGTAGAAATACAACAATCAAACCGATGGTTGGGATGAGCGAGATAATAGAGAGTACGAGCATACCGAGTACACCATCGTGCCAAAGCGTTGTCTCGCGATGTATATAGCGACGCACGAATAGTCCGCCAAGAAGGATACCCGCGTATATGAGTGCGAGGAATACAACGAGTGCATAGGCAATAAAGAGGAGAAGTGCGATGCCGATACCAACGAACGTGAGCATTAGCACAACGAGGAGAATCGGTGTTGCAACGAGTATCGCGAATCCGAGTAAGATTGTGAGGAATATACTTCGTAAACGTTTTTTATAGGCATGTTCAACGACTGCTTGTGTTAGCTTAGGGAAAAGACCTGCGAGAAGACCCGCGAGAATAAGTGCCCCGAGAATGCGCACAAGCAAAAAGAATCCGACGCTTACGAATGAAAGTATGCGCGACGTGCCCGCATTTGGCAGGTACGAGATGTTTTTATACTCAATTCCACCAAGTATTGTTACCGATGCTGGTAGATTTATCTTTTCTGGAGCCTCATAGGATAGCTTGCCATGAATCGTCGTACTCGCCATAACCCCCAAGTGACCGCCTGCGACAACCGTGACATCACCAGCGAAGTCACCAGCGAGCGAAACATTATTGCCATAGATGGTAACCGGGCCCACGGCTCCATTAGTCAGTGTCGTGTTCAGGGCAGTAATAAAAACGCTTCCGCTTGTGCGGCTAGAGTCATATACAGAGAAACCGAGGGCAACAAGGTCTCCTTTTATCGGTTTTTCAACAGAAATGCTCCCTCCAATAGCTCGAAAGTCTCCCGACACTTGAGCACGCGACCTTATAGATCCTGCGATGAGTAGTTCATCGCCTGCTACTGGTGCGGCAGTAATGACACTACCGCCAATCGCTGAGAGGTCACCCTCCACAGGAGCGGTGGTGACGACTGAAGCGCCAATAAAGTATGCATTCCCAGGAGAAGAGCTAGCGGAAAGAAGCGAACGTGCTGCTAAAAATGAGGATGGATTTGCCGCAAAGGCATTGCTTGCCGGCAGGCCTACACCCGCTGGAACGAGGAGCGAGAAGAGAAAAGTGAACACCACACGATTCATGGCTGTGCAACCTTCATCACCGGCTCTATCAGACTCGCAAAAATCAAAACGATGAGCGCAATGAGTGCCGAAACAAGACAGTAGATACAGAGTGCATGAATAACAAATATTTCAAGGAACGTGAGATAGGTTGACGCGACAACTCCAATAAGAGAAGCTGCCTGTAATACTCGACGCAATAGCCGATCGAATACAACGAGCTCGAGAGCTGCAACGACGAAAATGAAGGCATAGAACATTACACCGTATTCAGCAATCGAAATGCCGAGAAAGTGTGAGTATTGACTTGCAGCAACGATATTACAGCCAGAGAGATTATCAACGTTACAGATCAGCGGTGTATCACTCGCTTCAGTTTGGGCGAGATATATCGAGTCAGAAAGCCCAAAAAAGGCAAAGAGTAGGATGAGTATGACACCCACGCGTTTCATGATGCTAGAATACGCGTTTTGCTGATTCTGTGCAATCTATGATTAAATGAAGCGCCGTGCGACAAAGAGCGCAATACCCGCAGCCAAATGAAGCCAGTTAGAAGCTCCATTCGTAACAAATAGAGCATTTTCGCCAATAAACGGGTTTGAAGTGAATCCGAGAAGTCCGAGAAGCACAAAAATGGTACCGAGTATAATCGCAAATCTTTTGGTCATGTTCATAAGCATACTCCTCCAAGAATAGGATAGGTTTCTGTGTGATGACGTCTGTGTATAACAAATCTGTTAGAATGAGACGATTCTTCCCCATGTTTGATTTTATTTCCCATCTTATCAACAGTGTGGCTGGTAATCCGATTATCTTGTCACTAACGATTATCGTCGGAACACTTTTTCTTGAAGATGCTGTTTCGGTCATTGTCGGCGTACTGGCTGCTGATGGTCATATATCAATTCCGCTCGCATTATTTTCACTCTACACTGGCGTTGTCGCAGGTGACATCGGATTCTATTTGCTCGGCTGGCTTGCAAGTACCCACAAGCGGCTCTCAAAGTATGTGGATCATGACCTCGTTGCGCCTTTGCGCGCATGGCTGGAGACACGTTTTATTCTCGCTGTTTTTTCTGCTCGATTTATCCCAGGCACCCGCTTCGCGACGTATACGGCGAGTGGTTTTTTCCGTTCTCCTTTTGCAACTTTTGTTGGCACAGCAATTACCGCAACTTCGGTTTGGATAACGTTTCTCTTCTTCTCATCATATCTGTTTGGTCATCTAACCTCAACGTGGATTGGGCCGGTGCGTTGGGGTGTAGCACTTATCTTCCTTCTTGTGCTTTTCTTTGTTGGTCGACATAATCTCCTCTCATACCGCGCAAAGCGGGATGAGTTGCGTGACACTATAAAATGAAAACGAAAATAATTCGTGCCGTCATCGCGATACTCCTCACCTTCTCTGCTGGCGCCGCGGGATATACGCTCCGTGGAGAAACAATCGTTAGCACCCCTAGCATTCCCGCACAGACGGTCACCGCGCCAGCGGCAAATTCAGTGCGCGTGATCTATAGTTTGGACCAAAAGCAAAATGATAAAGAGATTATCGCGCTCATTGATGCCGCAAAAAGTCGTGTCTATTTCGCAATTTACACTTTTACCCTCCCAAGTATCGCCGATGCCCTCGTCGCCGCGAAAAAGCGCGGTGTGGATGTGCGCGGCATCATAGATTCAGAGCAAAGTAGTAATAGTTATGGCGCGCCCATTACTGCAAAACTACTCGCGGCAGGAATCCCAGTCGTGACCGAAAAACACTCAACTGGTAATGGCATCATGCATATAAAAACGCTCGTGACCGAATCAGCGTATGCCACCGGCAGCTACAACTGGACGAAGTCTGCAACAACCATAAATGATGAGATCCTCGAGATTGGAACTAATCCGGCGCTCCGTCAGACATATGAAAATATTTTAATAAAGTTACTCAACGCCTATAAAGGCAACAACGCGGTCCCGCTCAAAAGCGGGACCGCTTCCGTTTCTATCGGACTTATTGATTACACCGAAGCCCCTAATCATATCGGCGAGACCGCCTCGGTGCGTGGCACCCTCGTCGAGGCTTACACCAGCAAGACCGGCACGGTCTTCCTCGACTTCTGCCAGAGCTACAAAACCTGCCCCTTCTCTGGGGTTATCTTCTCTGATGACGTAAAAGCCTTCGGCGACCTCTCGCGCTACGCTGGCACCACCGTCACCATCACCGGCAAAATCTCCTCCTACCAAGGCAAGGCCGAAATCGTCCTCTCCGACCCGAGCCAGATTTCAAAATGATATTGCGTTCCCTACCCTTTCCGTGCTATAGTCACCTTACTTCCAGTGGCTACTGAACGACTTCGCATAAATAATGAGATTCGCGCACCAGAGCTGCGCGTTATCGGTGCGGATGGTGGAAATCTCGGAGTTCTCTCGCTCGCCGATGCGCTCGCGGCCGCGAAGACCGCCGGATTGGATATTATCGAGATTTCTCCCTCGGCCGTCCCGCCCGTTGCGAAGATCATGGATTATGGTAAATTTGAATACGAGCGTAGCAAGAAGGAGAAGGTAGCCAAATCGAAGGTCAAAATATCAGAAACCAAGGAGGTCCAGATCAAGGTGGGCACTGGTGATAATGATATGCTCCTAAAGGCAAAAAAGGCAGCAGAATGGCTCGCCGAAGGGCACCGTGTCCGCGCCGAGCTCTTTCTGAAGGGTCGTTACAAGGGCATGAGTGAGGAGTTCCTCAAGACTCGTCTCGAGAAGTTCCTTTTGTGCATCCCCTACGCCTATAAGATTGCAGAGCCGGTCACTCGAAGCCCCAAGGGCTTCGCGGGCGTTATCGAGCGAGATGTAATCGCTCAGCAGAAGAGAGAAAAAGAGAATCCCACACCAAAATCATGAAAACTAATAAATCATATTCTAAGAGAATCCGCGTGACCCGTACGGGCAAGCTTATGGCGCGTAAGCCAGGCCAGGACCACTTCAACGCGAAGCAGAGCGGCTCAGAGCGAAGTGCCAAGCGTCGCTCGGTCTCTATCACGCTCTCCGCGCGCACTCGCCGACGCTTCCTCCCGGGAACGGGCGCTAAGTAATTAATTTTAGTAATAATTTTCGTATGACAAGAATCAAAGGAGGTGTGCAGGCACAGAAGCGCCGCAAGAATGTGCTCGAAAGAGCGAAGGGCTTCCGCGGTGTCCGCTCGAAGAAGGAGCGTTACGCACACGAGGCGCTTATGCGCGCGGGCAAGTACTCCTTCGCCCACCGCCGCGATAAGAAGACCGACTTCCGCCAGCTCTGGATCGTTCGCCTTAATGCGGCGGTTCGTGAGGCAGGTCATAAGTCATACTCCACCTTTATTGCAAAGTTGAAGAAGAACGGCTTCACTCTGGATCGTAAGGTCCTCGCCGAATTCGCCGCCGACCGCCCCGAAATCTTCGAGAGAATCCAGAAGCAGGTTGTGTAATGAAACAAACCTCGCCACGGAACTTGACTCTTTCACTAAATTAGTGATACCATAGAGTTGGTGCTGGTTGGGCTGTCTTAATAGAGATAGATCATGAAAGGAGATGAACGATGCTCGCTCACAAGAGGTTTAAAGAAAAAGTCCCTGTAGTAAATAAGGAAACTGGTCAAGAAGTTGGGGTGGCGCGCCCTTCATCTATACTTGCAGCGCACTTGCACAACAATTCGGTTTCGTGTTTGAAATTCGAGGGTAGGTATGTAGCGTGCATATTCGACCCCGATAACCCAACCGAAATTCAAATCTTCCCAACGAAAGATTTATAACCCGCCTCAATGAATGAGGCATTGAGACCCCACCGCTGTGGGGTTTTATATTATCCACACTAGCACTTGATTTTATCTAAGCGGTAGGATACATTGACTGAACAAACGGCTTCGGCCTGCACCCCGCTCGCAAGAGCGGGGTGAGAACGTTTTATAGGGAGAAACTTACTCTAACGACCTCTTGTAGAAGCGCACGAAACAGCTTTTCATCGAGAGTGCATATCTTATTTTTCAATCGCTTGCGATCAATGAAGCGAACCTGTGAGAGTACCGCCACAGCATCTCGATCTTCGATTTTGCCAACAGAGAAATAATACTTACCCTGTTTTGGTCTCCCGGTTAGCGGCACGATAAGACATGCATCAAGGTTGAATTTTTTGAGGATAACAACGGGGCGTTCGAAGTCTTGACCACCATCTTGTTCAAAGCCAATATTTGCACCCAAGGCACACCACCACACTTCCCTTTCATGAAATAGAGCCGTGCCTTCAACCTTATTGAGATGTTCTTTTTTGGTATGCCACTTCCAAAAATCTTTTTCCATGCTTTTAAGTTTAAATATTTAAATCTTTTTTACTGATTCTTTCGTGATCTCCCAGGTTTGGCCGACTTCGGGGACTATGGCGCGGGCGCCGAGGTAGTCGTGGACACGCTGAGCGAGAAATCGCTCGGTGGCGGGCTCACCCATCGCGACAAAGATCGCTTTTGGCCGCTTCTCGGCGAGCGCCGCCTCGGCGAAGGTGAGAAGTTCGTCCCGGTCAGCGTGTGCCGACCAACCCTCCAGAAGCTCCACTTTTGCTCTTATTTTGACCTCATGGCCATTGAGGCGTACAGAGGGCGAACCCTCCGCCATGCGCCTCCCAGGGCTCCCAGGGGCCTGATAACCGGCGATTATCAGGGTCGTGGTTGGATCGGGCAGATAGAGCGACTCCCACTTCCCTATCCTGCCGCCATGACTCATGCCAGCGCCAGCGATAATGATCTTCGGGTTTGGAGTATTCTTTATCGCCTCAGACTCCTCGCGTGAAAGCGTCTCCTTGAGGAACGGAAATTCAAAAATACTTTTTTCTCTTTTCATCTCCTCTTCGGTCTCGGGCTTAAAATATTTCATCCCCCACTTTTCATAAATAGCCGTAACGTGTATCGCGAGTGGCGAATCAAGAAAGACAGGGATCTTTGTTAATTGTTTGGCATCAAAAAAATTAGAGAGCTCATAGAGCATAAGTTGTGTGCGCTCGAGTGAAAATGCGGGGATGAGGATGGTGCCGTTCTTCGCAATTGCCTTTTTCAGCACCTCGACCAAGATCTCAGTGCGTCGCTGCTGCTCCGGATGAATTCTATCTCCGTACACACTCTCCATCACCATCGCATCGGCGTCAGGCACTGGCTCCCAATTGGGCAAGAGTGGTGAGGGTGAATTACCAATGTCGCCAGTTAGTACAATCGTTGTTCCCTCTTCATCAGTGATTCGCACGCTCGCCGAGCCAAGTATATGACCGGTATTGCGAAGATATATTGAAAGACCATCGGCAATTTTTTTCTCTTTATGATATTCAAGTGTTTCGATAAGCGAGATTGCCAGATCAACATCCTTTTCTTCATAGATAGGCAGCACGCCGTTTCTAGCAGCCTCTTCGCCCAAGATGCCAACCGAGTCACGCAAGATAAGCTCAGCGAGATCCTTGGTCGGCGGCGTCATGTATATCTTCCCGCGAAACCCGTCTCGAACTAATTTTGGAATACGGCCGACATGGTCAAGATGTGCGTGCGTTAATACAAGCGCTTCAATAGTTTTTGCATCATACGGAAACGCATCGTGCATGTGTGCCTCACTGAAGTCATGGCCTTGTTCTATTCCACAATCAACGAGAATTTTTCCTTTTGATCCTTCAACCAAAAAATTTGAACCGGTTACTTTCCCGGTGCCACCATAAAAACTTAAACGCAATGACATATAAGAACTTTAACACGTGAAAAAACCGTCCTCGCTGTTAGCGGGACGGTTTTTTCACGGAGTCATTCCCTAGAGCAACTTTATCTTGCCAGGTGGGTGCTCTATCGCACACTCATCGGAACGCCGAAGCACTCAACCAGAATACGCGAACTAACGAGCTCCCAAAATATAGGCAAGTTGCGAAAAAAAGGAACGACTCCACTTACAAGTATACACCCCGTGTCAATAGATTTGATGAAGGATGGGTTAGAACGATTCTTCGGCGTTAATGAATCCAAAATCATTACGCGTATAATCAAAAAGCTCCTCCTCTTTAAAGAATCGAGTGACTTCTGTGACACCTGCTTCGACACTATCTGACGCATGAACGATGTTTGATTGCATAGAGAGCGAGAGATCACCACGGATCGTGCCCGCAGCAGCCTCATAGGCCTTCGTCGGGCCGACAATAAGACGAGTTGCGGCAACCGCATTAATCCCCGAGAGAGCCATGACTACCACGGGAGCTGATTTCATATAGCTCTTGATGCCACTAAAGAACGGCTTATCCTTGATATGCGCATAATGTGCTTCGAGGAGAGCGTCTTCGAGCTGGATCATCTTCATGCCGATAATCTTGAGACCTTTGCGCTCTAAGCGACTGATGACTTCTCCCATAAGTCCGCGGTGCACCGCATCGGGTTTAAGAATAATAAGAGCCTTTTCTTCTTTTGGATGTGCCATTATCTTGTGATGATACGCGCTCCGTCCTTTTGGAGCAAGATCGTGTGCTCGAAGTGGGCTGAACGCGAACCATCTTTTGTTCTGAAGGTGTAGCCGTCGGGAGAAAGTGTGACCGCTGATTTTCCTGCGGCTGAGATCGGCTCGAGAGCGAGTACCATACCTTCTTTCAGTTCTATCCCCTTACCAGCGCGGCCGAAGTTAGAGATATACGGTTCTTCGTGCACTTCATCACCCACTCCGTGCCCGCCGAGTGCCTTCACCACACTGAATCCTGCTCCTTCAATTTCTTCTTGAATCGCGTGTGAAATATCTCCCATATGACCTCCCACTTTTGCTGCGGCAATACCTGCAGCGAGTGCTGCTTCGGTAGTATGGAGCAACTTTTTTGATTCTCCATCTATTTTCCCAACGGGGACAGTAACAGCAGCATCAACAACAACGCCTTCATGAGTGAGCCCGAAATCCAAACCGACTATGTCACCTTCTTTCAAAACTTTCGGTGACTCATTTGGAATGCCGTGCACGACTTCGTCGTTTATCGAGACGCAAAGCGCTGCTGGATAAGAGCGCGAAGCGCCATCAGGTGTGTAGCCGAGGAAAGCGGGAGAATCACCACCTTCACGAATGAGTTGCTCAACCAAATCATCAAGCTCTTCTGCTGTTACCCCAGCCGCAACCTTGTCGCGAAGCACGGCCATGATGCGCGCGAGACGCTTCCCTGCTTCGACAAGCTTCTCCTGCTCAGAAGCATTTGTAATTATCATTGCAAATTAAGCACCTTGAGAATATCTTCTGCGATTGGCTCGCGCGCCCGCTCGCCGTCTATTTCAATAAGCATGCCTTTCTCGCGAAACATCTCGACGACCGGCTCGGTGTTCGCATAATATTCTTTCAAACGCTCATCAACAATACTCCCCGTATCGTCCACGCGACCTTGAATCTCTTTGCGCAAAGAAATTCGTTTTTTAATTTCTTCATCAGATACTTTTAAATACAAAACAGAGAACGATCGGTTAAGCCAGCTAAGAGCTTCAACCGCCAGTTCTGCTTCGGGAAGTTTTCGGCTGAATCCGTCAAAGATGATACTTTCATCTTCTGCGAGCGAAAAAAGATTTTTTAAAAATAAATAGACGGCGAACCAGTGCGGAGCGAGAAGTCCAGCGTCTATTTCTGCTTTCATTTTTCGTCCAACCGGAGTATCTTCGGCCGCTATCGCGCGGAAGCCGTCTCCACTCGACAAGATTCTCCATCCTGTTTTTTCCGAGAGAAACTTCGACTGATCATCTTTCCCGCAGCCCGGCTTCCCGATAAAAAAAATGGTTTTTGTTTCCATCTGACTACTTTAACATTCTCGAAATGTTTCGCAATAAAATGAAAAACCTCCGAATCTCTGCTTGCGCAAAGACCCGGAGGGTAAAACTTTATTCAATTTCAATCCTCCCTTCACTTACTGCTCTCCTTACGTCGACTGCTGCCACTTCCCGAAGCCAATTCAAGATTGAATTCATATCGAACGGCTTTTCAATCACTTCGTCGGCAAGATGATCGATTGGCACCCCATTTGGGTTACCGGTTATGATGAGTACCGGCATATTTGATTTTTGGCATTTTGCTATTTTCGTTAGCTCGGCGCCGTCCATTCTTGGCATCTCTAAGTCAGTGATTAATACATCTGCGTTGTTGAGATACTGAATAGCACTTCCTCCGTCTACACACGCGATTACTTCGAATTCGAAATTCTCAAGAAACCCTTTAAGAAATTCTCGCATCGTTTTCGAATCGTCAACAAGTAGCACTTTCTTTTTTCTCATCTCTATGCCTCCTCTTTTTAGACTTGTTTTGTACTTCTTATCTCTGTCTGTGGAACAGTATATCACCCTTTTTGCAAAACGCAAACGGTTAATATTCCCGGAGGGAAACTTGTGCGTCGATCTTCTGTGCAAGGTCAAGAGCTACTTGGACAGCGATAAGGAGTGCCGTACCGCCAAGAACGAGTGTTGTAACGCCCGTGATGCCTTGAATGATTGATGGCGCAACTGCGAGAAGACCGAGGAAGCAGGCTCCGGGGAGCGTGACACGGGTCACAATGTTGCCGATGTATTCTTCAGTCTCACGGCCAGGGCGCACGCCAGGAACAAAGGCGCCTGTTTTCTGAAGATTCTCCGCGACGCGATGCGGCTCGAAGGTGACGGCAGTATAGAAGTAGGTGAAGAGCACAACGAGGACAAAATAGACCGCGCCATATTGCCACGGATTAGAGAGGAAGGCGGTATACCAGAGTGCTGCACCAGCAGCAAACGAGACATGCACCGCACCCAACATCGAGAGCACCATCTGCGGTAAGAGTAGGAGTGAGAGTGCAAAAATAATCGGGATAACGCCCGCCTGCAAGAGACGTATCGGGAGATAGGTCGCCGCACCTTGAGACATCGCGGCGCCGCGCACCGCTCGCGCATACGCGATCGGTATAGAACGTTCAGCATCAGAGACGACAACGACTGCATAAATCATTGCGATTGCGAGGGCGAGAAAGGCGAGGTATGCCGGAATATTTGCGGCAGTAGAAGCAAAAATGGCATTTGAGATACTTGAGGGCACGCTTGCGAGAATCCCTGCGAGAATGATGAGTGACACGCCATTGCCGATACCGAATTCGGTGACGAGCTCGCCGAGCCACATGAGGAGCATCGATCCGGCAGCAACAATCGCGATGTCAGTGATAAACGCGACTGTGCCGAGACGCATCAAGACACCCTGGCTCTGGAGAAGAAGCAAGAATCCAATCGCTTGAAGGATAGCAATCGGAATAGTGAGAAGACGGCTCCATTCGATGAAACGAGCACGACCGGCCTCTCCTTCCTCAAAGTAAGCCTGCTTTATTTGTGGGAAGATGATCGTCCCAAGCTGCATGATGATTGAAGCGGTAATGTAGGGACCAACGCCAAGCATCACAATGGAGAGTTGTGAGAGCCCGCCACCAGAAAAGATATTCAAAAGACCGAAAAATTGATTACTCGCAAAGAATGATGCGAGTGCAACACGATCAACACCAGGTATCGGTATCGAAGCGAGAAGGCGGAAGAGTGCGAGTGCACCGAGAAGAAAAAGTATGCGACGACGGATTTCAGAGTCGCCGAAAGCGAGTTTAATCTTCCGAATAAAAGAATTAAGCATTGCAGGTACCGCCGGCTGCGAGAAGTGCCGCACGCGCAACGACTGAAACAGTACACCCGTTAACGATAAATGCCTTCGTGAGCGGGCCCTTACCGAGAATCTTCACGACTGGAGCGCGACCTTTCGCACGACGCACGAGCCCTTTCGCGAGAAGCGTCGATGGCGAAACGGTCTCGCCTGAAGTATACATCGCCTCAAGCTCTGTGAGATTAACTGCGGTAAGATCATTTCGGTTTGTTCGGACCGTGCGTGAACGATTCTTGCCATGCCCGCGAAGCTTCGGGAGTTTCTTGATCATGTCGCGCGATTCTGGACGAATCTTGTGCCCGGCGCGAGCACTCTGCCCCTTATGTCCGTGACCGCTGGTCTTGCCACGCTTGCCACCGCGACCAACTGGTTCGGGCTTCTTGTTCTTGGTGCGAGGGGCGATTGTGTTGAGTTGCATAATAGTAGAAAAGCTATTTTGAACGAAGCTTCTTCAGCGCCACAACGGTTGCCCGCGCGATCGTGAGCTTATTCTTCGAACGAGTGTGAATCTTCGTCACTACGTCGCTCACTCCTGCCAAGTCGAGAACCGTGCGCACTGCCGAACCAGCAACCAAGCCACGACCCTCTGAAGGAATGATTTCTACGGTGGAGGAGGCGTACCTTGCTTGCACAGAGTGCGGGATAGAACCCGACTTGGTGCGGAGAACGGTTATGAGATGTTTCTTGGCATCGCGTGTTGCCTTGTCGATGGCAAGTGCCGTGTCGACGGCCTTTCCCAAGCCGACGCCAACACGACCCTTCTTATCACCGATGACAATCACGAGGGAGAAATTGAAACGGCGACCACCTGCCATAACGCGCGCCACGCGACGCACATCAATCGTCACCTGATCGAACTCTCCGCGTTCGCGTGGAGCTCTGCCACGGGCACCACCAGAACGTGGCGCGCGACCACGAATTGCGCCGCGACCACCACCGCGCGGTGCGGCAACACCAGCAATCTCAGCCGGAGCTACAACCTCTTCAGTGACTGCTGCTTTTCCTGGCACAATCACCTCCTCTATGATTTCTGTTTCCACTGGTGTAGTCATAATTATTAAAAAGTGAGTCCGCCCTCACGTGCCGCATCGGCAAGTGCTTTTATCTGCCCTGCATAGCGATACCCAGCGCGATCGAAGACGATAGTGGTGATGCCCGCCGCCTTTGCCGCCTTCGCGATCGCAGAACCAACCGCCTTCGCCTGCAACGATTGCGATCCCTTGAAGTCGCGACCGTGCGCAGCGGCAACTGTGTTCCCTACTTCATCATTGATGAGTTGTGCGGAGACGAAGCGATTGCTGCGGAAGACCGCTAGACGCGGGCGCTCTGCCGTGCCCTTAATCATGGCCCTCACTCGCACGTGGCGGCGCTTGCGGAGTTCACTCGTGGTGGTTGGTTTTTTGTTCATGGTAGATTACACGGCCTTCTTACCCTGCTTGCGGCGGATAATCTCGCCATCATAGCGAATGCCTTTTCCGAGATATGGTTCTGGCGGCTTCACCCGGCGAATATTTGCTGCAAACTGCCCAGCTGACTCCTTGTTGATGCTCTCGATTTTCATGATGTTCTTCTCGAGCACAACCGTCACATCCTCGGGGATCGCGAGCGGGACGGTGTGCGAGAAGCCGACGGTCAATACCAAATCTTTGCCCTTGAGCTCAACGCGATAGCCGACGCCCTCGAGAATCAGTTTTATCATATAGGGCGTCTCGACGCCCTGCACCATATTCTTCACATGCGAGGCAAAGGTGCCCGTGAGCGCCTTCGCGAGCTTGGAGTGATCCTTCGGTGTGATCATGACACCATCCGCACCGACATTAATATCAACCGCTGGGTGCACGCGCTTGGTGAGCGTGCCCTTGGTGCCCTTCACCGTCAGCGTGCCACCAGCGACCGAAACAGCGGTCTTTCCTACGGCTATTGGCTTCTTTGCAAGGCGTGACATACAAAAATAATTACAATTACCAAATCTCAAAAAGCTCTTCGCCACCCGTGCGATTCTTGCGTGCCTCCGCATCAGAGATGATGCCAACTGAGGAGGAGAGTATGCGCGCTCCCGTGCCACCCTTCACCGAGTGTGCAGCAGTAGAAGGAGTATAAAGTCGGCGACCTGGCTTAGAGATGCGCTTCACCCCACGGAGCTTCGCCTCGCCACGCTCGTTGTAGGAGAGCGTTATAACGAGCATTCTTCCTTTTGTATTTGCATCGCCGTCAATAGCAATCGTGGCGATAAACCCGAGCTCCTTGAGCTTCTTCGCAATAGCGAGCAGGTGTGCTGAATATGGAGCGACGACTTCACGCTTGCCGACCATGGCGGCATTCTGTAAACGAATTATGAAATCTCCAACGCGGTCAGTTACCATACAATTACCAAGAGGCTTTCTTAACACCAGGGATCTTGCCGTCGCGAGCGAGCTCGCGGAACTGGATGCGAGAGAGGCCGAAGGCGCGCATATAGCCGCGCGAGCGGCCCGTGATCGCACAACGGTTCTTGAGGCGCACTGGTGAGGAGTTTCTCGGGAGCTTCTGGAGACCTTCAGAGTCGCCAGCCAACTTCAAAGCAGCACGCTTGACCGCGTACTTCTTAACGAGTTTCGTCTTTTTGACTAGTCGTGCGAGTTGGGACTTTTTAGCCATGAAAAAATAATGGCTCCGAAGAGCTCCTGCTACTGTAGCAAATAGGCACTACGCCGTCAAACGACCCTCGGAAGCAACCAAAACTTGCCCAACAAAAGCCCTCCCCTCCTACGGGCAGGTATCCCTATTTTCTGCTATAGCAGTATTATTGGGTCATAAGTAGGGGTTAGCCCTCGTTGCTATTGCCCCTGAATCTGGTACCGTCTGGATAGAAGCAAATGTTGGTTGTAAAAATATAAAACAGAAAGGGGGTAAGAAGAGATGGCAAGAAAGGGAATAGTGGTAAAAACAGAAATAACGGTGAACAAAGTTCCTAAGATTCCTGAGTGGCCAGAGTCGCTTCGAGAAGCCATGCTGGGCGTCGTGTTGGCTGGATGCAACCGCCCAGATGGGTTTGCTGTTGTTTGGGTGACCATTCACGCGGCCCTTATGAAGAAGGGGGTTGCCGAGGCAAGCCTGTTCATGAAAAATCTTCCCCTGCATGTGAATCATTTTCTTTTCAAAAAATCTGGGAAGATTGAAATTGTTCCTTTCCCACAATAACTGCACATAAGGTGCCTAAACCAAAACCCGCTCTACGAGCGGGTTTTCACTTTTTTATTTTTAAATCTGTAAACTTATTTCTTTGGCGCGGCTGAATCAACGATGAGCGGCATGCCGAGATGTCGGAAGAATGCTTCTGCCTCGGGCTTCGATTTGGCGGTAGTCACGACGGTCACCGCGAGACCGAAAACATCTTTCAAATCTTCATCAGATGTTTCTGGAAAAATGGTGTGATCCTTGAGCCCAATTGTGATGTTGCCCATGTCATCGATCGCCTTGGCCGAGAGACCACGGAAGTCGCGTGTGCGCGGGAGCGCGATGTGGATGAGCTTGTCGATAAAGTCATACATACGCGCGCCGCGCAGCGTCACTTGGAGGCCAACCGTGTCACCCTCACGCACCTTGAAGGCGGCGATGGAGGTCTTGGCAGAGCGCGGTGCAGCTTTCTGACCGGTAATCTTTGCAAGACGATCGGCGATGAGCTCAAGCTGCTTTTTATCGCGCTTCTTGCCGACACCCGAGGAGACAATCGCCTTGGTGATGCGCGCACCCTGCATCGGGCTGGTGTAGCCAAACTCCTTCGCGAGCGCGAGGTAGGCGGACTGCTGTCTTTGTTTGGTGATTGAAATTGGAGTAGCCATAATTATTTTACGCTCAAGAGAGACTCTTTCTTCTTGGTAACGCCCGACTGTACCCGCTTCACGTTTGAGGCATCGATCGCGCGCGGGCGTTCAACAATGCGACCCACCTTCCCTGCCGCACCCTTCAAATGGCGCTTATAGAGCGCAACGCCATCAATCACGACCTTATTCTCACTCGGGAGTGCACGCACGATAGCTCCGGACTTGCCCTTGTCCTTACCCGATATCACCAATACTTCATCTCCTTTTTTTACATGCATACAAATATAATTAGACGACTTCTTGTGCCAGAGACACAATAGAGTGCCAGCCCTTCTCTGATAGTTCGCGTGGCACGGGGCCGAAGATACGATTCCCCTTCGGGCCCATCTCCTTGCCCTGCTTCTCTATCAGTACGATCGCATTCTCATCAAAGCGGATGCTGGAACCATCTTTTCGTTGAAACGGTTTAACTTGGCGCACGACCACCGCACGGAAGATGTCCTTCTTCTTCACCGCTTTGCGCGGTTCAGCAGTCTGCACCGAAATAACAACCGTATCGCCAATGCGTGCATAGCGACGATGCGATCCGCCGAGCACCTTGAAAACTCGTGCAACTTTGCCGCCTGAGTTATCTGCAATCATGACGATGGATTGTGGTTGTAACATATTATTTTTCCGAGTCAGCCGAGGAGACACCTCGCGGCGAGGAGTCACCTCGGCTGGTGTCTCCTCGGTCTGATTTCTCGATTTTTGAAATCTTGAAACGCTTCAACTTTGAAATCGGACGTGTAGCTACGATAGTTACCTTGTCACCGACCTGTGCTGTATTGCCGACATCATGCACAAGGTACTTTTTAGAGAGCACAAAATATTTCTTCAACTTCGCATTCTTCTCGAAACGATCGACACGAACCGTGGCCGTATCTTTCATGGCCGTCTTCACGACGACGCCAGAGAATGATTGTGGGTTTGAGGTTTCTTTTTTCATAGGATTTATACGGCCTTCAGATTACGACCATGTTGCTCGGTCAGAATACGCGCGATAGTCGTGCGAAGTTTCTTCGGAGCATTACTCTCTTTAGCACGTGAGCCAGCAGCTGAGAAACGCTCGGTGCGCAGGGCGGCACGCGTATCGGCAAGAAGCCCCGTGAGCTCCTGGTCAGTCTTGGTTGTCATAGATTCTTTTTTTGTCATACAAATGGAAGAAAAGCAAACTTAATGGGATAGAACGATCGCTGTCTTGACCGGAAGCTTCATGCCAGCCTTGCGCAGGTGCTCACGTGCGATTGCTTCTGGGACACCGTCATACTCGAATAGAACACGGCCCGGACGCACCTCAAAAACGTAGTGCTTTGGTTCGCCCTTTCCACTTCCCATGCCCACTTCCGCTGGCTTCTGCGTCACGGGGCGGTCGGGAAAGATGCGAATCCAGAGCTTGCCGGTCTTCGCTGTTGCGCGTGTGAGCACCTTGCGCGCCGCCTCAATCTGATTGCTCGTTACGCGCGCACTCGAGAGCGCCTTGAGTGCAATTGAGCCGAAGACCACAGTGATACCGCGTGTGTCAGGACGCGAAAGACGCTTCAAGCTCTTGCGCTGCGTCTGCCACTTGCGATGCTTAACTTTTTTAGGAAACAACATACAAAAAATATTAGCCGCGTGACACTCCCTCAGGAATGCGCACTGGGGTCTTCTTGTCTTGATAGACATTCCCGCGGAAGATCCACACCTTGATGCCGATAACACCATACGGCAAGTGCGCTTCCTCATAAGCAAAGTCAATGTCGGCACGGAAGGTTTGGAGTGGAATACGACCTTTCTTCGCCTCCTCCTTGCGGCTCATCTCTGCTCCGCCCAAGCGACCAGAGAGAGTGATGCGAACGCCCTCGACCTCGCGCGCCGCAATAACCTTCTCAACCGTTTGCTTCATTACCCGGCGAAACGGCATGCGCTTCTCGAGTCCTTCAGCAACCATGTAGGCGACGACCGCAGCGTCGGTCTCTGGCTGACGCATTTCGACAATGTCGAGCTTCAAGGTACGCGTATCCTTTGGCGCAACAGCGCGGATAGCATCTGATACCTCCTTACGCAACTTGGTCGCGTTCTCTCCTGAACGTCCGATGACGAGTCCTGGGCGCGCAGTCGAGAGAATAACGCGAAGCGTACTCGCCGAGCGCTCGATCTCGATGCCACTCGTATAGGTACCGCGAAGACGCTTTGTGAGGAAGCGACGAATCGTCTCATCGACCTTGATGTTCTCGCAGTAACTCTTCTTATCGGCAGCGAACCAACGACTCTTCCAATCTCGGATGATGCCGAGACGGTGTGCGTAAGGATGTACTGTGTGAGTCATAAGTTTATGCGAGCGTCACGATTACCCTGCTCTTGCGACGGCGAATAGCTGAAGCACGTCCGAATGCACGCGGCATAAAGCGTTTCGTCATACCGGCATTCTCGACAATAATGTTTTTCACTATAAGTTCATCGGGTTTTTTGCCCTGCTCCTTTGCACTCGCAACCGCGCTCTTGATGAGCTTCGCCACCGGCTCTGCAGCGCGCTTGGGGAGGAACTGGAGTGCGGCGAGTGCGGCGGCAATCTTCTTGCCCTTAACGAGCTCAGTCACCAAGCGCGTCTTGCGCGGTGATTGATTATGACTCTTGAGTGTTGCATTCGCCATACTTATTTTTTAGCGGCGGGTTTCGCAGCGGCAGTAGATTCTTTTGCCGCTTTTGCAGAAGCAATCTCAGACTCGGCCTTCTTGGCCTCCATCTCCTTCTGCATCTTGCCGCCATGACGGATGAACTTCTTGGTTGGCGAGAATTCGCCGAGGCGATGCCCCACCATCTCTTCAGAGACGAGCACCTCGAGATGTTGCTTGCCGTTATGGACACCAAAGGTGAAGCCGATCATGTCTGGGCTGATCTGGCTGCGGCGTGCCCACGTCTTAATCACTCCCGCCGTGGACGGTTTTGCATTCTGAACCTTCTTCAAGAGTTTGAAGTCTATGAAAGGTCCTTTTTTGAGTGAGCGTGACATGTAAAAGCAATGAAAAGCCCGCGCAGCGGGATAGTTAGAAGATACAGGAAGGCGTCTGTAGAGTCAACTGTACCGTTCCCAGACACCCTCATAAATCCTAGGCGATTTCAGAACCTTGACAAATGCAAAATAAGACGTGCTTAGAGAGCGAAGACCTTCGCACGGGTCATAGGCCCAAACCACCCCGTCGGAGGGAGCCCGACACTCTTCTGGAATTTTATGAGTGCCGTATAGGTTTTGAAGCCGAAGTAGGTAGTCTCATTGCCGGGAGAGCCGACACCGCCAGCAGCGATACTGAAGCCGTGGGTATTGAGGAATTGCTGGAGCACTTTGACGTCATTATTTGTCTGGTAGAGCGAGAGATTACGCGTAAAGGAAAACGAAGTTTTTTTAGTAGAAGCGGATGTGATGGGAGTGGAAGTGGCTGGAGAAGATGGGGCTGTGAACGCCACTTTTACCGAAGAAGATTGTGGAGAAACGCGGCCTTTTGTGTCATACGATGCGATTGTATAGGTATGTGTGCTTCCTGGGGAGACAGTTGCTGTATACGAGGTCAATGTGGTGTTTCCGATCTGATATCCATCCTGATAGATATAATATCCAACGACGGAGGCTGATGGGCTCCATGAGAGCGTCACCTGATAGGAACTATTTGCTGTCGCGGTGAGATTGGTCGGTTGTGGAAGCGATATACCAATAACAGATGCTGGGGTTGGCGATGGTTGCGTTGTTATCGTAGCAGTCGGTTGTGGTGCACTCGATCCTGATGACGATTGTGTTGTGTTAGAAGAAGGGTTTGAAGCGGGAGCAGAAGTAACAGGGGCAGAAGTAATTTGAGCTATTGCTTTATGTACTTCACTGGAGAAAGCGCTTTCGTTTCCAGATGTATCAACCGCACTGGTGGAAAAATAATATGTTTGGCCATTGGTCAGGCCGGTGAATGCATAGGTCGTAACGTTGCCTACAGTAATACCCGTGATGTATCCGCACGTGCCACACACCTTGGGGTCAGTACCAGTTCGCGGCGAAGTACCATAGTAGATTCTATAATTCGCAAGATCCGATTCGGTGTTGGCATTCCATGTTAGTGTGGCCGTCCCTGTCCCTGAACCAATCACTGCAGCCACGTTTGATTTTAGAATCTGATTCTGGAAAAGAGTAACGATGCTTGGATAAGAGACCCATGCAACCCCGGCGAGTAACACCACCGCGATTGTCGCCACCACCAGAGTTAGTGCTTTTTTGTTATTCATACGTAACCCGACACGGCCTATGGTAGCACGCAAACTAAAATCCCGTGCCAAGGCACGGGATTTTAGTTTTCGGTGTTACCCTTTCCTCTTTTTGCCGACTTTGCGGCGAGAGACGATGAAGACGTTTGAATACTTCTTCGGGGTGCGGGTCTTCTGACCCTTGCCGGACGGCTTGCCCCACATGGTCTTAGCACGTTTGAGGCCTCTACCCTGCTTGCCCTCGCCGCCGCCATGCGGATGGTCAACAGGGTTCATCGCGGTGCCACGAACGGTAGGACGAATACCGAGCCATCGGGAGCGACCTGCTTTACCGATGACGACGAGGTTGTATTCTTCATTTCCAACTGCTCCTATGGATGCCCAGCAGAGATCGGAGATCTTTCGAATCTCGGTTGACGGGAGCTTCACCTGCGCGTAGCCGGAGTCATGTGCGACAACTTCTGCAAATACTCCTGCACCACGTGCAAGAATAGCGCCTGCTGCAGGAGAAAGTTCAATATTATAAACAAATGTACCAACAGGGATCTTCCCGAGCGGCATGCGATTGCCCATGGTGAGCGGTGCGTTCTCTCCGACGACAAAAGTCGAGCCGACCTTCATCTCCTTTGGCAAGATGACATAGCGGCGCTCGCCGTCTCGATAGAGTGCGAGGCCGATGAAGGCCGAACGGAACGGATCGTATTCAACAGTTTCAATCTTCGCAGGGATATCCTTCTTGTTGTAGGAGAAATCAACATCGCGATAGCACTTCTTGTGTCCGCCGCCCTGATGACGCGTCGTGATACGCCCGAAGCCGTTACGGCCACCCTTGCTTCTGTTCGCCTTCATCAAAGGCTTGTGCGGCGCATCACCCGAGAGAAGCTCTCGGTATGGCAGTGTGGTCATGAAACGACGACTCTTGGTGGTTGGCTTGTAGGTTTTCATATTTGTAAATTGAAAATTGGGAATTAAAAATTATGAAAACTGTATGGTGTCTCCGGCATTTAGATACACCGAAGCCTTGCGGCGTGCAGGACGCGTGCCGACGCCACGCTTCGTGCGCATCGCCTTCTTCTTGCCTGGTAGATTCACAATGCAGATTTTGCGAGGTTCAACCTTGTAAATTTCTTTTACTGCTGCAGCAATCTCAGCCTTGGTTGCACGCTTGGGCACCATGAATGTATAGATGCCCTTGTCGGTCACGATGAGTGCCTTCTCTGAGAACCATGGTGCACGAAGAATCTCATTGGCCATGCCATCAGCGAGCTTCGTCGTGCGTGCATGATGCACTCGAGCAGTTTTTGCTGTTTTCGCTTTTTTTGTCTTCTTTTCTACCTTTTTGTTGCCAAATAGTGCCATACGTATTTAATTATTTTCCGCCGGAGGCGGATTCGCCTTTGGCGAAAGATGCCACGCGAGCAACTAGCGCCGCAAAAACCTCCTCAGGCTTCTCAATGACGAGATACTTGTGCGTCATGATAGAGAGTGGGTTCAGGTTGCGAGCCTCTTCGGTGAGCACGCTACCGATATTGCTGAAGCTCTTCACTGTATTGGTGTCATAGGCCGCAAGCGCGAGCAACGCGGCGTTCTTCTTCTTGGTCGCGAGGAACTTGGCATCGCTACCTGCCGCAAGCGCAACGAGAGCAGATTTCGCTGTTGCTGTTTTTGGTGTGGCAAAGGCAAAAGAGTTAACGAGAATAATCTCTCCATCTTTCGCTTTACGTGAGAGAACTGCGAGGAGCGCGCCAACGCGCATCTTGCGATTAATCTTTTCACTATAGTCGCGCTCTGAGAGCGGACCGAATGTCACGCCGCCGTGGCGCCAGATCGGTGAGCGATTTGATCCTGTACGCGCTTGACCGGTGCCTTTCTGCTTCCACGGTTTCTTGCCACCACCCGAGACTTCAGAGCGATCTTTTGTGTTCGCGCGATTCTGACGGAGGTTGGCCTGCATCGCGGTTGTCACCTGATGCACGAGGTCATTCTTCCATGCCACATTAAAAACGCTCGCAGGAAGTGCGATGCTCCCAACCTTCTTGCCTTCCATAGAAAAAATAGACATCTCTGTTGGTGCCTCTTTAGTTTTCTTCGCGATTTTGTTTGCCGTAGACATACTATTGAAATTATTTATCGATTGCGCCGTGCTTCTTAGTAGGTACTGAAACGATCTCAAGGAGAGTACCGCGTGCCCCCGGCACTGCGCCCGAGACAATGATCTTGCCCGCTTTCACATCCACAGCGAGAATCTTCAAATTCTCAACGCGAACGCGATCTTGACCCATACGTCCGGCCATGCGGATGCCCTTGGCGACACGGCCGCCGGCACGACCGCCCGATCCGCCGATAGACCCTGGCTCGCGCTCAGAGTGTTTCTGTCCGTGCGAACGTGGGCCGCCGTGGAATCCGTGACGCTTCACCCCGCCTTGGAAGCCTTTGCCCTTCGTCAAACCCGAAACACTGACCATGTCACCGACAGCAAATGTAGAAGCATCGATAGTACCGCCAACCTCAGCCGCATTATTGATCGCATCAGAACCGCCAAAAGCGACCGGGAACTCGCGAATTGCTTCATAGCCCTTACCCTTGGTGTGGCCCAAGACCGACTTAGAGATATTCTTCACCTTACGGACGCCCATGCCGACCTGGACTGCTGAGTAGCCATCCTTCCCCTCCTTGGTCTTCACGGCAGTCACGGTGATTGGGTTGGCAACGAGAATAGTCCCCGCGCGGGCGCGGCCATCCTCCCCGAAGATACGGGTCATGCTTTCTTTTTTGGCTAGAATGAATTTCATTTTTTAAAGCAAAACGCGCGATGACAGACGCATCGCGCGTTCTGCCATAGGACCAGCCGCGGGCACTGTTCTTAGCGTTATAAGCACTCTACACTAGGCGACAAAAACATGCAACCGCCCCAGAGGGGCGGTTGCATGTTTTCTATCTTGGCGATCGGTTAAACCATCTTCACATCAATCGTGACTCCCGAGGGGAGATTGAGGTTCGTGAGGGCCTCAACCACCTTTTGTGAGGGATTCATGATGTCGATAAGGCGCTTATGAATGCGCATTTCAAACTGTTCGCGCGCATCCTTGTGCACGAATGTTGAGCGATTGACCGTCCAACGCTTGATTTCGGTCGGGAGTGGAACTGGACCAACGACGATCGCATCGAAACGAGCAGCGGTGTCCATGATCTGCTTTACCGAGAGATCGAGAATCTTGTGTTCATAGGCGCGGACGCGAATGCGGAGTTTGTGCTCCACCAGAGCAGGTGCTGCGACTTTTTTCGTCACAACTCTCGCCCGCGGCGCCTTCGGCGCCGCGACTTTGGGGGCTGCGCGTTTTACTTTTGGTTTTGTGGCTGTCGCTGTAGGCATAATTGAATAGTTAGCAGGAGGCAGTAGCTGGAGGCAGGAATTTCAGACTGCTTGGTGCTCCTGCTTACTGCTTACGCAGTTATTTTAGTTACGACACCGGCACCAACGGTCTTGCCGCCTTCGCGAATAGCGAAGTGCTGTTGCTCTTCAAGAGCGACTGGCGCAACAAGCTTCACTTTGAAAGTGACTGTGTCACCAGGCATGACCATCTCCTTACCCTCTGCGAGGGTCACTTCACCCGTCACGTCTGTCGTGCGGATATAGAACTGTGGCTTGTAGCCAGAAAAGAACGGCGTGTGACGGCCACCTTCATCCTTGCCCAAGATGTAGACCTCAGCGTCAAAGTCCGTGTGCGGAGTAACCGCTCCAGTCTTCGAGAGAACTTGTCCACGATGCACGTCTTCTTTCTTGGTACCGCGAAGGAGGATACCAGCATTGTCGCCTGCCTGACCTTCTTGGAGCTGCTTGTTGAACATTTCAATACCAGTGACGGTCGTCTTCATGGTCGGCTTGATGCCAACGATTTCAACCTCTTCACCAACTTTGATGACACCGCGCTCAATGCGGCCAGTGACCACAGTGCCCCTGCCTTCAATCGAGAAGATGTCTTCAATCGGCATGAGGAACGGTTTGGTAACTTCACGCTCTGGTTGATCGAAGTATGTGTCCATCGTGTCAACGAGCTCCTTAACCTTAACCGCCCACTCATCACTGACGTCCTTAGCATCAAGTGCTTTGAGGCCAGAACCGCGGATAATCGGCGTATTTGCGCCATCGTAGCCCTGCTTTGTGAGAAGCTCGCGAATCTCCTCTTCGACGAGATCAATAAGATCTGCCTCGGCGACCATATCTACTTTGTTCAAGAAAACGATGAGTTTCTTGAGACCCACCTGCTTTGCAAGCAAAATGTGCTCGCGCGTTTGCGGCATAACGCCGTCAGTCGCGGCGACTACGAGAACTGCACCGTCCATCTGGGCCGCACCCGTAATCATGTTCTTGATGTAGTCAGCGTGTCCTGGCGCGTCGATGTGCGCGTAGTGACGATTCGGTGTCTCGTACTCCGAGTGGTGGAGCGCAATGGTGATACCGCGTGCCTTCTCTTCTGGTGCACTGTCGATCTTATCAACGCCCTCAACACGCGCGCTGTAGCCCGATCCTGTCAACATTGAGAGGATGTGCAGGATGCTTGCGGTGAGGGTCGTCTTGCCGTGGTCAACGTGGCCAATGGTGCCGACGTTCATGTGCGGCTTGCTGCGATTAAATTCTGCCATATATCGGATAATTTATTTAATAAATCACGAATAAATCCGACGTGAGTCGGAACAATCTAAGGCTTGCCGACTCACAGAAGCAGACAAGCCAAAGAGCGACGCCAAGATGCGTTATGAACACTATACGCAAACCTATAAGGAAATGCAAATGATTGTGGGGAAACACTAAAGCCTACCGCGAGGCAGGCTTTATTGGATGAAGTGGTTTGGCCACCACTTATTCTTCAGGTGACCCACGCATCAATTCGGTTACACAGAACACTGCGAGGGCAAGAAACAGTAGAAATCCTACCCGCCACAACCCCATACCGAAATAATTAACTAGAACAAAGAGGAACAGGGTCGCTAGTACCGTGATGCTACAGAAATACCGTTTGTTTGTACCAAAGAACAAAAGAACCAATTTATTATTCATGACTTCCCTCCTCTTTGTAGTTGAACTTCTGACAAAAACCTCCTCAATCTGACCGTAGCATAGCGCATTAGGTCAGCTTTATCAAACTTACTTACGCGAGGCGATGATATCCGTCGCAATGTTGTTCGGCACCGTGTCGTAGTGGTCAAATTCCATCGTCATACTGCCGCGGCCTTCGGTCATGGAACGGAGGGTAGTGGTGTAGCCGAACATTTCAGAGAGCGGCACTTTAGCATGCACGATTTTGTTCTGACCTCGCTCTTCCATACCCTCTATCTGACCGCGCTTGCCTGAGAGATTGCCGGTGATATCGCCCATGAATTGTTCTGGAACAATGACGTCAACTTTCATAATCGGTTCAAGAATAACTGCCTTCGCTTTCGAAGCGGCCTCTTGGAAAGCCATAGATGCAGCAATTTTGAAAGCGATTTCTGAAGAGTCCACATCGTGGAATGACCCATCGTAGAGGTCGACAGAGATGTCCACCATCGGGAAGCCTGCGAGGAATCCTCTCGACATCGCCTCGCGTATACCCTTCTCCACGGGAGCAATGAACTCTTGTGGAATAACACCGCCCTTGATGTTGTTGATGAACTCGAAGTGATCTTCGCGCGTGATATTTTTTGAAACTTTCTTATCCGGATCCACTGGTTCCATCTTCTTCATCTTGATCTTCACATGACCATACTGGCCGCGACCGCCGGTCTGCTTGATGTACTTCCCTTCTGCTTCGGCGGAGCCGAGAATTGTCTCACGATATGCCACCTGCGGCTTACCCACATCAGCGACAACGTTAAATTCGCGCTTCATGCGCTCCACGAGAATTTCCAAGTGCAACTCGCCCATACCAGAGATAATCGTCTCCCCAGTCTCTTCGTCGGTCTTGATGCGGAAGGTCGGATCTTCATCTGAGAGCTTACGGAGCGCGATGCCCATCTTCTCTTGATCTGCCTTTGTCTTCGGCTCAATGCGGAGCGACACCACCGGCTCAGGGAATTTAATCTGTTCAAGAATGATCGGATTCGCTTCATCGCAGAGTGTGTGCGATGTTTTGGTATCTTTGAGACCAACAGCCGCAGCAATCTCACCAGTGAATACCTGCGCCACTTCTTCACGCTTGTCAGCCTGGAGGCGCACAATGCGACCAACGCGCTCCTTACCACCAGTGGTCGAGTTATAGACATACGAACCAGCAGTGAGTGTGCCTGAATACACACGGAAGAAGGTCAGAGCACCAACGAATGGGTCGGTCTGGAGCTTGAAGGCGAGCGCACAAAACGGCTCATCGTCTGACGCATGGCGCTCAACCGGCTCGCCGGTCTTTGGGTTGATACCGGTGACAGGCTTCAGATCTACTGGAGATGGGAGAAGATCGACGACCGCATCAAGCACCAACTGGACACCCTTATTCTTCAACGCAGAGCCGGTGAATACCGGGAATATCTCATTGTTAATGACTGCGTTACGCAAGATCGCCTTCAATTCTTCAAGACTCGGCTCTTTGCCGTCCAAGTAGGCGCCCATTGCTGCATCATCTTGCTCCACAATGCGCTCAATAAGCTCGGCGCGATATTTCTTCGCATCTTCCAAGAGATTCGCGGGTATTTCACCCTCAACCACTTCTTCGCCCATGTTCCCCACAAAGGTGTATGCCTTCATGGTGAGGAGATCGACAGAACCCTCGTGTGCTCCCTCTTCGCCAATCGGGATTTGCATGCGAATCGCCTTGGGTGAGAGTCGATCGAGGATGCTTGCGTAAGAACGCTCAAAGGACGCACCCGTGCGGTCAAGCTTGTTGATGAAACAGAGACGTGGCACTGCGGCATCATCGGCATAACGCCAGTTGGTCTCAGACTGCGGCTCGACGCCTGACACGCCGTCGAAGACAACAATAGCGCCATCAAGCACGCGCATCGAGCGCTGCACCTCGGCGGTGAAGTCGATGTGTCCGGGGGTGTCGATAATATTGAAACGATTTTTCTTCGCAGTATCTTTTTTATCTTTCTCGCCTGTCTTGGTCCAGAAGCAGGTGATAGCGGCGGAGGTGATGGTGATGCCACGCTCGCGCTCCTGCTCCATCCAGTCGGTGGTAGTCTCGCCCTCATGCACTTCACCGATCTTGTGCTGACTGCCAGTATAGAAAAGGATGCGCTCACTGCAGGTAGTTTTCCCCGCGTCGATGTGAGCGATGATGCCGAAATTTCGAACTTTCTCTAGTGGGTAATCTCTGTTCATAAAGTTTTTAAAAAAATAATCCGCCGGCTGGCGGACGCCGTAGCGCTAAGGAGAGAATAACCCAAATGAGGTGAAAAGAAAAGAGGCGGTGTTTCCATCCGCCTCTCGGAACTCGTCGCAACCTTAGGGCTGCACTTCGAAACGAACATTCACTCGTGATAGAGCTTTCTTAAGTAACTTTTTTGTAGAGTCCAGAAGAGGCTGTGGCGAAGTAACTTTTGCTCCTCCCGCAACAGAACACTCTCCTGTTACATTAACCTGAACGAGTACCTCTTCTGCCCGTTTACACCACCGACAAGCTGGCACATACAACTCCGCGCACCTTTGTTCTAAATTGAAACGAGTTTTTGCTCCCAACAATTTGGCGACTTCATCTAACTCCTTTCGAAATTCGCTGACATAAGAGCCACCGCTATCCTTCCAAGCATTTCTAGACATAGCATTACCTCCCTCTCTCTTTATTGTACTGGCGTTATATACCAAAAGACCCGATTTATCTCGATTCTTTTTACCACTCTCTATAAGAAAAGTCGAGTCGAGGTACCATGTTCTAAGGTTAAACCTCAGAACATTTGCCCGTGCGATATCGTATACTTAAACATGTGGTAACAAACACGATTACAAAACGACGAGATATATCCTGCTCGATATGCGGGAAATCCATGCACGTCGTCTTTTATAAAGACCGCAGGTATAGGGGCGGACATTACTTTGGGGAAGTACCTGTGTATTCTAAATCCGAGTTGGCGAAAATGCACAGAAGCGGAACTCACCAATCAAAAATTACACCGACGTGGACCATAGATGTGTGTAATTATGATCCAAAACCCCATGCACATTTTGAATATTGGGAGTGCCCGAACTGCTATTGGCATCCGAAATCTAAATCTTGAGTGTTCTGAGGTTTAACCTTAGAACATCATGCTATGATTTAACCCATGGCGAACAATATCTGTGTTACTGGCGAGTGGTATCACTGCTACAACCGCGGAACGGATAAAAGAACTGTGTTTGAAGATGTTGCTGATTATGAAAGGTTCCTCACCCTGCTATATGTCAGTAACGGCACAAATTCAATTCGAATTTCTGATCAACGAACAGGCAGCTTATCTATGTTCCTTGAAAATACATCTATCGACCGCACAGAACCGCTTGTAGAGATTGGTGCGTACGCTCTTATGCCGAACCATCCGCATCTAATCTTAAAACAAGTGGCGGATGGGGGCATTGCCCGTTTTATGCAAAAAGTATTCACCGGTTATACCATGTATTTCAATCTTAAAAATAAACGCACTGGTGCACTTTTTGCGGGTACATATAAATCACGGCACATATCCAACGATCAATATCTGAAACAGGCTATTTCGTACGTTCTGTTGAACCCTGCAGAGTTGTTCGCAGACGACTGGAAAAAAGGAATGATAGATCTTTCCCAAATAAGAGAGCCTCTCCTTGCCTACCGCTTTTCAAGTCTTTCGGATTTCCTCGGATCAAAAAGACAAGAAAACAAGATCGTCACAGAGATGGGTGAGTTTTATGAGAAAAAACCAACCCTGGATGAAATGCTCTCGTATGCGATTTCCTACCACCAAGAGAACCCCGCAGATACGGAGGTTTAACCTTAGAACATGTGCCGCTTTTTATTTGAAGCGGTGTTTGCTTGAAACGCATTCGTGAGCTCTTCATGCGAAGGTTGGCGATGTTCTTCTTTAGCCTTACGCATTACTCGACACACCGGACAGTCATCGTCTTCTTTCGAGGAACCTTCGTGTAACCATTCGCTTATAAGAGTCAAATTTTCTTCAATTTCTGAAACAGAAAGATCTGCTGGTTCAACGTTTCCGTGGATGACTTCATTGTATACCTCACGCGAATCTCGAATGTGGCGTGAACGTATGATCTCCCAATCTCGGACGGTTGGTTGCAACGCTAATACAGAGGAATTAAGAACTCTCCACTCACCTTTTATTGGAGCAATCCTGCATATAAAAACATCTCCTGCGGCAACATCCAAAACACCCGCAGTATCAGCTATCTCATACTGTTTACTGTCATCAATGGCCATCAACATCATGCGGCCATGATTTGTTGCTTTCACTTCGAAATATCCAAAACGATTGTGTTCCAAAATTGACTTGAGACCCTCGAGGTCCTCGAGGGAAAAATTAAGTGGGTTTGTTCTATGGGTATAACTAAGCGGCGTTTCGCTTCCCTGATAATGAAAGTTGAAAAGAAACCAATCTAGAAAATATTCGTAAGCATCTTCGCTAATTGGGCCAGTGTCTCCCGAAAATTCATCCATAGCACGATGGACTTCATTGCCAAACATCCATACATGATCTGGGTGAAGAAAATAATTCAACAAACGTGAAAGTATTTCGACAAGCATGCCCATATTAAAACACAAACCTCCGATGCCAGGAGGTTCGGAGGTTTAACCTTAGAACATTCTCAGTGGACTACCACGCGAAGTGAGCAAAGGCCTTGTTGGCTTCAGCCATGCGATGCATCTCGTCCTTCTTCTTAATCGCATCGCCCTCATTCTTAGCAGCGAGCTGGAGTTCGGTGGCAAGTTTGTCTGCCATCGGCTTGCCCTTCTTGGCACGGGCGGCGTTGATGAGCCAACGGAACGAGAGCGCGAGGCGGCGCGCCTGAGGCACTTCGCGCGGCACCTGATAGTTCGCCCCGCCGACGCGACGTGAACGCACCTCCATCAGTGGCGACACGTTGCGGAGTGCTGACTCAAAAGTTTCAAGAGGATTCGCACCGTCCTTTTCAATAACCGCGAGAGCATCATAGACAATAGTGCGCGCTGTATCTTTCTTACCGTTCCACATGATGGCATTGATAAAACGAGAGAGCGTCTCCGAACCGTATTTCAGATCAGGTCTCCATGTTCTCTTGTGCTTAAGTGGTCGGCGCATAATTATTTCGGTCTTTTAGCACCATAGCGCGAGCGACCGCGACGGCGCTTATCAACACCACTGGCATCGAGCTTGCCGCGGACGATGGTGTACTGCACACCAATATCCTTCACACGGCCGCCACGAAGCATCACGACAGAGTGCTCTTGGAGATTGTGTCCGATGCCCGGAATATAGGCGGTCACCTCCATGCCGTTGGTGAGCTTCACGCGGGCGATCTTACGAATAGCGGAGTTCGGCTTCCTCGGGGTCTTGGTGGTCACCTTGGTGCAAACGCCGCGCTTGAAGGGCGATGGATAGTAGGTCGGGCGATTCTTGAGTGCATTAAAGCCACGGGCCAGCGCAAGCACGCTCGTCTTCGACGTGCGATCCTTGCGACCTCTCTTAGAGAGCTGGTTGATGGTGGGCATTTTTTTAAGTAAAACTTCCTCCCTTCGCTTGCCTCAGACAAATGCATGAGGACATGCTTTGCCACTCGGCTCACTTGGTAGTAGAAAGCCCGCGAACGCGGGATATGAGCACTATATATAAGGACACGATGAAATGCAACTATTTTTCGTCGAGAGGCTCACGGTATGGGTCAGTCGAGTATGGCCGAACTGTAGCAGCTGGTTTTATGAATTCGATTTTTGGAATCGCTGGCCCTCCTCCGCTCAGAGCCGCTGCGGGGCGCGGCGAAGGTCGAACCTTGGGCATGGCGGGCGATGTCATTGTACCCGGGAGATTCGGTGGTACTGAGTTTTTATTCAAATCAATATGGGGTTCTTCGTGATCTTCAAGTAGTCTGCCGATATTTACTGCTCTCGCTGGCTGTATTTGCGGGACACTAGGCGCTGGTGCAATCTGCTGTTGTATCGGACGAGGTTGTACTGGTGGAGGTGCCTGAACGATTGGTTGAGCAGGCTTTGGAGGAATAGGTTGAGGCGAGGACTGTTTCGGTTGCGCATATGCATAACTCGGCACCGGCGCTTGCACTTGCACTGGTCGTGGTGCGGGCGGTGTTGCTGTTTGTGGACGCTGTTGTGAGGTATTCCCTGCCCCACTTTTCATCTGTTCGCGCAAAGGAACAAAAATCTTTTGGTTAATCTCTGTCATGATCTCTCGCGCATCTTTGTCTGAGACTCCAGCCGCAATCAATTCTTTCAAAAAATCTTCAGGACCGATAAGTCCGAGGAGCATTAGCACATTTAGTGCGGCTATTTTCCCTATCACATCGATGTGAAGACCGAGACGAGTTCCAAGCCCAGAAATAGTCGCTGCGGTTGTCTTTGCTTCAATTGCTTTCTGCACAGGCAATGGCGACGCATCCATCAACTTTATTAATTCATCATTTGAATAGGAGCGCATACATTAAGGAATACTATAGTAAGCTTTGAACTTCGGATTTACCGCAGCCGCAGCCAAGTCCGCAGCAAGAGCCGGTGGTACACCAGCGGCAATTACTCCTCGCACATATGTAGCGATTGTTGTCTTCTCTCCTGGTTGCAGTTTTGCACTTCGAATATTGTCAAAATCGTCTGCTGTGAGATTTTCGTACACTTCTCGTTTCTCAAGAATTTTTCCTCCGAGTGCAACGCGCTCGTCTTCAGTCATGCGCCCAAGTGCAGCTGCACTTGTCGCATGTGTAGCAAATTGAGCCTCCCACTTCGTTTTGATCTGAGATTTTTCGCTATCAAGAAGATTTTTGTTCTTCATCAGACTGTCATATGCGGTCGGTCTAAGAGCTTGAATAAGCCGATCTTGACCCTGACGGATGCCTTTCAGTTCGGCAAGTTCATCGTCAGACATCTTCTTAAGTTCTGACTGCAGCGCGCCTGGTGCTCCAGTAGCGAGAATATCTTTACGTTTGAGATCTGCTGCCGCCTTTTCGTGCTCTTTTGATGACTCTCTAAACCATTCTTTTGTGGGTTTCAACCCATATTGCTTTTCTTGTAATTGTTTCGCCGTTAATTGAGAGGGAGCACCAGCATTAATACCTAATGATCCAAGCCCAGATTGGGCGCCTGGCATGTTCCGAACATCAAATGTTCTATTTTGTAGACGCTTGCCAGTGAAGGACAATGCTCTTGAACCGTATTTTATGAACCTATTGTCACTGACGGCACCTCTCTTAATTAATCTGTTGCCCAGAAGACCCCTGCCGATAGCTGTGCCGACAGTAGCGCGACCAGCCCACGCAGTTGCACCAAAAGTGAGCTTACCAGCGCCCTTCGTCGCCAAGTCAGCGCCAACGGCGGACATACTTTTTGCTTTAATCACCACAATCATAAGGAGCCCCATTGCGACGAGGAAAGAGAGCATCATGCTCGCGAAACCGGTAAAGTTACCGTTTGCAAATCCTGTCCAATCAGGAGTGCAGTTAAGATTGGTCGAGCCTGCAGCAGGAATACAGAAGCCGGTAAGGAAATGTGCATCAGTAATAACCGCGAGCGCAACATAGAGCAAGAGAAGTAATACAGGTGCAGTGATAATTTGTTCAGTGAAATGCTTCCACCACTGACTCATCCGGTACTCTAGCCAAGGCACCGCCCACCCCATAAAAGCGACTGGGGAAACAAGTATGAGGAAGATGAGTGCGACGAAACGTGCAATGAGTATGAATGCGAGTGAGAACATTACAAATGCTGTAACAATGAAAAGAAGGATCGCCATAAAACCAATGACCCAGGTATTCCCCGCTTGGAATATTTCTGTTTTTACAGCCCCGTTGCCATAGATTGTCTGCAATCCAACCTGACTCATAATTTTATTTGAAATGCCGTCATTTTGCACAGAAACTTTATCAAAGTTCTTCGCCCCAGACGGTTTACCTCCATTGATCTGTGTATAAAACTGAGTTGCTACGAGATTGGTGCCATCAATCATCGCCTCTGAAACGAAAAGCGAGAAATTAATGAGAACCGCGGCAATCAGTAATTTCGGAAGCAATTTTGTTCCAAATCCGTATTGATCAACATTTAGAATTATCGCGATACCAGATCCGATGAAACCAAAGATAAGCAAAATGTTCGCGAGGTCGCGCAAAATGCGCCACGCAACGCCGATGGCAGAGAGTTTAGACACATAGTCCCCCATTGTAACCACGGTGTAGTACACCGCATTGTCGAGTGTAATCGCCGCAACACCTACGAGCCACGCAAAGAGGCTCATGATCCAGATCATGACGCTGCTATATTGAGAGCCAGCATCTTTCCCGAGATTTGGATCAGTCGGTGTTTTAGTGGCAGCGATGTCTGCAGCTGTTTGTGTACCACCTACAGTTGCTGTGAGATTTGCTTGTGCCTTCGCTGCATCGGCAGCTTTCTGGGAGTTGGGGACGCAGGTGTTGAGTTGGGGACTGTTCTGAATAAGTTCGCAATATGAAGTCGCCGGGTCGCAGGCCGAGTCGTTTTCTTCACTACAGGCACTTCCGATTGCAGCGTGCACGGCGGGCGCTGCGCCCGCCGTGCCTACAAGAAGCGCGAGGATGACAAACGCTGTGGTAAAGAAATTACGCATATCATGCATCAACCTCCATAAGAATTACTGCATACGGATTGCGCCGTATTGAGCTCCGTTTGGAACGATGCGATGAGTCCCTTTGCATTTGCACTGATGAGATTCATTCGATCGACCGTGGTGCCACCTGAGACCGTGAGTGTCATTGCCGGTGCCGCACCATAGGCAGGTTTTGTTCCGTCCCAATTCAGTGCGGTAGCAGCACCGGTCGCTGTCGCGTCTGATTGCGCATTCATGACATCAATTGCTCCAGGAGGCATTTGCGCGAGTGATGCAACATCAATACTGAATTGCATCGGATCTTCAATAGGAACCACTGCGGCTTCTTCTTGAACTTTAAGTGCGATCGCCTTGGTCGTCGATGCACTCTCGAATGCCGTATTCACCGAGGTGAACACCGAGCCGATTGTTCCTGCCGGTGTCAACATCTCCTGTGCTTGTGCAAACGCCGCCTGAGCATTGGCAGTCACTGTCTGCACAACACTTTGTTGTTGGGAACAGATTGTCGTACTGGCCATTTGTGCCACGAAGCTAGGTTCGGCCTGTATATAAGCCGTCAAAGATGCGGAGGCTATCTGTGCGGATTTCTCTATATCTTGAAATGCTTTGGTATACGTTGCGACGTTTGTGAGTGCCGATGTTGCAGAGGCCGTAGCAGATGCTGCAGAATTATTTTGCTGCGTCTGAGCAGCTTGAGTTGTGTTGCTACTACCAGAAGGTTGTGACGATCCGAAGAGGCCGGTAGCACCAAGTACTCTGTTTGAGAGCGCGAACACGACCTGGCCGATTGCGGCATCGAGATCTTGAGCGCTGACCAGCTGGCCGATGCCTGAGTTAACATTTGCCTGCAGATATGATGAAATGGTCGAACCTGGTGTTGTTGCTTTTGCTGGTGTGCCGTCTGGATTAGTACATGGAGCTTGTGGGGCGACGCCGGCTGCTGGAGCGGTGCCCCACTGGGTAGCCGCACTTTTACCGCCAGTTGGGTCAATGCATTCATTCGTTTTCAGATCACACGTGCCTCCAGCCCCCTTGCAATTGCTACACCAGTTCGCGATTGTATCGGCTGCAGTAGAAGAGGTGGTGTTGCCCGGACAATACGACAAGAATCCTCCTGACTGTGATAAATCTTGGCGAGTATTAGTCTGTGCTTGAGTGACTTGGCTCAACATGACACTTTGTGCCGCCTGATACACCATAAAAGGATTGTTGTTTGGCTGGGTTGTGAGCGCGAACCATGCTCCTGCCCCGCCCTGCGACCAGTTCCCCTTCAAGAATTTATCTGGATACAGAGAGTTTCGAGCGAGCGTACAAGCATATGTTGCAAAGAAACCAGCGAGAGTTGTCTGTCGCTGATAATTATTCATGAGGGCTAATGAGATTGCCGGACCGAAGTAGGGATTCTTTAATCCTGCTCCTATCGCCGTCTGGGCAATCTGTTTTACAAAAGATTTTGCAGCTGCATCTCCGATTTGCTGCATGTGTAAAGCGAGATTCTGTACAAAGGACGGCTGACCGGTGCCCGGTGTGTTGTTAATCCAATTAATAGTCGCCTTGGTCATGTCTTGTAGCATCGTCCGTATCATCTGTCGTAAAACGGGCACGACTATCAGGTTATATATGCAACTACCTACCGTAGAACCTGCAGTGGTCCAGCTGCCCGCTCCGCCGGCCGCGTCTGCAGTAGGAACAGCGATAACTTTATTCGCCGTGACACCAGCAAGACCTGCAGCGAGACCGACGACACAGCCACCAGCAGATTGTGCCGCCGACGCTTCACGTGGTGCAATAAAAAGTGCCGCTGGTACCACAAAAGTGACGGTGAGTAGTACCATGAACACGTTGATAAAAATTTTATTATTCATGGAGTCACCTGTCGCGCATTAGCGATGACATTTACAAACGATGCCCCCGGCGTGCCTGTGGGGAGTGTGACGCCAGCAGAAGCGTACGTGGCGCCAATGTTTGAGAATGCGTTCCAGAAATCACTTTCTGTTTGTCCGAATTGCTGAATCGCGAGCATTGCCGCCAAAGGATCAGTGTTCACGCTCGCAAAATTGTCATCGACCTCGCTCCTGAGCAACATCGCGTTGATGAGCATGAGATTATCTGCGGCAAGCTCTTGTGGCACCGTCAGCGCTGCGAGGCCAGCAGCGTAGTTGCGATAAATCTGCGCCGCCGAGGTGAGTTGAGAGAGTGCGTCTGTATCGTTATTCTGAACTGCGTCTTGGAGAGCCTGCATCTCGTTCGTTATGGTGGTATCCATATTCTTTTTGAAGACTGCTTCTGCAACGATGGCGAAGGCACGCAAGGCATCAGGACCTGTCCCAGAAACCTTGAGATCTGACATGGACTTAGCGCTGGACGCTTGTGTAGAAGTTAGCAGAAGTTGATTTATTGCTTGATCGGCAAGCGCATTTGTCTGATCAGTACTAAGATCCACACCGCCATTTGACTGCTTCGCGGCGAGATAGAGGGTGAAGAAGTCTTTCGCGAAGGCCTCGGTGCGTGTGCTGCTGTCCGCCGCCAAGGTTGAGGTTGCAGTTGGCATATTGGCGATTGCCTTCGGCACAATGAGACCTTTCGCAACCGCATCGCCATCGGTCATGCCGAGGTGGTTGGAGTCGGGGTTATGAGGATCAGTGCCGTAGAGCACCTCCTCCCAATCGGGGAGGCCGTCGTTATCAGAATCCTTTGCGGCGATCGCTTTAAGAAGTGCCGTTTCGGCTGATGCTTCTGCAGCAGGAGGCGATCCAATACCGCGCGCGAAGATGTAGGCACCGATTATCAACACCACCGCAAAAAGTCCTGCAGCTGGCACCCGCCAATTTTCGAGAATCCTTCCCATATTATTACTCTCCAGTATACCAGTCATGGCAGAAAACCAATGGTCGCGGCTGTATAAAAGTGCATTGTGCTATCATTTATCCATGAACGCCTTGCTTGTTTCAATCATAACAGCGAATCTTTTCTTTGGGTCTTCAGGAACGCAAGTCATTGCGCTTCAACAGATACTAAATCGCGATCCTGATACACGCATCGCGAGTGTCGGTGTTGGCTCCCCTGGCAATGAGACGAGCTATTTTGGCTCGCTCACAAAAGCCGCAGTTGTGAGATTCCAAGAAAAGTACGCGAGTGATGTTTTGACACCTGCAGGGCTCACAAAAGGTAGTGGATATGTCGGGTCGTATACAAGAAATAAACTCAATGCACTTTCAGCACTAGAAACAAGCACGCTCAGCACAGCTACCCAGAATCAACCAGCCAGTACCAATGTGCAAGAAAAACTACCAATAATTACTTCTATTTCTGGTACTGTATTTTATCCTGGCGATATTCTTGAAATAAAGGGCTCTGGTTTTAAAACGCCCTTTTCGATATTTGTTGGCAACACAGAATATAAAGATCCCCCAGTGAGTAATGAAGGCACTCTGCAGGTCAAAGTTCCTGATGAAGCCGGAATTCTTCTGGTATGGATACGCACTTCTGTTTCTGACAATCGTATGTATCAGCCGTTGTTCATCGTTGTCATACGTACATCCGATACGACTGACTATTCTGATATAATCAAAAGTACCGAGTTACAGAATGAAAAAATACTTTCTCCATAGCCAGAGCTTCATTAAAATATGTCTGGTGGTATCTGTGTTTGTGGTATCACTTTTCCTTTCCTTTTCATTTTCAATCGTACCTGTTACTCATGCCGCTAGTTTGGGTTCTTTTGGTGGTAGGGTTACCCGAGTGACCTACTGCCCCTGTGTCTATTATTTCGGTGTCGTGCTTACTATTGACGATGTGAGCACTCATCAGCCACTCAAACTTTTCTATAGCATATGGTTCTCACGACTTTGGGCAAATTATAATATCTGGGCACCATTAAGTCAGTATGTTCTAGGAGGATATATTCCTGGTGCGGGAGTATGCTTGGAACAAAACGGTTATTACTGTAAGACAGTAAGTGGCGCTAATCCTGACGGAATGATTGATTCTGTACGCGGTATAGGAAGCTCTATTTAAATACGGGCGAGCGTGAGCCACACCGCGAGAGGGAGATCCTCAGCACGGGCTTTTTCGGGGATAGTGCCACTTGGAAGTCCAACTTCCAAAAGATTTTTGCGTACAAATTTGCGCTTGTGCGCGAAGCCGGCGTGAATGAGTGCAAAAAATTGTTTCTCTTGCTCGCTCGTCGAAAAGTTTTTTCGTGAAATATCACGAATAGTGAGCACAGCAGAATCAACATTTGGTGCTGGTTTAAAAGCGCCACGTGGAACAGTGAATTCGTATTTCGGTGTGCCGTATGCTTTGACTGAAAGTGACAAAATGCTTTCTTTCTTACTTCTCTCAATTCTTTCTGCAACTTCCTTCTGTACCAAGAGCGTCATCGAGCTTGGCTGATGCTCGGCGGTAAGGAACATTCTAAAAATTTCTCCAGTCAGATAATACGGGATATTCGCCACCACTTCATACTTTTTAGATGTACCATCTTTTACGCTATAGCGTAAATTAAGGTACACGTTGCGAATGTCGTCCAAGATGAGTTCGAGCTGACCAGAAGCAATTTCGCTGGCAAAATCAACTTGCAGTTTCTCATAGAGTTCTTGATCGGCTTCAACAGCAATAACTTTCCCCGCGCGCTGCAACAGCGCGCGGGTGAGCATCCCTGTTCCAGGACCAATCTCGAGAACGACAGAGTTCGACAGAAGTTTTGCTGCATCAGCAATCCGCTCCGCAATACGCGCGTGCATCAAGAAATTCTGCCCCAAACTTTTTCTTGCCCTGAACAAAATTGAGGGGTTTGATTTAGAAGATGTCATTGTAGTTTGATTCATCATAAAGCATCAGCGAGCTGTCAATATCGGCGAGAAATGATGATGGCTCGGCATACGTATCACTCCCATAGATCTTGCGAACGCGCGCGAGAGTGAGGAAGAGCCGTTCCTTTGCGCGTGTCATCGCGACATAGAAGAGCCGTCGCTCCTCTTCTTCATCACGATTCCTGTCGCCACCTATATCGCTGTGGGGGAAAAGACCTTCTTCCATGCCACTCACAAAAACAGTACCAAATTCAAGCCCTTTTGCCGCGTGGACAGTCATCAGGGTCACCGCCCCCAAAGAGACACCTCGAGGCGAGGAGTCACTTTGGGGGCGGTCCATCTCATCTTGATCACTCGCCAACGCCGCCTCGGCGAGAAAGGCGGCAATTCCTTCTTTCCCCGGCACGGTGTCATGTCGCGCAGCGACTGAAGCAAGCTCCTCAACATTCTCAAAACGTTCTCTATCTTCTTCACTTCCCTCTTCGACGAGCGCACGGCGCATGCCGCTTTTTTCAATAACCAACTTCACGAATGAAGAGGGCACGAGTGTATCAGCGGCATGTGCAAGCTCGGCAATGACATGCTCGAAGAGCGCGACTTTTTCGAGTTCTCCCGCGCGGAGCGCGGCACGATTCCCTTCTAGTAATTTACCAAGCGTCACTTTACCAATACCGCGCGGCGGCGAAGCCGCCGCGCGCACCTTATCAACCTCCCTCGAAGGATCCATCGCGAGCCGCATCCACGCCAATGCGTCTTTGACCTCTTTGCGTGCGAAGAAATGTGTCCCGAGAAGTTTGTAGGGCACGCCCGCACGGAGCAATCCCTCTTCAAGTGCGCGAGATTGGAAGTTGGTACGGAAGAGGATCGCGATCTCTTCAGGCTGTACACCGCTATTCATCAGCTCGCGTATTTTGAGCGCAATCCAACTCGCCTCATCTTCAGCACTGCGCGCCATGTGCACTACGATCGGCTCGCCAGCTCCTTGTTCGGTCGTTGAATACTTCTCCTTTCTATTTTTGTTTTTTTCTATCACCGCATTCGCGGCATCCACAAGATTTTTTGTCGAGCGATAATTCTGAGCGAGAATAATCGTCTGCGCTTCTGGATATCTTTTATCAAAATTCAAAATGTTCTCCATTTTTGCCCCTCTCCATCCGTAAATTGCCTGATCGCCATCACCAACTACAAAAAGATTTTTGTGTTTTTCTGCAAGAATTCCTGCCAACTGCTCCTGCAAACTATTGGTATCTTGATATTCGTCGATGTGAATGTAGCGCCAGCGATCTTGTGCGAGTGCGCGGACATCGGCATGCTCTTCAATCATCTGGAGCGGGAGCGCAATGAGATCGTCAAAATCGAGTGCCTTTTCTGCCACTAGTGCTTTTTCATACCGAAGCCACACTTCAGCCGTAATTCGCGAGCCGAAACTGCTACGCGAATTTTTTTCATAAAATTCTTGTGCGCGCACCCCTTCGCCCTTCTGTCGCGAGATGCGACCAAGCACCGCGCGTGGCGAGAGCTCTTTTGTCTCCACATCGAGTGCCTTAAGTGCCACCGCGACCGCCTTCTCCGAATCGTAGCGATCATAGACGCTAAAAAATCTAGGAATACCGATAACCTTGCCATAACTCTCGAGCAATTCGCGTCCGAGACCGTGAAAGGTGGCGATGAGGGGCACTGGTCCATCTCCCACCATCGCGCGGACACGCGCGCGCATCTCACGCGCAGCCTTGTTGGTGAAGGTGACGGCGAGAATCTGATTTGCTGGCACCCCGCTGCGGATCAAATGGTAGATTCGCGTTGTGAGTACGCGCGTCTTGCCGCTCCCTGCACCGGCAAGAACCGAGATGGGGCCATCGGTAGCGAGCACTGCCTGCTTTTGCGCATCATTCAATCCTTCGAGGTATTTCACTATCCAAATATACCCCACAAACCGCTATCCACCGGCATCCGAAAGAGTGGTTGACTCTAGACTTCACTCGGCTATACTCCAAATATCGACTGATAGACCGTATTCAAGAAGTGGCTTATATCTTGTATGTAAGCCACTTTTGTATGTTCAGGCTCACCGATGTACCCTTGTTTCCATATTAAATCTTACTTACAGATTTCCATACTAGCCACAGGAATTGCGCTTGCCGCGTTTGCTGTGATACTCCTGCCTAGCCGCGTAAGCGCGTTCTGGCCGTTTTCTCAATCGGCTGACGCTGCGTCGGCAATAAACATTTCTGGTGCATCAACCTCTCATTATTATTTGAAGGCCGCAACAAACTTAGACCCGAATCCGAATAAGGGTCTTGGTGACGGTTTCCAGACAAGCGGCGGCACTGCCCTGCTCGCCTATGCTGGCCCTTCGGGCACGATCGCTGATGTCTCGAAATCAGCACCTCCTGATCGTATTTCAGTGTATGTGGTACGTTCGGGTGATACCCTTTCAGAGATTGCGGGCATGTTCGGTGTCTCGGTGAATACCATTATTTGGGCAAACAATCTCTCCAGCGTGAGAGATGTTCATACTGGTGATATGCTCATCATCCTCCCAATCTCTGGTGTTGAGCGCACAATCGTGAAAGGCGATACGCTCAAATCTCTTGCGAAGAAATATGGCGCTGATGCAACTGAGATCGCACAATTCAACGGTCTTGATCCTGCAAAACCACTAGCAATTGGCTCGACCATCATCATCCCTGGTGGTGAAATCGCGCCAGTGACATCAAGTGCTGTGAAGATTTCTACGAGCAAAATCGCCAGTAATCCATATGTAGGAGGGAGCGGGAGTATACAAAATGGCTACTACAGCAATCCCGTACCAGGCGCTATCATCACGCAGGGTATCCATGGTTGGAATGGTGTTGATATCGGCGCGGCACGCGGCACACCAATCCATGCGACCGCTGGCGGTACCGTCATCATCGCGCGCAGTAACGGTGCGTGGAACGGCGGCTATGGCAATTATGTCGTCATCACCCACGGCAATGGTTCGCAAACACTCTATGGGCATATGAAGTCCGTAATTGTCTCGTCTGGTCAATCAGTCTCAAGCGGCCAGATTATCGGTTACGTCGGCTCGACCGGCCAATCGACCGGCCCCCATTTACACTTTGAAGTTCGTGGCGCCTCAAACCCTTTCCGTAATTGTCGTGTCGGCGGTGTCTGCTCTCCTCAATAATTTATTTAAGAACAAATGAGTACTTGTTCAATATCGCCGATTCGATATCTTTTGAGAGATTGCCATCGATAAGCGCATAGAGCGTCTGTGTAGTGTCTTCTGTGCTTGAAAACGAAACTTCTTCGTATTGTATCGTTATCGGTATGAGGGTGTAGCGCGTTTCGTTATCGTTCCATTCCATGTTAACCGCAAGTCCATGCGTCGTTACGAATGAAAAGTTTTGATCAAAAATAAAGTTCCCAAGCGAGTAAAATATCGCCTTCCCTTTATATATTTCAAGCGGCTCAACGACATGCGGATGTGTGCCGATAACTACATCCGCGCCTGCATCAATAAAAGCGCGCGCAGCTTTTTGTTGTGGATTCGTGTATCCCAGAAAATATTCTTCTCCGGCGTGCATTGTGGCGATGATGAGGTCGCACGATGGTCGGATGCGAGTGATTTCTGTGACAAAAGGTGTTAGGTCAGGTGCAACAAATCCTTCATATCCCACCAGACACAAATTCTTACCACGCAGTTCAATTTTTGTAGAAATATTATCGTCGTTATGCGGAGAGCCGAATGAAAGTATGCCCTCATTCGCGAGGAAATTCTTTGTTGCTTCGTATCCGCTCAGGCCGAAGTCAAATGTGTGGTTGTTTGAGAGACTAACTGCAGTAACGCCGATGTTTTTTAAGAATCCCGCAAAATGCGGATCAAAAGTGAATTGCAGACGCGAATTATCCTGGATAGCCACTGAAGGATTTGTGGTTATAGTGCCTTCCAGATTCGCCACTATCGCATCTACCCCAAGAAACATGCGTTCAACTTGTGCGATAAGTGACGCATCTCCAGCAGTTTTTGCATGAAGTGCCACATTCCGGTCAAGCATGACATCACCGGTAAAAAGAATACGCACAGAAGTGGGTGGCGTTGTACTGGCAAACGGTTTTGTGGAATAAATTGAATAAAAAGTGGTGATACGCAGAAGGAACACTATTGCGATTATGAGGCCTAGGACAAGGAGCAACCAGGTTTTTTTCATTTTATTCAAATCCAAACAAGCCGCGGGGGCGATACTGGAGTGCCTCGTGCACGAAGGCGGGTGTGACCGCCTCGGCGCCGGCAAGGTCGGCGATGGTGCGCGCGACACGCATGGTGCGATGGTAACTACGCGGTGAGAGATTAAGACGTGCGGCGGCGCTAGTGAGTGCCTCTTTTGCGGCGACACTGAAGCCGCTTTTTTCATCAAGTTGGCGGCCGGTAAGCGCGGCATTGGTAGCGCCCTTCTTCCCTGTTCGTTTCTCGGCGCGATGGCGAGCAGAGATTACGCGCTCGCGCACTATTGCTGATGCTTCGCCAGTTGAAAGTTTTGAGAGCGTGTCGTGTGGCACGAGCGGCACTTCTATCCAGAGATCCAAGCGGTCAACAATTGGCCGTGAGATGCGACGTGCCTGCTTCTGTGCCGCGCGTATCGCAACGCGCGAATCGTCAGACAGAGTGTTTGCAGGATTCATCGCGGCAACAATCATGCAATCAGCCGGAAAGGTGACAGTCGCCCGCGCGCGCGAGACAGTAACAATGCGGTCTTCAAGCGGTTGGCGCAGCGCCTCAAGTGTGCGCGAATCAAACTCGGGAAATTCATCTAAGAAAAGAACCCCTTTATGCGCGAGTGTCACTTCGCCCGCCTTGGGGAACGTTCCGCCGCCCACAATCGCGACATGCGAGATTGAGTGGTGCGGCGCGCGAAATGGCGGCCAATAGACCGCTTCGCCATCACTCAAAAGACCTGCGGTCGAGTGAATTGCCGTCACTTCAAGCATGTCGTCATCGGTCAGAGGTGGAAGGATGCCCGAGAGCGCGCGAGCGAGCATCGTCTTCCCTGTCCCTGGTGGTCCGTAGAATACGATGTTGTGTCGGCCGGCAGCGGCGATCTCGAGCGCGCGCTTCGCGCTCTCCTGCCCTTTTACATCTGCGAGATCAAGCGCTGGCGGAGGCACCGGCACTCTCCGGTCGCGCACGAGACGTGGTAACGGTTTCTCTCCCTTCAAATGTTGCAGTAATTCTGCGAGCGACTTTGGTGCATAGACCGCGACGCCCTCCGCGAGCAACGCCTCACGCGCGTTCCCATCAGGAACAAAAATCGTTTTTATACCATGCCGCTTGGCGGCGAGAACTTGTGGGAGAACACCTCGCACAGCACGCACCTCTCCATCTAAAGCAAGCTCTCCGATGAAAAGCATTTCCTCGTTAAAAGGATTGAGGTCGCCCGCAGCAATGAGATACGCAAGTGCCAGGGCGAGGTCATAATGCGAACCTTCTTTTTTTAAATCTGCCGGCGAGAGCGAGAGAACGATTCTTTTGTTTTGTTGTTTTGGCGGCTTGTATCCCGAGTGGCGTATCGCGGCGCTCACCCGATCACGCGCCTCCTCAACCGCCTTATCGGCAAGACCGACGACTGAGAAGTTATGTAGTCCACGAGTGAGATCAGCTTCGACAACCACCATCTCTGCGCCCGATCCGACCGGCTGTGCCGCGAGTGTCTTTGCATAGCCATGCTTGGGGAGCGGAACTTTTTGTTTTGGCGGCGCAGTTGGCATTGCTAGGACAAATGCTTCGTGCAGGTCGTGGCTGCAGGCTCAGCCTCGAGACGCGCCTCTGTTATAACTTCACCGCAAATTTCGCACTTCCCATAAGTTTTATTATCAATTCTTGAAAGCGCAGAAAGAATAACGTCGTAACGTGCTTCGAGATCGCCGAGTATGGCTGAGATGTTCTCATGATTTACCACGATATCTGCCTGATCAGCGAGATCTGATTCAGTACCAATTTCAGATGGGACAGGCTCCCAATCACCAGGGACTGCTGGATTCCTTCGTCCAATGTGCCCCATCTCTGATTCGAGCTTCGCCTTCTCCTCCTCAAGTTTTTTTCTAAAGTGTTCTGTTTTCATGCAGGCATACTAGCAGATTATTGAGCTCGAGCAGAGGCAAGTCGGTCGAGTATCTCAATAAACGCCGCCGGATCGCGCGCAATGACCAGCGTTTTCTGATTCCAATAACCATAGAGGAGGACGCTTCGTCCGCTCGTATCGCGATACACGCGCGTATCATGATTATTGACCACTTCATCACGGAAACCAGATTTAAATACTGGTGCAGATGTTGTGGTTGTTGCTATTTTTTGCGCAGTTGTCGAAGCAACTGTTGCTGTTGACGTCGCCATTGTGATTGGGGTTGGCGCAGGATACGGTCTGAAGAGTTGTGCGAGATCGCGCGGCATTACCGATTCCCACGAAAGCATTCCAGAAAATGTATCACTATACGAGGCGACAGAAAGTATGAAGAATGGGTTCTGTTTACCGGCAACATTTATAATGCCCGCCATACCATCTACAGAACTCACGTTACGCAACAAGACATTTGGTGCAGGAAGTTGCAGGGCAGAAAAAATACTACTCCCAGTAGTCGTTGCATCAGCGAGATAGAGAAAACGAATAGAACCAGAGGCAAGCTGTTTGTCCATTGACTGTTCAATGGCTTGCAGGAGAGCAATGCCAGTGCCAGCAACTTGTTCTTGTTCATCGACAAATATAGGAGCTGAAGCGACCGGTGTACTGATAGCAGGAGGAGTTACTTCTAGATTGCGCGTATAGGCAACATAGACACCTCCGATACCTGCAATCAGGAGTAGCACACCGGCAATACTGTAGAGCGTGCTGTGCGAGGATTTTTGTATCGTCGGTTGAGGTACATGAGGTGCTGCGTCTTGTTCAGCCGCGAGCACGGTCGAGGTAGAAGCGTTCATATTTTTTATGCGATCAGAAAAATCACTTGCATACGTTTCGAGTGGCATTGCTTCTTGCCAAAGTTGAGAAGGTGTCGGCTCTGGTACGGGAGCTGGGACTGGAATTTGAGGTATTGGTGGTTGTGGCAGTGGCAGTGGCGGAACAAGCGGTGTTTCAATCTCTGGAATAGAGAATGGAGTAACTGGTTGAATAGCAGGTTTATTTACCTGGAACTCTGGTATGGGCCCGAGATTCACCGAAGGGGTCGGCTCTTCAGTTGGCGGAAGAGGAATTGGGATCTCAATTGGAGTTGGTGGCGCGGCAGTAGGCACCACCATTTTTGGTGGTGCAAGTGGTTCTGTGAGTAGTGAAAGATCTGGAGTGCCACCTTTTTTCAAGATCTCCATGTCGCCCGCGAGCGTGCGAATATATTTTTTCGGTGCTGGCGCGCCTGATTCCATTCACTCTATAGTAACGCACTCTCTGTCACTAGAAGTACGTTATCCGCGCCAATGGTGCTTCTTAGGAGCGCGAGGCGATGGTGAATTTTTTTGGATCGTCGCACATATCAGTGAAGGCATGCGCTGCCTCTTTGAGCTTGCTTGAAGAAGATTTGCCAAACGCGATAACTTCAACCTGGCATCCCTCATTCATATCAAGGTATTGAATGAGTGGAACAAAGTCGCCGTCACCAGTGACGAGAATAACTGTATCGAGCTTCGGTGCGAGCTTGACCGCGTCAATCGCGAGCCCGACATCCCAGTCGGCCTTCTTTGCCCCATCGGCAAAAATCTGTAACTCTTTCACTTTTGTTTCGATGCCCATTTTGGTAAGCGCTTCGAAGAAATTATTCTCTTCGCCACTCTCCGTCGAGATGACGTAGGCGATTGCACGCACCAGAATACGGCCGCCGACGGCCTCTTCAAGAATCTTGCCGAAGTTTACACGGGCCTTATAGAGATGTTTTGCACTGTGATAGAGATTTTGCGTGTCGATAAATACTCCCACACGCTGGGCTGGATGTTTGATAACTGCCATATAAATAAATTACGTATGTAATAAAATTAAACTGCAAAATAATAAAACGGGACTCCTGTCCCCTACCCATGATACCACTTAAGAAAACTTTTATTTCTTCAAACCGAGCTTCTTAATGACTGCGTTGTAGCTGCGCTTGTTATTGGTCTCGAGGTAGCGCAGGTGTGAACGGCGATCAGCAACCATCTGGAGAAGGCCGCGGCGAGAATGAAAATCCTTCGGATTCTTCTTCAAATGCTTGGCGAGCTCATCAATCTGCTTGGAAAGGAGCGCGACCTGCACATCCGGCGAGCCGGTGTCAGTGTCGTGGCGGGCGATATTCTTAATAACTGCCGTCTTTTTCTTTGTGGTAAGCATGTCCGCTCACCTTACCACGCCTTGTGAAATCATGCAAGTCCTCGCAATGTTTCAATACCTTCGCAACACCCATCATTTAATATTGCGAACATGGCATACACAAAGAACCCGCATCTTCCGAAGGTCCGCATGGAAGCCGTTCGGCTGGTGAAGTATCGAAAATGGACCA
>JBAZRE010000002.1:0-106315 GCA_041663025.1 Minisyncoccota bacterium
TCAGACGTGTGCTCTTCCGATCCCGAGTGGGTATTCTTTATCTGCATCCCAGCTGACAAGACGCGCGAGCACTTTATCGCCAATTTGTGCCGTACCTCGATCTAAGATAACAAGAGGCACATACATCTTCTTATAATCAGGTGCGAGAAGAGTGAGGCCATTTTCTTCGACGAGCGTGCCGACAAATGTCTCGCGCGCTCGCGAGATGATCTCGATCACCTTGCCCGACTCACGTGCCGGCATTCTCCCAGATGGGTCTTGATACCTGCCTGTTGGAGCGACCTTCACTATGTCTCCCGAGAGGGCGTGATTGGTATATTCTGGCGGAATCAGCAGGTCTTCTTTGTCTTCGCCAATGGCAAAAAAGCCGAAGCCTTTTCGGGTCATTGTTATCGGACCTTCATATATAGTTTCTGACATTTTCTTCTACACTAGCAATATTATGCGACTTCTGCTATAGTCGCTCTCATGTTGATGATTCGATTCCAACGCATCGGCCGGACCAATGATCCGGCGTTTCGCATTGTCCTCTTGGAGAAGAGCCGCGCCGCCAAAGCAGGCAATATCACCGAGCATCTCGGTAACTATAACCCGAAGAGCAAAACGCTTACTCTTGATGCTGATCGCGTTAAGGAGTGGATCGCCAAGGGTGCTCAGCCGTCTGACTCTATCCGGAACCTCCTCATCTCGAAAGGTATCCTATCGGGGGAGAAGGTAAACGTGTTGCCGAAGAAAACACCTATCAAAAAGGAAGTGAAAGAAGCAGTCGCGCCTGTTCATGTAGAGACGCCAGTCTTTGAGAGTACTGTATCTGCTCCAACCGAAGCTGAAGTTATTGCCGAGGCATTGCCAGAGGTTGAAGAAGCTCCGGTAGCTGAAAAGACGGTAGAATAAACCCGTCCTCGTGACGTAACATACCCCTATGGAACCAGACCAAGCATTTCTTGAATACGCAGTAAAGGCACTCGTCGAACATCCGGAGTCGGTCGAGACGACGCGCACGATTGACCAGATGGGCGTTTTGCTCACACTCGTCGTGCATCCAGATGACATGGGCAAGATTATCGGCAAGAGTGGCAAGACCGCTGAGGCGCTTCGCATCTTGCTCCGAGTAGTTGGAATGAAGGGCAACGCGCGTGTGAATTTGAAAATAAATGAGCCGGTGGGCGGAAAGCGCGAGCACGAAATAAAGACAGTTGATCAAGTTGTTGATGAAATTTAAGTATTTAAACATTCAAGCATTTAAATATTCGGACATTTAAACATTTAAATATTCACACATTGAAATTTCACGTAATCACTTTGTTTTCCGAAGCATGCGACGCATATTTAAGCGCGTCGATTATCGGGCGCGCACGGAAGGAAAAAAAGATTTCGGTAAAATATCAGAACCCGCGTGACTTCGTCGCGGGACCAGGAGGGAGTTATAAGAAGGTAGATGACAAACCCTATGGCGGCGGCCCGGGGATGGTTATGCAGGCATTGCCCATCATCAAGGCCGTTCAGAAATGTGTAGGACGTCGGACGTCCTACATAAAAAAACCAGTGATTATCTGGTTTTCGCCGAGCGCGAAGCAATTCACTAACAAAGATGCAGATGTGCTGATAAAAAAATACACAGACATTGTCTTGGTGTGTGGCAGATATGAGGGTATTGATGAGCGCGCGAAGAAGATCCTCAAGACGCTCGCTCCAATGAAAGAATTTGCAGTGGGCGAAGCGGTTTACACCGGCGGGGAGGTGCCGGCGCTCGCAATAGTTGATGCGATTACCCGACGTATCCCCGGCGTCTTGGGCAAAGACGCCTCTATAGAGGAACGCCGAATTGCCTCATCGGCTGTCTACACCCGCCCAGAAACTATTTCGTACAAAAAGAAAAACTACCGTGTGCCAAAAGTTCTCCAAACCGGCCATCATGCCAACATTGACAAATGGAGATTAAAGAAGTAGTGTATTGACCAGAAGTTTTGGAAACATCAATCTTAAGGAAAGGAGGTGTAGACATGCATAAGCAATTTGAGGAGTTGGAGAAAAAATCTAATGATCTCCTAAAAAAGGGCGAGAGTGTCACCTGTGATAATGTCACCATTGCACTGCGTGGCATCGGTTACGCTTTATTGGCAATCGCGATCGCCATAAAGGAGAAAGGTCGGTAAACAACAAGGAACACAAGTTAAAAACGCCTTCCACGGCAACGGAACCGTGGAAGGCGGTTCTGTTTTCATCTTATCCACAGCTCATTGCAAATTTACTTGATCCGTGTATAATGCACCCATACCTCTTGTGGAGGTTCCGAGGAAGACCGCCTTTAGCGGTCTTCCGTTTTTCATAATAGACTCCTCAATTCGGTGAGTATTTTAGAAAACAGGCCAACGTCTATTCTTAAGATTTTTCGCTTTAGACGTCGTGCGTCGTAAGCCCGTAGCTGATGAAGAGCGATGTATCCCTCAAGGATTTTATTCTTCCCATCAGCGGTTGTATAAGAAACACCTTCTATTTTATAGAAAAGGGGATTCACTTCTTTCTTTCCATCCGGATCTGAACTAGTAATGGGAATACCCCAAAATATGGTTCCAAATACTTTTATGACTAACACCGGTCTTTCAAATCCTTCGTCGCAACTTTGTTCAGAGCCGATATTCAGACCAACGGTACACCACCACACCTGCCTCTTTTTTGGTCGCGGAAAGTTTACAAGCCCACGCAGGGCTTTCTTTATCTCATTCCACTGTTCAAGTCCTTCTTCCATATTACGAATACTATCATTACGATATTGCCGAAGGCGGCCTTGTCCTCGCATTCTCCAAACCGACCACCTCGCCAAGAGCGGAATTATCCACAGAGGGGGTTGCGCGGAAAAGGGCGGGGTGATATGTTGAAGGTTCTAGATACGAGTGAGTCACGGAGGGCTGGGAGCAAATTTATACGGGAATCGAGAAGAACGCAAAAGCGAAATTAGTCCGCGTGCGTTTGCGTGTTTGTATACAGGGCGTTTTGTGCTCACTTAATCACTTCACTGCCACCAAAATGCGTAAAAACCTCGTCCAGAAGACCTTCGGTGCGTATCGGGCTCCACGGGTACCATTTCCGGATTTGGTCGGGCATCAGCGCGGCTCTTTTGACTGGCTCTTGAAGGATGGATTGACAGAACTCTTTAAAGAATTTTCTCCAATTACTGATTATTCGGGAAAAAAGTTTGAACTCCAATTTGAAAGTTTTGAAATAGGTGAACCGAAGTATGACGAGGATTTTGCGCGCGAGAATATGCGCACTTATGAGGCACCGGTCAAGGCGACCGTGAAGCTCATCAACAAGACATTCGGTTCGGAAAAGAACCAGGATATTTTTCTCGCGGACATGCCGCTTATGACGCCGCACGGCTCATTCATCGTCTCTGGCGTCGAGCGTGTTATCGTCCCGCAGCTTGCGCGTAGCTTCGGCGCGTTCTTTGTCTCCGAGCTCATTCGCGGCAAGCCGTATTTCGGTGCGAAGATTATTCCGCTTCGCGGAGTCTGGATTGAATTTGATTCTGAAGCAGATGGCGCTGTTTTCGTGAAGATTGATAGAAAGCGAAAGTTTCCTATCACACAACTCCTCACTGTCTTCGGGGGTGGGTTGGGCGAGGCAGTCACTAAGCATTTCGCTAAAGATCCACTCGCACTTGCCGCAATCAAAGCGACGCTCGAACATGACGAAGCGAAGTCTATCGAGGAGGCATACATCGAGATTCATCGCCGTATGCGTGACGGCGATCTCGCGACTCCAGAAAACGCAAAGAATTTCGTGCAATCGCTCTTTTCGGCAGAGCGTTATGACCTCGGCAAAGTCGGTCGCCATCGCTTGAACGCGCGTTTTGGTCTATCAACAACAGAAAAAGCACTTGAAAAGCGCACTCTCACGCTCGCAGATTTTGTAAATATTGTTTCTGAAATAGTGAAGCTCAATGCTGATCCTTCGGCACGACCTGATGACATCGATCACCTCGGCTTCCGCCGCGTGCGTTTCGTCGGCGAGCTCTTGCAGTCGCGCATGCGCGTTGGCATGAGCCGCATGAAGCGCAATATTCAGGATCGCATGTCCACGACTCCGACCGAGACGACACTCCCAATGGCGCTCGTCAATCCGCGCCCCTTCCATGCGTCAATTCACGAGTTCTTTACTGCCAACCAGCTCTCGCAATTTATGGACCAGCAGAATATTCTTGCTGAACTCGAGAATATGCGCACCTTCTCGGCACTCGGTCCTGGCGGTCTCACGCGTGAGCGCGCTGGCTTCGAAGTGCGCGACGTGCATCCTTCGCACTACGGTCGCCTCTGTCCGATTCACACACCAGAAGGCCAGAACATCGGTCTCATTCTCCACATGGCAACTCATGCGCGTACCAATGATTATGGTGTTATTGAGACGCCCTATGCTCATGTGAAGAACGGTGTCGTCACCAAAGAGATTGTCTATCTGAACGCACTCGACGAAGAGAATGAGACCATAGCACACGGTGCAACCAAACTCGATGAGAATGATCGTATTCTCACCAACTCTGTTGAAGCACGTCACAAGGGTGAGCCGATTATCGTCGCACGCTCTGAAGTGACGCTCATGGACGCCTCGCTCTATCAGATGTTTTCCATTGCGACGACGATGATCCCATTCGTCAATCATGACGATGCAAACCGTGCCTTGATGGGTTCTAACATGCAGAAGCAAGCGACACCGCTCCTCACCCCCGAGGCGCCACTCGTTGCTACCGGTATTGAGTCGCATGCTGCACGTAGCACTGGCCGTCTCGTATTGGCGGAAGAAGCAGGCGAAGTGACGCATGTTGATGCGCGAAAAATTATTGTGAAAAATAAAGAAGGAAAGTCACGAGAATATCACCTACAAGGACTTACTCGCACCAACCAGAATTCTGCATTCATGCAACGTCCTTCGGTGACGCAAGGTGTCGTGGTGAAAAAAGGCGATGTGCTTGCTGACAACTCTTCAACAGCGCAAGGTCAGCTCGCACTCGGTCAGAATGTGCGGGTCGCATTCATGAGCTGGAACGGTGCCAACTATGAAGACGCCATTGTCATCTCTGAACGACTCGTGCAGGACGCGAAGTTTACGACTGTACATATTGAGGATTTTGATTGTGTCGTACGTGATACCAAGCTCGGCCCTGAAACGACGACACATGACATCCCGAATGTCGGAGAATTGCGATTGAAGAATCTCGACGAAGAGGGAGTTATTCGCATCGGTGCGGAGGTTCGCCCAGGCGATATTCTCGTCGGTAAAGTGACCCCAAAGGGCGAGACACAGCTCACACCAGAAGAGCGCCTTTTGCGTAGTATCTTCGGTGACAAAGCGAAGGATGTGAAGGACACATCACTCAGAATGGAAGGTGGGAAACGTGGACGTGTGATCGGTGTACGTGTGTTCTCACGCGAGCGTGGCGACCAGCTCGAAACAGGCATCATCAAAAAGATTGTCGTCACGGTCGCGCAGGTGCGTAATGTTAGTGTCGGCGACAAGCTCGCGGGACGTCACGGTAACAAGGGTGTTATCAGCCGTGTATTGCCTGTCGAGGATATGCCGTATGACAAGGATGGCAACCCGATTGATCTCATTCTCACGCCACTCGGCGTGCCTAGCCGTATGAACCTAGGACAGATTCTCGAGCTGCATCTTGGGCTCGCAGCGCACACACTTGGATATCAAGCAGTCGTGCCGCCATTCATCGGTGCAACCGCAGACGAGATCCGCGATGAGCTTGTGGCAGCCGGATTTTCGCGTGATGGAAAGATGCAGCTCTATGATGGTCGCTCTGGCGAGGCCTTCGCTCAGACGATTGCGGTCGGGTATATGTACGTCCTCAAGCTTCATCACATGGTGGAGGACAAGATCCACATGCGCTCCATCGGCCCTTACAGTCTTATTACTCAGCAACCGCTCGGCGGTAAAGCACAGAACGGCGGTCAGCGTTTCGGCGAAATGGAAGTTTGGGCTCTCCTCGGTTATGGCGCTGCCTACACCTTGCGTGAGATGCTCACGATTAAGTCAGATGATATCCAGGGTCGCTCAGCTGCCTTCGATGCGATTGTGAAGGGAGAATCAATTAGTCACACTGGCACCCCAGCGTCCTTCGCAGTGCTTACCAATCAGATCCGTGGCCTCGCACTCGATGTCGAACCTCTGAATCTGCCACCAGAACCGGACGCATGAGAAAAATATTTAAACATTTAAAAATTTAAAGATATGGCCTTCACCCCCCGCACATCCTTCTCGCGTCCGCCGGCCGGCAGACAAGACACTTGGAATGGTCTTCGCCTCGCGCTCGCCTCGCCTGAGCGCATTCTCGCATGGTCCTCTGGAGAAGTGACCAAACCAGAGACCATCAACTACCGTACTCAGCGCTCCGAGAAGCACGGCCTATTTGACGAAAAGATATTCGGCCCAGAAAAAGATTACGAATGTTATTGCGGCAAGTACAAAGGCATTCGTTACAAAGGTATCGTCTGCGATAAATGTGGCGTCGAGATCACGCGCTCCATCGTTCGTCGCGAGCGCATGGGCCACATCGAGCTCTGTACGCCGGTTGCACATATCTGGTTTCTCCGTTCTGTACCTTCACGAATGGCGCTCCTTCTAGGAGCGTCTGCAACTGACATCGAGAAGGTGGTCTATTTCGCTGGTTACATCGTCACGAAGATCGCAGAAGAAGAGAAAAAGCGTCTCATCACTGAGCTAGAGAGCGAATATAAATCAAAATATAAATCGCTCAGTAGCGATAAAGAGCGTGACGCATTGAAAGAGAAAATGACGCTGACAAAGGCGGAGATTGAGGGTGTCGTCGTAGGCAAGGTTCTTGATGAGCTTGAGTATCATCGTTTCTCGGTAAAGTACGGAGGTCTCTTTGAGGCACGCATCGGTGCTGAGGCAATCTATGATATTTTCTGCAAAATTGATCTTAAAGAGCTCGAAAAGACGCTCGCCGCGCGATATGCACATGCTGGCGCCGCAGAGCGCGAGAAGCTCGCGAAGCGCCTCTCGCTCATCGCTGGGCTTATTGCATCGGGTGTACGACCAGAATGGCTTTTCCTCACTCGCATTCCTGTTATCCCGCCGGCACTTCGCCCAATGGTCGCACTTGAAGGTGGTCGTCACGCGACCTCTGATGTGAACGATCTCTATCGTCGTGTCATCAATCGCAACAATCGTCTCAAGAAACTTATCGATATTCACGCGCCAGAAGTCATCTTGCGGAATGAGAAGCGCATTTTGCAAGAAGCAGTTGATGCACTCCTCGATAATTCAATACGCAAGAGCGGAGCGTCAGCTGGCGCCATGACTCTCGCGCAACGCCGCCCTCTGAAGTCACTCGCTGATTATTTGAAGGGCAAGCAGGGCTACTTCCGTCAGAACCTGCTCGGTAAGCGTGTTGACTACTCTGGTCGCTCGGTTATCGTCGTCGGTCCAGACCTTGAGCTCGATGAATGCGGACTCCCTAAGCATATGGCGCTCGAGCTCTTCCGCCCCTTCGTCATCGCCGGACTCCTCGAACGAGAGCTCGCCTTCAACATTCGTGGTGCAGGACGCCTCATTGAAGATGGTGTGTCTGAGGTATGGGAAATTCTTGAAGAGGCGATTAAGGGCAAGTATGTGCTCCTCAACCGCGCACCGACGCTGCACCGCCAGGGTATCCAGGCATTCCGTCCTCGTCTGATTGAAGGTGATGCGATTCAGCTCCATCCGCTCGTCTGTAACGCATTCAACGCAGACTTCGACGGTGACCAGATGGCCGTGCACGTGCCACTCTCTGATGAAGCACAATGGGAGGCGGCCAATATCATGAGTGCAAACAAGAACATCTTGAAGCCGGGCTCGGGCGATATGATCGTGCTCACTGGCAAGCCGCTCGACATTATTCTCGGCGTCTATTGGCTCACTAAGTCCGTAGAAAAAGCGAAGGGCGAAGGCGACCACTTCGCATCACCGAACGCTGCAATTCTAGCGTCTGAATATGGTGTCATAGATGTGCGAGCGAAAGTTAAGGTGTTGCCTGTAGAAGGCAAGGAGAAATATGTAGCATTTGACGGACATCCTTTCGAGACGACCGTTGGACGACTCCTCTTCAACACTGTGTTGCCTGCGCAGTATCCGTTTGTGAATGAAACTATTACGAAAAAAGTTCTTGCGCGTATTGTTACCGACTGCATTACCCGCTATGGTATTGATGCCGTTCCGAACATTGTGAACAAGGTGAAGCGCTTCGGCTTCGAATATGCCACCAAGTCTGGCGTATCGTGGTGTATTGATGATGTGTCCGTTCCAGAAGGGAAGACGAAGGTTGTCGAGCGTGTTGCCGAGAAAGTGGCGAAGACCGAGGAGGATTACCGCAACGGCCTTCTCTCTGAAGAAGAGAAACGTCGCATGGTGATCGAGATGTGGCAGGGTGCCAAACAAGAGATCGAGCAGCTTGTCGCTGACGAGCTTGATCCGATGGGTTCGGTTTCTGACATGGTGAAGTCCGGTGCGCGCGGTACGCTCGGCAACCTCACTCAGATGGCGGGTATGAAGGGTCTTATCCAAGACACCTCCGGAGAGACGATCGAAGTGCCTATCGCTTCATCCTTCTCTGAAGGCCTCAATCCTGTTGAATACTTCATGTCCACTCACGGTGCGCGTAAGGGATTGACCGACACTGCACTTGGTACGGCTAAGGCCGGCTATCTCACGCGTCGTCTCTTCGACGTTGCTCAAGATTCTATCGTGACTGAAAAAGATTGTGGTACGACACGGGGGGTCAAGATTAATCGCATCAGCGCATCTGGTATTCAGATTGATTATGCTGAAGCGTTGTGTGGTCGCGTGCTCGCTGAGGATGTGAAAGATGCGGATGGTATTGTTCTATTTAAAAAGGGTCACTATCTCTCTGCAGGAGATGCAGTAGCTATTGCCGCTTCCGCCGTCGCGTCAGTTGTTGCGCGTTCGCCGATGTCTTGTGAGACGCGCTACGGCATCTGCCAAACGTGTTACGGCATGGATCTCACGACTCAAGACGTCGTCGATTTGGGCGAGGCGGTCGGCACCATCGCTGCGCAAGCTATCGGTGAGCCAGGCACGCAGCTCACGATGCGCACTTTCCATGCCGGCGGTGTGGCGTCAGTTGGCGGCGACATCACCAGCGGTCTCCCGCGCGTTGAAGAAGTGTTTGAAAAGCGTTCTCCGAAGAATCCGGCAGTTATCTCCAAGTCTGAAGGTATCGTGATGGAAATAAAGGATGAGGGCCGTGAGAAGGTGATTGTTGTTGCACCGGTTGCTGGGCAGGGGAAGAAGGACGGCTCAGCATACGAATATCTCGCTCCGTATCCACGCGTTGCGTTGGTGAAGGAGGGTGATACGGTTGTGCGCGGACAAATCCTCACCGACGGTTCGGCAGATCTCGACGATCTCTTCGAGTATGCTGGTCGTGCCATGGTGCAGGAATATATCATCGCCGAGGCATCTAAGATTTATGAATTGCAGGGCGCACATGTCTCACGCAAGCACCTCGAGGTTGTGGTGAAGCAGATGTTCTCACGCGTGAAGATCTCTGACGCTGGTGACACCGATTATTCAGTTGGCGACGTGGTTGAGGATTGGGAGTTCGCTAAAGCGATTGCGGAGATGGATGCGGCAAACAAGATCGCACCACAAGCAAAAGAGATTGTCCTTGGCATCAAGGAGAGTGCACTCTCTCGCCGATCGTTCCTCTCTGCTGCATCCTTCGAGCAGACGACGAAGATTCTCATCAACGCGGCACTTCGCGGCTCGGTGGATCGCTTGCGCGGCTTGAAGGAGAACGTCATTCTAGGTCGCCTTATCCCGGCCGGCACCGGCTTCTCTGGAAGCAAGAAGTTCGCGGACATTGCAAAGCTTCAAGCTTCGCGCCCAGCGCCAGTCCACTCCGACCGCCCGAGCTACTCCGCACGTCCAACTCGTGCACTCTAGTTTCGAGACGATGTAGAATGCACCTATGACCGACACGGTGCAGCAGATTAAAGAACGCCTGAATATTCAGGATATTATTGCGCCGTATGTGAAGTTGAACAGAGCTGGAAAGTCGATTGTCGGGCTCTGCCCATTTCATAAAGAGAAGACACCTTCATTCCATGTCTCGATTGAGCGCGGGACGTGGCACTGTTTCGGTTGTGGCATTGGTGGAGATGGTTTCTCTTTTATAGAGAAAATCGAGGGTGTTGACTTTAAAGGCGCACTGAAGATTCTTGCTGAGAAAGCGGGCGTCACTATTGAATATTCTGGTGGGGGGAAAGGTGAAGATAAATCAAAAAAAGACAGATTGCGTGAAGCAATGAGTCGCGCGAGTGAATGGTATGCTCTTAATCTCGCAGGCAGCTCGGCAGAATCGTATGCGAAGAATCGCAATCTCACTGACGACACTATTAAGAATTGGCGCCTCGGCTTCGCTCCTGATGCGTGGAGGATGCTTCTTGAGGCGTTGACCGCTGAAGGATTCACGGTACCCGAGCTTCTCGCGGCCGGATTAATTAAAGAAGCGGACGGCAAGAAAGGTACATATTATGACCGCTTCCGCAATCGGCTCATGTTCCCGATACGCGACGGCGTTGGTCGCGTTGTCGCATTTACCGGGCGCGCTCTCGCGAATGATGATTTGGCAAAATATTTGAACAGCCCTGAGACCGAGCTTTACCATAAATCAGAAATTCTTTTTGGCATGGATAAGGCAAAAGATGCCATACGCACGCGCGGCTTCACCATGCTCGTTGAAGGACAGATGGATGTGCTCCTCGTGCAACAAATTGGTTTTGAGAACGCAGTAGCACTTTCCGGGACGGCTCTTTCTGAAAAGCATCTTGCACTCATGAAGCGGTACAGTGACAATCTCATGTTGGTGCTTGATGCTGACGCTGCTGGTCTCTCGGCGACTGCAAGGTCTGCGGAGTTGGCACTTCGGCAGAGTCTAAGGGTGAAGGCAGCACTCTTACCGAAGGGGAGTGATCCAGCGGAACTTATCAGCACAGATCCAAACGACTTTTCGAAACGGGTAAAAGATGCAAAGCCGATTGTCGATTTCTTCCTCACTGTTCTCTCAGAGCGCGAACGCAATCCACACCGGTTGATCTCTCTCGCCGAAAAGATCGTGCTACCACTCATTAGTGCTATACCGAGCCCGATGGAACGCGAACACTTTATGCAAGCCGCTGCTCGTACGCTTGGTCTCTCAACAGAGACAGTTCGCGAATCGCTGAAACGGTTACCGAAGGATTCGCCGGCCAGCCAAGGTTCGACCTTAAACCCGAATTCTCAAGGTCGCTTGCCGACTGCGCGTTCTCCGATGGAGATGCGCGGCGAGCAGCTCCTCGCCGTCTCCCAGGTTTATCCAGATACGTCACTTGCAGAAAGGGTAAAAACGGGTTATCTTCGAATTACTGGAGCTCAAGAGTTGCCGCCTGAAACTTTGCCAGAATCAGTCCTGTTCCAAGTAGAGCAGACGTTCGGCGAGAACCCTGAATGGGACGCGGCAGACGAGCTTCTACACGCCTTTGAAGAAACGGTTATCCGTGAGGCGTATCAAGAAGCAGTAGTGCAATTGCGCAAGAGAGAAAATCAAGGAGACATTTCTGCGATACAAGAGGCACAAGAAGCATGCGCGAAGATTTCTGCGCGTCTTGCTGCGTTTGGCGGTTGATTAAACTATTTTCAAGATGGCAAAAAAAATTATAAAAAAGAAAAAAGTTGTTAAGAAAATCCTGCCTGCCGGCAGGCAGGCGCTGAAGAAGCGAGTAGTAAAACATGTGCCTGCGAAAAAGAAAATAGTAAAAAAGGGGGTTAAAAAAGTCGTGCGCACCAAGAAACAAGTCGTCCGCGCGGCCGTGCGTGGTTCGAAGACGAAGGCGAGCTCCCAAAAAGCTTTTTCAGCTGAAGCGCTCATAGAGAAGGGTAAGGAGCGCGGCTATGTCACCTATAGTGAAATTCTCAAGTCATTTCCGCATGTTGAAGAAGACGTCAGCTTCCTTGAGTCGCTCTATGAACGCTTCGCTATCGCAGGCGTTGATGTGCTTGAAGGTGGCATGCTTGAGGATGCTGCCGACGAATATCTCGCGACGCGCAATATTAAAGATCGTCACTCAACGAGCTACGATTCTATACAAATTTATCTGAGAGAGATTGGTCAGTATCCGCTCCTCACCGCTGCTGAAGAGCGCGAGCTCGCCCAGCGCATCGAGAAGAGTGATGCCGAAGCGCGTAATATCCTCGCGCGCAGCAACCTGCGTCTCGTGGTGTCGATTGCTAAAAAATACGTTGGTCGCAGTCCTGATTTAACGCTTCTGGACCTCATTCAAGAAGGGAATCTTGGGCTCTTCCGCGCGGTAGACAAGTTTGACTGGAAGAAGGGTTACAAGTTCTCAACTTACGCGACCTGGTGGATCCGTCAGGCGATTACTCGCGCACTCGCCGATCAGTCGCGTACTATCCGCATCCCGGTCCACATGGTTGAGACGATTGCCAAATATAAGCAAGTCTCGCGTCGCCTCTCGCAGATGTTGGGGAGGGATCCTCAGGCAGAGGAGATTGCGATCGAGATGGGCGTCGAGCCAGAGAAAATTTATCAGATAGAGAAGATTAATCAGGATACTCTCTCACTTGAGAATCCGGTTGGCTCAGATGATGATGACCGCTCGACCTTGGGCGATTTCATCGCTGACACATTCCTCCCGTCGCCAGTGCAAGAATCTTCGGAGCGAATCCTAACCGAACAAGTGCGGGCGATTCTTGATGACCTCTCGCCAAAAGAGCGCAAGATTCTCGAAATGCGTCATGGTCTCACGGATGGCATCTATCACACGCTTGAAGAAGTGGGGCGCGAGTTCGGCGTTACGCGCGAACGCATTCGTCAGATCGAAGCCAAAGCATTGGAAAAAATCCGCACCCATGACAAAGCCAGGCATCTAAAGTCGTATTAAAAAAGGGAAGTATAAAAAAGAGAACCCGCGCCACTCATCAGAGTGGCGCGGTCTTTTCATGACAAAATTTCGGTATTGATGTCATGCACCAATTCCTCTATTTTTTCTGAAGGAATTTTGGCTGCTTTTCCTGCTTCGTCGAACATGCAGACAATAGTAGCCCTCGAAACTATTCCTGTGTGAATGGTGAGAAACCCCTTTACAATCCCAAAAGCAACTTCTCGTTGTTGTACTCTATCCATAAAGCCCTCCCTACTTCGTATTTTTATAACAAGATCACCTTTCGCCATTATACATAATTCATATCTATCGTCAAGCGTCTGGTATACTGATGCGATGAAGAAGAAAGTGGTGAAAAAGAAATCAAAATATCCAATCAGGCACTGGAGTCACTCATCACTCATGGCGTTTTTGCGGAATCCACTCGCTTGGTATAAGCGGTATGTTGAAGAGATATACGATACTCCTCGGACGCCCGCATCAATAATCGGGAGTGCAGGACATGTTGCACTTGAGAATTTCTACCGCCAAGTGAGCGAGAGTCAAATGAGTACTCACTACTCATTTGACCGAGCGAACGCTGGAGGAAAGCCTTCAAAGAAGGCTTATAGCGATGTAGAGAAAAATATCGCGATTCAGATGGGGCTTGAATATCTGCGCGCAATCGGGGATTCAGATATTGATTTCGGTAGGGCAAAGACGCGCAAGGCGAAGAAGCAAAAAAGGGCAGAGATGGAGCGCGATTATCTGCAGGCAATTAATTTTTATCTCGCGAAGCCGCCAAAGCACAAAGTGCTCGGGGTTGAGGTGAAGGGTGTAGTGAAAGTGGAAGGGCTGCCACTGCCTATTAAAGCAGTATCAGATTTGGTAGTAATCTCAACGCTGGATAAAAATGCGGTTGATATCGTGGATCACAAGTTTGTCGCAGCATTTAGTAAGGGGGCAGAGAAGCCGATCTTCGCTATTCAAGCGATTTTTAATTACTACACCGTGAGCGTACTCTTCAATAAGCCAGTGCGGCGCTTTATCGTGTATGAATGCAAGAAGACGAGAAATGCCGACGGGTCAAAACAGGTGCGGCGCTATGTGCTCGACTTCAGCACATTGCAGGATGAGTTTGAGGTATTCCGTCGGCTCATCACTGATGCGACCGCAGAGATCTCTCGCCGGCGTATTTATCTCCCGAACCCTTCCGATATGTTTGAAGGGGACAACTCCTTTGATGTGTATCGTCTTGGGCTCATTCCGTAAGGTGACACCTTACTCCGTAAGGAGTCACCTTACGCTACTGCGCTAACGCCTGATCAATAAGGAGCTTCACCGCGTCGTAGGAGTAGCCGCCGGCCATGACGACAGGCGCTTTGCCCCTCACGAGAATGAGGGAGAATGGCGTACCACTGGCGCCCATGTCGAGTGCGTTCTGGCGATCGGCAGTGATGCGTGCGTCGAGTGTTGAGGATGCAGCGGCATAGCAGGTGGCGAAGTCGTCACTCCTGATACCAGCCGCAGCAGCGATCGTGCCATACTTTGCAGGATCGATCGGCTGATTCGCAAAAAGAGCATCGGTGAATTTCCAAAATGCATCATTGCCCGCTGCTTGCGCGGCGCACTCGGCAGCACGAGCATTTGGCATCGCATTTGGATGAATCTCGGTAAGCGGGAACTCGCGGAAAACCCACGCAACGTCACCGCTGGCACCCTCATTCGCGATGATTTGGTTCAACGTCTCGTGAAAGCCCTTGCAAAAAGTGCAGTCAAAATCTGAATACTCAACAATCATCACGCGCGCTGCAGGATTCCCGAGAATATGGTCACTGCTGGAGACGGGCCGCACGAGCGCAGGATTGCCAGTAGCAGATGGCACGGTAGTGTGTCGCAAAGAGAGGTACACTGCTCCCGCGACGACGATACCGCCAAAAATAATTGCTACAGGGATGGTCAAGGAGGATTTCATAATTGGAATGCGTGAGTCATGATGGGTAATGTTGTCGCGGCGCCGCTCCAGCTTGACGTGTCGAGTTTGATATCCCGAATATCTCGCAGATCTTTATACTTCAACACACCATGCTTGAGAGCATAGTCATAGAGCTCTCGCGTGAGGCGGACATCTTCAATACAATATTCGCGCACCTGATCTTTTTTCCCTTCGCGCCACCACTCGCCGGCCTTGAGTCCATCGCCCGATTTACCTTTACCGAGTGTTGCTTCGGCGAGCGATTGAAGCCGAATGCGGCGACCAAGAACCTTTTGCACCTCACTTAAGAGATCAAGTGATCTGATGTGAGAGAGATTTCCGGGGTAATAGCGATTCAGGAGCGGGATATCAAAGGAGTCAGAGTTGAAGCCGATAAGCATGTCTGCATTTTCTATAATCGGCCAGAGCATCGGGAGTTCTTCTTTTATATACGACATATATTCGCCGGTGAGCGAGTCGTGGACGCCAACAACGATAAGTTCTTGCTCGTTCACATCAATGTGTCCGCGTACCGCGGAATTTGAGATTGATTCAATATCAAAGGTGAGTGCGCGCATAGTTTAGCCTGCGCGTAATCGCGCGGGTATTTCAGAGACGGGCAGCCCCATCTCCTCGCCGGTTGCAAGAATCTTCATGCGGACGGTGTTACTCGCTACCTCATTTGCGCCATGGGCAATGAAGAATGGGATGCCGCGCTTCACAGCATCTTTTATTTGGTCACCGAGCGAGCGGTCAGTCAGATTGACGAAAACGCGGCAATTTTGTTTGCGGAGTGTGTCAGCAAATAGTTGTGCAGCGGGAATGTCACTCACACTAGGCGTGCCGAGATAGAGTTGCGGTTTTCCGGCGTTCGTATCAAGTGCGAGTTTGTGGGCTTCGAGAAAGTCTGTCAGCGTGATGTCGCCCATGCCGAAGCCGACCGCGGGGATAGGGTCGCCACCCCAGAGCGCGACTAATTTATCAAAACGTCCGCCTCCGAAGAGCGACCGAGGATTCGTTGGATTCGTGTCGTACACCTCGAAGACGATGCCGGTGTAATAATCAAAGCCGCGAGTAATGCTTGGATCAAAAACGACATTACCAACACCGCGCGCCTTGAGCGATTCAATAAGGTCAAGCAATTTCTTTTTTTCAATAGCGACGGTCGGATCTTCGCTTGAATTCGCGATGAGTTCGAGAGGGTCTTTTTTAGGAGTGAGCGCGACAAACGCCGCGGCGAATGCTGTCGGGGTCATCTTCGCTCTCCGATCAAGCAGATGGAGATAACGTTTGGTTCGCTCACCGGTAAGTCCAGAAGCCATGCAGGCGGCATTGAGGAGCGTACGAGAACTCATGCGGATAACGAAGTCGTTCTCCTTCGCGCCGAATGCCTTTAGAAGTTCAGAGGCGATTTTGACGATCTCAATGTCCGCCTCGTTTACGCTGCCACCAACAAGGTCGACATTGAGCTGATAGTGTTCACGCGAGCGCCCCTTCTGTGGGCGTTCATAGCGAAAGACATTCGGGATCGAGAACCAGCGGAGAGGGAAGGCGAGCTCGCGGCGTTTGCCGGCAATCATGCGCGCGAGTGTCGGCGTCATCTCAGGGCGGAGTGTGACGCGGCGGTCGCCGCGATCCATGAAGGTGTACGTTTGTTCACCGACAATTTCCTCAGACGTTTTTGCTTCGTATAATTCAGCTCGCTCAAGTGGTGAAGCGTTGTATTCTTCGTAGCCACAGAGTGTCAGTGTCTCACGCATGCGCGCGAACATCGCCATCTGTCGCGCCCAGTCAGTGGGATAGAAGTCGCGAACGCCTTTATACGGATCGGTTGAAAGTGGTTCGGCCATTGATAGGATTATATCATTTTGATACAAACGACGCGTGGTTGATCATACTGGTCAAGCAGTATTTCAGCCTTAAAACCTTGGTCCTCAAATAGCTTCCGGGCATCCTCGGCGGTCGGGCTGTCGCACTCAATCCACGCGACTCCAGCATCCGTAAGGTGACACCTTACGGAATTGGCGATGCGGCGAATCAGGTCGAGGCCGTCGGCGCCGGAGCGAAGGGCGAGTGCAGGCTCATAATCTGCGACGCTCGCCGGCAATTCGCGATCATCAGGAATGTAGGGAGGATTTGCAGCGATAACATCAAACTTCATATCTCCAAATGGTTCGAACAAGTCACCGATGCAGATGTGCGCACGCTTGCCCGCCGAAGCCTCGGCGAAGGCGGGAGACTCGTCCAAATTATTTTTGCGAATGTTTTTCAAAATAGTCGCTTCATGCGCTGGATCAATTTCGCCAAAGTAGACTTGCGCGTTTGGCAACTTCGCGAGTGCCGCGCAGCCAATCGCCCCTGATCCAGAACACAAATCGAGAAATTTAATGTAGGACGTCCGACGTCCTACATTGGTTAAGAGTTGCTCCGTCCACCATTCGGTTTCGGGGCGGGGGATGAGTGGTTGAGAGTCCAGATAGATTGTGAGGCCTAAGAAGGGTTGGTCGCCGATCTGGTATGCGAGCGGTTCGTCATTGTCGGTACTTTCCATATAAAGACGTTAACACGAAACACAAAGAAGCCCCGCTAGGCGAGGCTTCTTTGTGTTTCGACGAGGGGGATTAATATCCGCCGCGGCCGTAGCCACCGTTGCCACTGTATCCACCACGATCACCGCCGCGATCGCCACCTCCGAATCCGCCTTCGCGGCGAGGAGGACGATCACCTTGTGGGCGAGCAAAAGAAACGGAGAGCGTACGCCCGTCCATCTCCTTGCCATCCCAACGGTCAATAGCTGCCTGAGCTTCCGCCTCGGTAGCCATCTCGACGAAGCCGAATCCGCGTGAGCGGCCGGTCATGCGATCGCTAATAATGCTCGCCGAGACGACGTTCCCGGCCTCGCTAAAGGCCTTCTTCATATCATCTTCTGTCGAGCGATAAGGGATACCGCCCACGTAGAGCTTGTTCCCTTGTACTGATGCTGCATTGTCCATGTATTGGATTTAACTGAGTAACCTCGCCGAAACTGAACACTTGCGACCCCTTAAGGCCGAGCGAAGTTCGAATACTCTGCGAGTGAAGATAGTATGACAGAAATGCCGAAAAAGCGCAAGCTGAGTCCGCGAGGTGGGGACAACTAATATCCGCCAGAGAAGAGTCCTGGGATAAGAACCCCAATCATGCTGAGCGCGAGTAGTGTGACGATAATGACAGCAAATGTGCGTTTCATAACTATATGTTAGCAGAAGTCGAGCAAAAATAAAATGTATAATTGAGGAAATGCGCATATGTACTCTCGTCGTTATGTTCCTTATCATCACAGTATCTGGCATACCAGTATTCGCTCATGCCGTTACCATTTGGCGCTCTGCCACGAACCATTCTGACGAAGTGCTCGTGTATTCATTAGCTACGCCCCGCTGGTATGAGAAGGATGGCGAACTATCCAAGTTATTGGATACATGGAGTGGGAGCGATTTTGTTACAACTGCGAGCACAAGCGTGCACGTGTGGGCTCGATGGAATGGCATTTACGGCTCAGTACTCGATATAATTTTTAACGCCTCCCTCGGAGGAAATCCTTTTTTTGGTACCGGGAGTACCACAGCGGCGATAGTCATGCCGATCAACGACTATTATTACCGTCTCAATGTTTATGCTTCTACTTCTCTAGAAGAGTACGAGGTTCCTACGCGACGAGGAGTCACCATTCATAACGGAGATGAATTGTGGGTTGCTCTCATTCCTTCGTGGGGAGGGTATGGAGCGAATCATTGGTTCGGCTCAAACGGTATGATGCCGTATGTAGAGATGTGTGAGGGCGCATGCGATCCTGAAGACACGCCGCCGCCCGCTCCGGTGACTCCTCCCGATCCTTGTGCCACGCCGGGTGCCTGCGCCTCTAACGTGCTGTTCTTTCCCGGGATTGAAGGGAGTCGGCTCTATGAGGGAACGGGATGTGGGGGAAGTGCTGAAGAGAAGCTCTGGGAGCCGCTCGGTGAATCATTGTGGAAGATTCTGCGAGGTGCGGGTGATGAGAAAGTGCAGCAATTATTTTTGAATGATGTGGGTGAGAGTGTGTGCAGCGATGTGTATGCAAAAGCAGATGACATTATTGATTCTGTCGGCGGCAGCAACATCTATAAATCGTTTATTGATGAGATGAATGGGCTCGAGGCCGATGGTACTATTAATGATTGGAAGCCGATCGCCTATGACTGGCGACTCTCGCTCAGCGAGCTTCTGAGTCAGGGCACAGAACGCGACGGGAAGATATATTATTCAGAATCGACCACCACGCCCTACATCGAGCAGACACTTCGTGCGCTCGCCGCGAGCTCGAAGACAGGGAAGGTGACGCTCATCGCGCATAGCAACGGCGGTCTCGTCGCCAAAGCGCTCCTGAATCAACTTGGAGGTTCAGCCTCCAAGTTGGTGGATAAGGTCGTGATGGTCGGCGCGCCGCAGAGCGGCGCGCCTGTTGGTGTTGGAGCATTGTTGTATGGATACGATCAGGGCATTTCTTCGTGGGGCATCCCAATCTTGCACAGCGACGTTGCTCAGAAGCTCGCAGAGAATTCGCCGATGGCATACCACTTGCTCCCGTCGCAGAATTATTTTGATAGCGTCGCGAGCGACGCTAGTCATCCCGTCGCCAGCTTCGCTGGCGACGCCTACGCGAGCGAAATTTCCACCTACGGCGCCACCATCAATAACTCATCCGAGCTTGATACATTCATTCTCGCATCCACGACTCTTAATGCAGCGCTCGTTGATTATAAAAACGTCACGCATTCAGCACTCGACAGTTGGGTGCCCGAGGGTATCGAGGTTGATCAGATCGCCGGTTGGGGAGCCGACACCGTTGCTGGGATAGATTTCTACACGCCGATGTTGGCGGATGCCATCACGGCGCTCGCTCCCGCTCGTGCCTATCGGCCAATATTTACCGAGGATGGCGATGGTACTGTCCCCGTCCCGAGCGCTCTCATGATGGCTCAAAACACTGGGGTGAATAGGTATTGGGTGAATCTTTTTGCTTACAATAAAGAAACGCACTCCAGTCGAAGTCATAAAGATATTTTTGAAATTCCATCACTCGAATATTTTATAAAAAACATCATTACAAACAGCACCAGCACACTTCCAGCATACATTTTAACCAGCCAACCATCGTCAACGAATAATAAAAAACTCACCTTCTTCCTCCATTCGCCACTCACGCTCCAGCTTGAAAATTCTGAGGGAAAAATCACTGGCCTCGCGGCAGACAATTCAATAACACAAGACATTCCAGACTCTACGTATGGCGAGTTTGGCGAGGTGAAATATATCACCGTGCCAGAAGGTAGTTATCAACTCACAATGCACGGCCAAGCAAACGGTACTTTTTCACTTGATATACAAGAATCATCGGGTAGCGTTGTGACGGCATTAAGCACGATCGCCAATCTGCCGACCACACCTAATACTCTCGCGAGTTTAACCGTCTCGGGCGGCATAGATACCGTCTCGGCACTCACTGTTGATGAAGATGGCGACGGCGCAAACATCATAATCATTACATCCAAACTTGGAGAGACTGTGAATTATGTGCCGCTTGAAGACCCTGAGCCCGTCGAAGAGCCGGAGCCGGAGCCGATAGTGAAATCATCAGGAGGCGGTGGCGGCAGAAGGGTAGTTGAGAGTATCTCAGTTCCCGTTGTTGCACCCACTCTGGCAACAACTACACAGATAGTTGCCACGAGCACGTCAACAGTTGCCACAGCAACCCCCTCGATTTCACCAGTGGTCAAGAAAAAAGCAAAAACACTATTGTTTACCGCACCGCCAAAAAAGGCGAGTGTGATCCCTCAAACCGCATCGGTGTTTCAAGCTTCTCAACAGTCGGCCTTAAAGAATTTGAGCGCGACAGTCTATAATGGTATCAATGGATTCTGGTCTGCACTAAAGAAATTCTTTTAATCCAAAATGAAAAACAAAATCACTCAGTTTGTTCCAGCCATGCTTGCGATACTCGCTATCGCGTTTCGTTACTTCGGTCTTTGGTGTACCAAAGCAGGCAATTTGTGTTACGGGACATGGCTAGATAGAACATTTCTTGAAATAACGAATCCTCTTGATAGTTTCGCCCGCTATTTACTTGTTGTCACCCTTATTCTCATCTTTGTTCCGCGAAGCACATTCAACTCCTGGCTCAAATTCGCTGCTTGGGTGCTTCCTCTCGCGTTCATCTATATTGCGATGACACCGGTATGGGATAGCTCTTGGCTTCCATTTGTCCGCGATGACGCCGCCCTTCTAGCAGGCCAAATCTTCTCCGGCATTTCACTCCTCCTCATTCTCTACAAATGGATCAAATTCCGTAAGGTGTCACCTTACGATAAATAGGGAAGTTAAAAGTAGTATGAGTAAACCATTTATAAACGCATTATCGGCGGCGGCGTATATTACACTAGTCGTGTCAGTGATATTTTATACGCCAGAGATGAATATCCCGGAGAATACCATCATGATCCCCATCGCCATGCTCTCCTTGCTCGTTCTTTCTGTCGCGATGATGGGTTACTTCTTCGTCTATCAGCCCGTGCGACTTCTCATCGAGGGCAAGCAGAGAGAGGCGACTAAATTCTTCATCACCACCGTCGCCTTCTTCGCCTGCATCACGGGCGCGATGGTCTCAACCTGGCTCATCCTCATCCAAGTGCTTTAAATCCGTAAGGTGACTCCTCGCCGCGAGGTGTCACCTTACGGATTCGCGCTAATAATTGGTGTGGTGGTAAACTATCTCTGATGAGAATTATCTTTTTTGACACCGAGACGACAGGGAACAGTGACGGCGATCGGCTCTGCCAGCTCGCGGCCAAGGAGCGCTACATCGACGAGCCGCTGGTGAACGCCACCTATAAGCCGCCCGTGCCGATCTCGATCGAGTCGATGGCTATTCATCACATCACCGAGCGGATGGTCGCGGATAAGCCCTCATTCATTGATTCGCCAGAGTATCCGAGCATCAAGGATCTCTTCGAGAGCGATGAAGTCATCTTGGTCGCGCACAACGCCGCCTTTGATCTCGCGATGCTCGCGCGCGAAGGCATCCGGCCCAAGCGCAATATCTGCACCTATAAGGTCGCCTACGAGCTCGACCCCAACGACGCACTGCCGAATTATCGCCTCCAGTATCTGCGCTACCTGCTCGATCTCGACGTTGATGTCGAAGCGCACGCGCATGACGCCTTCGGCGATGTACTCGTGCTCGAGGCGCTCTTTGAACGACTCGCGAAGAGGATGATGGAGAGGCACGGGCTGGAAGAAGCCGCGCTGGATGCAATGCTCGCCATCTCAGCGCGGCCGCTCCTCTTCACCACTATCCGCTTCGGTAAATATAACGGTAAGCGCCTCGAAGATGTCGCCAAGACCGACCCGAGCTATCTGCAGTGGCTCCTGACCGAAAAGAAAAAATCTCCCGCCGGCGAAGAGGATTGGATCTATACGTTGGAGCATTATCTGAAGCCGCAATCATCGTCCTCCGACGCCGAGCCGTTTTAAAAACAGTTTACCGATTGATTAAAAAATTCCCAGAATACCAGAAGGGAATTACTTAGGACAGTGTATTTTTACGTGGCTGCCCGTAAAAATACACTGTCCTAATGAAACTGTCAAGTATATTGCAACACATGTTTGTATAAAAGATAGCCCTCTGGCAGTTTTAGAAATAAATGACGTGTTGGAATCCTTAAACATACTGTTAAAGTATATCACAAAAACACGCTCGTCGGGTTATTGCAAGGTTAAGTCTCGGAGTTCCAGTCCTCGATTTTTGCTCCAAAAAGTGGGATAATCACAAATTATGGCAAACAGTAATCTCGCGAATGCGAAAAAAGCAAAGAATGACGAGTTTTATACGCAGTACAGCGATATTCAAAAAGAGGTGGAGTCTTATCTTGAGTACGATCCTAACACTTTTAAAGGTAAGGTGGTTTACAGCAACTGTGACGATCCATTCGAAAGCAATTTCTTTCGCTACTTCGTATTAAATTTCAACAAGCTTGGAATAAAACAACTTATCACTACAAGTTACAAACCCTCACCCGTAGCCAATACACAATTGGGATTATTTGGTGATGATAAAACTCTTGCCAAGTCAAAAGGGCGACCAAAAATTGTCGCTAATAAATTTATTATTAACGAAGTTGGTGATGTGGACGGTGACGGCTCTTTCACACTAGAGGATATTTCGAAGCAACTTCGAGCAAATAAAAATAACGAATGGACACCACTTGAGGGGGATGGTGATTTTCGCAGCGAGGAGTGTGTTGAACTTCTTAAACAAAGTGACGTTGTAATTACTAATCCACCCTTCAGCCTTTTTGGTGAGTATGTGAAGCAACTTTTTAATCACAAGAAGAAATTTTTAATTATAGGAAATATAAATTGCATTAGCTATAAAGATGTTTTTCTAAAAATCAGAGATAATGAAATATGGCTGGGTAATGGAATGGGTCGATGGATTTCTGGATTTATAGTACCTGAATCTTATGATCTGTTCGGAACAGAAGCTCGATTGGATGAAAAAGGAAATAGGATTGTCTCGACGAACAGCTGTCTGTGGCTTACAAACATTGACCATGGACGTCGTCATCAACCACTATCTCTCATGACAATGGCTGACAATAAAAGATTTAATAAAAAAATAGCAAAGAAAGAGAATACTTACAAAAAGTACGATAACTATGATGCAATTGAAATACCATTCACTGATGCCATTCCTAGTGATTGCGACGGTGTGATGGGTGTACCAATTACCTTTTTGGATAAATATAACCCAAAGCAGTTTGAAATTATTGGAGGTACAGCAAATGGGCAAGTCCCAAGTGAATATAAAATTGGTAATTTCAGAACTTACAATAATCCCATCGCAAATGGCATTAAGATTTATCAAAGAATACTCATTAAACATAAGAAAAAATAGCCATGAAAACAACCCTAAATAAAGACATTACTATTGAGGAAGTTTGTGACGGCTTCGTCTACAATGTGCTCGAAGGAAAGGGTTTGTTTGGTCTTTCTGGCAAGTTAACTATTCAGCCAGAGTATCAGCGTAACTACATCTACGCTGACGGCAAACGTGACGTGGCAGTCATAGACTCGATTTTAAAGGGTTATCCGATTGGTTTAATTTATTTCAATCAAATTGGTACTGACAAATTTGAGGTGTTGGATGGTCAACAGCGCATCACGAGTATCGGTCGATTTGTAACTGGTAAATTTGCAGTCAAAGACAAAAATGGTCACGAGCAGTATTTCAGTGGTATGGCTACCAGTCAACGCGAGCAAATAATGAAGACTAAATTGTTAGTGTATTTGTGTAAAGGTGATGAGCCCGAGATCAAGGATTGGTTTAAGACAATCAACATCGCTGGAGTGCCATTAACCGAACAAGAGATTCTTAATGCAGTATATTCTGGGACATTCGTCACTCGTGCTCGCGAAGAATTTAGTAATAGCCAAAATGCCAATGTGCAAAAATGGAGCACATATATCGCTGGCGATATTAAACGCCAGGCATATTTGGAACGTGCTTTAGATTGGGTTTCTGGCGGTGCAATCGACAATTACATGAGTATGCACCGCAATGACAAAAATATTACCGAACTAAAAAAGCACTTCGAAACCGTTATTGACTGGATTTCAACCACGTTCACAGATGTTGAGAACGAAATGAAGGGTCTTGAGTGGAATAGGCTTTACGAAATTTACCACAAGAAGAAATACAATCCGACTACTATCTCTGCTTCTGTTCAGAAGCTCTATGCTGATGGTTTCGTAAAAAGTCGAAAAGGAATTTTCGAGTATGTTTTAGGTGGAGAAGTTGAAACTAAACTACTTGAAATACGAGTATTTGAGGATCCAACTAAGCGTTCAGTTTACGAAGCTCAAACTGCTATCGCAAAGAAAAAGGGCGTTTCAAACTGTCCTCTCTGTGCTATTGGACATGATGCGAACAAGGGCAAGATGTGGAGTTTTGCTGAAATGGACGCCGACCATGTAGCCGCGTGGAGTAAGGGTGGCGCTACTTCGGCAAAGAATTGTCAGATGCTCTGTAAGACACACAATCGAGCAAAAGGAAATCGATAATATAAAAATATGGGAATGATATTCAATACAGAGGACACAAAAGAAGAAATATTAAGAAAGATAAACAGCAGTCAAGGAGTCACAGAAACAATACAAACAGGCCTTGCTTTTCTGAATTTCAAGCTTCAAAAAGAGTTGTTAGAAGGTCAAAACGAATATAATAGAAAACAATTAAAATGGTCTAGAATATTAGCGCTGGCAACAATAGCATTAGTAATCGCAACGTTACTTCTAGTTAAATTTAGCTAAACTGGTTCAAATATTAAGCCCGTAAGGTGTAAGCCCGTAAGGTGACACCTTACGGTGAGTGATAGATGATTTGTGTTCAAGATCTTGGCGTGATCTAATGCCGAGATGGCAGACAATCATCCCGCGGGAGACGAAGGCGAGAAAGAAGTAGTGAGGCTTATACCTTGCCCGAATTGCGGCAAGGCACTAATGCAGTTACCAAAAAACTATCCCCTTTATGACGTTCAGTGTACCGGATGCTCTTTTCGGGCACAGGTAAAAACAAACAAATCAAAACCAAAAAAGGAAATTTTTGGCGCTGGATGGCAAATTATGGAAAAGGTTTTGAAATCCGGATTCATCACTCCACCACTCATCGCGAATTTCAAATGGAGGGATAAAGCAGGAAGTCATCAAGAAATCAGATTTTACCCCTTTGTTTCGAAAAAGAATTTGAAAAAACATCAGCTGTCGGCACATGCAAGAAGGGCTAATTATTGGATGTTTAATTATATCGGGCTAGATGAGTTACCATATTTCGTACTCCACACCTCCTAGCTATTGACGAGATTGAGTATTCGATCAAGGATCGGCTATATGAACAATAACCGAATATACACCTGCACGAATTGCAAAAAAGTAAGTGAAATGATTGGTGTTGTCCAGGCAGAATTGCATTATTATTCTTTTAATCTCAATACAAATCAATGGGAAGATTCTCATGGAGATGAAGAAGTAAAGTCACAGAAGCTATTCTGCCTGCACTGCGAAAAGACTATGGATTTGGTATCACAGATAGTTTTATTTCATTGATCTAGATTCACAAGGTGGTGCATAACACCTAAGGCGTTGCTTCAGAAATGAAAGCAAGAATTAACAATAAGGGATATACTCATTGCGTGAGTGAAGCTGACCAAAACGGGCAAGAAATGGAACGAGAGGTGATCTCAAATCAACTAAGAGAGCATTTCGCATTTCCCTATAAAGACTTTTCTAAACCCGTCCGGTGGATAGATAGTGTGGGGTTTAGTCTTGTCAGAAAAGCCTCGAATGGTTATGCCTCTTTATATAAAATTGGAATTGTTGATGAAGTACTACAGAAGGATTCGACAAGAAAAAGTCTATGGATCAGCGTTGGGTACGGGAAAGAGACTATCGAGGGTATCACATATACTTCTGAAAAACGTAAACTCTCAGATCCAATTGATTTAGATTTTCGTGATGAATTTTCATACGATATTGGCGCGGAAAAGTTTTATTATCATGAGAAGGAAGTTACCCCAATTGAGGTACTCACAAATATAGAAGAAGCTCACATGAGACCGACCAAAAAGGTCAATGGATTTATTTTGCGTTGTCGATTGTGGTTTTGGAGAGAATTGCTACCTTTTCTTGTAAAAGGATTTGATCTTTTCCTCATTGGGTTACTATGGATTGTCTCAGGGGAAAGAATAAAGGCGGATATTTTTGCCAGGATGATGCGGAAATACTCAGAAAGTGCTCAGGAACGTATCCCAGCTAAAGATGTTGAGTATGAAGAATCTAAAACCATGGATTTTTTCGGCTATAAAGCCAAACGTTGGTCGGTGGTATTTTATTGTGCTCTACACTTGTTCATCTTTGTACTTTCCCTTTGGAACAGCATTGAGTATTTATGGCTAACAATCATATTCACAAGCAATTTTCTTGCGCTCTGTTACGTAGTCGTTTCGTTCGCTATCACCGAAGCTTTGATTCCTCAAGTCTTAAAATCGATGATAAATAAGATGACCCCAAAAATATTCAGCGGCGTTGCATTTAAACGTCTTAAAATATAAATAAATCCGTAAGGTGACACCTCGCGGCGAGGAGTCACCTTACGGAATGTCAAGAAGTTATACACATGATGTCCACATTTAAGACATACTGTGATATAGTGTCTGTATGAGCAATAAATACGCGTCACTTATAAAGGATATTCGGACGAAGAACGGAGTCTCGCAGTCAGAAATAGCCAAGAAGCTGGGTATTTCGCGCACATCATATATTGCAGTAGAGCAGGGGAAAAGAGAGCTGACAGTTGGTGAGTTTGAAAAGCTACTCGGCATCCTCGGTGTTTCTAGAGAAGAATTTGAAGGCGGAGAGATTCCAAACTACGAGAAATATAAACAAATGATTCTCGCGTTCCTGCGTCTGAACAAGAATGTTCCAAAAACTAAGTTGGCAAAGTTGCTCTATTTTGCTGATTTTGCTTGGTTCTATAAGCATCTCGAAAGCATGAGTGGGATGCAATATCGCAAAATCCAGTATGGGCCAGTTGCCGATACCTACTTTCGTTTGATCGATGAAATGTTTGATGCCGGCGAGATATCCATTGAGCAAACTGAAAATGGTGCGATGCTGGTATCTGAAACTCGAAGCGGTGCTAAAGCAAAATTATCTGAAATTTCAAAAGAAGAATCAAAACTGATTGAACATATTAACGAGAAATGGAGAGGGAAGAGAACTGCCGACATTGTCACATTTACGCATAAGCAAATGCCGTACCTATTTGCAGAGGACAACGACATAGTCTCGTATGAGGTATTCGGACAGGAGAATCCTGATGATATTTATTAGCTATGAAGTACGAGGTCAATTTCAGGCCTTATACTGAAAGGCATTTCATCCGGACTTTTGCGAAGAAATACAAAGGCGCGTGGGATAAAACGCTCAAATCACTTGTTGTGGAATTTACTTTTGCCGATGTCCTGTTTGAGAAAAGTATTGCAGAAACTATTTGCATCTCTGCCGATAACGACATACGGATTTGTAAGACGGAGTTTAAAATTCTTGGTACCGAAGTGTCCCGGCATGCATCGGGTAATAGATGTATTATCGCCGTACAAAAAAGCACAGCGATTGTACAAGTACTTCTTGTTTACGCAAAAGGCGATATTAGAGGATCAAACGAAACTGCTGGCTGGAAAACTGTCATAAAAGATAATTACTCTGAATACAGAGAACTTTTAAACCCGTAAGGTGACACCTCGCGGCGAGGAGTCACCTTACGGGGTGCGGGTACGTGCGTGATGGTATAATTTGCAAATGAACACATACGAAACGTACCAAACATTGATCAAGCCCGAATGGGCGCCGCCGGCGTGGGTGTTTGGGCCCGTGTGGATGGTGCTGTATGCCATTATGGTTATCTCATTTGGCAAGGTGTTCTATCGGGCTTTCATCAAGAAGGATATGTCGTGGAGAATCGCTCTCCCGTTTGTTCTCAATCTCATTTTCAATTTCTCTTTTACCTACTTCCAATTCGGATTAAAAAATAACACCCTCGCCGCAATCGATATCCTCCTCGTCTTAAGCACGCTCATCTGGGCGATGATTGCTATATATCCGCGGATGAGATGGGTCGCGCTCGCTAACATCCCGTATCTCGCATGGGTCAGCTTCGCGACGGCTCTCCAACTAACCATCACGTTTCTTAACTAAATATAAGCATGAGCAACAAATACATTGAATACCTGAAGAATAATCCGCAGGGGTACTGGTTCAAGCGCAAGCTCTATGGCTGGGGCTGGGTCCCAGTGCGATGGCAGGGTTGGGCGGTGGTCGCTGTTTCAATGCTTTATATTGTCTTGGTTTCTCTGGACTTCTCCGAACAGGCAGAACTCGCGAAGGCGCTCGGCGCAGATCCGACAAATGGGGACCTAATTTCTTTTTTCGCCAAGATTGCGCTCGCCGTCGTCGTGATAATCAGCTTCTGCTATTGGAAGGGTGAGAGCCCGCGCTGGCAGTGGGGCGTCCCTAAGGATTGAAATTAATCCGTAAGGTAAACCCGTAAGGAGACACCTCGCGGCGAGGAGTCACCTTACGGAATAAGCTTGATATAATAAGCTTATGAACAACCGAAAAATTTGGGCGGTGTTGGCAGTAATTGTGGTCTTGGATGGATGTTGGTATCTCTGGGAACGCTCGCAAGAAGTGACGCCTGGTACTCTGATTGGTGGAGAGAGAAGCGAACAAGGATGCCTCGGCCTGGCCGGATACAGCTTCGACGAGACTGTAGGTGCTTGCACTCGCAGTTTTGAATTGACGCCGGATATCAGACGGGCGGCAGGGATCGCTGTGGCCTCAGTCGGCCGCGATTGTGCACTCACTGTCGTCTCATTCAGCTCATATGAAGAAGTTGGTGCATACGACATCACGCTCGAACGCGGAACGGAGCGCGCGCGGCAGACGGTCGTCATTCGCAATTGGCAGGTAACAAAATAAACCGTAAGGTGACACCTTACGGATCGTGAGTTACGCACCCGCCTCGGCTTGCCGAGGCGGGGGAGCTGTATCATTAAATCGTTAGCCGATAACAATAATTTTGTATGGATCAACATATGAGCCCGAGCAAAACTGCCATCACCTTTGCGGTTTTGCTGGGCGGTTTTCACCTGGTGTGGTCCGTCTTGGTCGCGCTCGGTTGGGCGCAGGCGATGATGGACTTCATCTTCTGGGCGCACATGTTTAGCCTGGCATTCGTTGTGAAGGCCTTTGACGCGACGGCAGCCTTAACGCTCGTGATTATCACCGCGATCATGGGATACATCTTCGGCTACTTCATGGCGATCATCTGGAATCGTCTCCACCGCGCGTAATACACACGTTGGGAGAAACTGGACAGGTTCAACTTGTCCAGGTGGTAGAATTACGTCATTAACAATTAGTATTCATTATGGATATATCATTGGTTGCTGCAAAGATTTTGGGAGTGTATCTCGTCGTCAGCGGTCTCTTTCTTATAATTCGTGGGAAGACAATTCCGCGTTTGCTCAAGGATTTCTTTGATCACCCAGCTGTCGTGTATCTTGCTGGTGTCATTCTCATCTTCTTGTCATCGCTCATGTTGATCCAAAACAACGTCTGGGATGGCACGTGGAAAACGGTCATCACTATCTTCTCGTGGCTCGTCCTCTTGAAGGGTATCGCATACATTCTCGCTCCTGACTCGTTGCACAAGTTTGTAAACAAGAAATTGCTCAGTATGCCATTTAACGTTTATGGAATTATCGCGGTTGCCGCAGGCATCTTCCTCTACACCATCGGTTAAATACCGGTTGAAGGCCCATCTGATATGATGGGGGAATGAATAAGTACCTCGTCACGCTTGGAGCATTTGCGCTGGCTGTTGCCATCGCGCTTTGGGTGATCGGTATACGCAAAGCGCAGGCGCCTGGCTCGCAGGCCTGCACCATGGAGGCGAAGATTTGTCCCGACGGCTCCGCCGTCGGGCGTACCGGGCCTAATTGTGAATTCACACCGTGCCCAGATGCCGCGGCCACCAGCACCCTCGCTATAGGTGAGAGCGCGACCATAAACGGCACTACCATCGGCGTTCTTGAGCTCGTCGAGGACAGTCGTTGCCCGGTAGATGTGCAGTGCATTCAGGCGGGTACCGTGCGCGTACTCGCTTCTGTTGATGCGTATAACAAAGACTTCACTTTCACACTCAGTAAGTCACAAGTTGTTGGGAATGCGACTATCACGCTTGCCTCGGTGACTCCCGCACAAAAGTATGCAAAGCAGACTCTGAAGCCAAGTGACTACCGCTTCACCTTCACTGTCGTGCCGAAGGTGTCGACTACTCCTGATGGCGGGAAAGCCTGCACCATGGAGGCAAAACTCTGTCCTGATGGTTCGTATGTTGGTCGCACAGGTCCCAACTGCGAATTCACCCCGTGTCCGACAGAAAGCACCTCCGGTGTGAACGGAACCATCTCGCTCGGGCCGACCTGCCCCGTGATGCGAGATCCTCCTGATCCGCAGTGCGCCGACAAGCCGTATGCGACAGCGATAACGGTATATCGTGCCGGCTCAAATACCCCTTTCATGTTGGGGAATTCAGACGCGACTGGCGCATTCAAATTCTCACTCCCGCCTGGCTCATACACTCTGAAGGCAACAGGTGGCACGATGCTCCCGCGCTGTAACCCGGTAGATGTGACCGTCACGGCGAACACCTACGCAACTGCGAACATCTCGTGCGACACCGGTATTCGTTAGGAGTTGGAGTGTTACATCGCGAGAAACACTAAGCCGATCGCAATCAAGACAAAGGATGCAACTTTAATCCATAACTTTTTCTCTCGGAAATAGACGTGTCCGGATATCATGCAAAAAAGGATATTGAACGCGCGTTTCCCGGCGGTGATAATCGATGCCGCGCTAAAGAGGTATGCAAAACTCATAACGACACTGCTCACGCCCATAAGGAATGATTGCGCGAAGAACACCGGACGCTCGAGAAGGCGCAGTGGATTTTCCTTTGTTTTAACGAGCGCCATAGTCAAAAAGAAAATAACAAGGACGAGGCTCACGATCGCTTGTTCCGCCGAGACCGAATTAAAGTGACTAATATCATATTTGAAAAGAGAAATCGTCACGACGGCGTTCACCGCGATAAAGGTGACCAGCCAAGCGCCCTGCCGACGGATGCCATGGTTCATGAAGAGTAGGATGAGACTCACGATGATAAGCACCATGCCGGCTATTTGGGAGAGACTCACTGAATAGGCGAGAATGATGTCAGTAACAAGCAGGAGGGGGATAGTGATGACACGCAAGAATCCAAACGTGCTTCGATCGGCGCGCATTACCGCATAGACCGCTACATATTCTTGAAGTATCTCGAGTCCGACACGCGGAAGAAATGTCGGTAATGAGGACATGCTGAAGATAAAACCATGGGGAAAACCCGCAATAAGGAAATTTTTTGGAATAAGAAAGGCAAGTGTGAGGAAGAATAACGTCGCCCAAAGGGAATTGAAGAAGCCCAGAGAAAAGACACTCTCTTTTCCGCGTGCTATCTCCCACTTGCCGACTGACGCACTTGCTTCTTCAGCGGCTGATGCACCGGCGGTGAGTAATAAACCAAGCATCTTGGTATTATTGCACACCCAATCTGGTAAGATGCCTGAATGACTCAAGGCGAAGCGCTGACGATATTGAAGACGGGTGCGAACGTGTTCCTCACCGGAGAACCGGGGAGTGGAAAGACGCACACGATAAATGAATTCATTGGGTGGCTGCGGAGTTCTGGCATCGAGCCCTCGGTCACTGCCGCGACTGGCATCGCGGCTACACATGTCGCCGGTATGACACTCCACTCATGGAGTGGTATCGGCATCGCAGATCATCTCTCGCGAGCTGATGTAGATCGAATCGCGACCAAGGAGCACATCGCGAAGCGCATTATGAAGGCAAAAGTGCTCATCATAGAAGAGATCTCAATGCTCTCTGCTGCGACGTTTGAGATGGCAGACAAGATTTGTCGCGAGGTGCGCCGCGTTGACGCGCCATTCGGCGGACTCACCGTGATCTTGGTGGGAGACTTTTTCCAGCTCCCGCCTGTGTCGCGCAATAAGAATGTCGAATTCGCGTATTCCTCAAAGCTTTGGCGCGACTTGAATCTGCTCACCTGCTATATCACCGAACAGTATCGGCAGGACGATAGTGAATTTCTCGGTGTGCTCTCCGCGATTCGCGCTGGCGAGGTTGAAGAGATGCATCACGAGCAACTCATGGCGCGTCATGTTGAAGCAGCGGATCTTCCACTAGACGCCCCCAAGCTTTTTTCACACAACGCCGATGTCGATCGCATCAATGCCGGTGAGCTCGCGAAGCTCACGGGCAAATCAAGCAAATTCACAATGAGTTCAAAAGGGAAGGATTCGATGTTTGAGGGGTTGAAGCGTGGCTGCCTCTCGCCCGAAGTGCTTGAATTGAAGGAGGGCGCGGCAGTGATGTTCACCAAGAACTCGCCGCAAGGGAAGTTTGTGAACGGCACACTCGGTGTAGTTATCGACTGGGCATTTGATGGGGCACCGATCGTGAAGACGAAGGATGGATTGAAGATAACCACTGAGCCGATGGAGTGGCAGCTCGAGGAACAAGGCAAGGTCAAGGCCTCAGTCGCGCAGTATCCGCTCCGGCTTGCCTATGCGATGACGGTGCACAAGAGCCAGGGGATGAGTATGGACGCGGCGATCATGGATCTCTCAAAGGCGTTTGAATATGGGCAGGGATACGTCGCTCTCTCTCGCGTGCGGCGACTCTCCGGCGTGTATCTTACGGGATTGAATCAGCGCGCGCTGGAGGTGCATCCGGAGATTTTAAAAAAAGATAGAGACTTCCGCGCCGCGTCAGACGCGGCGCGTGATGCATTCTCTGAAATGCCAGAAGCAGAAAAAATAACGATGCAAAAAAAGTTTGTGAAGGCGATGGGTGGAGCCTTTATAGACCCAAGCATCAAATCTCAAATCCCAAATCCCAAACAAATAATAAATTCAAAAAATAAAATAGGATTGCCGGGTAGGTTAGCAGAGACGCTTCAAGCCGCGCGAGATGCCAAGAGTTTGAAGCAGGTAGCGAAGGATCGCGGACTGACCGTGAGCACTATCGTTAAACATCTAGAAGAGCTCTCCGAGATAGGGAAGTTGGTGCGCGGCGACTTCGCACATCTCGTGCCGATCGACATCGTTGACGAGGTTCACGAGGCGCTCGCAGAAAATAAAGATGGTCGCCTCTCACCAATTTTTCACGCCCTCGGCGGCCGCCACTCTTTTGAGGTCATCCGCCTCGTCCGACTTATGCATAACTAACATGTAGGACGTAGTACGTCCTACATAAAAATATGGCCTAAAACCTAGCTTTTTTGTGAATTCTGTGGATGTCAGACATCCGCAAGAAGTTCTTTTATGAGAGTGGCAGTTTCGGAGGGATCTTTAACACTTTTTGTTTCAGCAGAAGTTTTAAATACTGCTTCGTCGTTGCCGCCAGCAGTGAGCTCGTCGCCGACGTAGAGCGATTCGGATTCATCAATACCGAGACGCTTGCAGAGCTGGCGAACGCCGTAGGCTTTATCAATATCACGTTTGGTGACATCGATCGTCGTCGCACCGCCCATGCCAACTGAAAAGTTTGGCAGGCGCGCAGCGATCGCCGCTTGGAGCGCATGGCGCTTGGTGTGATCGGGATCCCACGCCTTCTTCTCAACGATCGGTGCTTCTTGGCCGAGCGCTGACATCGTCACTTGTCCACCGCGATACTCGATGCGCTCGCCCCACGCCGGCTCAGCAAAATTGATAAGGCCGGTCTCCTCGGCCGCCGCGCGCATCGCCGCGGCGATAGTATCCGACTCTTTTTCTGAAAGGCGTTCTTCATAAATTTTATCCCAGCCGCCACTGTCTACTCGGAGAGAATGTGAAGGATGGAATTCGTAGAGTGCGGCACCGGATGTGGGGAGCAGATAGAGATTCGCGAGATTCGCATCGACGGGGAGCCTCGCGACGACCTGTTTTAGGAATTGTGAGAATGCACCGCCCGAGACGATTGCTACTTTTATGCGCTTCAACAGTTCACAAAGCCTCACTGCCATTTCTGGCGAAATGGGCTGCTTGCTCTCGGCTAGCGTGCCATCTAAATCGAAAATGATTAGCTTCATGTCAGCGCGTCGACAATATGCGCGAGCGAGGCGGTCGCGACACCGAGCACTTTATCTGCTGCGCCGTAGTAGAGGAAGATCGTGTCACCGCGCACGACCGCGCCGCAAGAGAAGACGACGCGTGCCACGGTACCCTCTTGTTCATATTTCTCAAGCGGCTCGAAGATCGGGTCGGCGGTGCGCGCAAGGACTGTTATGCCGTCGGTGTCGAGAAGTGCCGCGCCGAGGCGATATGTCGACTTGCGCGAGACGCCGTGATAGATCATTAGCCACTTGTCGCCTTGACCTGGCACACTGACTTTAATAGGTGGGACAGCACTCCCGACCTTCAATCCATCCCACATGCCGTGTCGTGGAGCTATAACCTCGATGCAGCGGCTCGCGCGCTTGCCTGAAGAGAGATCGGGCAAGAGATCAGCAACAATCCTGTTGTTGACACGGTGGTAGAGAAGATAATTCTCACCGATTTTTTCTGGCAAGAGCGCGAGGTCCTTATCATCGACGCCGTCGGGCGTGAGAATGAATGGCACACTCCATTTCTCCCACTGCCGCGCGACGAAGTCGTCAACACTGATTGATGAGATTGCTCCCGCCGGCACCCGCACACCATCATAGGCGGTGTAGGTCATGTGGAGCGTGTTGTCGATGCGCACGATGCGCGGATCCTCGCAGCCAGAATTGCCGGTTGGGCTGCTGTGCTTCATTTCAAAATCGGCACGAGGCACATAGATCGGCTCAGTTAAACGTTCGTCGATAGCACTACCATCTTTAGAGACTGCGAGCCCGACGGTAGAGGTGTTCGCCTTATCCATCGCGCGATAGAGGATATACGCCGAGCCGTCAATATCGATCGCAGCAGCGTTCATCACCTCACCGCTCTCGAACCCTTCGCCTTGGGGCGAGAGAATGGGATTGTTCGCAGAACGGATGAATGTGCGCGCGGGTCGCTCAGGGTCAAGCGCGCGCAAGAGATCAGCAAGCTTCACTCGCGCCTTGGCGCAGACGGTATCTGCTGCGCCATACCAGATCTCGAGAAGGCCGTCTGCATCAACAGAAGTGCTGGTGGGGAACACGATGTCAGGGACGAAGCCGTATTCTTCATAAAATTCTTGTGGCACAAAGATAGGCTCAGTGCATGAGATACGCTTCTGTGGATTGTCGCGGCTCAGGAGTTCCGCCTCGAAGGAGAAAACACGCTTGTCGCCGGCGTGGTAGTCCTGAATATAAGAATAGATCAGTAACCAGCCGTGTTCGGTCAGGATCGGTGCTGCACCGACCTCAACATGGTCTTGGTCAGTCCAGCGCATCTCGGTGAGTGCATGATCGGAGAGGTGGTCGTGCCAGCGATGCCAATATTCGTGGTCAAAGAATTCTTCAATCTTTTTTGCACGTGCGATCGCAATGGTCGGCCACGGATGATCATCTGTTCGCTCGGTGTGCGCGGTGAGCAGCAGCACAATATCGCCGTCAATGCGCTCGGGGAAGAGGGTCGCGGCCTTGGCATTAAAAGGCGTGATGAGATGTCGCTCGGTAAAATTATCTGGTGAGTCGCCGATCGCGAGGGCGACCTTAATATTGTCAGCGCCGAAGGGATAGCCGCCGAGCGCAGTGTAGAAACAGTACCACCTACCCTCAAAGAAGCTTACGCGCGGATCCTCGCAGCCGAAGTGATCCCATTTTTCTTGTGGCGCGATCACCTGTTGCCTTGATGAGAAGTGGACGCCATCTTCGGCAAAGGCGGTGCCGATAGTAGAGAGATTCGGGTGCGTCCCTAGGGCATCTTGTGATCCGACTGCGCGATAGAAGAGGCGTACACCCTCTGGAGTACGCACAGCTGATGGATTAAAAGTGGCTATAGATTCCCAAGGTCGCTCGCGTTGCGGCGCGATTATGGGGTTATGTGGCTCTCGTCGGATGACAAACATATGATTATTGTACCGCTTTCACCTTCTTCGGGAAGCCGATATACGCACGAATAACTTTTGCGCCATTCACTGCGAGTGCAATTGAGCGCATACATCCATCATCAATGTCGCCTGCCATAACACGCTTAAGTCGCCGCCTCCCGCGAGTGCCTGTGTTGCCCTTGAAAATGATAGGTAAGAGATATTTTTCTTTTTGTAACAAATCAACATTAGTTGCGAGCATGTTGGAGACAGCATATCGCGCACGCTTGGTGAGAGACCTTGAATATTTTCCTAAAGCATCACGCACCTTGTCCGCTGTCTCTTGAAGTGAGCCGTTCGTCCATGGGAGTGGTAATCCGCCAGCTCTCTCCCAGACTCCAACCTCGTTTGTTGCAACCTCTCCCAAATACCAGTCACTTGCATCATAAGCACGAAGCCGTGGTGCGTATTCGAGTCTTTTGCCAAGTTGGGAATCGGTCATCTGGAGACCTTTTTGTTTTGATTGTTGGAATTCCTTTAAGAATTCTTCTCGGGATATTTTGTTTAAATACCTCCGACCACTCTTTTGAATGCGTATGCCATTTGCGATAACAAAAGTGCGTTTTACCTCGCGAACATTAACTTTTTTTAGGATTTTCATATCAGGTTTCTTGTGCGGGGATTGTCGTGAGGGAAGTCTGATTTCCCTTTATAATTGCATCAAGGAAGTCGTCCAGTGGCGCGGTCGCGACGCAGACGACCTTGTCCGCACCTCCATAGTAGACAAAGAGAGTCCCTTCGCGCACGACAGCGCCGCAGGCATAGACGATGCCCGGCTTCCCGGCGTTCTCGTAGTGTTCATCTGGCTCGATAACGGGCGCAACAGCGCGATAAAGAATCTTGGTCGGGTCAACGAGATCAAGCAGCATTGCGCCGAGCTTGTAGCGACTCGGCTCGTGTGCGTCATGTGCATGATAGAAGACGAGCCATCCCTTATCTGTGCGGAGGGGCGGCGGGCCAGCACTGCGCACGTGCGTGTGCCAGGCGACAAGCATGTCAGGTACTCTTTGCGGATCGGGACTCGTGAATTTCCTCAGGGTCAGGTCTGCGAGATCATCAATGAATTCTACACGCACATGATTTTCATCATCGCCGATAATACTATGCAGAATAGCGAATTGCCCCGCAATTTTTTCTGGGAACAACATCCAATTTTTTTCTCGGTCGCTGTGCGTGAGAACGATTGGTCCCTCCCACCGGTGAAATTGTTTTGCGAGGAAATCTTCTTCACTCATTGAGATCACCCCAACGCGGAGCATCCAATTTTCAAACATATTGAAGGTGACATAGACGCACCCATCTATAACGACCATACGCGGATCCTCACACCCGCCCCAGCTACCGCCCGAGGGATACATCACTGGAGAATAACGGCGGCGCGAGCCAGGCAGGCTCCCGCCAGGGTTGCGCGATGCATAGGCGGGATATGGCAGACGCTCGTCGAATGTGATGCCATCAGCGCTTGAAGCGTAGCCAATGCGCGAGACGCCGTCGGTGCCTACCGCGCGATAGAGAAGGTGTGTCCGGCCGCCGATGACGGCCGCCGCCGGATTCAATACCGCCTCCGCGGTCCACGGATGACTCCCCGGTTTGAGGATTGGATTACGAGAAGATTTGCTGAGTAAAAGGCGACGGAGATGCAGAATCTCCACTAGTTTTTCTCGAATAGGTTTCGAGAAAGCAGCACCAAGAATCGCTCCGACAACGAAGAAGGAAAAGAGCAAAGCGATCATGTTCACGATGAAGGGGAATGTCATAGAAAGCTCTGTTAACAATACCATTCACGCGGTGCATCGAGACGTGCTATAGTCGCAATATGTTGGTAAATATGTGCATCGCAAAGCTACATCGAGCAACGGTAACAGACGCCGATCTCAACTATGTCGGCTCAATCACGATAGACGAGGTACTGATCGAGGCTGCTGGGCTAGTGGCAGGGCAGATGGTGCAGGTCAACAATCTCTCGAATGCCGCCACCTGGCGCACCTACATTTTGAAGGGTGAGAAGGGGAAAGGGGATATAATTCTAAATGGTCCACCAGCGAGACTCTTCCAGAAGGGTGACAAAGTTGTCATTCTCAGTGAGGGATTGGTTGATTCTAAGGACGCTGCGAAGACGAGCCCAACGGTCGTCTTTATGGATGAAAAAAATCAGATTACTGAAGTGAAAAAAGGCTGGAGACCAGAGTGATTTTGCCTATTGACATAAAATTGTCAATATGGTAGTATAGAAATAACGAGGTAGCTACTGGCTATTTCGGTAACCAAATTCAATGCTAAACATCGGAGCCCTTATGGGGTTTTTCCTTTTGTCAGGAGCCACTATGGCAACCGCACCAGCGAGTGTCCCTGTTGCGCCTGCGTTACCGAGCTATCCAGTGACGCTTACCGCCTATAATGCTGTGCCAGAACAGACCGATGACAGCCCACTTGAGACGGCGTCTGGTGCGTACTCAAATCCAGAAATTATCGCGGCTCGCTCGCAAGATCTCGCGAAGGAGCTCCCCTTCGGCACCATCGTTGAGCTCGTGATTGAGGGACCAGTTCTATCAGGGAATTCGTGCGGCTACAACATCGTCAAACCGATCATCGGTTATCGCGTTATCGCTGACACGATGAACGCGCGCTACACAGATCGCATTGACGTGCTTTTTGATACCGATTCAAACTACACACTTGCTGATGGTAAGGTGAAGAATGCTGGCATGATACTTGGTATCTGTAATGGCATTACCGCGCGTGTTGTTGGTTTCGTAAATCTAAACAAAACGAGTCGCATCCCAAAGACACAATCTGAGCTCGTCGCGCTCGTAAACGGTACGAGTAAGACTATTGCGCTCAAATAAGGTGACTCCTCGCCGCGAGGTGTCTCCTTACGGATTAAATGCGGTATGCTAGAGGCGTATGAAGCGCCTCACTCTGAAAGAATCAGGACTCACTCCAAAAGAATACGAGAAGCTGAAGAGTCTCTCGACGCCGATTAAGATTCAAGATTTTCTTGATACGTTTCCTTTCAATTTTGAGAAGAAGGGCGATACACATATGTCGCCTCGCCGCGTTTTGAAGGAGAAGAAGGCGCACTGCATCGAGGGAGCGCTTCTTGCTGCTGCTGCATTATGGATACACGGCGAGCCGCCACTCATCATGAATCTCTCGCCGCGCTATGGGCGCGGAGATGTTGACCATGTTGTCGCACTCTACAAGCGTGGCGGATTCTGGGGCGCGATTAGCAAAACGAATCATGCGTGCCTACGCTTCCGTGATCCGATTTACCGCACGCCGCGCGAGGTCGCGCTCTCTTATTTTCATGAATGGTTTATCAACGCGACAAGAGAAAAAGTACTTGAGCAATATTCAAAACCGCTTGATTTGCGTCGTTTTAAAACAGAATGGATCACTGCAGAAAAAGATTGGTGGGAAATTGATGATGCCCTCGACGAATTGCCCTACTACGACCTAGTGCCAAAAGGGAATTGGCGCCTCGTCCGCCCCGCAGACTCCATGGAGCTCAAAGCAGGCTCTTTTATCGAGTGGCAGAAGTCTAATCCAAAGACTTAATATCAAGGCCTCGCCTCGCTGAAAAGTGGCCAACACCAGGTGTTGGCCAAAATATGGTTAACTTGACGAGATTGTAATTTGAGTGTATGTTCCTTATCGGATACAATAAAAAACAAAACAATTAAGAAAGGAGAAGGTGTCATGACTGAAAAGATGGGTGTGTGTATGGCCATGGACTTGCCACTTGCAAGTCGCCGCACTCTGGCCGTCCGAGCGGTTAGAGAGATTAGGGAGCGGATTAGAAAAATGACAGAAACTGAACTTGAAGAACGGCAACATGAATCAGAAAAGGATAAGGATATGCTGAAACAAATCCACAACGAAGAAGCGCGCCTTAAGGTGGAAGAACTTCAGAAAAGACTGGAGAATGATGTGAACAAAGCGGCAGATGCCTTGTACAAAGCCTTTTGGGAAACTGGGATGTATACCATTTGTTCTTTGCTTGGGAAAGATGCGGTTGATTTCGCACTGGAAACAACAAAGAACGAAAGTCTCGGGAATTGATTTCCAATTTCTTTACAAAAGAATGCCGCCCACAAAAGGCGGCTTCTTCTTTTCTTTATGCGCGCATGCCCTTGACAATATTATACCAGCTGCTATATTAGCAGCGGAGCAAATAAATAAAAAAGGGGGTGTACTTTGAAAAAATCACAAAGGTTAAAAGCGTCAGGAGGTACGGATGTCTTCAATCGTTTGGATGAAGCATACGCATGCTGGGAGGAGGACATGTGGCGAGCGCGAATGAGGCGCCGGCTTCATCAGTTTGTAACCCCTGGGTACAACCCAAGTATTACTGAAGTCGGATTTCCAGTTGATGGTGCACATAAGACCAAACAGCTTCTCCTAGAGTCGGTCTCGAGGAACAATTTGGATTATTTGCTTCCCGCGTTCCGTTCGAAGATAACTTCAATAGGGTTGCCGAGCATTGAAAAAATCCAGCAGGTCAAAGACACGAGGATCATGGGACAAGGAAATGCGCGGTTTACCGAAGAAGAAGAGGCGGCTACGCTGTGGGAAGAATTTCACTTTCCATATTATCTTGGGAAATGGAATGCGTCTTCGCGTCGGATTTATTACATTCCGACCGATCTGATGCTTTTGCTCGAAGTAACAAGGTTGAAGGGGTTGACGTTTCGTAACGCGCGACTACCTTTTTCTTCGTTCGGTATTGCATTGGAGACGCCTCTCGTGAATGAAGACGACAAGGAATTGGATTTCTTCCTCATCGGAGATTGTTCGAAAGAAGTATTCGCATTCTATGGGCTCGCGCGCTCTCTTTCGAAGGTGAAATTGGTTGATCGGACCCTGCGGGCGAAAATCAGCGAAGCTGCAGACAAAGGTAATATTCGTCGATTCGTGCATTTGGCCGAGAAAGAGATGGGTCGGTCTTTACAGATAGGGGAGCATTGGGATTCGTATGTCGATATCGGCATTGAAGAAGATGACATGGACGAGGATCTGGAAGTTGCGATGGCTGAAATCACCAAAGCTCAAAAAGATTGCTGGTTGGTGAGATTCATCCGCATACTCTTCGGACTTTGTGCCTATATGAGCACTTTTACTGCTGATAACGGTTCGATTCCGGAAGTGGTGCAGAAGACTTCCTACACAAAAAAGGTGTATGCAGGAGCTAAAGATGGCCCGGCACTCGTGACTTCAGCGGAAGTCTTAAAAGTCCAGAGCGTTATTCGACTCTCGACCGAAGAAAGGGAAATCATTCGTGATCAGCTTTCAGGCCGTGGTGGATGGGAGGTAAAAGCACATTTCAGAGAAGGGTATTGGCGGCGCCCTAAGGGTGAAGGCCATAATCCAGATGCATCAAAGACAGTCTGGGTACGACCGACATTAGTTCGACGCGATCGTCTTCCTGACAACACTCTGCCACTTGGTGCAGAAAAAGTTCTTTACGCGTAATGTTTATTAAAAAGCCGTCGATTCGTTCGGCGGCTTTTTTGTGCTAAACTGCACTGATATGAAAGGATACATCACACATATTGAACAAGAGACGAAAGAGAACACCGATTATCGGCGGGTGGTTTATACCGCCAAACACTGTCAGTTAGTGCTGATGAGCCTTAACGCGGGCGAAGAGATCGGCGAAGAGGTGCACACACTTGATCAGTTTTTCAGATTTGAAGAAGGGCAAGGCAAGGTGATTATTGACGGCGTCGAACATGATGTGAAAGATGGCGATGCAGTTATAGTGCCAGAGGGCGCACTCCATAATGTCATCAACACCGGCCCAGGCGCGCTCAAGCTCTACACGATCTACGCACCGCCCAATCATAAAGACGGCACGGTACAGTCCACCAAGGCAGACGAGTTTGAAGAACACTTCGACAGCGTAACTACGGAGAGTTAAGCAAAGATATATGACAAAAAAGAAACCGGTATATCCGGAGGGTGTCGTAGTGAAAAAATCGAGCGCAGGTATGGGGCTTTTTGCGACCAGACCCTACAAGAAGGGTGAGCGTGTCATAGAGTATGTTGGCCGCTTTCTCGCACCAGGAGAGGAATATTCCAGCCGAAGCAAATATCTTTTTGAAGTTACGAAGAAGAAAACGATTGATGGCACAATGCGCGAAAATATTGCGCGCTACATCAATCATTCGTGTAAGCCGAATTGTGATCCAGAGATCGAGCGCGGGCGCATTTTTATTGATGCGATTAAAAACATCAAAACGGGTGAGGAATTTACTTATAATTATGGCGAGGAATATATCGATGAGCACATCAAGCCCTACGGATGCCGGTGTGTGAAGTGTAAAAAATAAAAAACAAGGGGCACCCTCGTTACGAGGGTGCCCCTTGTTTTTGCTTGACCTAAGAGTTAGATCTTGCTAACGCCAACGGCGTTCGGACCCTTCGGGCTGTCTCCAACCTCGAAAGAAACCTTGTCTCCCTCCTGGAGCTCGTCGAACGAAATGTTCTTAAGCTCGTTGGAATGGAAGAAAAGATCCTTAGAACCATCCGGTGCACCGGCGACTTTGATGAAGCCGAAGCCCTTGTCGTTCTTCTTGATGACTGTTCCTTCTTGCATACGTGATAGATATTGTGTGTGACTAAGTTATCAAATCAGTAGCCGAAGTAGAAGCTCGATCCCACTTCTCTGGATCCAGCGCTGGTTGATTTCTATATGATACCATACTTACTATAAATATGGAACTACCACAGCCAGAGGCGTTTACCTGCAAGTGCTTGTTTGGACGCGAGTGGATTCGCTCGTTTCTTGGGGCACTCCTGCTGCTTGGTCTTGCATTCGTGTGTCAACACGCTGCGACGGTCTATGCACTCTCGTACCTGCTGCGCCCGACCTCGACCTATGTTGGCGATCTTCTCCTCGATAATCTACCTATTGTTAATTTGAACTTTATTGTCATAGAGATTGCGTTGTTTGCCATTGTCTTCGGTACATTGTTTGTAGTGTTCTTCCGTCCACGCTATATCCTCTTTTCTCTCAAGGCGCTCGCACTCTTCATCGCAATTCGAGCACTCTTTATGTCGCTCACCCACGTCGGTATCTATCCGGGTTATATTATGCCGGGCACGGGAATTTTTGCCGATATTTACTCATACTTCAATATGCAAACCGGATTCTTTTTTTCTGGTCATACGGGAATGCCAATCCTCATGGCGCTCATATTCTGGAAAAGACTGTTTGAGCGCAACATGTTCTTGATATTAGCTTTCGTTTTCGCAGTTTCGGTACTCTTCGCGCATATTCACTACTCGATCGATGTGCTCGCGGCGCCCTTCATGGCGTATGTCATATTCAATATGTCTCGGTATCTCTTCAAACGGGATTATGAGCTTATCGACTCACATTAGTCATGTTTAACAAACGAACCCTCCTTCGCTTCGCTTCGGCGGGGCGCACGTATCTCGACTGTGCATCGGGCATAAATGGCAATCCATCATCTCCTCACACTGAAGGACGTCGTGCAAAGCTGATACTAGAAGACGCTCGGGTGACCATCGCACGTCTTGTTGAGGTACAGCCAGACGACGTAATTTTCACCAGCGGCGCGACCGAGGCGAACGCGCTCGCGATTCTTGGCAATTTAGGACTTACGAAGTCCCCAATATCAGGGCCAGTAATGTCAGGACTTCGTAAGTCCAAAATTCATATGCTCTATCTGCCGAGCGCGCACGCTTCTGTTGTTGAGAATATGAAATTGCTCAGTGAACGCGGTGTCGAAATTGAGGCACTTCCGATCAGGGACGGATGTGTTGATTGTGAAAAGTTGAAAGAGTTGTTGCGGCCAGAAACAAAACTGGTCAGTATGGATGCCGTCTGTGGAGAGACGGGTGTTATTTGGAACACAAGGGAAGTTGCAGAAACATTGAAAAGAACGCACAACGGAGGAAGCAATTTCCTTGCTCCTTCGGGCCTCATAGGAATGAGTCAGCCAGTCGCAGAGGAAACCACTTCCTCCTCCGTGCTCCACGTTGACGCAAGTCAAGCGCCGCTGACTGAAAAAATAACTCGTGCGCATTTCGGTGCTGACCTGCTCACGCTTGACGGATCAAAAGTTGGCGCACGCGGCATCGGCACTTTGATTGCACATCGCACCATTCCGATTTCTCCACTTTACTTAGGTGGAGGCCAAGAGCGAGGGCTTCGCCCGGGAACTGAAGTACCCGAGCTCGCAGAGAAGTTCGCGGCCTGCCTCCGGCAGGCCGCGCTTAGCCGCGAAGCATTTCTTGCTGCTGCAAAGAGAGATAGGGCAGAACTCATCAAGAAAATCTCGAGCATCCAACATATGTGCATAAACGAAGGCAGTAATCAATCTCCAAATATTTTAAACATTTCTCTTATTGGCCGTGACACTGATTATCTGGTCGCACTCCTTGATGAAGCGGGATTCGCCGTCTCTACACGAAGCGCATGCGAGACCGATTCGCAGACGGGTTCTCGTGCCGTCTTTGCCATCACGGGAGACCAAGATCGTGCTCGCGCGACATTGCGTATTTCCTGGGGGCCGAGCACTCGCTCGCGCGAATTGGTCCATTTTGCCAAAGCACTCGTACAGGCAGTCGCGTTTATTGACAGCAGTGACCAACGGTAGCATTATAGTCTTATGAATATAGAGGAACTATCTAAAGCGCAGCTCATATTGCTTACGATTTTGGTCAATTTCGTCACGGCGGTCGCGACGGCTATTTTGACTGTTTCGATGCTTGACCATGCGCCACCGTTCGTTACACAGACCGTAAACCGAGTGGTTGAACATACCATAGAAACGGTTGCTCAAGTAGCACCGTCAATTATTCAGGCTCCGGCTCCATCAAACCAAGATCTCGTGACGGCAGCAATCGGTGCGGATGCGGCTCGCGCCGTTGCCATTTATGATGGAGAGACTGGCACTTCAACACCGGCTATTGCAATCGGTACTTATCTCCCTAAGTCGCGCGCTATCGCGACTGCGACTCAGGACTCCCTTCCGAAAGAAGCACTTATCGAGTTCACGAACGGTGCATATATCGACGCATCTCTCGCACATCAAGGAAGTGGTATTGCTATATACGGATTCGCAGACGATGCGGTTTTACCAAAGGCCGTTTCGCCGATCTTGATTGCTGAAGGAGATTTGAAGCTTGGTGCGACCGTGCTCGCGCTCAGCGCTGATGGTTTTGCCGCTACGGGCATCATCGCGCGTGTGAGTGCGAAGGGCATTTACACCACTCTGCCTGATATAGGTACTGGGAGTGCGGCGGTCGATCTTTCGGGCAACCTTGTCGGCATCGGAGTAGGTTCGACGCCAGGGCTCTTAATAAGTGCAAGTAAAATAACTGCGCTTCTCACTGCAACATCAACCACCGCAACTTCAACAATAGCTCGCTAATCGGATATGCCTCCCTTTAATAATTTCACTACCAAGGCCAAAGAAGCGGTGCGCCGCGCGCACGAACTTGCCATCGAGCGTGGTCAGAATCATGTTTCGCCGCTCCATCTGCTCGCTGCTCTCGTGCTTCAAGAAGAGTCACTTGTTTTCTCAATGCTTGATCGCATGGAAGTCGACACCGTCATGCTTGCCGATTCTGTGCTTGAGCACTTAGAGGCGCCAGAGAGTTCCTCGGTTCTCTCTCCTGCATATCAGATTTATCTCACGCCTGATCTCGCACAGGCACTTGAGGCATCGGGGAAGATTGCGGCGCGTATGAACGATACGTTTGTCGGTACTGAGCACCTTTTCCTCGCTGTTATAGAGCATCCAGGTGGTGCTGCAGATATCCTCACGCGCTTCTCGATCAATCAGAATGCAGCACTCGCTATACTTAAAGAGTTAAAGAATTCAAAAGACGGTCAGATTGCAGAACCGAAACAATTCCGCGCACTCTCTAAGTACGCACGCAACCTCACCAAGCTCGCTGCCGACAATAAACTCGATCCAGTTATTGGTCGCGACAATGAAATCAACCGCGTTATTCAGATCCTCGCGCGCCGCACCAAGAACAACCCAGTGCTTATCGGCGAAGCAGGAGTCGGGAAGACAGCGATTGCTGAAGGTCTCTCGGCACGCATGGCGACTGGCGACGTCCCTGAATCACTCAAGGGCAAGGAGCTTCTCTCGCTCGATCTCGGGCTCATGATCGCGGGCACTAAGTATCGCGGCGAATTCGAAGAACGTATGAAAAATGTGATGAAGGAGGTGGAGCGAGCAGAAGGGAAGGTGATCCTCTTCGTTGACGAGCTCCACACCCTCGTTGGAGCGGGTGGAGCCGAGGGTTCACTCGATGCGTCGAATATGCTCAAGCCCGCTCTCTCTCGCGGTGAAATTCGCGTTATCGGCGCGACAACGTTGAAAGAGTATCAAAAATATATAGAAAAAGATGCGGCACTCACGCGTCGCTTTCAGTCAGTGTTTGTATCGGAACCGACGGTGGAGGACGGCATTGCCATATTGCGCGGTTTGCGCGACAAATATGAACTCTTCCACGGCGTGCGCATCACCGACGGTGCTATTGTTGCTGCAGTTGAGCTCTCGTCGCGCTATATCAGTGACCGATTTTTACCGGACAAAGCCATCGATCTTATTGATGAGGCCGCGAGTGGCTTGCGCATCGCGCTTGAAAACAAACCGCCTCTGCTCGAAGAGACTGATCGCAGGATTCGTCGTTTGGAGATCGAAAAGCAGGCGTTACAGAAAGATTTGGATGCAACTGCATCCGCCGGGAGCGGATCCGCCTCTGGCGGAAAAGAGATTAAGGAACGCATCAAGGATATCGATAAAGAAGTAGCCGACTTGAAGGAGAAGACAAGCGAACTTGAGTTGAAGTGGAAAAACGAGAAGGACATATTGACTGGTATTCGCGCTGCCAAGACTGAGCTCGAGTCGCTCAAGATTCAAGCAGATAATGCTGAAGCTGCTGCTGATCTCGGTACCGTTGCGGAAATTCGCTATGGCAAGATACCGCATATTCAAAAAGATTTGGAAATGAAATTGAAGCGATTGAAAACGCTTCAAAAGTCGCGTCGTGTGTTAAACGAAGAAGTGGCTGAGCAGGATATCGCCTCGGTTGTCTCGCGTTGGACCGGTATCCCTGTCGTGCGCATGCTTGAAGAGGAAGCCGCAAAGCTTGGCCGCATGGAGGATTCTCTCAAAGCGAGCATCATCGGCCAGGATATCGCTGTTAAGAAGGTCACCGATGCTGTGAAGCGCTCGCGCGTGGGCATAAGCGATCCTAATCGCCCGATTGGCTCATTCCTCTTCTTGGGGCCCACTGGAGTGGGGAAGACCGAGCTCTCCAAGAAGCTCGCGGAATTTATGTTTAATGACACCGATGCGCTCGTGCGTATCGACATGAGCGAATTTATGGAGAAGCACTCGGTCGCAAAGCTGATCGGCGCGCCGCCGGGCTATGTCGGCTATGAAGAATCTGGCACGCTGACCGAGCGTATCCGTCATCGTCCATATGCGGTGGTACTCTTTGATGAAATCGAGAAGGCACACCCAGAAGTATTCAATATCCTTTTGCAGGTATTAGACTCTGGCCATCTCACTGATGGTAAGGGGCGCAAAGTTAATTTCAAAAACACGATTATCGTGTTGACCTCTAATATTGGCGGAGAGTTCATCGATCGACTCGCGCATATCGGTTTCGGCACTGCCGGCGCGACTGAGGCGACACAATATGAAGAAACGAAAATACGCGTGATGGACGCGCTCAAGGAGCACTTCCGCCCAGAGTTCTTAAACCGTCTTGATGACATCATCATCTTTGATGTTCTGACCAAGGAAGCTCTTGCGAAGATTGTCGACACGCAGGTTGAAGAGGTGAAGAAGCGACTCGCACAGAAGCGTATCGCGCTGGTGATCGAGCCTCCGGTGCACCTCTGGCTCGCAGACAAAGGGTACAATCCGCAATATGGCGCGCGTCCGCTCCGCCGCACGATCCAAGACAAGATACTCACGCCGCTCGCGACACTCATGGTTGATCAGGGCGTGACAGAGGGCGGTACGGTGACGGTCTCTCTCAAGAATGGCGAACCGCATTTTGAGGTGAAGAAGAAACGCGCGCCTTCGGCGCGCGCAAAAGCGGACGCGATTGCGTAAAAGTCCCGTATCTGCTAGATTTCTCATATGTCACAAGAACGTCTTATCCGGATGCAATCATCCGCCTCAAAACATATATTGATTGTCCACAAAAACAAGAAGAAAGTGGAGCGCAAAATTGCATTGAAAAAATATGACCCAATTGCTCGGAAACGTGTAGCTTATAAAGAAATCAAGTGGAAAGGCAAGGGAGGATGACAAATCAAAAACCGCCTCGTCAACGAGGCGGTTTTTGATTTGGCGGGCCCACCAGGACTCGAACCTGGAGTCGCTCGGTTTGGAGCCGAGAATTTTAGCCTTTAAACTATGGACCCTTTCTCAACTCACTTTATCACATTTTCTAGGAAAGCTCTCGCTACGGCGCAGACCTTCCGAGAGACATAAACATCGTAGTACATAACATGTATACAACCCGGGTATCCTTCTTTGGTGTTTTTCCCCGTATGAGGTTTCCAATATGTTTGTCGGAATTGGCTCTGCGGAATTTCAGTTATCACTGACCAAAACCGTTTTTGCACATTCTCATTGTGGTATTCGTGAAGATGCATTCTCACTCGAAACTTTCGTTCGTCGAGTTCAAATGCGGTACGCATAAGTTTCAAGAACGCTTGGACAAGGACCGGATCAGAATTAGTAAAAGTGAACGTCTTATCATTAAGAGTTTTTGCTCCTTCGCACCAGTAGAGGAGTGAGCAAGTCACGAGGGCTGTGTATTTATCGAAATTCATTTTCTCGATAATGTCTATGGATTCATTTCGAATACGAAGTAGATTTTGCTGCGTTTTTGCCATCTTTGATTTTCTGGCTGCTTTTTGCCCCGCGGTCTGTAGGGAAGCGATTCTCTCTTGTGCCTTAGGAGGCAGATCAAGATCTTTTACCCAGAGCGAAACGGAACTTTTGGCAACCCCAAGTCTCGCAACTATCTCGTTGAACGTCTTGCCTTGTCGGCGAAGTCGAATCGCCTGTTCCTTTTCTTTCAATTTCATGTACTCATTTTAACATGCACAAGACCGTCTCTTTGATATGTGTGGGGAAAGCCGCCCCAAGCTGCAGCGAGGGGCGGTATGATGTAGATATGCGTTCTCGCGCTCCTTTATTCGCATTCCTGTTGGTAGTGGTTTCTTTTGCATTGCCGCTCGCCGCGCATGCGGCGATACCGTTTTTTGGGCCGATTATCCCTCCACAAAGCGTAACTGGTGTAGCTGGTTCAGATGTTTGTGCTGCTGGGTGGGGGATGATCATTATTGTCATAAATAACATCATCAGCTTCCTCATCACGATTGCGATTGTATTCGTCGCGCCGCTCACCATCGCCTACGCCGGTTTTCTCTATGTTGTGAATCCGATGAATCCGAGCGGCATTACGAAAGCGAAAGGTATTTTATGGAATACCGTCATCGGCATTGTTGTCGCCCTTGCCGGCTGGATGATTGTGGATGCTGTGATGGCAGTGCTTTATAACTCAACGGCTCCTGTTTCTGATGGCAGCACTCTCGAAACATGGTCAAACATAATAAATTGGAATGGTAATCCATGTTTGATTCAAGCAGGGTCAATGAAGGATTTAAAGCAGGCGGTGCCTACAGCCGGTGTTACCGTGGTCACGCCACAAACTGGCACGACTATTTCGACAGTTGGTCCGAGCGGGCAATCAGTCACCGTTTCATTTGCGCCGACGCAATCTAATGCGAGTCTCCAAGCTGGTTATACCGCAGCGAGTGCGTATAGTGCACAGATAGCAAGCGCGTGCAGTGCGAGCACCATTCCAAACTGTACAACAGTCATCACTGCGCTCATCGCGGCGGAATCAGGAGGAAAGCCGACCACAGGATGTAATTCATCGGGATCGTGCGGCATCATGCAACTCACACAAGCGAATGGAGGAACGAGTTGCGCATCAACCAACACTGTGTGTATCAGTACGCAAATAACCAAAGGGGTCCAACTCTTTCAGAAGGGATACAATAAATTCCCGAATATCCCGAACGCACTTGCAGCGTACAATAGTGGTGGCACTACGCAGGCAAGGCAGAGCGCAAGCGGATTGAACTCCGCCATGGTATCTAGCGTAAATTGCCAAGGCTATTACGCATGGCAATGCCCGATTAATCCAGGCGGTCTCGTAGAGACGCAAAACTATGTCGCAAATATTTGCAAAAACATTGCCTCGCACGGAGGTACGTGCAACTAGTTTTCGTCGAGGAGCTTACGAAGCCACGCTTTTTGACGACGGGCATACTGCCAGAGTTTGGCGGAGAGTGTTTCGATAAGCAACTTAGGGGTCGGACCCCCAAGTGAGAGATCGGCTCCTGAGTTGAGAAATTCGCCAACGATTTTGTATTCAAGACCTAGTTCGTTGAGGCGAGTGTCGCCGACTTGCTCGCGCACACGCCGGACTTCATCAATGAGTCCGCGCTCGAGTGCGTTCACGAGGCGTGCGTCAATCCGCGCGCGCAATTCTTCTTTCGGTAGGTCAATCACGATCCAATCTACAGACAACAAGGGTGCCCCTTGCAGCAAGGGGCACCCTTGTTTTGAATCGCGCGCGGGGACTGAGCCGAGAGAGTTGATGATCTCAAGAGCGCGGATAAGACGGCGGCGATTCTGCGGATCGAGCTCGGCGGCGCGGCGCGGATCCTGTTCTCTAATTCGCGCGAATAGTTCTTCAGTTGGGAGCTTTTCAAGTTCATCACGCAATGCGGGATTTGCATCAGTGCCCATCGGGAGGCCGTGCAGAAGCGCGTCAAAGTAGAAGTGTGTTCCGCCCGCCAAAATGGGTAGTCTTCCACGTGCTGAAATATCTTTTATGAGCTTCGTGGCGTCCTCAACAAATTCTCCAGCGGAATACCTTTGGGCGGGCTCGCGAATATCAATCAGATGATGCGGTACTCCACGCATCTCTTCTTTGGTAATTTTCTCCGTGCCGATGTCTAAGCCGCGATATACTTGTCGCGAGTCAACCGAAATGATCTCTCCGTTTTGCTTCAAAGCTTCTTCGACCGCGCGCGCAGATTTACCCGAGGCAGTCGGCCCCGCGATGCATAAAATCTTTATTGGATGTGATAGTGACATTTTTGAATCCATCGCGCCCCAGCACGAAAACGCTGGTGCTGAAGGTGGGAATCGAACCCACAACCCTTGCGGGACACGATTTTGAGTCGTGCGCGTATACCAATTCCGCCACTTCAGCGTTTTCATGCGGGGCACGTCTACCAATTTTTACCCCGTACCAAATGTCTTCATTTGGTGTGGGGCCGCCATCCCTACATGTGGATTGTAGGATACCATATGTTAAAATTATTTATATGCATGAGGATACTGGTTACGTGCCGACCAAATATGACTCAGTTTTTTGGATTGATCTCGACCGCATTCAACCCAACCCTTATCAGCCGCGGCGAGATTTCAGCGAAGAAGGCCTCAGATCGCTCGCTGAGAGTATTCGCCAATATGGGGTGCTGCAGCCGCTCGTCGTGAGCCGCACTGACGTCGAGAAGCCCGAGGGCGGTCTCGAGAGTCTCTATGAGCTTATTGCAGGTGAGCGCCGTCTACGCGCCTCGAAGCTCGCCGGTCTCAGACAGGTGCCCGTGGTAATCCGCCATGGCGATACGAATCTCACCAAGCTTGAGCTCGCCATTATTGAGAACTTGCAGAGAGAAGATCTCAACGCGATTGATCGTGCGAAGGCTCTCAAGAAGCTCATTGATGAATTTGGTATCTCGCACGCCGAGACTGCGGCAAAGATCGGCAAGAGTCGTGAATATGTCTCAAACTCACTCCGCCTTCTTTCGTTGCCAGAGCACATGCAGAGCGCCATCGTGGGGAAGGAGATCAGCGAGGGACATGCGCGGGCGCTTCTTGGGCTTCATGATCGCCCTGAAGAGCTTGAGACTACATTTAAGGAAATAATATTGAAGCGTTTACCGGTTCGTGCCGTTGAGCGTATTGTGCGCTCTATCGCGCAAGAGCGCGTTCGCAAGCACCATCGCAAGACGCCTGAGATGATTGAGCTCGAGAAATCACTTACCGAAACCTTAGGCACGCGCGTTATTATTGAAACGAATGCGGAAGGCGGCCGATTGCTTATCGACTTCTTCTCGCCTGACGATCTCTCAGCTCTTGTGGCATCGATTGCGGCGAGCTCGGCCTCGTCATCAACAGCTGAATTGTCTTCGACAGAAGCAGGAGAATTCCCCAACACTTCTCAAATTGATCTTATTGCTCCTGCGGCGCCTGAAGAGGCAGATGATGATGAACTATATTCCGTGACTAATTTTTCGGTTTAAAATAAATTTTCTTTTTCGACGAGCAGGCTTAGCCGGCTCGGTCATGCCAAGCGCATTTCGAATATGTCGGCGTGCGAGTGAGGTGCGTGCGATCTCAAGCCACTTGGATGATGGGTGTGCAGAATCGCGTCTGATGATCTCGACAACCGCACCATTATCAAGCTTCGTGTCGAATGAGACGAGCTTCTCATTCACCTTCGCCCCTTGGAGATGGTTCCCAAGATCGCTATGTATCGCGTAGGCGAAGTCAATCGGTGTTGATTCTGCGGGGAGGTCAATCACATCGCCATTCGGGGTAAATACGAATACACGATGGGAGAAGAAATCCTCCTTTAATCCCTCAACAAACTCTTCAGATCCCGCAACGTCACTATGAGCTTCAGCGAGCTCTGCGAGCCATGGCGGGACCTTCACTGCGCCGGTAACTTCACTCCTCTTTTCTGACACCTTCATTAGTGAAGGGATAAGCGAGCGAACCCATGGGAATGAGAGGGAAGAAAACATATTTTTCTGAACCACTTTATCGAGCTTCTCGACTCTTTTACCGAGCTGTTTGTAGGACATGTGCGAAGCAATACCGAACGATGCACGTCGATGCATCTCCTCGGTGCGAATCTGAATCTCGACAATACCTGCTTCAGGCGTCACGACGGTCGTATGGAGTGATTGATAGCCGTTCGGCTTCGGGAAGGCTATATAATCTTTAAATTCGCCCGGCAATGGTTTATAGAGTGCATGCACAATCCCGAGCGTCGCATAACAATCTTCAATCTTCGGTACGACAATGCGCAGAGCGGCAATATCGTGGATGAGACTAATGTCGTCATGTTTTCTTTTAAGTTTTTCATGTAGACTCCACAAGCCCTTCATACGAATATCGGTACGAAATATAGTTAGACCCTTTTTAGCCAATTCTTTTTTAAGTTCCTTTTGCACATCTGCAAGGCCGACCTCAGTCTCCTGCGTTTTCAACTTACGAACTTCTGCAGCATGCGATGCTGCGTCAGGATCTACATAAGGGAAGGCGAGATCCTCAAGGAGACTTTTCATTTTCCCCATCCCGAGACGATCGGCAATTGGGGCATAGATCTCAAGTGTCTCAAGCGCGATACGTCGACGCTTTGACTCAGGCACGTGCTGAAGTGTCTGCATGTTGTGTTTGCGATCGGCGAGCTTCACGATTAAAACTCGAATATCGCTTGCCGTTGCGACCAGTAAACGTCTGAGCGATTCGGCATGGCGTTCAGCGCCGCGATATTTATGTCTGCCAAGTTTAGTGACGCCATCGACTATGAACGATACTTCTTTGCCGAATTCTTTTTCAATCTCTTTCTGCTCGATGCAGCCATCTTCAACAGCATCGTGGAGAAGCCCTGCGGCGATTGTCGTCGCGTCCATGTCATATTCCGCAAGTATCTTTGCGGTCGCTGCGGGGTGGATAAAATAGGGTTCGCCCGAATGGCGTTCGCGGCCCTCATGCGCCTTCTTCGACACCTCGTATGCCTTCTCGATAAGGGCGACATCCTCAGCTGATGGATTAGACATCTCGCCAATAATCTCCTTGACGGTGGTCATGAGGAGTACTATACACCCATGTCTTGTGTCTTGCTTATTTTAGGTAATCGGCGGCTTCGGCGGGAGAGAGAGAATCAGGAGTGACAGAGTCTGGAAGGTAGATGCGACGGAGGCCTTTTTTTAAGAAGAGACCCTGTTTTGATTTATAGAGGACGAGTGATTTGCCGGTGCGCGGATGTTTGCCGATTTCTTTTACTATTTCAACACCCTTTGGAGGTTGCTTTGGTGTGGCGAGGAGAGTGAGTGCTTCATCAAGAGTGATGGTGTATGGATCGCCCACTTTGGGCTTAAGGGAGCGGAATTCGCCATCACTGCCGACATAGGGGCCGAAGCGTCCGGTCGAAGCGAACACCGCTTTACCGGTCGAAGGGTGCATCCCGAGCTCACGCGGGAGCGAGAGATACTTGAGTGCATCTGCAAGGGTCACGTCTGCAGGATTCGTACCCGCAGGGATACTCGCGCGCTTGGCGGCAACCTTTGGTCGCCCTCGGCCTTTCTTCGTTTTCGAGGGTTTTTTTGTTTCCGACTCCTCTTTCGTGCTTCGTGCTTCGTGTTTCGTGCTTTCATCTTGCAGTGCCATTTCCACATACGGTCCAAATCTTCCCGTCTTCACATAAATAGGTGCACCAGTCTCCGGGTGATTCCCAATTGGTTCATCACCGTGCATCTCAACACCTTCTTCATTTCGTGCACCGAGACAGTCGGGATAGCGTTTGCAGCTCATGAAGACACCGCCGCGACCGAGCTTAAATTCCATCGGGCTCCCGCAGAGTGGGCAAGAGAATTCGCTCGAAGCATCGCCCAGCGACGTTGCCTTAGGCAATTTATCTTTTGCATGCACTGCTTTCTCAAATGGGCCATAGAAGGCCGAAAGGGTTTCGGTATAGCCGCGCTCACCACGCGCGATCTCGTCGAGTTCATTTTCCATCTCTGCAGTGAAGGTGTCGCTCACGTAGGTAGGGAAATGTTCTTCAAGCCAGCCAGAGACGACCATGCCAGTGGCGGTCGGCTTCAGTGCACGGGCGAGCTTCTCGACGTAACCACGATCTTGAATCGTCTTCATGATAGAAGCATAGGTCGATGGGCGGCCGATGCCACGCTTCTCTAATTCTTTAATCAACCCAGCTTCGGTATATCGATTGGGCGGCTCAGTTTGCTTTTCTTCTGATGAGAGCGAGAGGAGCGTGAGCGGGTCGCCCGTTGCGAGCTTCGGCAACTCGACATCTTCACCGCGCGCTTTTGTATCAAGAGCCAGCCAACCAAGGAAGATGATGCGAGAACCGTTGGCGGTGAAGAGCGGAATACTTGCCTCGCCGGAGTGAGACGAAGGCGGGTCAGCCTTTGCAGAAATGTTCGTGCGCATCACGCGTGCGGGGGCCATCTGCGAAGCGAGAGAGCGAACACGGATGAGCTCATAGAGCTGTGTTTCGTCTGGCGTCGACCCCGCGCGTGCTTGAGAAGGGTCGGTGGGGCGGACTGCCTCATGTGCCTCTTGCGCATTTTTGCTTGTGGTTTTATAGACGCGCACCTGGAGATATTCTTTGCCAAATTGCTTTTCAACAACACTCGCCATCTTCGCAACCGCCTCCTTCGAGAGGTTTACCGAGTCGGTGCGCATATAGGTAATATGGCCGGCTTCATAGAGCTTCTGCGCTGCACGCATCGTGCGCGAGGGCGCGAAGCCGAGACGGGTCGAAGCAGTCTGTTGGAGGGTCGAGGTGGTGAAGGGCGGACGAGGATTACGGTCCTCGGCTTTTTCAGTTACGCCGGCAACACTCCACGTAGCGCTTCTTCCATCTTTCACAATTCTTTCCGCCTCTTCTTTTGTTTTCGGCTGTTCGGTGCAAATGGTATTTAAGGTCGAACCTTGAGAATCGGATTTAAGGTTCGACCTTGTCTGAAAAAGCGCGTTAAGAACAAAATAGGTTACGGGTATAAAAGCCTTAATCTCGCGCTCTCTCTCAGCGAGGATGCGCAGTGCCGGTGATTGCACACGACCAGCCGAGAGGCCGTAGCGTACTTTTTTCCAAATCAATCCCGAGAGATCGTAGCCGACAATACGGTCGAGCACACGCCGAGCCTCCTGCGCTTGTCGCAGATTCTGATCAATATCGCGCGGATGTGCGATAGCGTCCTTGATAGCGCTCTCGGTAATCTCGTGATACACGACTCTCTTGATTGGTTTCGTGCTTCGTTTTTCGTGCTTCGTTTTTCCCGAATCATCCTGGATGATTTGGGCAATATGCCACGCGATCGCCTCGCCCTCACGGTCGGGGTCGGTTGCGAGATAGACCTCGTCTGCCTTTGCCGCTGCGCGCTTTATCTTCTCAATGATCTCGTGCTTATCAGCGGAGATAACGTAGCGCGGGATAAAGCCGCCCTCAATATCGACGGCGTCCTTGTTGCTCTTCGGCAAATCGCGCACATGACCAACTGAAGCGAGAACGTCGTAGTTCTTGCCGAGATAGTGCCCTATAGTGCGCGCCTTGGTTGGCGATTCAACAATAAGTAATTTGGTGCTCACGTTATTAACTCATAACGCGTGTACCTATATATAGTCAAGCGACTTCGATACAAACGGGATGATGATCGGAGCCCATGCGGTCGGCAATAACTTCAATATGTTTGATAGAGAATGAAGGGGAGACGAGGATATGATCAAGCTGGCTCTGCGCGAATGCGTGCGTGTTCTGCCCGCGGAGTGGATTGCTTAAGGCGTGCGCAGAAAAACTCTCCTCAATGCGTGTCCTCTCACGATGATAGAAGAGCGCATCACTCAGAGATCCGCCCAGGAGCCAATTAAGAGGGGCTATAAAAGGCGATTCGATGATGTTGAAATCACCACAGACAATGGTGGGTTGTGCAGAGTCCTTTTTCGTCATTGCCAGCTCAAATTCTTTCAGGCGCCACGTCGGCTGGGCGAGGATGAGATGGAGACATAATATGCGCAATAATTTTCCTCCCACACTAATGTCCGCGTATAAAGCACCGCGATTCTGGATCTTTGAGAACTTTTTATCCGGCATGATGAGGACAAATAGCCGCGTGCGCAGAGGGAGATGATGCCAGTATTCTGGGAAGCGAATACCGCCCTGCGTCGTGATGGGGTGTCGCGAGAGAATGACGTTGAACATGGGAATTCTTGGTTCGGTAATCTTCTCGACGTCAATGCAATAGGCGATATGAAATGGGAGCGATTTTAATCGTGAGAGAAAATTTTCGGGCACCTCTTGCAAACAGAAAATATCAAAGTCAGCATCACGGATAAAAGAAAAAGCGCGATCGAGTTCGCGATTGCTGAACAGCATGTTCCAAGAATAAATAACCATATTTAAATGTTCAAATATTTAAAGATTCACGTGCGGCGCCATGCACCGAATTCTTCACGCGCGAGGCCGCGCAGCTCAAGTGCGACGAGGGCAGTGAGAGTCTCACCAGCAGAAGCGAGGCTCCCGCGGAGAATCTCATCCCGCGTCTTCGGTTCGTCAATCATATTCCATACAACAAGCTCAGCATCTTCAAGGTCGCTCGGCGCTACGGTTGAGCTTGTTTCTCTGGGTGCGATATGAAGTGCTTCAAGAATGTGCAGCGGCTCACAGATGAGTGCTGCGCCGAGGCGGATGAAGAGGTGTGGGCCGAAGGCGTGTGGATCGCCGATGCGGTGGGGGATGCAGAGTAGGTCGCGGTTATACTCGCTCGCCAGCCGAGCCGTGATGAGCGTGCCCGACTTCGGTCCCGCTTCAATCATCAACACCGCATCAGAGAGCCCGACCATGAGCCGATTGCGTTCGGGGAAATAATAGATGCGCGAAGGTTGGTCAGGCGCGTATTCAGAGAGGAAACCGCCGCCTGCTTTTAAAATTTCTTTTGCAAACGGGCGATTGCTTCTCGGATAGAGCACAGTATCGCCGAGACCGGAGCCGGGCACTACGAGCGTGTGAAGACCGGCGGCCAAGGCCGCCTTGTGTGCGCAAGTGTCCATGCCGAGTGCGAGGCCGCTCACAATAGAGATAGGATACCCGGCGAGGCCGGCGATGAGTCGCTGGCATGCTTCTTCGCCATAGCGCGTCATCGCGCGGCTGCCGACGACCGTGAGCAACTTCGTTCCTTCTGGCGGCAAATTACCCCGCACCCACAGCCGCTTCGGCTGTTGCGGGATCTCCAAGAGTTGTCCCGGCCACTCACTCTTCTCTAATTCTCGTATCTCCATCTTTGCAGTATAACCGAGCCTCAAAACATGCTATTACCGTAAGGCGACGCCTTACGGTTTTTCTCGTGTTATAATGTTAGTTGACAATCGGATATGTTTAGTATAAGTTGCAAGCAGAAGTTATTTCGAAAAAGAAAGGAGAACGCACATGCCCATAGAGCACCACGTTTTTCATGTCGACTGCAAAGGGAGGGGCTTTGACCTCAAAGAGGTTTTAGAGAAATCAATCAACGTCGAAGTATCTGTTCGCCGGAACGAAAACGGGAAGAGTATCTCTATGTCGGTCAAATGTCCTCATAATACTGGGGGTCATGGACAGAGGTGTAAGGCGTCGCATCCGGAGGTAGATAAAGTTGGGAAGGGTGTACTTTGTGCTTTTGCTGTTGATCTGCCCCATGCTTCGGATATGTACTCCCGCGTTCTGCATACCATGGAAGCCTTCCCAAGGATCTTGGATGCTCTCGGTTTTGGGTAAACCCGCCCGCCGCAGAAATCGCCCATTGGATTTCTCGGTGGGCGTTTCTGTTTGTATAGCCAAAACGGGTGATATACTGGAGCGCATATGTTGGACATACGCTTTATTCGGGAGAATGCCGATATTGTGAAGGCAGGGGCGGTGAAAAAACACATTGAGGTTGATATTGATCGCCTGCTCTCTGTTGATGACGAGCGCAAGAGATTGCGACAAGAGCTTGACGCGAAGCGCAATGAGCAGATTCGCCGCAGCAACGAGATGCCCCGCGTTAAGGACGAGGAGCGCGTGAAGCTGCTTGAGGCGATGAGGCATCTCAAAGATGGTATGACTGAGAGCGAAGAGAAGCTGAAGCAGGTCATGGATGAGTGGCAGAAGTTGATGCTCACCGTACCAAACATTCCTGACATGTCAGTGCCAGATGGCGAGAGCGATGCGGATAATAAGGAGGTGAAGAAATGGGGAACGCCTACAGAGTTTTCATTTAAGCCGAATAATCATGTTGACTTGATGACGGCGCTAGACATTGCTGACTTCGAACGTGGCTCAAAGGTGTCTGGATTCCGCGGCTACTTCTTGAAGGGCGATGGCGTGTTGCTCGCAAATGCGGTATGGCAACTGGCATTGAAGCATTTTTCTGCAAAAGGTCTCCTGCCGATGAGTGTGCCATCGCTTGTGCGCCGCGAATCGTTTATGGGCACGGGCTACTTGCCACAGGGCGAGGAGGACCTCTATAAGACACAAGACGGCGAATATCTCGCCGGCACTGCCGAAGTTGCCACTATGGGTTATTACATGAACGAAGTGCTAGATGAGGGTAAGTTACCGGTACAATTCCTCTCATTCTCGCCCTGCTTCCGTCGCGAGGCAGGCGCACACGGAAAGGATGTCTGCGGTCTTATTCGCGTGCACGAATTCTTCAAATGGGAGCAGGTCATTCTCTGCAGGTCTGAACATGACGAATCAGTTCGCTTGCATGAATGGATTAATCGCAATACTGAAGAGTTTATCGAGCTCTTGAATATCCCCTATCACACCGTTACCAATTGCGGCGGCGACCTCGGGCTTGGGCAGGTGAAGAAATATGATATTGAGCTTTGGGTCCCCGGCGAGGAGACGTATCGTGAGATAAGCTCGGCATCCTACTTCCACGACTTCCAGACGCGTCGGCTCAACATCCGCTATCGTGATGCAGAAGGGAACATGCGCTTCCCGCACTCCTTAAACTCCACTGCTATTCCGACACCGCGCATCCTGGTATCAATTGTTGAGAATTACCAACAAGAAGACGGTACGATTAAAGTGCCTGAGGCCCTGGTGCCCTATGTTGGGAAAACTATCATCGGCGGAACGCGGTAGTGACAGGTTGGCTGCGCGGCGGCGGCAGGGCCGCCGCCGCGGGCTCATCGCCTTTGGCGTTATTCTTTGCATCATATGTGGCGCGCTTATTTGGGGACTTCAACAAAACACAGCGCGCATTGCGCGTGTGCAGATCTTTGGTGCAGATCAATCGTTGTCAGAGATTGCGCATACCGCGATGCAGGGGGAATATCTGGGAATCATTCCGCGTGACTCAATATTCTTTTTCCCAGAGGATCGTATTCGTGCAGACATTCTCGCAGCACACGCAGAGATTGCCGCAGTTTCAATATTCCGCAACGGCCTGACTGGTCTAACCATCAAAATAGATGATCGCATCCCCGTCGCACGGTGGTGTGGTCTCGCGCCTGACGCAACAAGGTTCGACCTTAATGCAAGTTCCTCAAGGTCGAACCTTGTTACATCGAACTGCTACCTTTTTGATGTGAAGGGGTATATCTTCGCTGCTGCCGCAACAACCACACAAACGATCAATTCCTTTGTTTTGTATGCGCCTCTTGCGAATGAGATTTTAGAACCACTACGTGCAACTATCGCGAATGCCGAAAAACTTCCCTCCGCTTTTGACTTCGCACGCCAGCTCACAACCCTTGGTTCATCGGTCACGCGCATTATCCTACGCGATGGTGAGGTAGACACCTATCTCACAAGCGGCACGCGCATCACCTATCTTCTCGACGATGAACAGAATGCTTTTACCGCGCTGGTGTCTGCTCGTGCGAACATGAATCTCGCGGATGGCTCGGTTGAGTATGTTGATCTGCGTTTCGGCGGCAAGGTGTATCTGAAAAAGAAAGGTGATATTTAGGGACATCGTAAGTCCCTCATGCAATTTGGACTTACGATGTCCAAACATGGATGGTATGGTACTTTGCATTTATGGATAACTTTTGGAATAACTTACCGAGGCCGTTTTTTGTCATGGCGCCCATGAAAGACGTCACTGACGTCGCCTTCCGTGCGCTTATCGCCAAGCACTGCAAGCCCGACGTCTTCTGGACGGAGTTCGTCGCGGCAGACGGTCTTTATCACACCATCGAGAAGTACGAGAGACAAGGAGACTCCTCGCGCAAGGTGACTCCTCGCAGCGAGGTGTCTCCTTGTGGGAGCGCTAACGAGTTGAATCCGCTCCTGCGCGATCTCGCTTTTGACAAAGAAGCAGAACGGCCAATCGTCGCACAAATTTTTTCAAGCAAGCCAGAGATGATCGCGTATGCGACGAAGCTCGTTGCCGAACTCGGCTTTGATGGCGTTGATATCAACATGGGCTGCCCTGATCGCGCGATAGAGAAGCAGGGGTGCGGCTCGGCGATGATTAAGAATCCAGAACTCGCGCGCGAGATTATCCGCGCTGCAAAAAGTGCGTCCACACTGCCGGTATCAGTGAAGACGCGTGTTGGCTACAACAAAGAATCGCTCGACGAATGGTTGCCGGTCATTTTTGAAGAAGCGCCTGCGGCTATCACGATTCACCTACGCACGCGCAAAGAGCTCTCACTAGTCCCGGCGAATTGGGAACTAATGAAAAAAGCAGTAGAGATTCGCAATCGCGTAAATCCCGATGTGCTGATCATAGGTAACGGTGATGTTGAGAGTGTTGAAGAAGGGAAGCATCTTGTCGCAGAGACCGGCTGCGATGGTATCATGATCGGCCGCGCGATGTTCGGCAACCCATGGATCTTCTCTGGTCTCTGGGATTCTCAGGGACATCGGATGTCCTCTTCTGAAATTGAACATCCGATGTCCAACCATGGGCTCCCCGAGAAATTAGATGCTCTAATTGAGCTCGCCCACAACTTTGAAAAAATCTCCCCGCCCAAAAACTTCTCTATTCTTAAAAAACATATCAAAGCATTCGTCACCGGCTTCGCTGGAGCTGCCGACCTCCGCGCCAAATTAATGGAAGCCACCTCCGCCGCCGACCTTGAGCGTATCGCAAAACAAGGTTAAACCTTGAGGATTCGGATTTAAGGTTTAACCTTGTTTTGCGTTATACTGCACCCATGGCGCATCAGAGTTTATACCGGATACATAGACCGACAACATTTGCGGACGTGATAGGGCAAGAACATGTAACGAAGCCATTGGAGGAGGCAGTGAAGGCGAAGAAGATCGGCCATGCCTACCTCTTCGCCGGTACGCGAGGGTTGGGGAAGACTAGCGTAGCGCGCATCTTCGCTAGCGCGATCGGCTGCGGCGAGAATGATCTCTATGAAGTTGATGCCGCTAGTAATAATAGTGTTGAGGATATTCGAGCGCTCACCGAGGGCGTCTACACTTTACCTTTCCAATCTCCTTATAAAGTTTATATTCTCGACGAAGTGCACATGCTCTCAAAGAGCGCATGGAATGCTTTTCTTAAAACGCTTGAAGAGCCGCCAGCTCACGCAGTTTTTATTCTTGCCACTACTGAATTGGAGAAAGTCCCAGAGACCGTGCAGTCGCGCTGTCAGGTATTTGAATTTAAGAAGCCGACACGCGCCATCCTCGCTAAGATGACTGCGGCTGTGGCGAAAAAAGAGGGCTACACGCTCGCGCCTGATGCCGCCGACTTGATCTCGATGCTGGCCGATGGTTCATTCCGCGATGCTCTCTCGGTCTTGCAGAAAGTGCTGGGTTCATCAGCAGACAAAAAGTTATCGCGAGCAGAAGTAGAGCAGGCGACCGGCGCGCCGCGCCAAGAACAAGTGCATGCGCTCATAAACGCGCTCGCCGCGGGCGAGCGCGGGAAGGCTCTTGAAGCGATAGAGCAGGCAGCAAAAGCCGATGCTGATATGAAGCTCTTCTTGCAGCTCGTGCTTGAAGCGCTTCGTGCAACCTTGCTCATCAAATTTGCACCCGACCTCCGCGCCTCACTCCAGAGCGAGCTCGGCGCGGACGAATTTGCCGCGCTTGAAAAATTCGCCCTATCAAATGTAGGACGTCCGACGTCCTACATTACGCATCAGACACTCCTGGCGTTTTTGATCGCCGCCGATCGCATCCGCTATGCACCCATTCCCGTGCTGCCACTCGAATTGGCGATCTTGGAACTCTTTCCCGAAAACGCAACTAAGTGATAATGTATCTCTATTGGGAGATCGTCTAACGGTAGGACAGCGCCCTTTGAAGGCGTGAATCGGGGTTCGATTCCCTGTCTCCCAGCCCGAATAAAACTTGGGTCAGATTCTGAAAAATTTTCCCGCGCGGCGCAGAGCGCCGCGTATGGTGGAGAAGGGATTTCTCGGACTTCTTTGTTATGCAAGTGCAGGTTCGAGCCGAAGAGTTTTTGGAGGGGGGATTTTTTGGAGGGGGTATCTTCTGATTTTGCTATTTCGTCCAGCATTGACGCCTCTTTTACCCATTCTCGCATCGGTTCGAGCCAGTGTCCGGCGTTCGCTTCAAGACGAGCCGTTTGCTCCTCGACCGACTTCTTCTCCAACACAAGAACGCGACGGCGCGCGAGGTAGTCCTCGCGCTCGATGTCTTGGGCGATATAGAGGTCGGTCAGGCGGTCGAGCTTGCGGGAAATGTCGTGGATTTTGTCCCGCAATTCTTGAACGAACGCCGCGGTCTGGAGAGACGAGGTATTTTCGTCTTCTGCTATCAACCTTTCAAATTCTGTCTGCCACGCCGAAGGCATCGCGTAGTTTCGGATTAACTCATCCAGTTGAGGTATTAGCGCTTCTTCTCGAACATACGGCTGGGAGCATGCACCTTTCTTTTTCGTACAGCGATAATAAACATAATGATGAGCGTTGCCGTTTTGCTGGTGCTTCGTCTTTTCTTCAGCCGTAATACCCATACCGCACTCGCCACAACGCAAAAGCCCACAGAGATCCTTTGGCTCGTTCTGGGCTTTCATCGGATGACCGCGTTCGACAATGACTCGTTGCACTTTGTCGAATAGTCGCTTTTCAACGATGGGCGTATGTCGCCCTTCGCGTATTTCGCCGCCGTATGTAAAGAGGCCAACATAGAATGCATTGGTGAGAATGAACCTCACTCGGTCTTTGTGAAAATGGAGACCGCCAAAACTTCGCACTCCATTTTCATACATAAAATTAGAAATATCTTCAAGCCGCGAATTACCTTTTGCATATAACTCGAACGCGGAGCGAATCACTTTTGACTTCTTGCGGTCAATAACAATAGTCTTCGCGCGTACATCATTCAAATAGCCGACAGGCGCAGTACTTGGGAATTCGCCACGCTTCACTTTGGCGCGCAAACCTCGCTTCACATTGGAACTCAAATCGCGAATAAACTGATTCGCCATGCCGAACTCTACCGACATCATCAACACATTGTCGCTCGGATAATGACTTCGGTCGTGCGTGCGAATATGCTGGATAATATTTTCTTGCAACAGCCAGCTTATCTGCCCGCCGTCCACCGGATTACGCGACAAGCGATCGAGCTTCCAACACACGATGCCCTGTGCCTCGCCCTTATGTATCCGCTTCAGCATTTCATTGAACACCGGACGGCCGGGCATTTTCGCGCTCCGCTTCTCCACGAACTCCGCGACGACTTCTAACCTCTCGCTTTTGGCGAGCGCTCGTAATTCGGACAACTGCGCCTCAATGGACAAAACTTGTTTGTCCTCAACATCGGTAGATTTTCGTGCGTAGAGAAAATAGCGCATAGGAGTATTATACAATGACCATGAACATAGGACGGAACGAAAAATGCCCATGTGGAAGTGGTTTGAAATATAAAAAATGCCATATGGGAAAAGAACAAGATATGGGTAAAAATACCAAAAGATATCGTCATTTTTCGGGCGTTGTTTTCGATGGCTCTGGAGCCAATCTTTCGCTCTACGAAAAAAATATGACTTTGGTCGAAGCGATCATCGATATCTTTGGATTTACGGAAGGGCGAGATTTAAGTGATATCAAGAGAACAGTCTCTCGCGAGCATGTAGCGGAATTGCATAAATTGGTGGCATGGCTTTGGCCACCTGATACGGACGTGACGAAATTTCTACCAGCCCCATCCAATAATTTGAGAGCACTCTATATGGGAAATATGCGGCCTCAAACAATTTTGAGAAGTGTCGGGAGATATTCGTTGTACTGCGACGAAATACTGGTAATGGATCCTTTCATGAATCCATGGTTCATAGCACCTGACTACAATCCCATAATGCACCCAGAGGAGTACGTCTCTAATACATGGAAATGGGTGTTATTTATTATCCAACTTGCACCATGGATATACGATAAACAGGTATTGTTGCTTCCAAACCCTCTCGACTTCGACTCGTCGTTGCGGAAAGAAATGTGGGCTAGTGCGGAGAAACGATTAAATCCACAAAAGAACGATTTGCTGAAATTCCTCGAACAAGACGATTCCATGGGAGAAACTGCAAAAGAGGAATTTAAACGAACATGGATGTCTATTCCTGAATATGCACAACGAAAGAAAATAAAAGAGTTTGACAATAAAATGACGGAAGAAGAGGTCGATGGAATGATTAAGTATATAGACAAAATGAAGGAAGAAGATCCTTACTTCGTGACAAATCCAAACGAAAAAGGAGGATTTGGTATCAGCACCCATACAATGGGCGGGAACTTGGAGCAGGGTTTATATATTTCTCAGCTAACCGGAGCTCATTTATACACAGATTTTGAATTTAGGTGGAGAGAGATTTTATCAGCTCAAACAGATACATCAGAAAAAAGCCCATGGAGTCCCATTGCGTATGGCTTCCAAAATCTCGATTTCAAATTTTTGGACGGCACAGATTTGAAATTCGTCCATAAAATAAAAGCAGACGGAAGATTGTCTAATTTGCGGAATTTCCTCCGAAAGACATGGAAAGAAGTATCAGCAGACGAGACACCAAATTATGAGAAGGCAAACAAACTTGCTTTGGAATTTGCAGACGAACTGAAGGAACAGTATTCAAAAGCAGAGTCTGAATGGGAAGGTATAGACACAGATTTAACAAAATGGCTCTTGAGTAGAAGTGGGCTCGGGACCCTCGTTGCTACTGGAGGTGTAAATTGGACGATCCCCGCACTCGGCTTTGCAATGGAAGGCGTAAATCAGCTACTTACAGCACGGCATGAACGAAAGAATTTCAGGAAAAATGTACCACTTTCGGTCTTTGTTGATTTAAAAAAGAGAAAGTAAAGGGAGCTTTGCTGATTAGAACTTTTCAGCGAAGGGGCTGGTGCGCGCACGGGTGGGAGGGGCAAGCACACTACGGGCGAGTTTGTGTTGTATTACCCCCTCCAAAAACTCTTCGGCTTCTGAATTTTGAACCTGCATTGCAAGTCAGAGAAATCCCTTCTCCACCATACGCGGCGCTCTGCGCCGCGCGGGAAAATTTTTCAGAATCTGACCCAAGTTTTATTCGGGCTACATTATACGACCAAGTCCGAACTTTTTTCCAGCGCGCCCAATGATTACTCGCCCGCTCGCAGACTCGCGGGCTCGCCGCCGCGGACGGCGGCCCCTCGCTCCTGCCGCTCTCTATGCTTTGTTTTTTGGCGGGGGATGTCTTTGGAAAAGGAATGGAGCGGCAGGGCGAGGGTCGATTTTGGGTAAATAGCCCTATTGCCCCTTATGTTATTATTTCTTATATGCCCACGACGAACATAATTCGCGCTCTAGTAAACCTCGCGACAGCGAGAAATTTTGATCTCCCGGATGGTCCACAAGGGGCAAACCGAATTACAACCGTGGGTGCTCCGTTGGAATGCTTCATCAGAGATGCTTTTTGTAATTCCGCGCAAATTACGGATTTGCGCGAAAAAGAAACCGCCCATCGGGAGCATTTGTCATATCTCGGAAATTCAAAAAATCCGCCGGATTTTGTCATAAGAGCGGGCGATGCCGTAGAAGTTAAGAAAATCGAAAATCCGCTGTCAGGAATCGCGCTCAATAGTTCTTATCCTAAAGACCATATATACGTCGACGACCCGATGCTCTCCGCGGGATGCCGAGACTGTGAAGAAGGATGGCAACAGAAGGATTTAATTTATGCCATTGGAGTGGTTTCTGAAAATACAATCCAGTCCCTGCTATTCGTTTATGGAGATTGTTATGCAGCTAATCGCGAAGTATACGAAAGAATAAAGCAAAGAATTATCGCTGGGGTTGCACAATCGGAAGAAGTTGAATTCTCGGACACGAACGAACTTGCAAGGGTCAATCAAGTTGACCCGTTAGGCATTACTTATTTGCGAGTGCGAGGAATGTGGGGAATAGAAAATCCGCGCCGCGTTTTTGCTGACCTTAATTTCAATTCAAGAGAAGGTAGACCACTTGTTGCAACAATAATGCTCAGGTCAAAGTTTGAAAGTTTTCCTACCGAGGATAGGAATGCTCTAGCACAAGCTGCGGATAGGATTGAAGACATACAGATACGAAACCCTAACAACCCGGCACAGATGCTTGATGCAAAACTCATCGTCTTATGAAAATCATTTCTCTTTTTACTGGTGCTGGCGGACTTGATCTTGGGTTCAAGAAAGCTGGTTTTGACATTGTATGGGCAAATGAATACGACCCGGTAATTTGGGATACTTTTGAATCAAATTTCCCAGAGACGATACTAGATCGGAGAAGCATAACTGACATACCTGCATCTGATGTTCCTGACGCATTTGGAATGATAGGCGGACCCCCGTGTCAGAGTTGGAGCGAAGCTGGAGCTGGTCGTGGAATTAATGACAAGCGAGGTCAATTATTCTTTGAATACATCCGCCTCATTAAAGAAAAGCAACCGCTATTTTTTCTAGCCGAAAATGTTTCAGGCATTCTTTTTCCGCAACATGAAAAAGCATTTAGTACGATACTCAAGCAATTTAGCGATGTTGGCTACAATGTTAAATATCAACTATTGAATGCCAATGACTACGAGGTTCCTCAAGACCGCTTGCGCGTTATCGTAATCGGATATAGAAAAGACCTCGGTATTAGTTTTGAATTTCCAGAACCGCAACCCAAACGCCTTACTTTGCGCGATGCAATTTTTGATCTCCGCAACGCAAAACAAGCAAAAGAATTCAACAAGACAAACGGCGATGCACTTGAAATTCCAAATCACGAATATATGAATGGCGGTTTTTCAACGATTTATATGTCACGCAACCGAGTTCGTTCATGGGACGAACCGTCTTTCACTATTCAAGCCGGCGGTCGTCATGCTCCAATCCATCCGCAAGCGCCAAAAATGAAGTTCGTCTCGCAAAATGTGAGAATATTCGTTCCGGGTAAAGAAAAACTCTATCGCCGTTTATCAGTTCGCGAATGTGCACGGATACAAACATTTCCTGACAACTTCATTTTCAAGTATAGAGATGTCGCAGACGGCTACAAGATGATAGGCAATGCAGTACCGGTCGAATTTGCTCATCACATTGGCAAAAAGATATATGCGGACCTTATTGCTGTAGGCAAGGTTCCTAGTCCTTACGACAAATTGTTCAAGGACAAGAAAACTCAAAATGTTCATCTACAATGAGAGAAAAACTAGTCTAATTAACTAGACCATATGTATATATCACACGCGAAAATTTCTAATTTCAGGGCTCTACAAGAGGTAGATGTTCCTCTTAATAAATGCTCGATTCTACTCGGAGAAAATGATGTGGGGAAAACATCTTTTCTCTTGGCACTTGACCGATTTTTTGCAAACAAGAAGATTTCAGACGAGGAAGATTTCTTTAATCGGGATACTTCGGCGGATATAACTTTAACGCTTACTTTCTCTGATTTACCTACAGACCCAACACTAGATTCAATTCAAAAAGCAGACGGGACGATTACAGTTCGAAAAACCTTTTCATTTAATGAGACACCCGATACCAAAGCAATTATGGACGATTCTTCCACAAAGGCTGTGGACAAGTCGATTCTAAACGACTTACTATCAAGCGACGCGTTCCACTTCATTCCCGTGCGCAGAGATCTCAGTGTTCAATTTTCGATGACAAAAACTTCACTTCTAGGGAAAACTTTACGGGTACGAATGCACGAAGCAATTAAAAATAATGACGCCGACCAATCTTTAGGGAAAGTTGAACAATTGCTTGTCGAAGCGATTAAGGGACCGCAGGAAGAATTACAGGCTTTTTTAAGAGAGCAAATGCACAACGAAGACATGCGTCTCGTTTTCGACGCGCTAAATGTTGACCCAATAGAGGGGGTTTCGTTTAAAGTGAAACTGGGCGATGACAAGATTGAAGATATTCTTGTGGAAAATCGCGGTGCCGGAACACAAAACAACCTAATAATCGCCTTATTCAGGCTCGTTGCTGGTCTTCATGTTGAAGGAAAACTAATCTTTGCTATGGAAGAGCCAGAGAACAGTCTTCATCCTAAAGCACAAAGGCAACTATTTTCAGTACTCCAAGAAGTCAGCGAAAAATCTCAAGTCATTATTACTACTCACTCGCCAGTCTTTCTAGAAAGGAGCAGTTTTGAAAATAACATTATCCTTACCCGAACGGCAAAAGGAAATACTGTGGCTAAAGTATTTGACCATACACAACTAGAGGAGCTTAGAACAGATTTGGGTATCCGTCCTTCTGATGCTCTCCTTAAGGGTGGAGGTAATTGCGCAATTCTTGTAGAAGGCAATACTGAGGAGGAGGCATATCCAATCTTTATGGAAATGCTTGGTCTAAGCGAATTCAAGCTGGGAATTGCGATAGTTAATATGCGCGGTAGCGATACTTCATTGGTTAGTAACACTGCTCGATTGCTAGGAGCATATGATATCCCGTGTGTGGTAGTACTAGATCAAGATGCCAAAGCAACTGCTGATGATATCGTACGCGAAAGTAATGCTGGTCTTAAAAATGTTAAGAAAGTCTTTTGCTTAACCCAAGGAACAATGGAGGACTACTATCCTTTAGATATAGTGGCTGAAGTTATCAATCAAAGTTTTAATCCGACTCAGGCAGTAGTAGTTGCTGATTTTGATGATTCAAAACACGGTGCGGATAGGCTTAGTGACTTTAAGAAAGTTATGTACGAGAAAGGATTGGGTAAATCGCTAGGATACCTCAAAAGATTAATAGGTTCGAACGGTACTAAAATTATGAAAGAGAAAGGATTACCCGTGCCCGAAGAACTGGCGGGAGTGTTTGCAGAGGTAGTCAAGATTGTAAATGAAGGAGTTTAGTAAAGTGGTCAGCCCGATATGAACTACCCTATCTTCATCATCGTCGCTCTAGCTGGAATCGCTCTCGGGATGTATCTCGCACGGCGAGGTAAGAGCGATTTAATTTCTGAACAAGAGAAACGGAAAACCGAGAATAAGAAAAAGATTCTTGAATTTGTGCAGGCAAACGGAAAAATACAGAACAACGATGTGGAAAAACTAGCCAGAGTATCCAACGCAACCGCCGAGCGGTATTTGGACGAGCTAGAAAAGGAGGGGAAACTGGTACAGCACGGCGACATTGGTCAAGGCGTTTTCTATAGCGCAAAATAAGCACATTTTTGACGAATAACTCAACGGGTTGAGTTATTCGTACAGCCAGTCATCAACCTGCTATGCTAGGGTAATGTATCCGAAACTGACATCAGAGGAATTTCAGGCCCTTCTACTGTATAAGAGGGATTTCTTAGATTTATACGACATCAAAACGATTCCCCTTTATAGGCAAGTAGCTACCGGCTTACATCACCTCGCTGTATCCAAATCGATTGGAGGATATGTGAATTGGAGAACGCACGAATGGAACGAAGTGAAAAAGAATATACAAGAAGCGACAATTCACTATTTGAAGGCGTGTTTGTATGACCCGAAATATCTCTCCTTCTCGGCAACTCGCGAAGCTTTCGGGTTGAGTTAATCGCTAGGGCCAGCAAACATCAGGCGTTTCGCCTATGTCTGATTCAAGCTTCTGCCAGACCTCTGCCTTCGTGCCGAGTTGATCAATAAGCCCATTACGGAGCGCCATCGCGCCGAGCATCGTGGAGCCGTCTGCGAGCGCGGTCACTTTCGCGACCGAAAGATTGCGATTCGTCGCCACGGCATTGATGAAATTCTGGTGGAGAATGTCGAGATCGCGCTGTATCAGTGAACGCTCGGTCGCGGTCAGTGGCTTGTCGGAGCTTCCCATATCTTTATACAGACCCGCTGTAAGTTGGTTGTAGGTCAGACCGTCTTTCAAGTTCTGTTTTGCATTATCAACATACGAGGTCGTAACCCCGATGCCACCGACATCTGAATTTTCTGAAGCGATAATGGTGTCGGCCGCACTCGCGATCCAGTATGCGGCTGAATCGGCGCTCTCGCGCACCCATGCGATGGAGGGCTTACCGAAATTCTTCACCGCGCTGGCTATCTCGTCGGCGGCAACTGGAGAACCGCCGCCTGAATCGATTTCAAGAACGAGTGCTTTAATCTGCGAATTGCTCGACGCCTCTTCAATCGCCCAAATGACATCTTCAGATGAAGTGATAGTGTCGCAGTAGTTCAGGCCATCGCTGGGCGGATTATTTTCAGCATCGGGTTTATACGTGGCGATGCAGTCCCGTATCTCGATACCAATCGCGTTACAATTTTCATCAATGCCTCCGGTGTCTGAAGATTCCGAATCATACGTACTGTCATCTGAACCTGTGGGGATAGCGTAGATAATTAAAAATCCCGCGACTGTTGCAACAGTCATGAGTAAGAATATTGAAACAAGAAGACCGACACTCGTAAATCGTGATTCAAGCCATGTGAATGGCCACACGAGACCAGAAAAGAATTCCTTTATCTTGGCATAGGCATTCTTGTCAATCATTGTTTCGAGTATAGCACTCGCGTTTAGGTTAGAATAAAAGCATGCCTGAAGAAACTACACCTCAAGTCCCTGAACCTGCGACAGAGCCGACCGTGCCTCCACAGGAGACGCCGCCTGCTCAAGCGCCTGAAGCCGTCCCAAGCGAGCTGACAGTCGAAGTTTCTCCACCCGTAGAGGTCCAAACGGATCAGCCCCCAACCCAAACGGGTCAAATACCACCAAATGACCCGTTGCCTCCGGAAAGTGAACCGATTGAACCCGCCCCCGAGCCGCCGTCTGCGGCGGCTCCAGCACAAACCGGCATCCTGCACTCCGCTCGCGATCTCCTGAACAAAGCCCGCATCTCAATTCAAGACCGCAAGCGCAAGAAGCGAGATAAAATCATGGAAGCACTGACGAAGAAAACCAAAATCACCAACGACGAAGTTGAAAAACTCCTGCATGTTTCGGATTCAACAGCGGAGCGGTATCTCTCGGTGCTTGTGAAAGAAGGAAAAATTAAACAAGACAGAAGAACCGGGGCGGGCGTAAGTTATTCAAGAGCGCCCTAAAATTTTTGCCCTCGTAAGCTAACGGATAAACTGCCTCGATTCTAGCGAGGACTTGGGAGTTCGAATCTTCCCGAGGGCGCAGATATTTCTTGAAGGGAGTCTTCGCATGCGCGCACGGGTGGGAGAAGTCCGCGCGTAATCGCGCGGACTTGGGGCAAGCATTTGCATTTGCCTCGGGGCTGTTTCCGCTATGAGCGTCCATGGCGAAGGACGAGCGCCGACCCTCATCGAAGCATCAGGGTTTCGAAGCGGAAGCGACAAGATAAACACAAAAATGAAAACGAGGAGAGGGGTTGTGCGATGGGCGGAATCCGAAGGAACGAGGATGAGCCCGAGCTGGGGAGAGGATTCCTTCCTCTCCCCAAACAAGAGCCGCCCCGAGCTCCGCTCAGCAGAGCGGAGTGCGAGGATAAGGCGGCACAAACGAATCTAGGCGCTCGTAGCCATAGCGGAAACAGCCCCGAGGCGGATGCCGAGGGGTGGATTGCCTTTGCCAATGGACGACAACTACAGAGCGGAGAAAACAGCTCGAGACCACAGGAAATTTGCATTTGGGCTGAACGGCTCATTTCTTCCCATGTGAGCCGTTAGGCGGGAAGAAGTGAGCCGTTCCCCGAGCCACTGCCGCTCCATTCCTTTTCCAAAGACATCCCCCGCCAAAAAACAAAGCATAGAGAGCGGCAGGAGCGAGGGGCCGCCGTCCGCGGCGGCGAGCCCGCGAGTCTGCGAGCGGGCGAGTAATCATTGGGCGCGCTGGAAAAAAGTTCGGACTTGGTCGTATAATGTAGCTAATTATTTATGAAAAACTGGACGTTACGGTTTCGGGCGGTTGATAAAGATAATTTTGACGAAGTAAAGATTGGTATCAAATCTATCGAAACGCGTGCCGCGACAATTAAATATCAGCCAATAAAAATTAGTGACACTCTCACCTTTGTTTGCGGGAAAGAAAAGTGTGTTAAGAAGATTAGTAAGAAATTTCATTGGCCAAGCATTGATGCGATGGTGAAGGGGGTTGATTTCAAAAAAATAATGCCCTCGGTCGATTCCGTAGAGGAAATGAAAAAGATCTACGCCTCATATCCCGACTACGAAAAGAAAATCAAAGAACATGGATTATTTGGATTTGAGCTTGAATAGAGCAAGGTCAAAAATCGGGTATACTTCCTCTATGAAAAACCTCAAACTCGGCACCAACTTCTCTATCTTCATTATTTTCTTCGGCGTGGCGGCTCTGGATGCGCTGCAGACACAAAATTGGCTTCGGGTCGCATTTTGGGTGGGTATCGGCGCATACTTCTTCTGGGCAGATAAAAAGAAATCCTAATTATGAAAATTGGCATTATCGGCAGCATGCAATATACCGAGCAGATGGTGAAGGCGCGTGATGATTTGCGGGCGCTCGGACATGACGCTTTTCTTACTGACCTGCACAAAACTCTTGTGGGCAAGAGCGATGAAGAAAAAGAGGTAATAAAAATAGAGCAAAAAAATAATCAAGACGCTATCCGAGAATTTTGGCACCAGATGCAAGGCGCAGATGCGGTGTTAGCGGTCAATCTCGATAAGCATGGTATCAAAAATTATATTGGTGGAAACACTCTTATGGAGATCGGATTCGCGCATGTGTTGAATCAGAAGATTTATCTCCTGAACCCGATTCCCTGCATCTCGTTCTACAAGTCTGAAATAGAAGCAATGCGCCCTACTATCCTCAACGGTGACTTGTCTCTCATCAAGGTTAAACCTTGATATCTACTGCTCAATGAATCGCGCGGAAGGCGCGGATGTGTCGTTGTCGCCGGAACTCCCACAGCTCTCTCTTGCGAGCAAAAAAGGCAAAGAGCCTCTCAATGGATTTTTTCATTCCCTAGATAGACGATGATGATAGCTGATTCTTACATATGATAAAAAACGGCCACGCACGTGACCGTTTTTTACTACGTGTTCGTTGCTAGATAGTAACCGTCTGGCCGAGGGCGCCAAGTAGATAGTTCGCGAGAAGTGCTGTGGCGCTTGAAGAATGTCCGATCCCGCCAAATGCAGCGGTAGCGTCTGTGCCGCAGAGTGACACGATCGCCTGCACACCGCCGGGATGATATGGAACATAGGCAGTAATGTTATACACATTGCTGCCAATAGTTAACCAACAACTATTCTGAGTGTTGTGCGTCGCGATAACGGCTGACGTTAAGGTGACCTGATTTGTTGTTGACAGTGGTGCGGTAGTAAACGATGTTTGGCTTGAGGTAGCCGAGCCGTTTGCAGCGCTTACCGATGCGACAACCACATAATACGTGGTGCTTGCGGTAAGACCGGTAAGGCCGATCGAATGGCTCTTCACTGGCGTTGCGCTGGTCACTGACGAAGCAGCGAGCAAGCTCAGTGGCGAGGTTGTGCCGAAGTACACCTTGCTTGAAGAGGTTACATTCGTCGTCCAGCTAACGAGAGCGCTTGAGGTGCTCACGTTGGTAATAGCGAGTCCTCGCAGAGCGAGAGTAGTGGCTGGAGTTGTCGTTGATGTTCGATGCTCACCTCTCCCCTCGTCATCGTCCTGATCGCCCTTTTCGCCGCGTTCTCTCACATGAGTATGCGCGAACGCGGACTTCCCGTGTATCTTCGGGTGACGGTCTCCATTTTTATTGTTCAAGTGTTCTCCACCATCCGCTAAAACGAATGCTGGAGAGAGGAGTAGTGCCGCAAAGAGGACGAGGCTGGATATTTTTTTGGTAAATGTTGTCATAATGATTGTCGTATATTACGCGGTTAATTTAGGCCTAAGGTTGCGCAGAGTGCGCCACTTCTTATATACTTGACCTCTCACTCATAAGGGAGACGGTAGTGCTCGGGTATCCTTACCGTAAGAATGTGTGCCATGATGCGTCTCAAGATATGGAACAAGATATTTCAAAAAACCAATTCATTCAGCTCTACACCAATGAATCTGATGCGATATACAGATTCTGCCTTTTGAGGACATCTGATAAGGATGTGGCGGTTGATCTGATGCAAGACACTTTTATGCGATTCTGGAATGTTCTTTCGCAGGGTGAGAAGAAAGTTGAGAACAAACGAGCGTTTCTCTTCACCGTCGCGCGAAATAGTATCATTGATTGGTACCGGAAGAAGAAAACACTCTCGCTCGATGCGTTGGCAGAAGGGTCAGAAACAGACGCCGAAACATTTATGCCAGTCGGTCAAAAGAAGGAGGACATAGAAATGACGCATGAGGCCAAATTTCTTCTGGAGAGAATAAGAGAACTCGATCCGCTCTACCAACAAGTCGTGTATCTCAGATTCGTCGAAGGTCTCGGGCCTAAAGATATCGCAGAAATTATCGGGGAGTCAGCGAACGTCGTGTCAGTGCGTATCAATCGGGGATTACAGCAATTACGGAAAGTGGCGGGGTATGATGAAGAACAACCATAAAAATATGAAAAATGATTTAAATAAAGGGGCGCAAGAAATACGAGATATAAAACTTTCTCCAGAAGAGAAGAAGGTTGTTCTCTCGCGTTTGCTCGCGCATATGGATGAACATCCTGTTCGGTTTGTGGTGAGTCCGTATCAACACTTCTTTCATTCTCGTTTTGCCTATGCGCTTGCGGGAGCTCTCCTCATGTTCTCTGTAACCAGCGGTGGTGTCGCATTGGCCTCTGAAGGGGCGTTGCCAGGAGACCTGCTCTACCCGGTCAAGATCTATGTGACCGAGCCGGTGCGTGGAGCGTTAATAATCGGGACGGTGCAGAAGGCGCAATGGGTTGAAGAGAAGACTGTTCGTAGATTTGATGAGGCAGAATCTCTCGCGACACAAGGACGTTTGAGCACCACTACTATCCAAACCATCAAGGAGAATGTTGAGAAAAATACAAATGAATTTCACGCCATCGTTCAGGCTTCTGAAGCACAGGCATCTTCAACGGAGATGGAGCGGGTGCATACTGATTTTGAAAAAGAGATAGAGTCTCGCGCGCAGATTTTGAATATCGCTACCAGCACACCTCGCGTTCGGTCGGAGGAGAGTACGCGAGAAAACGCTCGTACGGCGACAAGTACTTCGAGAGGCACGAGAGAAAGAGAAGAAGAGGATTCTGAAAATTCTAACGATCGGTATCAGGCTCTGCCGGCATCGGTTATACGAGCGACTGAGACACGACAAGCGACCAGTACCAAGAGGGTGCGAGAGTCTGACTCAAGAGGAGAGAGAGATTAACTTACTTCCCACGACCAAAATATTTTTTGAGGAGCGCGACGTGCTCGGCGTAGGTGTTGGTGCAGTGGAACTGCCCCGCGTTGTCGTGGAAGTAGAAGAGACAGTCTGTATTTTTTGGATTGAGCGCTGCCAACACTGCGGCGACCGAAGGATTCGCGATTGGCGTCGGAGGCAGACCCTTATTTTTGTAAGTGTTGTAGGGTGACTTGCGGAAGGCGTCCGCTGGCACCACTCTCGGCCACCAACTGGTGACTGACTTACTATTCGCTTTTGCGTATTGGAGTGTGGCGTCTATCTGGAGATTCATATTGATGAAAAGTCGATTCCAGATGATGCCCGATATGATGCGCATATCATCGGGCCCACCTGCTTCGCGTTGAATAAGTGATGCAATAGTGAGTGCCTGATCGAGAGGCACGATCTCAGCTGTCGAGGTGCCGTAATGATCAAGAATCTCTTCAGAAAAACGTTTGTTCACGAGCATTTGTGCTTCTGTTGGCGTTGTCCCAACGTCAACAAGGTAAGTACCCGGTGAAAACGAACCTTCAGACAAAGGGAGTGTCGACGATGCTGCTGCGGTTGTGAAATTCTTTGCCTGAGTACTATTCCACGCAAGCGCTTTTGCAAATGTATTTGCCACCTGCTCCTTTCGCATTCCTGGAGTGATGATAACGACACGACCACCTGCAGCGGCGATATTCTGATACCACGATGCAGTAGTGAGAGTTGATGTAATCCACTCAAAAATACCCCACAACACGTTTTGAGCATTTATCGCTGCTGCTTGAAATGGAGAAGTGGTACTCTCGAGGAAAGTATTTACCGTCGTATTCTCCACAATTATTTTATTCTGCGGATCGACGGTAACGGGGAATTGTGTGGACATCGCAGAAAGTGCCTGCTGCTCTTCTTGCTGCAGATGCCACGCGACTATGCCGGGAAATGAGAAAATAATACCCAGCGTGACAATCGAAAAAAGCACAGCGAGGCTGAGTATGCCAAACACACGTCTCATACCGCCCTTTCCATCCACTCCTCTCATTTCCTTACTATACCACTACGCAAAGCCGGGGAAGTAGTCGGTCTTAATGTGGCGGCGGGAGATGCCCATAGCGCGAAGTGTCTTACGCGATGCCTCAACCATGACGGGCGGCCCTGAGATATAAAAGGTGCGCTCTATGTAGTCAGGAATTTGTTCAGCGATCAACTTTTCATCAATTCTTCCCGCATGAGCCCACGGGAGTGGTTTCGGCTCGCGAGTTAGTGCATATATCGTTTTCATACCAATTTTCTTCGCGGCTTCGTTGAAGGTCTCAATATAGGCGATTTCTGATGCGGTGCGGTTTGAGTAGAGGAGCATCACCTCGCGCGTATCATTGGTATCTATCAAATGGCGCACCATGCTGACAAAAGGCGTGATACCAATACCGCCAGCGACAAAGACGAGTTTCTTTTTTGGATTCTTCGGAAGGACGAAGTCTCCGGCGAGTTGTGAGACCGAGAGTGTATCGCCCGCGCCCATTGCAGCGAGCGCACGTTTAAAACTGCTCTCAGGCTCATAGAACTTCACGCCCAAACGCACGACTTTTTCAGCGGGCGATGAGGCGATCGTGAAGTAGCGGCGATTGCCGCGATCGTCGGAGAAGCGGTGTGGCAATGTCCACTCCAGATACTGTCCTGGGCGGAAGTTGAAGAGCCAGTCGGGCTTGAATACAAATTCATAAAGGCCATCGGCGAGCTCTCTTTTATCAATGAGCTTTAAGGTGAAACGTCCTTCAGGGCTCACAAAATAGACAAAGAGATTGCCTACCAGAAGTGCGAGCTCTGGTGTGAAATAGAACGAGCCGAGGTGAATGTTGGGGGCAAAAAGGAATCCAACGATTGCGCCGTAGAAGATCCTCCCGAGACGCGTGGGTGACATGGTCAGCGGCTCGGTGAGCATCACCAGTGCGAGGAAGAAGAATGGCGAATGCAAGAACGTCTGTGTGATCGGCGTTAAATAATTGCTACTTGTCGATGTAGCGACAATAGTCGCGAGTGCCACAATCGAAAATGACCATACCAGATCGAATCGCTGGATCTTACGAGCAATCAATAATCCGCCGATCACTACGAAGGCCATGAGTGGCAGATTCCCGCCGACCCACCACGTCGCTCCTTGGTTAAGCGCAAGTGCCGAGAACGCGATGCCAAACGCTGCCGGATTGAAAATATGTTTCTTATGGATAGCCAAGATAAACTTAGAGGCCATTGCCCACGCCGATGCGAAAATAAGGAATCCTATGCCGGCATAATCGGTGTATGCGACAGGAGAGATGATGAGCGCGAGAATGAGTGCCGTGATATAAACCGATTCAACATTTGTCGCTGCGTTGAAGCTTTTTGCAAATACCGTATTGACGAGCCAACACACCGCGAGAATAAGGAGTGTCGAGAGGGCGAGATTAGCAGGATTGATAGGGAGCCAACCAAGGGTGCCGAAGAGTGCTGCTAAGATAAACAATACGACGAGATAGTACAGCACGAGGCGATACATCGTGATCTTATTAAGGAAGTTGTCGATAAAGGCGGGCATACTATTAGTTTTTTGCCTGTGTGAGCGCCGATGCAAGAGATTGTTGGAATGCTTCGCTCGTAAAGGTTGCGCCAGACGCAGTATCTACTCGTGCATTTTGAGCAACGATGGCTTCTCGTATCAAGATCGGCATCGCATAATTATTTACGGCGACTGAGGTGCTTCGGTCACTCGGGTGCTGCAAGAATTTCACATCAGCGATCTTTCCGTTTTGGATAATCGCTTGGACCTGCACGGTGCCGTAGTAGGCGTCAGCAGGAGTGCCTACGTAGGTACCATCTCGGTAAAGGCCAAGTGGCTTTGGTGATTGGGTGGTAGTTGTTGCTGTTTGCGTCGGGACATTTTGTGCGGCAATGGGTTGCGTTGTATTTGAAGTAATCGGTGCTGTTACTACCACAGATTGTTGTTCACCGCCAAGAAACTGCCACAAGGTATAGGTGGCTGAGACAATACCAATCACAATCGCAAGGGGAAGCTTGCCGCTCGAGATTCGTTGAGGAGGCATATTGATAGTATATACGCAATACACACGGGATTATTACGCCTAGGCTGATGTAAGAATCTAGATGTATCTCCGTCTCCCCTCACATACCATGAAAAAGATGATTGCCGTGGCAGTATTTCTTGTATCCTCGACCGCATTTGTCTTTGCGCGACAGTCTGCGGTGGCGACAGCGGCGCAGAGTGTTCAAGATGTCCCTGAGAGTATGGCGAACATAAACGAGAATGATGCGACCACTTCAGACATGCTCGCCTCTCAGATACAAGCACTTGAGGCGAATATCTCGCAAATAGAAAGTGCAAATATTGAAGCGGCATCTGTCTTGAGCCAAGTCGTGACAGCGGTATCGAAACCAAAACCGCAAGTTTCTCCGACAGTGCGGATTACACCAGTCGCAATGCCGACCTCTACACCTATCGTGACACGGGTGCCGACAACAACTCCTGCCGCGATCGTCGTCTACGGTCAATCGACCTATAACAGCGGCAATGGTGTGCTCTTATATGCCAACGGGACTCCAGTTACCGCTCCGGATGGTGCGCGGCAAAGTTCAAATGGGTATTGGTATCTTGGTGGGCAGATCTATGCGATTGGTCCAGAAATCGGGATTCCATACACACCAGAGACAAACATCGTGTATGAGCAAGCCCCTATTATTACTCCTACTATCGTTGCTTCCGTGACGCCATCACCAGCACCAGTTCTCGTATCAACAAGCACTTCGCGTTCACGCACGCGTCACGAAGAGCGTGATGATGATTAAGTATGAAGAAGATATTTTTACCAATTGTTTTTATCGGCGTTTCTTTTTTATATATGTTCTCGCGCAGTCCTGCGGCAGTGCTCGCGGGACTCTCCGATAGTTCCAACACAAGTGCAGGGACTGACATCACCATCCCCACCACGGTAAGCAGTACAACAACAAGTCTCGCGAGTAGCACTGAATCGCTTTCTGTGCAGCTAGCGATGCTTCAGGAGCGTCTTGCAAAACTGGAGAGTGCTAAAAAATCAGCACCGCAAACACGCATTGTTGTTATTCCAGCGGCGCCAGTTCCAGAATCATTCCCAGCGCCAGATTCCCCAGTTCAAGAGCCCGTTGTCTCGATACCGATGACCCTAGAACCAACACCGACACCAGCAGCACCCACTCTGGTTCCAGTGGTTGTTATTCCTCCGCCACCATTCACCACACTTCCTCAGACTCCTCTTCCAGCGCCAATACTCCCGTCGACAACGCCTGCGCTAGCATCAACGCCAACACCTCCTCCCGCTCCCACACCTCCGCCTGTGCCGGCCGGCCCTAAAGATGGCACCTATACGGGGAGTGTCGCTCAAGCTGGAAGTCGTGGCCCTGTCCAAGTACAGGTGGTGATTGCAGGAGGAAAAATCACCAACATCAGCTTCCTCTCTTCTCCAACCGCATCTCCGGTCTCAGTTTCTATCTTTGACACAGCGTCACCGACGCTCGTGCAAGAAGCTATTGCAGCGCAGAGTGCGAACGTGACAACCGTTTCAGGAGCTACGCTTACCAGTAATGCATTTAAACAATCACTTGCGTCGGCGCTCGCGCAGGCGTGAAGAGGGATGTAGCATATGATCATCATGAGGATCAGAGACGTGCGGCTTATCATGGGCATGCCCATAGAAATTGAGATTGTAGATGACAGCGCGAGAGACACACTCGAATCCGCCTTCGCATATCTCGTGTCTGTCGATGAACGTTTCAGTACGTATAAAGAAGACAGTGAAATTTCGCGTATCAATCGCAGTGAGATTGAATCAGATGTCGTGAGTGTCGAGATGCGGGAAGTTTTTGCCATCGCTGAGAAGACAAGAATAGAAACAAACGGATACTTTAATATCAAAAAACCTGATAGCACTATTGATCCTTCAGGTATTGTGAAGGGATGGGCGATACGCAATGCTGCCGCGCTTATCCGCGAAGCGGGATATGAGCATTATTTTGTGAATGCCGGTGGCGACATTGCGACGAGTGGTAAAAATATCGATGGAGGTGAGTGGAGTGTTGGTATCCGCAATCCCTTCAACAGTAATGAAATTGTGAAAGTGGTCTATCCACACGGGAAGGGTATCGCAACCTCTGGTTCATATATCCGGGGGAATCATATCTACAATCCCCACAATACAAAAGAAGAGTTGCATGACATCGTGAGCATCACGGTCATAGGCCCTGATGTTCTTGAAGCCGATCGTTTTGCGACTGCAGCGTTTGCAATGGGAAAGGGCGGCATCACTTTTATTGCACAACTATCGGGTTTTGAAGGCTACGCCATAAATGTGGACGGTATTGCTACGATGACGAGCGGCTTCGCCGAATATACAAATCCGCAAGGTGACACCTTACGGCAACCGTAAGGTGTCACCTTGCGGAGTGCGCAGGGAGCCAGTTCATCACTACCTTGCGGTGTTGATCGAGCGACCATGAGTCACTGTGCTTGAAAAGCGTTGCATGTCCCTTTCTAAACTCTCGTAAGAGCGGTAATGAAGCACGGGGAAATTCAAAAGGGAGACCCTCGTTATAGGACTTTAAAAAGGCGGGAAGTGAGAGGAGTTTCTCGCTCCGTTCTCGATCGAGGTCAGGTGATCTCATTACCCCTGATAATACCACGAACTTTATACTAAATCAATTCGTCCGTTTAATTCTGGCAAAGATGACGTAAGAATATATAATGCTGATCAAAGTGGCGGCGATGATCGGAATGAGGATGAACCAAGTGGCAACTTTTGGCGATACGAAAATGCCCGCAAAGATGAAGAGTGCTGCGACTTCGAAGAGTGTGCCACCAAGCCTGTGCGTCTTGTCCCAAACGATGTCGTCCGAGATAGTCCATGGAGTACGGATGCCGATGAACCAATTGCGCTTCATATAGGGCATGAGCGCGCCAAGGATTAATATGAAGAGAGCAAGCGCCGGCAGAGTCATTGTGAGCATGTTGAATTGCCACCCCAGATTAGCTCCAAGCGAGAGCGCATATACATAGGCAAGAAAGGCGATAAGCAAAAAGAAGAAGAAGTCATAGACATAGCGGAAACTCTTAAATCCTGGTGCGATCGGGTCAATACGTGGTAGAAACGACCACAGGCCAGAGAATGCGAGCATCATAAGCGGCAAGAGGAATGTACCCCAGAATTTGCCCATCGTGCCGTTTGCCCGCCCTGCGGCGTCCCAATGAGAGATAAGTGTCGCTGACAAATTTGGGTAGACAATGACCCCAGTCGCAATACACGCGAGAATAATGATGAGCAGGAGAGTGCCGACGAAGCGAGGGCTCATGGGGGAAGTATACCAAATATCCGAGGTGTAAATACAAAAATCTCCGTCGGCTTGATAGCGCGACGGAGATTATAACTTATTGATTCGATTCAGTGCCTTTTTACTGGCGTTTAGGCACCGTTTCAAATCAGCCATATCTTTTTCACTCGCTCCACGTGCTTGTGAAAGTTCAATGACTTGGTGGAGGTGGTGGAGACAGTCTCCCAGGAAAGAGAGACGCAGAGTCTTTCTTAAATGGGCAAGGGTCTTCCGTGCGAGTGGTGTCAGTTTCAGTTTTTCTGCCTCATCGAGATCAAACCATCGAAGCTCGACAATTCCTTCTCGCACTAATGGCGTGGGCGGCTTATCTCCAAAGTAGTGTCCGATGGAGATGTCGAAAACATACAGGGCGCCACTCTTCTGCCACTCATGGCAACTAAACAGCAACTGTTGGTCAAAAATTTCCTCAAGTTTGGATTCCTCCCACACCTCTCTCGTTACAGTTCGATGCCTCCCCCGGTCTTCTTTTTCCCGGTGGCCACCTAACAGCCACCACTGGCCGTCTTTGAGGGCCAAGAGGATTTGTTTCTTTGCGTTAAGCAAGGCCACCAACGCAATGGTGTGCAATGACATTTTTTTGTGCATACCTCACGCCCCCTTTCTTGTTATATTTGTTTTTTGTCAAAAAACTTGTTTACTCGATTCCATCGGGTATATAACCATTTTTAACACCCCGCGTCAACCGATCAAGGTGACCTTGTCTTCTCGCGGTTGAAGAGGATGTTCTATTCGTAACGGTTATGCAAATAGTAATCTGAATACCGTACCCTCATTTTCTTTTGATTCGAAAGAGATTCCAACATTAATTTTATCGGCTATCTTCTTTGTCATGTAGAGTCCCATGCCGCTACCATCCTTAATGAGAGACGTTACATTATCTCCTCTGAAATTACTTTTTAATATTTGAGATTGCTGCTTATCTGGTATTCCGTATCCAGAGTCTCTCACGATGATTGTCAGTGTTGGTTTCGCGATGGCCGTGATTTCAACATTACTGTTTGGCCGAGAATACTTGATGGCGTTGCTTAAGATATTTTCAAATACGATACTCAGGAGTTGTTGATCAGATTTGATACAGGGAAGGATCATCCCCTCGACCCTGTTGGTGATCGAGACGTTTCTTTCTTTTGCAATTCGTTCGAGCTCCGTGATTGTCTCTTGGATGAGTACCGTGGGGTCAACACTCTCTTCTTTCACCTCCGCGATCCCGAGCTCAATTTTGGTCACGTTCAGAAGCGTGTCAATGATTTTTTTCATCCGGAAGACCGCATGGCTGATGTCATCGGTATAGCGATGATACAGGGGAAAACTGGTTGAAAAAGATACATCAGTCTTCATCATGTCGGCGGAGAGAAGAATAACTGAGAGAGGGTTCTTGAGTTGATGTGAAGCGAGAGATAAGAATTCACTTTTTGCGATATTGAGATCGTTCAGATTTTTGAACATAAGACGGTACGGCTCCATCATGTTGATTTCGATCAGGCCGGCATAGAGAAAGAAGAAGGTGATGATTTTGAATATGTGCCCGAGTAGATTGAACTCATCGGTTACGGCGAAGTAGAGCGTGAACATGAATTCAGAGATTATCGCTGATACGATAGCGAAGACGATATAGCGATATACCTCTCGATCAAGCCGATCCCTCTTCGTATAGAAGCCATAGAGTGCTCCACCCATCATGAGAATGATGACATATTCGCTGTAGATCTTAAACGACGTGAGCCCGCGACCTTCAATATAGGCATCGGGGAAGAGGTGAAAAGTGAAGAAGAGGAGGAGGATAGCCGCGAGGATACCGATCATTCCGTAGAGGATGAACTCTTTCTTTTTTATTTTGTCAGCAACAAAAGGGGCAGCGAGGAGTGCAATGCTGAAAAAGTAGCGACCAATAAGCCAGAGCTGCGTCGGCATATTGGCGGTTATGTTCTCAAATATAAAAACTCCTTTGAATGCGAATGTGTGAAGTGAATCGATGACCGCTAGAGGGAGCATCGCCATCGCGACAAAGAATAGGGTTTTGTTGTCGAGATAGTTTCGCGAATTCCACGCCACGATGAAGATGGTAAAGGCGACCACGATGCTCAAGAGCTCGGCGAAGCTGTGGAAGAGGAGGTAATTATATAAATGGAGAGAATAGACCAGCGCTAGGATCAACAGCAACTGTAGATAGGTGCCATACGTTTTGAGGAAGCGGAACATGGCTCTTCTCCATAGTCTATGCCGAATATCTCTTTCTGCAACCAGCTCTCAAAAGAGTCTGTGAGCCCTGAGGTGCTCGACATATTTTTCTCAGCGCACAACAACATAGAGCCGGTCATCGTTGGTTGGATCTTGCAAAGGTTTGCGAATCCACTAAATACTTCGTCAAACTTTACTCAATCATCTCATGTACGCCATCAGCATTCCGATAATGCCGACCAAGACAAGATATGTTATGCAAGGGATAAAGACTCCCTTCAGGATCTGCCGTTCCTGATCCTTTACTCCAACAACCGCCTCGGCCGCAAGCATGTCGGCCAATGCTATCATGTTGCCAGCTGCCGCGCCTACGACTCCTAATGACAAGATGATGCTGACGTTAAAACCAAGAGCTTGTCCTGCGGTATTGAAGAAATTCCCGAACATAATATTTGAAATTGTAGCGCTGCCGGTTATGAAGCTGCCAAAAGCTCCGACAAACGGTGCAAAGAAAGGCAACCAGCTCGTTTCAAAAACTTTTGCGACGAGCGTAATGGCCGCCGGCAAGCCAGAATAATTCTGGCCCGAATTGATCATTATTTGAACGAGTGACGACATAAAAACAATTATAAAAAACGGACTTAACGTTCCCCAGAACGCACTGGTGACTGAAGATGAAAAAATCCTTTTTCCACTTTTCCATATAAAAATGGCCACTAATCCAGCAATCATAAAGGCGAAGCCGGGATTAAACAGATTGAAAGTTTGAGCTGTTATGAATGTGAAAGGAATGTTGACGCCGCTCAACATAAGTTTGCCGACGATCAGAAACAAAACCAAAAGGCCGTAGGGCAAAAAAGCTCTGAAGGCAGACATGGTTTGAGTCAAGGACTGTTTTCCTTCTAGAGATAAGACGTTCTTGGGTGTGAAGATTCTCAATTTGGTTGAGGCCATAACCAGAAGCAACCCGACGATTGAACCGATGATCGAAGGGAGTTCTTGTCCAAAAAACGTCGCGATCAACAATGATGGAATGACGAATGCGATGCCAGACCAGATCGCAAACGGCAACCCGTCAAAAAATTCTTCCCTTCTGTTTTTGCGACTGGACGTGATTACCCAAAGCATAAAAACAGGCACGATAAAGCCGATGCAGTTTATAAGTGCCGAGAGATAGGGGACCATAGAAACGTCTAGTCCAGCAAAACCTGTTCGAATCGGCGTCCCGGCAGCTCCGAAAACTACTGAGGCGCTATTGCCTAAGAGCGCGACTACCAAGGCGCTGATGACCGGCAAGCCTAGGCCTATGAGGAGCGGGGCAACAACGGCCACAGGAGTTCCGAACCCAGCCGTTCCTTCTATGAAATTTTCAAAAAACCAGGCCAATATGATTATTTGTACCCGGTAATCTTTTGAGAAGTGCTCCAGATAATACGAGATATTTTTTATTACTCCCAATCCCTGCATTATCTTCAAGAAGAAAATTGCCCCAAAAATAATAATGAAAATATCAAAGGCAACAAAAAATCCCTTGGCATAAGAAACTAAAAGCAAATTCTGAAATATTCTCCAATACCACACTGCCAGAAACGTACCGACAACGAATGTGACGGCAGAAGCTCGCAGAAGAGATGTCTTGACCCAAAGGAGTAGAACAACAAAAATCAGAAATGGTAGTATCGACAGCGCAATCGGCAGATAAGACATTTTCTCTATAATAACCTATTCAAATTCACTTATTCTGAAACGGTTGGCATTTCTGGCAGAGACAACCCTTCGGCTTGAGGTGCATATCGAAGTACTCGGTGTCATAGTCGTAGGTGAGTTCTTCACTTGCCTTGATGTTTTTCTTGGCGAAGACATAAATTCTGCGATTTCGTATATCTATCTCACAGTTCGGCGCACAGGAGTGGTTGATAAAACGCGCTTTGTTTTCTTTAATGTTTCCGTTAATCATCGTACTGTCGCTCGTCCAGAAAAGGTATTTACCTCGATTCGCTTTTTGTTCAGCCGGAGTAGCCGGCCGCCCTGTATATTCAATAATGCATGCGCCTCTCGGTATAGCTTCTTCAGCGAACATGCCAAGGCCAGTGCGCGAACGCCCGACGCGAAGCGCATATGTTCCCGGTACAAACCTTCTACGAATCTTTTTCATCTCGCTTCCTACAATACCATTGAAAATTTACTCCGCTGGGTAGGGGATGTTCGAACCTGTGGGATATAGGGAAAGAGAAATTCGTGTGTCGACCTCAGATTTAAGGAGTAGGTGTGGGGCTTGTTACGGGATTTTGTGGAAGCGTTACGTTGATATTGGTTCCACCGCTCGTAGCAGGTGCTGTACCGCGGTAATGCAGCCAGAAGTATGCCCCGACGCCAATGACTGCAAGAAGTATGAGGACTGCGACCGCCCAGCCGGCACCACTGTCTCCACCGTCTGTATTTGAAGGAGTATTAATTACGGTCGTCATAATGTGATAGTTGTTAAGATAATAATATTAAAGTAGCTCTATAGCTCTAAGATTAGAGCCGTTTCTGCGAGAAAGGCATTACAAAACGAAGAGAGCTGTAATAATTTCTTTTTGCATCCGGCAAGTTATTAGTGAGAACGGCTCGGGGAATGAATTGAATTATTCATTTATATTTCTACTATGGACGACCAACACATTAAGGACGCACAGGCAGACACTGCAGATGAGAAGGCTAAGGAAGCGGAAAAAATAGCAGGAGAAGCTCACGAGTCTGCTGCAGACGCGCATAAAGTTGCGGCAGATGCTCACGAAGCGAGAGCTGAAGCAGAGAAAACAGAGGAAGAAGAGGAGAAAAACGCCAGTTGAGAAATAAAAACACCTCTCCTTGTGAGAGGTGTTTTTATTTCTGCTCCGCCTCGCGGACAAGTTCAGAACAGTAAATTTGGTACATGTTGAGAGGGAAGTGAGTCAATTGAGCTGTGATAGAGGATGTTAGAACTTGGTACGACGAGCTACTTCGTTGTCAAGAAATTATACCAAGGAAGTTGTTCCGACAATGTATCGCCATTCTCGGCGTCTGCGGTTACGGTCTTTTGGCTATTAAACGGAATAAACCCGAACAGTTTTCGGCGTTCATCAATCCTCATAGTATAGACCGCTTTCGCATCTTCCTCTTTTAATTCAATTGTTGTCGGTTCAAGACCAAGTTTTTCTGTTACCTCGCTTGCTGACATTTTCACATCCACACCGCCTACGCTCAATACATTTTCTTTAATCATAACTTCATCCGTGTTCACTTCCAATCCTTTATCTCGAATAAGAACTTGGTCTGCAGTTGGTTCAATACTCACTGGTCTGTCTCCAATGTTGGCAAGCATTTTTTTCTCCGTAGTTTTTACAGATATATCATCGGCTTTAATTTCTCCACGACTTACTTTTACTTCTTTTACTAGAGTATTAAGCTCACTCACTTCCAGCTCATTTCTGCTTTTGATGAGGTTAGAAATAAGCCCATCTATTTCGTCCCGTAATGCTTTAAGTTCTTGTATTTGTTTTTCTTCTCCTTTTGCAGAAACAGCCTTTTCCAGTCTGGCTTTATAGTACGTGCCGATCTCTTGTCCTGATTCAATAACCACTGGTCGTACAGTTTCTGTGATAAATGCTGACCCCGTTGTCGCGGTGGCTCTCGTTATGACGGGTGTCTTTTCCTGACTGCCACACTGAGCCCTTACTTTTTCAATACCAAATGAAAGTTCTTGAAGGATTTTTCCAATTTCTTCTCGCGAAAATCCACTTTTCTTTAGTTCATCATCGCTTAAGTCTCTAAGTTTTTTATAGTAGACAATTTTATTTTCCCACTGAGTGACTTCATTACAACGATTCATTGCTACGGCAACTGGTTTATTTTCTGTTAATAATTGCTGGACTGTTGATGCCGGTTGTATTATTTTTGAGGTTTGTTGCAGGGGTGTATTAATACATTTTTGTTGTTGTGTTGAAATCTGCTGTTTTAATTCGATTATTTGTTTGGTTATTTCTTCAACTCTTGTTTTATCAGATTCTGATTTTTGTAACTCAATAATAAGTTGATTATATTTCTGCATTAAACTATCGTTGATATAACATACGGGAGTTGTCCTCGGTATTTCTACTGGTTTTACTGTTGTGGCAACAGGTTTGCTTTCTGTTTCTTTGGGTGGGGCCCCTACTTGCCAAGCCCTTTGTGGATCCGTGGAGCAGGCTTTCTTTACCTCTGTCATATATTTTTCTTGGTTTTTCAGGGTCTGAGTTAGACTTTCTATTTTCCCCTCGCTAGATAGCGCTTCTTGTTTTTGTAGTTCAAGAACAGTCTCATTATAATTTTGAGTTAAACGGTCGATGGTTGTGCAGACAGATACCCATTCTTGTTCCACTATCGGTACTGATGATGGTCCAAGAGGCGTATATCTATTTCCTCCTTCAGTGGTCTCTTTGTAATAATAAATGGGAGTCGGTACTGGTGTTGAAGCAGTACCTGATACTCCTACGTTTGAGCAATGATTTGCGCATGCTTCTTTTGCATACTGATTCCATAAATCAGCAGGTTTGCACGAAGACTCTGATGCTCCTAAATTAGTTTCATAACCGTCGTAGCATTGAGCATAAACATTTTTATATACGCCAAGGCCACATTCGTTAGAGACCGAAAAAGAATTCACTCCGCATTTTATGTTTGGCGAGGTGGCGGCGACGGTTGTTTGTGTAGAAGTAACACCAGGCGTTGTTGATTTTTCGGATGTTGCTGTTGTGGCTGACTGAATTGATGTGGCCTGAATTTCTGAAGTTTGCGCTAGCCCGATAACAGGAAATATCATTAAACCAGCAACAGATAAAATTCTTAATATTTTCATAACACCATTATATCAAATATATCAAACACAATTGGGCTCCGTTGAGTAGAGGGCGTTCAAACCTGTTTTAATCAGAATTTTTCTTCTTTTTCTTTATTATACCTACAATACCCGTAATAATTATCAGTAAACCTAATAACTGTCCTCCGGGACTATCATCAATTTCGCCATAGACAAACAGAAACATCCCGAACAGTATTGCGACAATGAAACACAGCATTTTAATTCTGTCCATATAAAAATTCTAACACAAATATATATATAGGACTTGTTAACAGAAATTTGCTCCGGAGACAGGGATCGAACCTGTGACCTTACGATTAACAGTCGTTTGCTCTACCGCTGAGCTACTCCGGAATACAACTATTCTAGCTTAAAAAGCATTTACCGCAATGGTAGGATAGAGATGATGTATATCAAAGTATTTGTCACGCCGAGCGCGAAGAAGGAGAAAATAGAGGAAAAAGGCGAAACATTGGCGATTTCTGTGAGAGAACCAGCGACAGGGAATCGCGCCAATCTGCGGGTGCGCGAGATTATTGCTGAGAGGATGGGGAGGCCGCTCGGGCAAGTGCGCATCCTGACAGGACACCGTTCCCGAGTTAAGATGATAAGTGTTTAGCAGCTAACTTCTCACATATGAATATCACGATCAATGCGGCTAAGTTCAGACTTACTCCAGAGAACGAAGCGCTTATTGAAGAAAAGTTAGCGGCGCCGCTCCGCCTTCTTGGAGAGGCGAGTGAGACAGCGTTGTTAGAAATAGAAATAGAACAAGCACCGCCAGAAGGGCGTTCATCAGAGCCGTGTCGGCTTGTCGCGCGACTTATAGTGAATGATCAAGTATTTCATGCCGAAGCGGTGAAGCCGACGCCAGAAAGCGCAGCAGACAGGGTGCGAAGCACTCTTGAGGCAGAAATACGTCGCTCGCGCGGGCGCGCGCACAAACTCTTCAAACGTGGCGGAGCAGCGATAAAGAGAATGTTGCGTTTCGGGAATTAGTTTTGTGGACATCTGATATCCACAGACTTCTCGTTTTTACCTTCTGGTATCACACGCTCAATAACGAACGTGCCGTTCTTAAATGACGCGCCGGTTATCTTTACCCTTTTCCCGTCTTCGATAAAATAGGTGCCAATCGTGTCGGCATATGCGCGATATTTTTTCCAATTTTCTTCGGCGTGAGCATTGAGGTCGAGGAGGCCATCTTCTTTTTTTAATTTGTGCGTGTGCGTGGCAAGTGAGTGGTCCTGTGAGCGGGGAATAACTCTACCGATGAGGTATTCGGGGAGAGTGGCGACCAGTAGTTGGGCACCCATTTCTATGAGCCGCGGGCGCAGCTCGCGCGCAGTCTCATCTGGAGCGATGAGAGTAGACTCTTGTGCAATAATGTCGCCTGCGTCAAGCTCTTTTTTCATCTGCTGGATTGTAACTCCAGTTTCTTTTTCTCCAGCGAGCATGGCAGTTTCAAGAGGCGTGGCGCCGCGATACTTTGGCAAGAGCGAATAATGCACATTGAGTACGCCCTTCGGGAATGTCGCAATAAGCGCTTCGGGAAAGATTTTACCGTAGGCAACAGCGAGTGCGTAGTCGCATTCATATTTAGAAATCTCAACAATAGTTTCGGCATCAAGAGCGTGAGGAGTGAGTACGGTGATATTGTGTATAAGCGCGAGCGTTTTTGTTGGAGAGGAAGTGAGCACCAGACCGCGGCCCCTATGTGCATCAGGCGCGGTCACAACGACTTCGGGTATAAAGCCGTTTTCAATAAGTATCGCGAGAGTATCGGCCGCTACATTTGGCGTGCCAAAAAATACAAATTTAAGATTTTGGCTCATGTTTGGTGACGTCGACGAGATACTGGGCATGATCAATGAAGAGTGTCCCGTTTAAATGGTCAATCTCATGCTCAAATATCTGTGCCATGAGGCCGCCCGCGCCGCGCTGGAATCGCGAACCGTCAGAGCGACGAGCGCGGACGGTCACGCGCTCGTGCCGCTTTGTCGTGCCGTAGATACCGCGAACCGAAAGGCACCCTTCGTCCATGTCTGCACGCTTGCGCGAAGTCTTTATAATTTCTGGATTGATATACACCTGAATTTCGGGCTTGGGCGAAGCAACCAAGGTCGAACCTTGTACGCCGGAGGCGGATCCGCCTCCGGCGGAAGAATTTTGGGATAAGGTCGAACCTTGAGTATCCAGTGGCGGAGGAGGTAGTGTGCGATCCACCCGCACGATAAAAAGCCGCCATGAGACGCCAACTTGTGGCGCGGCGAGCGCGACGCCCTCGAGCTCTTTGTCGAGTGCTTCACTCATATCTTTAATAAGGCGCGTGAGCTCAGCCGAACCGAAGAGCTTCTCCGGCACGGGCTTCGCCTCCTCTCGCAGCACTTCCGCGCCATCTTGCACGATTTCTTTCATGTGCCGTAGTGTACCACAAAAAATAGTGACTTACGATGTCCAAACATGCATCTGAATCTAGGGACATCGTAAGTCCCTATTTCTAATGCTTCGTCGGGTCGAGCTCCCACCAGAACTTTTTACTGAAGCTTTTTGCCTGACTACAGACACTTTTTAAATAATACAAATCTTGCGTGGGAATTTTTTCAAGCACAGTGCCGAGGTGCGCCATCGTCATAGGTGCCAAGCCGTCTTGTTTACGAGAATAGTTTAGATGACGGAGAAAGAATCGCATCAGCTCGCCGCGCTCGGTTTGCCGCTTTCGTCCCTTCGGCGACTCCGCCGCTTTCTTCGCAATATCAGGCAGAATTTCGCCAATCGACCTCATACCATCAGCAGCCGATCTGTTCCTCGATAGAAGCGCCGAGCTGTCGGAGACGCGGAACGAGATTCTCGTAGCCGCGATTGATGGTATAGACATTGCGCAACAAAGAGCGCCCCTTTGCGCCGAGCATGGCAATGACCAATATTGCGCCAATGCGCAGTACCGATGGGCAGATAATCTCAGCGGCTCTCAGATGCGAAGGGCCGGTAATCGAGACGCGGTGTGGGTCGTGCAGAAGCGTTGTGGCGCCGAGACGATCAAGCTCGGTATAATAAATCGCGCGTTTATCAAACATCCAATCGTGGAGCATCGTTGTGCCTGCTGCTTGTGTAGCGATGACGGCGAAGAAAGGGAGGTTGTCAGCGTTGAGACCTGGGTAGGGGCGGGGCTTAATACTGTCGGGGAAGGCAATGAGCTCGGATGGTTCGATCGAAATGTCTGCAAGACGGGTGACCCCGTTTTCTGAAAGGCCGGTCTCGGTGATGATACATTTCAAACCCATCTTCTGGAGAATTGTTAGCTCAATCTCAAGAAAAGCGATCGGTGCGCGACGCACGACAATCGCAGAGTGGGTGACTGCAGACGCGGCGATGAAGAACATTGCGTCAATCGGATCTTCGGCGATGCTATATGAAATATCTTTATTAATATCGGCAACGCCATGTATGGTGAGCGTCGTCGAGCCAATGCCTTCAATCTTCACTCCGAGTGTTTGTAAGAAGCCGCAGAGCTCCTGCACTTGGTAGTTAGCTGAAGCATATTTAATGACGGATGTGCCCGCGATGCCCGCAGCCGCGAGGAGTGCATTCTCGGTCCCTGTGTCGCTTGATTCGAATAGGATAACCTCGGCGGCTTTGAGATCGTCATGCCGGACAATAAATCGATCGGTCAATACCTCAATCTCTACGCCGAATTTCTCGAGGGCGAAGAGGTGTGGGCGTACCGTCCTCGTGCCGAGTGTACAGCCGCCAGACTGGGGGATCTCAAATGAATGGGAGTAGTGCAGGAGTGGGCCGATGAACATCAGGATGCTGCGCGTCTTCATCGCGGCGGTGCGATCGATTGTATCGAGGGAAATGGTTGTAGGCGGCTCGATGAGGAGATCAGCTCCTTGCCAAGTGACGTTGAATCCAATGGAGTGGAGGACTTCAATCAGGCGATTCACTTCTTCAATCTTTGGCACGTGGGTCAGCGTTGTCCGCCCCTTATTAAGAATAGAAGCGGCGAGGATCGCAACAGCACCATTCTTCGATCGACTAGTCTCAACCGAACCAGAGAGCGTCTGACCTCCATCAACGATGAAATTAATCCCTTCTTGCATAGGGTCTATCGTACCATTAGAATGTAGGTGATGTCTTTCTTTTCTCCCAAGCTTGGTATTGACCTCGGAACCACCAATATCCTCGTTTTCGTACCAGGGAAGGGTGTGATAATCAACGAACCGTCGGTCGTTGCAGTTGGGAAATCGCGAGGTAATCAGAGTGGAAACAAAATTCTCGCTATTGGCGCCGAAGCGAAACAGATGATCGGTCGCACTCCCGACGACATCATCGCCTATCGCCCGATGAAAGATGGTGTCATCGCGGACTATCGCGTCACTGAAGCGATGCTCCACTATTTTATGCGGAAGGCGCTTGGCCGGAATCCATTTAAACCGACGGTATTGATCTCTGTTCCTGCAGGAGTAACCTCAACCGAGAAGCGCGCAGTTATCGAAGCGGCACTCAAAGCTGGCGCGAAGAATGCATATGTGGTGAAGGAGCCGATACTTGCCGCGATCGGCGCCGGCATCCCTATTCAAGAGCCGATGGGCCACATGGTTGCGGACATCGGCGGTGGCACGATAGATGTTGCGGTGATATCGCTCGGCGGCATAGTTGCCTCGACCTCGGTGAAGTGTGCAGGCGACCGTCTCGATCGTGCGATTATCGATCATGTGAAGAAGCAGCACAATCTCGCCATCGGTGATAAGACCGCAGAAGAATTGAAGATACGGGTTGGAGCTGCTGTTCCGATGAACGAAGAGCTTACGATGCCAGTCAAGGGGCGCGATCTCATGAGCGGTTTGCCGCGCACCGTCGATATCTCGACGAACGACATGGTGCAGGCAATGTCGCGAGAACTTCGCGAGATGACGCAAGCGATACGCAAGGTGTTGCAAGACACGCCGCCCGAGCTCGCTGCTGACATTATTGATAACGGCATCATCCTCACTGGCGGCACATCGCAACTGCGTCAGATGCCGGAGCTTGTGTATCGACGCACGGGCGTCGTCGCGAAGCTCGCGCAGGATCCTTATTATTGTGTCGCACGCGGCACCGGCATCGCGCTGAAGCATTTGGATACGTATCAAAAAAGTATTTTAGCGAAGCAATAATGAATTCCCTCGACAAAGCTCGGGATCTTCGACATCACGCGTTTGTTATTGAGGCAGAAGCAGAGGAGGGAATTGAGGTGGCACAGGCGTGGGCGGTGAGGGAACTCGGGATGAAGATAGAAAATAATCCCGACGTTGTCGTGTTGTGTTACGGACTTTTAACCGTTGATGATGCACGAAAAGTTTTTGAAGTCGCTTCGGGTGCAGCTTTTGTTGGAGAGCAGAGAGTAATTATCATCGCGGCGAGCCGCGCGTATCACGAAGCGCAGAATGCGTTACTGAAACTTTTTGAAGAGCCGCCGGTCGGCACGTATTTATTTTTTGTCTTGCCGAGTTTGGGCGGTCTGCTGCCGACGCTCCGCTCGCGCGTTCAAATCCTAAATCCATGTCGGGACGTCCGACGTCCTACATCTGATGTAGGACGTCGGACGTCCTACATTCCGAAGGCGGCAGAGGAGTTTATGAAGGCGAGCAAGGAGAAGAGAAGTGTGATAATTAAGAGACTCACGAGTGGCAAAGATGAAGAAGAACGGCGCGAATTGCGTGATGAGGCGATTGCTATTTTGAATGGTGTTGAGGCAGTCGCGTATCAGCGGCGAGGAGACACCTTGCAGCAAGGAGTCACCTCGCCGTTCCCGCAAGGAGTCATCTTGTTGCTTTCTGATATTGCGATTTTGCGTGGGCATCTCTATGATCGCAGCGCGCCAGTGAAGATGATTCTGGAGCACCTCTCGCTCGTCATCCCAAAAAATCTGTCTTAACCCCTTTATACTTTATACTTTTCCCTTTATACTTCCATCTATGGCCTACGATTTCACATCGCTCAAAAATAAGATTAAAGAAACCGAAGAGTGGCTCGCGCGCGAGCTCTCGGGCGTGCGCACCGGCCGCGCAACGCCGAGCCTGCTCGATGGAGTGAAGCCCGAGGCCTATGGCACACGCACCGCGATTCGCGAGCTCGGCTCGGTCTCAGTAGAAGATGCTCGTACGCTGCGCATCATCCCTTGGGACATGTCGCTCGTGAAGACGATAGAGAAGGGCATTACCGATGCCGATCTCGGCGTCGGCGTCGCGACTGACGATCAGGGCCTGCGCGTCTCCTTCCCAGAGTTAACCAGCGAGCGTCGCACCCAGCTCTCAAAGATTGCTGGTGATCGGGCTGAGCAGGCGAAGGTGACCCTGCGTTCGCATCGCACCGACGCGCTCCACGTGCTTGATGCGGTTGAAAAAGAAGGCGGCATGGGCAAGGATGAAGTCGCACGTCTCAAATCTGAGGTCCAGAAGCTCATTGATGCTGGAAATGATTCTTTCATAAAGATGCTTGAGCGGAAGGAGACGGAGATCGCACAATGAGTATCTTGATTTTTATTGTTGTTCTTGTAGTGCTGATTGTCGTGCACGAGTTCGGGCATTTCGTCGTGGCGAAGCTCGCCAAGATGCGCGTGGATGAATTCGGTCTCGGGTATCCGCCACGCGCGGCGATCATCGGAAAAATAGGAGAAACACTTTTGACACTCAACTGGTTGCCCTTCGGCGGGTTTGTAAAAATATTTGGTGAGGACGGTGGGGAAGGATCACGCGCGTTCGCTACGCGTCCGCGCATTCTTCAAGCACTCGTGCTGGTTGCCGGCATTACAATGAATCTCTTTTTTGCATACGTGCTGATTACAGGTGCGCTTATCGCTGGCACGCCACGTGCTCTTTCGCCAAGCGAGGTTGCGACGGCTCAAAATGTTCAGCTTGCGGTAGCTAATGTTCTCCCTAACTCGCCAGCTGCCCAATCGGGGCTTCTTCCTGGCGACAGCATTCTCTCGGCCGAAGATGGACACTATGCTTTTAGTGGAACAGATCCTGCGGCGTTCACAAAGTTCGTTTCAGATGGGGGAGGGAATACGACCATCGCACTCTCTGTGCGGCACGCGGATGGGAAAGAGGTGTTGTTATTTGCGCGACCGGTCACTGGCATTGTCGCTTCAGATCCATCACGTCCGGCTCTTGGCGTTGAGGTTGCCACCATCGGCGTGATTCCCGTCTCCTTTGGTGCGGCAATCATAGAGGGAGCGACGCTCACGTGGGGCGCTATAAGTATTGTTGCAACCGGACTCATACACTTTTTTTACGGCATTTTCACGTTCTCAGCCGACCTCTCACAAGTCTCGGGGCCGATCGGCATCGCGGGCGTCGTCGGTGGCGCTTCTGCAAGCGGTTTCGGCAACTTGCTTTCTATCATGGCGATTATCTCTATCAACCTTGCACTCATCAATCTAATCCCAATTCCGGCGCTCGACGGCGGTCGACTCCTCTTCGTCATTATTGAAAGTATTATTCGCCGACCAATCAATCCGAATGTCTCTCGCGCGGTCAACTCGATCGGCTTCGCACTTCTCATTCTCTTAATGGTTGTCGTTACCGCACACGACCTCTTCCGCATCTTCAGCTAATCCTGTGGATGTCTGACATCCACAAAACAAAAAAGGCGGGGACTTTCGTCTCCCGCCATGTTCTATTTCTTATTACCTTATCTGACCCAAGCGATTAGGGCGCACACAAGCGCAAAAAATAAAATGACCCAGAGCGTCCAAGACTTGGCCTGTCCTCGGGATTCATGTCTCGCCTCGTTTATTTCCCGATGCCATTTTCTCCTTCTGATCTTCCCTTGCCTTCGGTATTCCTGTTTTTTCGTTCTTGCTTTCATCTCCTCCCCCTTTCGGCTCAAGGCCTATTGCTGTGCATTGTTGGTTTGTGTCAATGACCGCATCCTCTTCTCGAGATCGATTTTACAGAGAGTTAATCTCCGTCGCCGAGTACCCGTTCCTTTGTTTCGGGAAAACAGTTTGATCCGTTGCCGAATGTTCAAGATACGTCTCTCAAGTTGTTTGGCCTCCGCTGTTTGTCCTTCTTCGCCTATCTTCATTGCTCACCCCCATGCATTATTTTGTACATCCACGACCACAATACCAAACAATCATCTTTTGTACAGGTATCCACAAGATGTCGCTATAGCGACAAGTCTTTGATAGTTGGGGCAGGACTATACTAGAGCGAAATATGAGGAGGGAGTATACTGTTGGTCATGAGACAATCACAGCTCTTCACCAAGGCGAGGCGGGAGGCTCCGGCAGATGAGGTTTCTAAAAACGCGCAGCTGCTCGTGCGCGCGGGGTATGTTCACAAGGAGATGGCAGGAGTGTATTCTTATTTGCCTTTGGGTCTGCGTACATTAAATAAGATAGTCCAAATCATTCGTGAAGAAATGAATGCAATTGGCGGGCAAGAGATGGTGATGACGGCCTTACAAGACAAAGATCTCTGGAGCCGCACCGACAGATGGGATGACGATAAGGTTGATAATTGGTTTAAGACTTCTTTTAAGTCGGGAGGGGAGACAGGACTCGGCATCACACACGAAGAGCCGCTGACGCGCATCATGACCGAACATATCTCTTCGTATCGCGACTTGCCGGTGTATGCGTATCAATTCCAAAATAAGTTTCGCAACGAGCTGCGCGCGAAGTCGGGAATCATGCGCGGAAAAGAATTTTTGATGAAGGATCTCTATTCTTTTTCGAGAGATGAGGCTGAGCACGATGCCTTTTTTGCTCGTGCGCGCGAAGCATATTTGAAAGTGTTTCAGCGACTGGGGATTGGCGACCAAACTTACGTCACGTTTGCCTCCGGCGGCATCTTCAGCGAATTCTCTGAAGAGTTTCAGACGATTTCAGAAGCGGGCGAAGACACTATTTATGTTGATGAGAAGAAGCGTGTCGCGGTTAATAAAGAGGTATGTACTGACGAGGCGCTCACAAAGCTCGGATTACAGCGTGACGATTTAGTTGAGAAAAAAGCTATTGAAGTGGGCAATATCTTCAACCTCGGCACGCGTTTTTCTGAACCACTCGGGCTCTCCTATACCGACGAGACAGGTGCGAAGAAACCGGTAGTTATGGGCAGTTACGGCATCGGTCCGACGCGAGTAATGGGCACTATTGTTGAAGTGCTTGCTGATGAAAAGGGTCTCGTGTGGCCAGAGGCAGTTGCGCCGTTTGTGGTGCATCTGGTCTCACTCGGGAAGGGTGGCGATGAAATCTCAAAGACATCAGATGCACTCTACGCGGATTTGGTAAAAGCTGGAGTTGAAGTGCTTTATGATGACCGCGATCTGCGTGCAGGAGAGAAATTTGCCGAGAGTGACTTGCTCGGTATCCCGATGCGTATTGTGGTAGGTAAAGAAGCAGTGGAAACAGGCATGTTTGAAGTAGTGAATCGTGCGACTGGAGAAGTGGTGAAGAAATCACATGACGAAATTTTCTAAAAACTTATTCTTCAGCAACGATATCGCGATCGATCTCGGGACCGCCAACACACTCGTCTACGTTCGCGGGCGTGGCGTTGTTATCAATGAGCCGTCAGTCGTTGCCGTCAATGACAAGACGCATCAGGTGGTCGCTGTTGGGAAGGAAGCGAAGACGATGCTCGGCAAAACTCCTGCACACATCCGCGTCGTGCGTCCTTTATCACACGGCGTCATCTCTGACTTCGAAGTGACAGAGGAGTTGTTGACCTATCTCATCAACAAGGCACAGAGCGGGCGCACGCGATTCTTCGGTCCACGTGTCGTTATTGGCGTGCCGACCGGTGTGACGAATGTGCAGAGCCGTGCGGTGCGCGATGCCGCACGCAACGCGGGCGCGCGCGAGGCAATTATTATTGAGGAGGCAGTTGCCGGTGCTATCGGTGCGAAGCTGCCGGTTGGCGATGCTGTTGGCACGATGGTGCTCGACATTGGCGGTGGCACAGCCGACATCTCGGTTATTTCGCTTAATGGCGTGGTCGCTTCTAAGAGTTCACATGTCGCCGGTGATCGTTTCAATGAGAACATCATTGAATTCGTGCGGAGCGAATTCAAGCTTGGTATCGGTGAGCGTACTGCCGAAGATGTGAAGATAGCGATTGGTGCTGTTGTGCCACTATCTGAAGCACTCTCTAAGAGTGTGCGTGGTCGCGACTTCGCGACAGGACTTCCGCGCGAAGTATTCTTAACTGATTCGCACATCAGGAGCGCAATCACGCCTTCTCTTGATGCACTTATGGACGCGATGAAAGAGGTCATCGAAGCGACGCCACCAGAGCTTCTCTCTGATGTTCTTGAACATGGTGTAACAGTCTTTGGTGGTGGAGCACTCTTGCGAGGATTGCCAGATATACTTGCGAAAATGCTCGGGGTGGCGGTGAAGGTCGCACCTGATCCGCTTTCGGCTGTGGTGCGTGGCGCAGGAATCGTCACTGAAGACCCTGCGCCATACGCAGATTTTTTCATCAATGAAGAAGACATTCTTAGTGAAGCGTAACGGGCTCCTCTCGCTCACGGATGTTTCGTGGGGTGTCTTCGCGCTTGCTTGCGCGATTATTGTGCTACTTGTACGTCTCATTGCGCCAGGTTTTTTTTGGTATGTTTTCACACCGGTATTTCGTGTTGCTGATGCCGTTTCGCTCGAGGGACATTCTTTTATCTCCGGTTTCGAAAATGCCGCAAAACTTACTGCGCAAAATGAACGGTTGGCAAATGAAAACACAGCTCTTGCAAACGAGAATCAAGCGCTCGCACAGAAAATTATAGACATAGAAGATCTTTTCACATCAACGACAGCCAAATCTGGGATTCTCGCAGGTGTCGTCGCTCGTCCGCCCGAGAGTCCATATGACACACTTGTGCTTGCCGCTGGTGAAAATGCAGGAATCACACTAGGTATGGAAGCGTTTGGGGACGGTGGTGTTCCACTCGGGATTGTTTCTTCAGTTCTAGCCGATTTCTCACGAGTCACACTCTTTTCTGCACCAGGTGTTACGACCGCCGGTTGGGTAGGGAATGACGGGCTAGCGATTACAATTTCTGGAGCAGGAGCAGGAGTGATGAACGCTACAGTGTCGCGTTCTGCAGCTATTGCAGTTGGCGATACTGTCTTTGCGCCGGGTCCTGGGATGCTCCCGATAGGGAAGGTCATTCGTATTGATAGCAACCCGACAGCACCAGGAGTCACTTTGCGTATCCAGCCCGCACTTAACCTCTTTTCGGTCTCGTGGGTCACCATTCGTGACACTGGCGTACCATTTTCTATATCCGCAACTTCTACACCATGATGCGCGGCACTTCACTTTCGTTCAGCACCTGCGGCACACTCACACTCCTAGCGTTCGTCTCCGTCATATTCTTCCCATGGCCACTCACGATTATGCTTGCTTTCACTTCTTCATTTTTTATTCCACTTCTACCACTGGCCATTGGGCTTTTTGCCGACACACTGTATTACACACCTCATTCAGGTACTCTGCCACTCTTTACACTTTATGGAGCTCTTGCGGCAGGTGTATCAATTTTCGTGCATAGGCAGCTGCGTACAGGTATTATCGGGAGATGATGTGGTGGCAAAAACGGCGACAGGATCTTGAAATTGCTCCCGATGAGATTTTTCTCGATGCATCAAACACCTCTTTTGATCGAGAGCGTTTTGAGGGGCGACTCGAGAAGCCGCTTTCGATTGAAACATTCATTTCACTTGCGGGCACGCTCATTGTTCTTTTTATCATCCTCATCGCTCGTGCATGGAACATTCAGATTGTTAATGGAGCAGCCTTTGCTCTCGACAGCGCCCGCAACTCTCTCGAGGTGACGATACTTTTTGCTCCGCGGGGCAACATTGTTGATTCTCAAGGAGTTGTAGTCGCCGAAAATATTCAGAATCTTGATGGCAGTACGGAACGTAATTACCCTGTACCTTCTCTCAGTCAGGTTATCGGCTATGTTTCGTATCCAAAAAAAGATGCGAATGGGGTGTACTACGACACGAGAGAGACGGGAGTGACTGGTCTCGAGGCCAAGTATGATTCGCTTCTTGCGGGGAAGAATGGGCAATTACTCACCGAGAAGGATGTCCTTGGTAAGGTTCGTTCTGAAGGCATGCTTGTGCCTGCAGAGCCCGGGAAAACACTCCAGCTCTCACTTGATGCGAATCTCGAGAAGCTCTTCGCGCGCGCGATCTCAGACACCGCGAGCTCTTATGGATTCATCGCCGGTGCTGGGGTTATCCTCGATGTGCATACCGGCGCCGTTCGCGCGCTCGTCTCTTATCCAAGTTATGACTCGAATGTTATGGCGAGCGGTGGCCCTTCGAGCACCATTGATCTCTATAATGCAAATCCCGGACACCCATTTCTTGATCATGTGGTGCAAGGAGTGTACGCTCCTGGATCAATCGTGAAGCCACTAATCGCGTCAGGAGCGCTCACTGATGGTCTCATAACACCGAACACTGTCATTGATGATCCAGGATTCCTCTCGATACCTGACCCATACCATCCAGGCAAAAACTTTATTTATAAAGGGTGGCGCGCTCTCGGCGCAGTCGATGTGCGGCGAGCGATCGCGTGGTCATCGGACATTTTCTTCTATACGATTGGTGGTGGCTTTGGGAGTCAAAAAGGACTCGGCATTGATCGGCTCGGCTATTGGTATCGACAATTCGGCATGGGGAGCACAACCGGCATTGACCTGCCAGAAGAGGCGAGCGGACTCATTCCAACACCTGCATGGAAAGAAGAAACATTCAACGAGCCGTGGTATCTCGGCGATACGTACTTCACAGCGATCGGACAATATTCTGTACAAGTGACTCCTATACAAATGGCGCGTGCGACTGCTGCGGTGGCAAATGGCGGTAAACTCTTCACCCCAACTCTTCTCGCCGACGCGGCTCCCGTGTTCACTACGGTGCCGGTCAACTCTTCTGCATTTACAGTAGTGCGCGAGGGCATGCGTCAGTGCGTGACTAGCGCGCTCGCGAGCGCGCTCAATTTCCCCTATGTGAGTGTTGCGGCGAAGACAGGGACTGCGCAAACTGGCTCACGCAATCAATATGACAACTCATGGGTTGTTGGATTCTTTCCTTATGACAATCCGCAATACGCTTTTGCTGTAGTGCTTGAGAGAGGGCCAGCTGGCTCGGGCAGCCAGGCGGTAAATGCCATGCAAAAACTTTTTGATTCTCTATACGCCGCGAATTCTCCGTATGTAAATCAGTGAGGTGACTCCTTACGGCAGCCGTAAGGTGTCACCTCACGGAGAAAACGCTTGCGCAATAAGCGTAGTCAAGTACAATGCGCACACACTATGACTGATACACAAAATGCCGTCGTGTCGCAAGAAAAATTTGATGAAATGATTAAAGAGCTCGAGAATCTGAAGACAGTACGACGCACAGAGATCGCTAAGAATCTCGAATACGCACGTTCACTCGGCGATCTCTCAGAGAATGCAGAATATCAGGAGGCGCGCGACTTGCAGGCCGCGACCGAGGAGCGCATCAAGAAGCTCGAAGAGCTCGTGAAGACGACGACCATTCTCACCGATGGCAAGAAGAAGAGTGAAGTCAGCTTCGGCTCTAAAGTTTCTATTAAAAAAGAGGGAAGTGTCGATGTCCACGAATACACTATTGTTGGGAGTGAAGAAGCCGATATGCGCGTGAAGAAGCTCTCGCACGTTTCGCCGCTCGGTGCGGCATTGATGGGCAAGAAGAAGGGCGACGTATTCACCTTCGACACCCCCGCCGGCAAGCAGACATACACGATCGAGAAGGTGGCCTAAATGGAAAACAAAAAAGAAATCCGCTCAACGTTCTTTAGTCGTACAAGCGGGCAAGTAATGCCCTTCATCTATCGTGACCTTGATTCGTTCGACGAACTTGGTGCGGACAAGATAAAGGGAGTACATGGATTCTGTTTTTGCGGCGACAAGCTTGTGGTCGTATATGCAAAGGATAAAGGAAGTTGGGGACCACCAGGAGGTGGCGTCGAGCTCGGCGAGACAGCAGAGGAGGCGACGATACGCGAAATATTAGAAGAAACAAATATGCGCGTCCTGAAGCAAAAAGCTATTGGTTATTTAGAAGTATTCGAGCCAGAGAGAACTTTGCAAACGCGCTCAGTGTGTATTGTTGAACCAATAGGAGAATTCGTTTCAGATCCTGATGGCGATATCACTGAAATAAAACTTATAGACCCAAAGGACATGAAGCAGTATTTTGACTGGGGCGAAAGTGGCGATTATATTCTTGAGCGTGCGCTTATGCTAAAAGAAACACTATGACCAAACAAGTCATTGTGGTTGGAGGTGGAAATGTGTTCCCGACATACGAAGCGTATTTTTCATTCCTTAAAAACTTTGAAGCTGAGAGCATTGATTATTTCAAGAGAGGGAGGGATTGGAAAGCGAATTTACAAGAGACTTTGGGCGATACATACGAGGCACTCATTCCGCGTATGCCGAATAGTAACAATGCGAAATATATCGAATGGAAAATTTGGTTTGAAAAATTATTCCCTTTCCTCAATGACGAGGTAATTCTCATAGGTCATTCTTTGGGTGCGAGCTTCCTCGCGAAATATCTCTCTGAAGAACAATTCCCGAAGAAAATTTTGGCAACATTCATTGTTGCCGGCCCATACGATTCAGATGGCGACCGCCCGATGGTGGAATTCATTTTGCCAGATTCGCTCGCGCTATTTGAGAAGCAGGGTGGCACTATTTTCCTCTATCACAGCAAAGACGACCCTGTCGTGGCGTTTTCTGAACTCGCCAAATACCAAAAGGCACTTCCCAGCGCGAAAGTTAATGTTTTTGAGGATCGCAAGCACTTCAATCAAGAAAGCTTTCCAGAAATTGTTACTAGTATTAAATCCATAAAGTGACACCTTACGGATTTACAAAATTCTTTTTCTTTTTATTTTTCTTCGCTAAACGCAAGGTTTCTTTAATAAATTGACTCTTGCCAGCAGTATATTTTTTTCTATCGTTTGTATACCGTTTAGCAAGTCGCAACTTTATGGTTGCATACGCTTTTGCTCTTTGCGGGTGATTTCTGAGATAGGTTCGAAAGAGCAGGTCGTTATTCCACGTAACGCCACAGTAACGCATCATATGAAGATAGTGTGTTCTCTTCTTGTCCAGCCCTTTCGCAAAGAAAATTTGCTTTCCAGACTTGCGATAAAATGTGTAACCCAATCGACTCAATGGCTTAATTAATGTACCAGCGTCTCTAAGTTTCCGAATGCCGGCTGACATATCGATAATCGGTTTTGCTTCAATCCCGGAGATTGAAGTACTACCGATGTGTTGTATGTCAATTACCAACTTCCCCAATTGTTTCAAAAGTCTTTCTCGTTCGACCTCAAACGCTTTCTTCCAGCGCTTTTGATGTCGAACCAACTTAACTATGCCTCGCTTTAGACCGACCATATTGGAATTGTAGCAGAATAGTTTAATTGAATGTACTCGATAACCTCCGTTAAGTAGTCAACAGCTTCGCAACACTTCGAGCGGAGTTTGGTATTGAATTCCCATGTGCAAACGTTCGCCGTTATAGTACGGCAGATACTCTTTGAGTGCGGCTCTGAAATCAAAAAGGGTG
>JBAZRE010000003.1:0-66450 GCA_041663025.1 Minisyncoccota bacterium
AATACAAGGTCTTAATAGCGGAATGTTGATTGACTGTGCAAGAGCCGTCTCAAGCGTCATAGGGCCGCGGAAGATGCTGTCGAAGTTAGAAGGGGCGTAACAGGGCGGGGTGCTGTTGGTAACTTCTGTTGGCCCACAAGCAGTAGAAAATTGTGTCGGTACATCGAAGATGACTGTGTCACGCGTGTAGCCATGCAATAGAGCGAGCGAATAAATAAATGGCTTCATCGTTGAACCAGGCTGACGGAGTGCGAGTGTGGCGTTGTATTGTCCGTCAATAGCCTTATCAAAGAAATTGCGTGAACCGACCATAGCAAGGATTTGCCCGGTCGATGGATCTACCGCAACTAAAGAAGCATTTGATGCTTTGAATTTCGTTTCGTTCTGTAGCGCATAACTATTAAGAATCGATTCTGATTTTGTTTGAAGATCAGCATCAATAGTTGTAGTGACACGCAAGCCAGCAACAAGCGCGTTCGTTCCGTATTTTGCCTCAAGCTGACTGAGAATATAGAAAACGAAATGTGGCGCAATAATGGCATTCTGACCAGCACCGGCAGCCGGTGCAAAAGATATTGTTTCGGATTTTGCCGATGTATAGGTTGTATCGTCTATAAAACCGAGTGTGTGCATTCGCTCGAGTACCACATCCTTTCTTGTATCAAGTTCAGCACGATTAACCCCATACGGGGAGTAGTGGCTTGGCGCTTGGATCATCGCCGCGAGATATGCTGCCTTCGCTACAGAAAGATCTTTTGCTGGTATGCCGAAATATGCCTCTGATGCAGCCTCAATACCATAGAGGGTGCCGCCGTATGGAATGTTGTTGAGATAGGTTTCTAGGATTTGGTCTTTTGAATACACTTGCTCAAGTTTAATAGCGAGCACCCATTCATGTATTTTACGAATGATACTTTTCTCGTTCGTGAGCAGGGTATTCTTCACCACTTGTTGCGTGATAGTTGAGCCGCCTTGAGAGAGGGATCCGCCTAGCGCGTCAATAAGTATTGCTCTCAGGATAGAAGTGATACGGATACCACCATGCTCATAAAAACTAGAATCCTCTATCGCTATCGTCGCTTGAATAGCATTTGGGGAGATGGTGGCCAGTGGAACCACATCTCGTTTCGCATCTCGATTATAGTCATAGAGAAGAACCTGACCGGTACGGTCATAAATCTTAGTTGATTGATCGATCTGACGACTCGCGAAAGAGCTAATATCCGGTACGGGAGTAATAGCGACAAAAACAAGGATACCGCCCGCAAAAAGAAACCCCAGCCCAAAAAGCAGTAGGAGTGAAGTCAGAATAGTATTGCGCCATGAAGCGCGTGGAGAAGTCATACTATATATGCTAGCACTTATTTAATATTTTTCTTCTTCCTCGACACCAAATTCTCCCTCTTCATCAAGAAGGTCTTCAGCATCAAGAATTTCTTCTTCATCCATAGTATGGGTATATATAACAAAAACAATTATTCATGCAAGTGCTTTTACCAGAAGGTGTGGATTAGTGTCGAGAGAGGCCACTTGCGAGCGCGGTAATACCAATCGCTATCGCATCGAGCTCATCGTCGAGACGCTTCTTCTTTGGGAGAGTGAGAAGCTTGGGGACCATGAGGGCGATAGCTGCTTTGTTCGCGCCACCATGACCAGTGACAGCCAGCTTCACTTGTTGTGGGGAGCACTCTATGACTGGTAGAGAGGCGAGGCCTGCGGCGGCGAGAATGGCGCCGCGCGCCTCAGCAACACCAAGCGCTGTCTTCTTGTTGACACTGAAGAAGAGTGTCTCGAGTGCGAGTATGTTGGGTGTGTATTCCCGAATCGCTGTTGTTACTGCACTCGACACCTGAGCGAGACGGTCGGCACGAGCACCTTTATCAGGTAGCACACAGTCACTCCAGAGCAGTGTCGGCCGCGAAGGATCGCCTTCTATAATCGCGATACCAAGCCGATCATAGCCGGGGTCAATCGCCAGAATTCTCATAGCCGCGTGCGTTGGTGAATATCGCCTGCACATCTTCATGTTCATCGAGCTCCTCTAGAACATGAGAGAGTTTTTCTTCATCCTCCTCACCCAACTCAATAAGGGGTTCATTTGGCATATACACATCGCCCGTCTTAGTGAATGCCCAGCTTGCAGCGCCTGGGGCGGCGAGCTCAATATCTTGTAACACCAAGAGATGTTTCACTTCTTGTGTGGTGCGATTCTTGCTGTCGGTCAACGCATCAACAAGGATCGCAACACCACCCGGACCATACGCTTCATACACCACGCGCTCGAGATTCCCCGAGTCTTTTGACATACCCTTCGCGATCGCTCTCTCAATATTATCCTTCGGCATGTTCGCGGCTTTTGCTCGCGCAATAACGACTGAGAGTCCTGGAGCAGAGAGAACACCATTCGCCTTCTTAGATTCAAGGGCGATAAGGCGCGCGTAGCGCGAGAAGACACGACTCTTGGCGGCATCAGTCGTCGCCTTCTGCCGTTTAATCTGAGACCACTTACTGTGTCCGGACATAGTTTAATTAAATGATACTGCTCGCGAAGCAAAGGAGCAAAACAGCGGTCGCGCTCCGGGCCGCTAAGCCAAGTCTTACTACCGCTTTTTTTGCTCCTCTGCTTCGCTTAAATATGCACGACCTTTGGGTGTGAGAAGGCGACCGCGCGAAGAGCGCTCGATGAAGCCGAGGCGCAGGAGGTAGGGCTCATACACATTTTCAATAGTGTCAGGTTCTTCGTGAATGGCTGCGGCGAGCGCGCGAACGCCGGCGGGGCCGCCTCTGAAGCTTTGGAGAAGGGTTTCAAGATACCGACGATCATCTTTGGTGAGGCCGAATGCGTCAATGCCAAAAAGCTCACAAGCCTCATCACAGAGCTTTGCAGAGAGTTTGCGCTCGTGTACCTCAGAGAAGTCGCGAACGCGCTTCAGAAGCGCGTTCGCGACGCGCGGAGTCGCACGGCTTCTTGCCGCAACACGCTCTATAACTTCTTCGGGAGCAGAGAGCTCCAGGAGTTTGGCCGAACGACGAATGATATCGCGCAAATCAGCGTCTTCATAAAAGTCGAGTTGATACACACCACCACCAAAGCGCGAGCGCAGCGGCCCTGAGAGCTCCGCGACACGCGTCGTTGCGCCGACGAGTGTGAAGGGAGGGAGGGCGAGCTCCACTGTGCGTGCCGAAGGGCCTTTCCCCAACACAATGTCCAGATGCCCTGATTCAAGAGCGGGGTAGAGGAGCTCTTCTATCTTTCTCGAGAGACGGTGAATTTCATCTATAAATAAAACAGTATTTGGTTCAAGATTAGTGAGTATTGCCGCGAGATCGCCTGCGCGCTCGATAGCGACGCCAGAGGTACTCTTCAGTGGCGATTCAAGCGTTATGGCGACGAGGTGTGCGAGAGTCGTTTTGCCCACCCCTGGTGGGCCGTAGAAGAGGAAGTGTTCGGGCATGCCGCCGCGCTTCTTTGCAGCATCGATCGAGATTCGCACATTCGCTTTTACTTGTTTTTGACCCACATATTCATCCCAGTGGCTCGGGCGTAAGACTGCATCGAGTGATGCTGAAAGTGGGGCAGAGGCTTTGGGGGGGGTTGACATAAAAATGCTGTGATGCTAGCATTCTATCACGGTTTGTTGCTCCTGTTCATACTCCTCTAGGCAAGGCTTGACGGCTTTGGGCGTTTCCCCAAGGATTTTCTGGTTCAGAGCTTCGGCTGTGACGCTGGGAATCTCCTCAGGTGTTACGTCTTCCCCGCTTTACAGCGGGTTTTGCCTTGAGGATTATGGACGGGAAGAGAGGTCAGAACAATGTTGAGTAATCTCATATATTGTTCTGCGCCGAACGACCGTTCATATGCTTACATATGGACGGGATTTTTGTTTATCCACACCCCACTTGCAGATGTATCCCAAATGGGATACACTCAGAGATATGAGTACAGCAACAGCGAAAACAACTTTTATACGGGCACGGGTTAATCCGCGTTTGAAGCGCGAGGCAGAGACGGTGTTTCGTGCTATTGGTGTAAATACTACCAGCGCGGTAACCATGTTTTTGAAACAAGTATCCATACGAAAAGGAATGCCGTTTGACGTGTGCGTACCAAACGAAGAAACCATACATGCGTTTAATGAAAAACTTAATCCCCGTTCAGCTTATATGGACGCGGATAAACTTATGGCTGATATTTTGACCGGCGCATAATTGAATATCTCTATGCGCTCTGTACTCACAACTGAAAAGTACAAACGCGATGTGCGGCGATTATATAAGAAACATTACGAAGTCCGTTTTCTCTCAACAATCACAAAAATATTGCAAAGAGATGGTGTTGTTCCAATTCAATATGAACCGCACAAACTACATGTCAAATGGTCTGGATATCTTGAGTGTCACTTAGCCAAAGATTGGTTGCTTATATATCGGACAGACGCAAGGTTTGTGTATCTCTACAGAACCGGAAGTCACAATGATTTGTTTTGACTACCTCGGCAAATCAACCGTGTCGGCGACTTCGGAGAGGGAGGTGATGCCGGCGAGCGCCTTCAAGATGCCATCTTGTGCCATGGTGAGGTAGCCCTGCTTCGCGGTGAGCTTCGCGATTTCATTTTCTGGAGGATTGTCGCGGAGGAAGGTTGCTAGCTCATCGTCCATAAAGATCGCTTCATAGAGGCCGACACGGCCGTGATAACCAGTCTCTTCATCACTCGCAGGAGCGGCATCCCAGATGGTCTCGATTTTTTCAGGAATGAGCGATTTGTCGGTGAGGGGCTCAAACACTTTTACAATCATCGCCTTCTCTTCATCGGTGAGAGGGCGTTCTTTTTTCTTATTCGGATCTAGCTTGCGCAAGAGGCGCTGCGCCATAGAGACGGTGACTGCCGAGCCAAACGATTTTGGATCTACACCAAGATCTGCAAGGCGTGGGAAGGTGCCTGCAGCGTTGTTGGTGTGAAGTGTCGAGAAGACGAAGTGGCCCGTGAGTGCCGCTTGGATGGCAATGTCTGCTGTCTCACCGTCGCGAATCTCGCCGACCATGATGATATCAGGGTCTTGGCGCACTATTGATTTTAGTCCTTCGGCAAATGTGTATTTCGTCCCCTCAACCTGCGTCTGTACAATACCGTCCAAGTGATATTCAACCGGATCTTCGATTGTAATTATTTTAATTTCAGGCGTGTGGATCTCGCGGAGGAATGAATAGAGCGTGGTTGTTTTACCACTGCCAGTGGGGCCGGTGGTGAGGAGCATGCCGTTGGGGCGTCGAATCTCGGTCTCAAGTCGTGCCAAGAGTTTGGGCTGAATACCAAGCTCCTTATACGAAACCTTAGTCGCCTCTGGATTGAGCACGCGCATCACAATTGCCTCGCCATAGTTGCCGGGGATGAAGGAGACACGCATCTCGATGGCGTCACTTTCGCGCGAGACACTGAATCGACCATCTTGTGCGCGATTGGTGATATTGAGCTTGATGCCCGCGAGTAGTTTGATACGCGAGTTGAGCTGGTGATAGGTCGCTGGGTCAAAGAAATACGCATCAACCAGAACGCCGTCAATACGGAGACGCAGGCGTGTTCTCTCCTCTTCTGGCTCGAAGTGAATGTCAGAAGATCGGAGTGCGAATGCTCCAGCGAGAATGATCTCTATAATGCGCGAGACACGATCAAGCGACTTGAGCGTTGTGGCGTCGTCGATCTCTTGCTTCAATGCACCGCGTCCACCATTCTCCTTCGTGAGTTTTGCGAGCACTTCTTGACCAACCGCCACACCACCTGCCCTAGACTCAGTCGCGAATAAAAGATCAGCATACCGAACAAAGGCTTTCTCAAGACTTTTCTCTGAGACGAGAAATTCTTGCAGCGTAAATTTGCGTTCTATAAGCTCTTTGCGAAGTTTTATGAACGCTGGATTGTTTGGATTGTGTATGGCGAGCGATAGAACCTCCGCAGCACGCGCAAATGCCGCCACCTCCGCAGCACGCGCATCCGCTTCGGGTATGGTGCGGAGTGCGTCGCTGTCAATCTCCTTCAGTGAGAGGTCAACATAGGTCATGCCGTATTTCTCAGATAGGATACGTGCCACATCCTCCTCTTCTCTCTCGTACACCTCGGCAAGCTTGCGTGTTTCTTGGTCAGTATCAAATGGTAGGTCCATAAGCGTATAATACACTGAATGGAGGCATTGGTTAAAACACTTGTAGAACTAGAGGCAGAAGCTGCGCGGTTTGTGGGTGTGCTCGCGCCGAGTCCGCGAGGCGCGACGCTCGTCACTCTCTCGGGCGACCTGGGGGCAGGGAAGACGGCTTTTACCAAGGCGGTCGCACGCACTCTTGGTGTTGACGAGATGGTTACGAGCCCCACGTTCGTCCTCGAAAAGATTTATAAACTTGGACATCCGATGTCCAAGTTCAAACGGCTGGTTCATATTGATGCCTATCGGCTTGAGGCAGGAAATGATCTTGCGCCGCTTGGTTTTGACGAGCTGATGCAAGATGCTGGCAATCTGATTCTGCTTGAGTGGCCAGAAAAAGTTGCTGATGCTCTCCCTACTCCTGCCGTGCGAATATCTCTAGCGGTGCTTCCAAATGATTCACGCATGATTACCTATGGCTAAGAAAACACCAGCGAAGAAAAGAATAGTGCTTCTTGATACACACGCGATTATTCATCGCGCGTATCACGCCTTGCCAGAGTTTACTGGTCCCACCGGTGCGCCGACAGGCGCTCTCTACGGACTTGTCTCAATGTTGCTTAAGATTATTACCGATCTCAAGCCCGATTATATTGCTGCATGCTACGACTTGCCCAAGCCGACGATTCGTCATGAGGCATATGAGGGATATAAGGGCACGCGAGGCCCAACTGATGACGCGCTTGTTGAACAGCTCAAAGAATCGCGAAAGGTGTTTGAGGCGTTCTCTATCCCGACGTATGAAAAAGAAGGATTCGAAGCCGACGATATTCTCGGCACGATTGCCGAAAAGATAAAAAATACTGCAGATGTCATAATTGCGTCGGGTGACATGGACACGCTCCAGCTTGTCGACGATGAGCGGGTTCGAGTCTATACCTTAAAAAAGGGCATCAATGACACAATTCTCTACGACGAGAAGGAAGTCATAGCGCGATTTGGTTTCTTACCCTCTTTGATTCCCGATTGGAAGGGTCTTCGTGGCGACCCCTCTGACAACATTAAGGGCGTGAAGGGTATCGGCGAGAAGACCGCGACCGAACTTGTTACCACATTTGGCACAATTGAAAAAATATATGTAGCATTAAAAAAGAGCGACGCGGCATTTACAAAAAAAGGTATCAAACCTCGTGTTCTTGCGCTTCTGAAAGAAGGTGAAGAAGACGCGCGCTTTTCAAAATCACTAGCCACAATACGATGCGACGCACCCGTCGCTTTTGTTTTGCCAGAAAATGACTGGAGAGAAAACGTCGAGATACAAAAAGTGCTCGCGATGTTTGATGATTTTGGTTTCAGGTCGCTGAAAGCGCGGATGAGGACCGTTCTCGGCGCACAAACGCAATTTGATGAACCTTTGGGTCCGCACACGACGGATAACGACAGATCAGACGCCACGCCAAAGCCTTCACAAATTGCGCCGGAGCGTCTTGCGGAAGCCGGCGTTATGCTCTGGCTCATTTCGTCAGACTTCACGAACCCATCGCTTGATGACATTCTCGCATTTACCAAAGAGCGAACTTTTGACGCGGCATATGCGGTGCTCGAGAAGCAGCTTGCAGAGCTCGGCAGAGTGCGTGATGTGTATGAAAAAATTGAGAAACCACTCATTCCTGTTGTTGATCAGATGGAGATACGAGGCATTCTTGTTGATCCCAAGGTACTAAGTGACCTCGACAAGAAGTACAGCGCTGAGCTCTCAGAAATAGAAAAACGCATTTATAAAGACGCCGGACGCGAATTTAATATCAACTCGCCGAAACAACTCGGAGAAGTGCTGTTTGACGAGTTGAAAATTATTCCAGAGAGACAAAAGAAAACAGCCGGCGGTCAGCGTTCAACACGCGAAAGCGAGCTTGAGAAAATGCGCGAGATGCACCCGATTATCAGCGACATTCTTGAATACCGCGAGTTGAAAAAATTGCTTTCAACCTATATTAAGAATCTGCCGCCGATGCTCGACGCGGAGAATCGCCTCCACGCGGAGTTTATTCAGACCGGCGCGGTTACCGGACGCATGGCAAGTCAGAATCCGAACCTTCAGAATATCCCTCTGCGTTCAGAGCGCGGGCAGGCGATACGCCACGCATTTGTTGCGACGAATGGATTCACGCTTGTCTCAATTGATTATTCGCAAATAGAATTGCGGCTCGCCGCAATTCTCTCGGGGGATGAAAAGCTTTGCGAGATATTCCGCACCGGCAGGGATGTACACACTGAGGTTGCGGCGCGCGTCTTCCGTGTTGCGCCAGAAAAAGTTTATGCAGAGATGCGTCGCCGCGCCAAGGTGATCAACTTCGGCATTCTCTACGGCATGGGAGTAAATGCACTTCGCGCACAGCTCGGTTCGACTACTGCCGAAGCTCACCAGTATCTTGAAGATTATTTCACCACCTTCAAAACACTTGCAGAATATCTTGAAAGCACGAAAGGATTTGCGCGTAAGCATGGTTATACTGAGACCCTATTTGGCCGTCGTAGGCAGTTCCAAGAGATGAAGTCATCTCTGCCGTATGTGCGCGCGCAGGCCGAGCGCATGGCGATTAACGCGCCAATACAAGGGACGTCGGCAGATATGATTAAGCTCGCGATGGTAGAAGTACACAAGATGCTTGAAAAGAATAGTTGGACTGAAGATGCGCACCTCCTCCTTTCTGTGCACGATGAATTAGTGTACGAGATTCACGATAGTCAAAAAGATGAGATTGGCGCGCAGATTAAAAAAATAATGGAGTCTATGCTTTCAATCAAAGAAACAAACGGTGTGCCGATTGTTGCAACGATGAAATCAGGCCCAAACTGGGGTTCATTAACATGATTTATCTTTTTTACGGCAGTGATAGTGAGAAGGTGCGCACAAAAGCGTTTGATTGGGTTGCGGCTGCAAGAAAGAAAGAACCGAACCTCGCATATGTACGCCTTGCGCGCGAAGAGCTCACTGACGCAGCACTTGAAGATGCTGCTCTCTCTGGAGGACTCTTTGTAAAGCGACTTTTAATATTGATTGACGATCCTTTCCATAATGTGAAGGACATCGTAAGTCCCTCATCAGATGAGGGACTTACGATGTCCCAAAATTCAGAAGACATTATTGAAGAGCATCTTGATGCACTTTCCGCCTCTGATAATGCAATTATCATCCTCGCGCCAAAGCTCGCGGCAGCAAAAGCAAAAAAGATGCTTGCAAAAGCAAAACTTTCTTACGAATTCAATAAGGCTCCCGCGCGAGAAGAGGCGAGAGGTTTTAACGGAAATCTTGTCAACGCGCTCGCTGCGCGCTCGCACGAAAAACTCTGGCTTGAAATTAACAGAGCATTACGAGCTGGTGATGCGCCCGAGATGTTGCATGGCCTCTTGCATTGGAAAGCGCGCGACTTAATGGAGAAGGGTAGTCGCGCATGGACTCCACAAGAATCTCGCGCTCTCTCGCTTTCTCTCATCTCTCTCCTCCAAACCTCCCGCCGCGGTGGTTTGGATTTACCTCTCTCCCTCGAGAGATTTGCTCTCGCAATTTAATTTTCTGTGCGCCCGCCGCGGCTCGAACGCGGGACCTTATCCTTAAAAGGGATCTGCTCTACCAACTGAGCTACGGGCGCGAGTGAGGCAGAAAGAAACGAGCTTGCTCAATTTCTTTCTCGCCGAACGAGCGCACAGTATGGTAATCCATATGGGCGCGTAGGTACAACTTACCCTTTTTACGTTCTTTTTTCTAGTACCCAAACGCATCCACCGTATTGCCGCCAGTGTCGAGAAGTTTCACCAATTCATTTTTTGTACGCCACATCGAGTTTGATCTACCGAGATAGATACGCCACGTGTTGCCGAGGAAGTCAGAATCTTTCTTATGAGCCTCAACACACCCATTGTAGTTCATATAGTTCACCAAGAAGTTCTGGCACACACCTGAAGCTCCAATCGGCGGTGTGATGGCAATCTGGCAGCGCGGAAGTGTCTTCACATATTCAATACACGCTGAATCGCGTATGTAACCGGTACCATAGAAAGAAGCGAGTTCGTCAGATGGCATGGGGCAGTTCTGTGGCAATGACGGAGAGAATGTTTGAAAGGTGCTGAAATAGCCGATACATTTATTCTCACGGAAAGAAGCGCCGATAGGAGATCTCCCAGAGATGATGATCGCGCGGGTGCCTGGGGTGAGCACGATGTGTTGGGACTCGTTTATTGTGCCAGATCTCGGAACCTCAGTGCCCTCAGGGATCACCGAAGTATTCCCGGACGCGTCACTCATAAGTTTCCATCCAGAGAGGTCGACCGGCATGCTGGCATTCTGAGCAACGGTTATTTCAATGTATTCATTCCCTGCACTTGCTGATGCCGCACCAGAAACAAAGTGATTCATGCTAATGAGATTGCGATATATCGACGGGCTGCCAAATGTGCTACCTCCAACAAAAGAAGGGAGTGGTTCTGAATTCCCAGAATAGCCAGTAGTATTCGCGCCATCAGATGATCCTGGGAGAGAAACGTTTTGACTGCCAACGCGAAACGGTGCTCGCGGCAATTGTAGGTAAGTGCCACCGCCTAACTCTTGTGGCTCAGCAAGTGTAGGGCCGGTAAAAGCTATCGGGTGCATCGGACCACCGACTGCAATCCAGATGAGGAAAATGAAAACGAAGATCCCTATGAAGAACCACGCATCGTGCATATCACCCATAAATAAATAGTAGCAGAAAGCAGGGGCAGGCGGCAGGGGTAACTTCCAGCTCACTGCTCCTGCCTGCTGCCAACTAGCTTTTCAAGTTCCTCGCGGACAACATCGGCATCGCTCCAAGGTATTCTCGTGCCGCGCGCACTCATGATGAACGGGTCTGTGCCCTTGCCTGTGATGAGGACAGCATCGCCAGGGAGCGCGGCGCGGAGCGCCGCACGTATCGCTTCGCGGCGATCCATGATGATCTCAGGCGGGCGTGTCATACCGCCAGCCATTTCATCAACAATCTTTTTAGGATCTTCGTCATACGGGTCTTCGTTGGTGAGAATAACTTTTCCGCATGATTCATCGGCAATGCGACCCATCTCCGGTCGCTTCCAGGTGTCACGTCCGCCGCCGGTGTTGCCCAGCACACAGATTTTTCTATGTTTTTGAAATGCATCATATAGTGCGCGAAGCGAATCTGGTGTGTGCGCATAATCAACAATAGCGATGAAATTTTGCCCTGCCTCAATGCGTTCGGCGCGACCACCGATGCGCAAGAGCCCAGCCAGTGCCTCTGCACAGGTCTCAAGCGGCACACCGAGCGCCTCGGCAGTCTTTAATGCTGCAAGTGCATTCATAAGGCTGAAATTTCCCGGTTGCTTGATCGAAAAATGGACGCCTTTATATGAGAAAGAGACACCATCTTCACTTACCCGAGCATCTCCTGCATCGGCAAAAGAAAATGGGATTCTTTTTTCTACATCGAGTGCGAGAAATGCCGCACCATACGCATCATCTGCATTTGCAACAATAGTGCGCGGACGCTTTGACGAGTGCACGAGTGCTTGGCCAATTCTAAATTTCGCATTGAAATATTTCTCCATAGAACCATGTGATTCTAAATGTTCTTTTTGGAGATTTGTGAAAATAAGCGCATCAAGCTCAAGACCGAGGTGTCGATATTGCAGGGCGGCTTCACTTGTAATCTCAATAATGGCATGGGTGCATCCTTTACCTCTCGCCTCGGCAAGAAACTTCTGAATGAAGCCGCGTCCTGGCAGCGTCATCTTGAAGAGGTTTGGTCGAGAATCTTTTCCTGTTGCGAAACGAATGGTGCTGGCAAGAGCTGTCTCATGGCCCGCCGCCGTGAGGATGGTGTGGAGCATCTCTGCAACTGAAGATTTGCCCTTCGTCCCTGTCACGCCGATGACGGTGAATTTTTTTGCAGGGAAACCATGTCTGAGTGCGGCCGATGCCGCAAAAGCGTAGTGATAGGGCGTGAGAAGTGTTCGCCGCAGATGCATCATGAGTGAGAAGAGAGCGCTGCCTTTAATCGCACGTCTTTGCCGACAGCATCATCGGGGATTGCCTGGAGTGCTTTGCGCGCCTCGCGTTCGGTGTAGCCGAGCGCGACGAGGGTATCAAAGACTTCATTGTCGGCATTGTCATGCGAGCGTGGGCCAACTTTTTCAGCGAGCTCCACCAACATTTTCTCTGCGCTTTTCTTGCCGAGCCCGACAATCTTAGTGAGATAATTAAGGTCGCGCTTGCTAATAGCACCCTCAAGCGCCTCGCGCGGCGCTCGGCGCAACACCGAGAGTGCCGTTTTGGGGCCCACACCAGAAACCGAAAGTATGAGTTCAAAAAAGTCTCTATCAGCTGCGTCTATGAACCCATAGAGATCCACACCGTCTTGTTTGATGGTGAGGTGGGTCGCGAGAGTCGCTTCACTCCCCACCAAGAGCGCCTCGGGAGCATTCATGCGCACCTCAACCCCCAGCCCCGCGACCTCAACAATCGCGCTGGCCGGACTTATAGAGAGCACCTTCCCGCGTATCTGCCGAATCATGTGTTCATCTTATCACCCACGTTGACTTTCTGGAGAATTACTGGGCTACTTGACAAAATAGCCGAGTCGTGTATACTAGTAGATAGTAAGTTCTTTGACACTAATTTGCGAGTGGTCATAGCCAAAAGACGCTGTAAATACGGCCTTTTCTGGCTATGACCACAGACGGCCATAGTTCCACCTCGGAGGAGAGGACAATTCTAATGGGCGAATAAGCCCAACGAAAGGAGAACAAAATGGACTTTGCATCGAAAAACCTTACGGCTGGTCAGTTAAACGCAATCGTGAAAAAACTCGGCGGTGAAGAAATGGCTTTACGATTTCTTCGTGATGAGCTTACGGTTTCTGAACCGATTGCGAAAAAACTTCTCAACTTTGTCACCACGACCAACGTTTCCGAAGTCACCTCGTTCATCGTCAAGGACAAATTCCGCGAAGGTAAGACGACCGACGGCGTGAAAATCGCATGGCTTGGTTCCAACTTCAAAGAAAACTTCCTTGGCAAAACGGAACGGGGTATCGCTTCGGCGACACTTCGTATCCAGAAGCTAACGAAAGACTCTTTGGACGCCCCGATTCTGACAGAACTTGGCGATACGGCGGAAACGACACTTGCACAACTCTGGGAACTGATGAAGCTGCAGGGCTCCGGCCAAGAAGGAAAACTCCTCGTTAACGGTTGGGCGAATATCGTCTATATCCGCGACAAGAACGAAAACCTCTGGGCCGTGTACGCGCGCTGGAGCTCCGGCAGCGACGGGTGGGTCGTTGGAGCCTATTCGGTCGAGAGCCCGGGTAGGTGGGGTGCCGACTTTCAGGTCGTCTCCCGCTGATTCTTTTCAACTCTGATCTTTTTGAACCTTAGACCCTTTGAATCTTTGCCATTTTGGCATTGAAACGAAGGGTCTTTTGTTATAATAAAAACAAGGATGTCTTGGGTGCGGCGAGCATGCTCTTCGCACAGCGCCTTGGGAAATCAGTACTCCAGAATTGTGTCGAGCATGCTCGCCATGAGCGCGGGTACGATTGTCCAAAAAAAGATTAGAATCGGTGTGCGATGTTGGTGGACTTTGATGTCCCGAATCAGGTACAACCTTGAGAGTATTCAAGAGGTGGTGGTATGGATGGCATCACACACAAACGTGCTCTGGGCCGTGAACGCGAACTGGAACTCCGGCAACGACGGGTGGAACGTTGAAGCCAATTCGGTCGAGAACCCGAATAGGTGGAGTGCCGACAATCAGGTCGTCTCCCGCAACTCTCGTCTTTTCCCGTCTCCACTTGGAGGCGGGTTTTTCGCTATAATACCTCTCTTCCATCCACCGACCATGCGTCCTATTTCTTCAACATCTTTCCCGAGTGATATAAAATGGCTCTGCGCCATGAGTCCTGATTCCCACGCGATTTGGATAAAGAAGCGAACAGCATCAACAGCACGAATTGCTTCTTCAAGTGGGGGCAATTTTTGGTCGATCGATGCGTATGCGGTTTTACGTAGTGCGTCTAATAAGTTAAGCCAGAGCTTGTCGATCCGGTCACCAATACCGAAGCGCTCTGAACGCGCCATTTTCCGATGAGCGACGAGCCAAATTTTGTAAGCGACTTTAGCTCGCTCAATCACCGGCAAAAGCTTCTGGGGGGGGGTTACTTCTAGGAAGAAATTCACTCATACGTATGAGAGTATCATTTCGGTTGAAAATATTCTCGGCGCGTGGCGAGAATTTATAAAAGGGAAGAGGAAACGTACTGACGTACAAGAATTTGAAAGATATTTGATGCATAACGTTTTAGAACTGCACCAAGAACTCGTGGCAGGCACCTATCAACATGGCGGCTATCACCATTTCAAGATCAGCGACCCCAAGCCGCGCGACATTCATAAAGCGAGTGTGCGTGACCGACTGGTACACCACGCTCTTTATCGTCAACTCTATCCATTTTTTGACAAAACGTTCATCAGCGATTCGTATTCATGCCGAAGAGAGAAGGGGACACATAAGGCGATGAACCGCTTCAGAGCCTTTGCGCGCAAGGTTTCTAAAAATAATACGCGCACCTGTTGGGTGTTGAAGTGCGATATCAGAAAATTCTTCGCATCTATCGATCAAGCCAAACTCATACAGATTCTTAAACAGCGAATATCAGACGAACGCATTGTCCAGCTTGTTGAGAAAGTCATCACGAGTTTCTCAAGTACTGAAAAAGGGAAGGGTCTACCACTCGGGAACCTCACCTCACAACTCCTCGTAAACATCTATATGAACAAGTTTGATCAGTTTGTTAAACATGAGCTAAAAGCAAAGCATTATATTCGCTACGCTGATGACTTTGTATTTTTATCATCCGACCGTTCATTTCTTACCTCACTTTTGCCCCTTATTCATAATTTTCTACATGACCATCTCGCTCTTGAGTTACATCCAGGTAAGGTCTCTATCAACACGCTTGCATCCGGCATTGATTTCCTCGGCTGGGTGCATTTTCCAGACCATCGCGTTTTACGCACCTCTACCAAAAAGCGGATGTTCCGGCGTATTATAGAAACGAAAAGTAGGAAAGAAACAGTGCAGTCATATCTCGGCCTCTTGAGTCATGGCAACACACATAAACTGCAATCAGTTGCATTTTCTGACTACAACCTATAAGCTACAGCCTACAACCTATTTATATGGCAATTACCAGTTCAGCAAAGAAGGCGATCCGCTCCTCGGGGCGGAAGCATGTCTTTAACCTGCGTCGCAAGGGGGCGCTTCATGACACGACTAAGTCGTTCACCAAAGCGCTTGCTGCCAAGGATGTGAAGGGTGCAGAAAAGCTCCTCCCCGCAGCCTATAAGGCAATCGACAAGGCCTGCAAGAGTGGGATCATCAAGAGCAACACCGCAGATCGCAAGAAGGCGCGTCTCGCCGCCTCAATCAAACGCGCACAAGCGTAAACTCAAAAAGTGCCCTCGACAGGAATCGAACCTGTACCACCTCCTTCGGAGGGAGATATTGTATCCATTCAACTACGAGGGCGAAGCGAGGAAACAAGAATGCGTCCTCGGATTCTTGTTCTCCGAACGAGCCCTCGTATCGAATCCGAGAAGATACGAGGGCATTCCTCAACCGATACTACACCAGTTTGTGGTCACTGATAATTCAATCGCCGTCGCAATTGAATTTCCTCGACCCCGTCTCGCGGCTCAGCTTGCTAGCTGAACATCGCTCCGACCGGCACAGAAATAGAAAACACCGCGCAGGCGGTGTTTTCTATTTCTGTGCCCCCACGAGGAATCGAACCTCGATTACGACCTCCGCAAGGTCGCGTCCTGATCCGTTGAACGACAGGGGCGGTATTTACTCTTCGTACTTCTGTGCAATCTGTTGTCCGAGTGAGAGAAGCTCTCTTAGTATCGAACTACCGGAATAGACGATAGAACAGATGCCTCGAAAGTTTTTCCGAAAACGCTTCAGCACACTTCGCTTTTTAACATAGATTTTACCAAATTGCGACTCTGGTACCCCGAGAAGCTTTGACCAGAAGGCAATTGATTCACGATGTTTATGATAATAATGGAGGTGTAAACGGACACGGATCTTACTTTCATCTAATGAATACGATGATCGTAGGAGTGTTAAATATAATTTTGCCAACGCAGGATCCGTATTTACGAACTTCATTTGAGCTTTTGCTCCCTCTGCCCAGTACAACATGGCAAGGAGCGATTTTTGGACGTTTTTATCCTTGATTGGTAACCGTATCAATACCTTTTTGCTTTTTCAGAAGCTAGCATCAGGCGGTCCTCATGTTGTGGATAAGTTAGAATCCGAGCCAGGCCGCCACTAGATCGATGAAAGAGTGTGTGTGTTCGCTTTCCTCAACGTGTTGGATGAAGTGCAGATATACCGACTCAGCATCGACCCCTTCAAGTGGGATGACGAGATGCGGCGAAAACCACGTCTCATTCTTGATAGAGAGCAGGGGCGGCAATTCGCCCTCGATATCTTCAAGGATCGAAAAGGAGATCATATGGTCAAAGGAGTGGAGATCATCTCCAATAAACAATCCCTGCTCAACGAGGCGAAAGCGGTGCAGGGGCGGCTGTTTAGCCGCATGGAGTGCGATGGTGGCAGCAGCAACGATGACCAAGAAGGCGAGCAGATAGTTGCCGAAGAGTATCGTCGCGATTGCTATCGCTGCAGCGATGATACCGAGTACCCAGTACCAATCAGCACTCTTCGGCACATGGTCGTATTCTCTCCCTTCCCATTCTACGAGTGCGGTGCGGGGCATGGGGAAAGTATATCACTGCACACACGGTTACTGTGTCGGTACCGGCTCTCTATTGATATGTACTATCTTGGCTGGTTTGAAACCGTTAAAGGATGTCGCAGAGGCATTTGAATACGCCCCGATATTTTCAGCATAGAGCAAATCCTCAATCTGCAAATCCTCAGGCAACTCATCGGAGAGAGAAATGGTGTCGAGTGCATCGCAGGTTGGGCCGAAGGTGGCGCACATTTTTTCCTCACCCTCTTTAAAGGCGTGAAGCGGGTAGTGCTGATGATCAAAAATCTGCCCAGAAAAGGTGTGGTACACACCATCATCCAAGTAATAACACGTCTTCCCGTCACGGATGGCTTTACCGATGATTTTAGTCACGACGGTGCATGCGGTCGCCACCATAAAACGACCTGGCTCGGCGATAATTTGAATGTTGTCATTGGCGAACCGGCGCTTTATTTCAGAATTCAATTTTTTAGCCAAAACCGCAAACGATTTTACATCCGGCGTATATTTAACAGGGAAGCCGCCGCCGATATCGAGGACTTTAATTTTCCGTCCCTCTTTGTCAGTAAATCCTATTGAGTAGTTTCTTAATCGTGCCTCTTCAAAAATAGAGAAGGCAAAGTTCAAGGCCTGTGAATAATTATCAAAATTGCAGCACTGGCTACCCACGTGGAAGCTTATCCCCTCAACCGTCAGCCCCCTCTCGACAGCCCCTGCCAGCAGATCAATTGCTTCTCCTGGGTGGACACCAAACTTTGAAGAAAGCTCTACCATAGAGCCTGTGTTGGGCACGCGAATACGCAAAATCAGGCCAGCATCGGGGGCATACTGCTTTATCTTTTTAAGTTCTTCAACATTGTCAAACGTAACGAGGATTTTATATGGGTTTAATTTTTTCAGGATTTTAGACGGCTTGATAGTATTGGCATAAATAATTTTATCCCAGATAAAGTCCTGCCGTTCTTTTTCAGAAAAATCTTTGATATTTTCATAGACGAGTTTAAATTCTGCAAAAGAAGCCACGTCAAAACTGGAGCCCAGGTCATACAAGGTTTTGACGATCTCAGGAAGAGAATTAGCTTTGACGGCAAAATATGCCTGAACATCCGGCAATTTTTCCTTGAATTCTCGGTAATTTTCTCTAATTTTTTCATGGTCAACGACAAGGACTGGCGTGCCATGTTCGGCAGCAATTTTCTGTAACAATTTTTTTCGTTGTTCAGTCATGGTGATTGTTGCGTTTAGGGTAAGAGAAGGAAGTTTTCAAATTGCCACGGATCAGGATTCGCCTTGCTCGCTGGATTTTCTTTAAAGTAGACAGTGCGATTTTTTAGCGGTGTCCAATCAGATGCGGTAGAAATAAAGTCTCCAAGATAGGGTTTGGCAATAGTCAATACAAAATCATGCGGTAAATCATCGGGGAGGTTCACGCCCGCTCGTGGGTTATCAATCATCCAGAGCGCCGCCGCCACAATACTAATCGCCACTTGCAGGGTGGTGGCATTTTGGCCTGGCGCAAGCACTCGTGCTTGATCGATAGAGAGAGCGCTCCCGGTCCACCAAGAGCCATAGGGGTGACCCATAATGAGCGCCCCAAGAGTATCGGCACCTGAAGTAATTTCATCTCCCATAATCCGCAGTTTTGGCGGGAGCTCATAATTGCGGGCGCGCAATTCATAGAGTGAAGAGATAGTCTCGTGGCAGGGCATATAGGCATAGTGCACCGTCGGTCGGTATATCGCCTCTTCATTTTCCCAAACAGTCAGGCGGTCAGAAATGCCGAACGCCTCACCGTGGCGGATCACCATACCGACAATCTCCTGATCGGGTATCCACGATCTCACCAAGGTATTTATGCCCATTTGAGCCAAAGCAATTTGATTTTTAGGTCCATACGGAGGAACGTGTGCCAGAGCGGGGAGTGTTTGCTCATGAGTACCCCAACCCATCTCCGCCGGGGCAGTTCCTTCTTCGCGGAGTCCTTCAATGCTCCAGGTACCTACAAATTCATCCACCTCCTTTGGTCGATTGGTGATTTGCGTATCTCGTTCGCTGCAATGAATAACTTTGACCCCTAATTTTTTACTGAGCTCAGCGAAGTTCTTGTTATTTGCAAGAGCACGCAACTCACCTGCATCTTCAGGAGAAACTTTTTTGTCAGCAATCATACGCGCCGTGATATCCAAGAGGCCCTGTTTTACAAAATGAGAAATAAGACCCGGATTAGCGCCATGATCAACCACTGCGGTTGGCGCATTCTTCCATTCGCGTGAGAGCTCTTGCAACTGCATCTGTCGCCAATACAAGGACTTCTCGAATGGGCTTTTGGTAAAGACCTCCCCCTTCGAGTCCCACACCTCAACTGAGGTGTTCATGTAGAGCACGCCATGGTCGTGACACCACTGGATAATGTCGTTGCACCCAATATTCCATGCCAAATCAATAAGTAGGCCGCCCTCGTCTACGTGTGCGGATAAAACCTGACCCAAATTTTCTGGGGTAATTTTTTCATGCACAAAATGCAATCCCTGGTCAGTATATTTTTTAAGAGCTGCTGATTTATCTTCAAAATCAAGAATGGTTACCTGAGCGGGCGGCACGTCGATTTTTTCCAACAGAATTGGAAGAGTGCATTGAGAGACCGAGCCATAGCCGATCACCAGAATCTTGTGAGCAAATTGCTTTTTCATTATTCATTTTATGTAACGCATTTTAAACCTCAGCGCAAGCAATCTCTACTAATAACTAGGGTGGAAATGATACGATTGTGCCAAACCTCTGGAATATCTTGCCGAAGAAATAAAAACAAAAGCGGAGGAGGTGGGATTCGAACCCACGATGCCTTTCGACATGGCGGTTTTCAAGACCGCTGCACTAGACCACTATGCGACTCCTCCAGAAACCTGTTTACTGCACCGGTGATGACGTGTGCACCGGAGCAGCTTCGTTCGACGGAGATGTGGCAGAAGATTTTGGACGATACCAGAGGAGATAAATAATCTCAAGGATGCCGAGAGTGTTGATGACGAGGAGGGCAATGAACCACCACTTCTGGCCGGCGCGTGCAGCATTCCAGAGAGAATAACCTTTCAAAACAACAGTCCAGAGTACAACAACAAGGATAACAGGAACGAGGATAAGTGCCATCTGCGGTGTGAATGGGGAATAAAACGGTGTGAATGGTTGCATATACGTCGATTATACCACACACTCTGTATCATGCGATACCTTGGAGTGGATTACGGGAGCAAGAAGATCGGGCTCGCTCTCTCAGATGAATCTGGCGCGATGGGCTTCCCGTACTCTATTGTGCCGAATACACCACGTCTTGTTGATGAGGTGTGTACGCTTATCGCCAGAGAACATGTCGGCGCGGTGGTTGTTGGGGATTCGCGGAATCTTGACGGCAGTGAGAACGTGATTGCGGAAGATGCGCGCGTGTTTGGCGAGCAGATTACGGCGCGTGCCGATCTGCCAGTTTTCTTTGAATCAGAAGTGTTTACGAGTGCTGAGGCGCGGCGTGCCCCAGAACCAGCCGGAGGCTGGTCCGCCCTCGGCGGAAAAGATAGAAAGTCACGTTCACCCAAACAGCACAGAGACGTGGACGCCTCGGCCGCCGCACTCATTCTTACTAGTTATCTCACGAGAAGCGCAAGGAGACACGAATAAGGTGACTCCTCGCGGAGAGAGGTGTCTCCTTGTTCGTGCTTGCTTTTGCAGGCGTAAGGTGTCACCTTACTTCGTAAGGAAACACCTTACGCTATGGATAAACCAAAGATTTCAATTGAGGAATTCGGTAAGATAGAAGTGAAGATTGGCACCGTGCGCTCTGCTGAGCGCGTGCCAGATACCGACAAACTGCTTCGGCTCATGGTTGATTTTGGTGAGGAGAGCCCACGCCAGATTATTTCTGGCATTGCTGCTTACGTGTCAGAGCCCGAATCACTGGTTGGACGGCAACTTTCTTTTGTCACGAATCTTGAACCGCGTACGATACGTGGATTTGAATCAAACGGAATGCTTTTTGCGGTTGGAGAAGGTGAGTCATTTGCATTCGTGACGCCTGACAGAGAAGTCCCTCCGGGCACCAGTGCACACTGATGAGGTGAAACAGGCGCGACCGCTCCGCGGTCGCGCTATACTCTAGTTATGTCTTCTGTTTTTAAGGAACGTCTTCATGCTGCCTTCGCACCACCACGCTATCTTGCACCTCCGCTCTCTGGCATAGATCTTTCTACGAGCGGGGTGAAGGCAGTGCGTCTTGTTGAAGGGATGCACGGCCTCACGCTCGCGAATTATTCTGAAGTAAAGTTACCTCCTGGTGCATTCGCCGATGGCGAAATCGTTGATCGTGCTGCTGTCTCTAGCGCACTTGCCACTGCTGCAAAAACCGCCGGTATATCTGATGCCAATGTAGCATTGTCAGAATCAAAATCGTTCCTCTTTGAGGCCACCGTCAATGGTGTTGATAAACACGAGTGGCGTATTGCGATTGAACAGCAACTTGACGAGCTTATACCGTTACCACCGCAGGAGACAGAGTTCGACATTGTTGAAGTCGGGCGAGGAGATAACGGAGTGTTCGTCGCTGGTGTCGGCTTTGCTCGCCGTATTATCAACGACACTCTTTCGGTCTTCGATAGTGTACACATTCAGACACATGTTCTTGAGGGGGAGACGTTTGCTATGGCACGCGCTCTCCTACCTCATGAAGACTCTTCTACTGTGCTCATTATTGATATCGGCAAGACGACGACGAAGTTAGCCGTTGTTGAAGCGCGTGTACCGCGTTTTGCCACAACAATCGGCATCGGCGGTCACGCGCTAACACTCGCTGTGCAGAAACACTTCGGGGTAACCGAAGCTGAGGCACGTAAGGTAAAAGCTGATCGTGGCATTGTCCCCGTACAAGGAAATGAAGATTATCTCGCTACTATGCTTTCGACGGTTTCTGCGATTCGTGACGAGATCTCAAGCCGACTCGACTATTGGCAGAAAAAAGCTGCATTACAGGGAGCTCATGAACCAGTGTCACGCGCGATTCTTGTCGGTGGCAATGCTTCGGTACGGGGGCTTCCTGAATATCTTGAGGGGGCACTGCAAATCCCTGTCGTTATCGGAGACGTGTTCACAAATTTGGCTTCACGCGATACATGGATTCCTTCACTCGACTTCACCGAGGCGCTCGCGTATGCAACGTCGATAGGTCTTGCACTCCACGATCACACCACACGCCATGCATAGCGAACTCACCAACCTACTTCCTCTTGAGCGGCAGCAGCTACTTCGCCGCGAGTACTTCATGCGTCTCAGCGTTGTTTCTCTTTCGCTCATCGTCCTACTTACTCTCTCAGCAGCGGTACTACTCGTGCCGACATACGTATTTCTCACTGAGAGTGCTCGCGCGAAAGAAGTTCGACTTGCAAATATTGGATCCACCATTTCTTCTTCTGATGACGCAACACTTTCTAATCAACTCTCTTTACTATCAAAAAATGCTGCTACCCTGACAACTCTCGCCGAAACACAATCAATAAGCGAAATTGTTCGTGCGGTGCTCGCCATATCACGCCCCGGAATCACTCTTTCTAGTTTCGCGTATTCGTCTGCTGCAGGTAAAAATCTGGGCACCTTGAAGATTTCTGGCAATGCCATGACGCGTGATGCATTGCGCAACTACCAACTTGCGCTCTCTGGGGCATCTTTTGCTCGTTCAGCTGATCTACCAGTTTCTGCATACGCCAAGGACAGTAATATTGCGTTTACTATCGCCATGACTCTCGCGCCATGAAATCGCACGTTCTCAATCTCGTCATTGCACTTGCAGTAACCACTGCCGCTTTTGCATGTTATGGATTCTGGTATGCAGCCATTGTTGCCAAGAGCACTGCAGTTGCGGACATACAAAATCAAATCGTTGCGAAGACCGCGACCGCGGATCGTGTTGCTTCTACACGAGCGACACTTTCTGAAATTGCCGGGGATGAGGCTATGATTCAAAGCCACTTTATTCCCGATACTGAAGTAGTCGCCTTCATTGACGGGCTTGAGACACAAGGGGAGAAACAAGGGACTACGGTAAGTGTTCGTTCTGTCTCCACAGGCACTGGGGCACAGCCAACCTTTCTACTCTCTCTTACTATCAACGGATCATTTGGTGCAGTGATGCGTACGATTGGTATCATTGAGTACGCTCCATACTATATTTCGATATCAGAACTTTCACTCTCGCAAGGTGATAAGAGCATATGGCAGGCCGATCTCAAACTTTTGGTCGGTTCGATACATGCCGCCACAAGTACCCCATGACTATTCTTGCAACCATCAATTCTTTTTTGAAGCATCTGCATCATCGACCGCTCGATCCGATACGCGATTGGATGGTCATGCTCACACTGTCTGCAATAGCTCTTGTGAGCATCATTGTTTGGAACATATGGGCCTTCAACACCGTTGCGACAGGCGGTGTTATAGGCGTTACCGCAACCAGTACATCACCTGTTTTCAACCAAACTGCGCTTGATACCATTCACACCATTTTTGATGAGCGTGCTAATGAGGAGATGAAATACGAAACAGGCACGTATCGTTTCGTCGACCCTTCGCAATAAGCGTTGCTTGCACGCTTTCTCCCTGCGCTTGCCTCGGACGAATCAAATAAGAATTTGTTCGTCACTCGGCTCGCTTGGTAGTAACCCTAATATACGATAGTGTTAAGTTACGCCCTGATAGTTCAATGGATAGAACACCGGACTTCTAAGCCGGTTATGTAGGTCCGATTCCTACTCGGGGCACGGGCACGTGGCGGAACTGGTATACGCGTACGTCTCAGAAGCGTATGGGGCAACCCTTGAGAGTTCAAATCTCTCCGCGCCCACGGGCGATTAGCTCAGCTGGTAGAGCAACGAGTTTACACCTCGAAGGTCACAGGTTCGAGTCCTGTATCGCCCACAAAATATGAATCTCCCCATTCTCTATGAAGATAATGATGTTGTTGCGGTCAACAAGCCCGCAGGACTGGTCACGCACTCTGATGGGAGGACAAAAGAAGAAACAGCAGAGGATTGGTTTAAAGAAAAATATATAGAAGTAAAATTAGAAAAGCCATACGTGCATCGACTGGATAGAGATACGTCGGGTGTCTTGGTGTTTGCAAAAAATGAAAAGGCGTACGACTTCTTGCGCAAAGCATTTCACGATAGGGAAGTGAAGAAGACGTATCTCGCGTTCGTGTATGGCGTGCCAAAAGAAAAGAAAGGAATAATAGATTTTGACATTGGTCGCTCACGCAAAGACTTTCGTCTTCGAAGTGCACAGCCAAAAGCGAAAGGGCACCTGCGCGAGTCACTTACTCGCTATGAAGTGATTGGCGAAGCAGGTGAGTATTCACTACTGAAAGTACAACCAGAAACAGGCAGGACGCATCAGATCCGTGTCCACCTGAAAGCGATTAATCATCCAATCATCGGCGACCGGCTCTACTCACCAAAGCGAGAGCTGGCGCTAGGAATTACCAGATTAGGTCTCCATGCGCACATGATTGATTTGCCGCTGCCCTCGGGCGATCGTGTGCAAATAGAAGCTCCCATTCCACCAGATCTAGCACCAGCTTTTGCTCAATTTAAGAGGACGTGGTAGTGTGCGCAGCACATGGAGAAGGTTATAACGACAGTCAATGTAGAGGGACGCGCGAAGCTCGGGCTTCGCGCGGGTGATACGGTACGTGTCACTCAGAACATCATTGAGCTCAAGAAGGGTCGCGGCACCGACAAGAAGGAGAAGACCATCAAGAATGCTCGCAAGCAGGATTATGTTGGACTCGTTATGGCAGTGAAGCACGGCACAGAAGCGGGAGCATCATTCACCGTTCGTGCAGTTCTTTCGGGTGTTGGAGTTGAGAAGACCTTCCCACTTTACTCCCCGATGATCGACTCGATCGAGATCGTGAAGCGCTCGAAGGTGCGCCGCGCCAAGCTCTACTTCATCCGCGAGAAGGCAGCCAAGGCGGTGCGTCGCCAGCTCCGCAACGCGCGCATGCTCAACATGAAGAGTGATGAGGCAATGCCTTCTGTTGCAGAAGAGGTAGTTCCAGAAGCCGTTGAAGATGTTGCAGTAGCAGAAGCTGAAGTTCCGGTCGCTGAACAAACAGAAGAAGTCGCGGCATAAATTTACAGACAAAAAAATCGAGTTATCCACTCGATTTTTCTTTATATATTATTGGTATACGCTTATACTTGAGGTATGGGGTTGCGTGGACCAAAGCCTAGGAGAAGGGAAGTAATCTGGTCGCCAGAATTGGCGTACGCGATCGGGCTTATTGCGACTGACGGTTGTCTCTCAAATGATGGTAGACATTTATTATTCGTTTCTAAAGATCTTGAGCAGATTAAAAATCTTAAGAAAGCGCTCGGACTTAAAGTAAAAATTGGTATCCATCGAGCAGGTGCTAGAATGAAAAACCGGCTTTATCACAGAGTGCAGTGGGGCGATGTCGTTTTCTATAACTTTTTACTTGAAATAGGACTTACACAGAACAAGTCTAAAACAATTGGAGTACTCGCTATACCAGACAAATACTTTTTCGACTTCTTGCGTGGCAGCTTCGATGGCGATGGCTCCTTTTACAGTTATTTTGACCCACGTTGGAAATCGAGCTTTATGTATTACGTCAGTATAACTTCTGCAAGTTCATTGCACATCGATTGGTTGAGAGAAACACTTCATCGTCTACTTAGTGTAGACGGGCACATATCAAAAATGGGAGAAAATAGAGAAGATCGGAATCCAATATTTAATCTAAGGTTTGCAAAAAGAGAATCACTGCTAGTTATGAACGCCATGTACTCCACTTCTTGCTTGATACACCTATCTCGCAAAAGATTGAAAATAGCGCGCGCTTTGCGTATAGTAGGGGAGTCATTGCTTTCGCGTAGAAAGAAATTGACGAAGTAATGCCCAGGTGGCGCAATTGGTACCCGCGCAGCCTTGAGGTGGCTGTGGTCGCAAGACCGTGGAGGTTCAAGTCCTCTCCTGGGCACTAAAACTAAATCGTGTTGCAGAACTTGTGTTCCTGCGGCTGGTCTGGTATGACAGACAAAAGAAAAGAAAGATGGAAAAGGTCTTTGTACTTCAACAAAGGAGGTGACGAATGAGAGATTTTCAGGGTAGTGTAGATGAATCAGCAATTGTTTTAGAGGGAGTCTTCCCAGAAAGTGATTTAATTGTTTCTTCACCGCTTGAATTTTCCAGTCCACGTTCCGGGGTTTATGTTGAAGGTAGCCTCGAGCATGTGGAAATTATTTTCAAGCAACTTTTCGGTCTTTTGAATGTGTACATTGACGAAAAGCTTTTTGGCCGCTGGATTGGAGTAACTCCGCCTGCGGAAGATTCGGCTCGCACAATCCTGCACTATGAAGCTGTGGCCGACTTTGAAAAAGTGAGACTGTTAAATTTCGTTTTTCGGGAACAGTTGGCAAAGATCTGTAACATGCACCTATCTACTATCGCAGTTCTTTTCATCAAATTTGAGGGTAAGGAACTTGATCGGCGATGGGTCGCTTTGCCGGAGGGATTCGTGAACGGCAGCATTCGTTTGCCGAAGTTAAAAACGAAAAAACCAGAAACCAGTTCTTGTCCCGCAGGAGAAAGCCTGCAGTAAAAAAGCCCCGGTTCTGCATAATGCAGAATCGGGGCTCCGTTGTTTCTTGAACAACTGATAGTATTGTCTCATGCTCTACACCGGCACCGGCGATGATGGGAAGACGAAATTATTTAACTGCGATCAGCAGCGGGTATCAAAGTCATCTGAAGTGCCAGAGGCGCTGGGCGCGCTTGATGAATTAAATGCGTTTTTGGGATTGGTGAAAATAAAAGCGGCAGGAGAACCGCGAATCGCTTTAGCGATTCGCGAAATACAAGAAAATCTTTTTATCATTCAGGCAGAAGTTGCAGGAGCCGGTAAGAAAATAGGGGAGGACGCGATAATCGGTGTTGAAAAACTAATAGGCGAAATAGAAAAAGAAATTCCGCCAATCACTGGCTTCTCTATTGCCGGTGGGACTGAACTCTCTGCTCTTCTTGATGTCGCGCGCACGCTCGCACGCCGTGCTGAACGCGCGTTAATTGCCGCCAAAGACGCAAAAGCAGTCACTCTATCGAGCGGCACTTTGGCATATATGAACCGCCTCTCGTCGCTCCTCTTCGCTCTCGCTCGCATCGCGAATCATCTCGCGGGCGTGCCAGAAGAAAACCCGCGCTACTAAGGCATTCTTTCGATATTTGTGTTATAAAAACTCTGTGCGCACATGGTGGTCGTAGCTCAATTGGTAGAGCATCTGCTTGTGGAGCAGAAGGTTGTGGGATCGTGACCCATCGACCACCCCAATGATGACAATCCAAAAAGCCGTTCCAGAAGACGCTCTTGGAGTAGGGGAGGTATTTTACAAAACATGGCTCGCGACATATCCCAATGAAGAGTTCGGCATAACCGTTGATGACATTGAAGACCGATGGAAAGACAGAAATAAAGCAGATGGCAGCAGAATCAGAAACGCTCCAGATAACGAATTACTTCTCACCGCGAAAGATGGCGACAAAATTGTTGGAGTGTGTCGTGCAGTCAAACATACAGATAAAAATAATCTGCAGGCAATTTACATTCTTCCTGAATATCAAGGGCAAGGACTTGGTAATAGTTTTTGGAAAGAAGCTCTAAAGTTTTTTGATCCAAAAAAAGATATTACCGTCGAAGTCGCGATCTATAACGCCAATGCAATAGAGTTTTATGAAAAGCTTGGTTTTAAAGACTCTGGCAAAAGATTTTCAAATGAAAGACTGAAAATGAAAAGCGGTGCCATACTTCCCGAAATGGAGATGGTTATAAAAGCGAGTGAGCGTGATACTATTTGAAGATGAAAAACTTCTTTTTCGGTGTTTTTCTCACAGCTGTTGTGGTGGCTGGCGGGCTCATATACCGCAATGTGCTTGAGCACCCTTCGCAGCCGATAGTGTGCCCGATGGACGCGCTTGTGTGTCCTGACGGCACTTCGGTATCGCGTGTTGGCTCATCCTGCACATTTCCAGTATGCCCGCCGCCAAATGTTTCATTTTCTAATATCGGCATTTCGTTTGCAGTTCCAGCAGGCTTTGTGATTGCGTCATTGCCAGATTCTGCAAGCGTCGCCGCGTATCAGATGCCAATACCGACAGCTTCTTCAACTGCTGATATCACAATACGTCGCTTTGCGATTCAAGCATCTTCAACCGCGCTTGCGACCATCAAACAGACAGCTATTGGTGGCGCCTCTGGAGCGCCAGTCGGTGCGACTTCATTTTCTTCCAAAACTCTCGGATCGTATCGCTTCACGGTCGTCGCGATAGAACGCTTCGAGGGAGTTATTGATACGGCGTATTATCTCGCTCGCAGCACTGACGTACTCCGCTTTGACGCGATTGACCGAGGAGCTGATTGGACCAATCCGAACCTTAACGTTTCAACTCTTCCTGCAGCTGCGGCACTCGAGAAGCTCCTCGCGACCCTGCAAGGGCAGGGGTAAAGTGCTATAGTTTTGGCAGTTACTCAATAACCATTTTGCCATGAATGACAACCCTTTTTGTAAGATCTGTGATAATGGTGTTGCACGTGTCGCATTTATAAGCACGATCGTGATACTTGCACTCTTCTTGCTCGCACAGACGATGAATACTTTGGGGAACATTGGTCGCTCGGGTGTACCGGCGACCGACACCATTACGGTACAGGGCGATGGCCAGGCGACACTCCCGCCGGATGTCGCGCGTATTTCTTTCACCGTTGATAATACGAAGGTCACTGTTGCAGATGCGCAAGACGCCACCACCAAACAAGCAAATGCCGCAATCGCGTTTGTAAAAGAGCAGGGTGTTGCAGACAAAGATGTAAAAACACTCTCGTACAACATCAGTCCACAGTATTCGTATCCAAATCCGTGCCAGCCTGGAATGCTTTGTCCGACATATACCGGTACACCGAAGATAACGGGCTATCAAGTCTCTGAAACAATTCAAGTGACCATGCGTGACCTCACGAAGGTTGGCGAAATGTTGGGCGGACTCGGGAAACTTGAAGTACAGAATGTAAATGGCCCTGCTTTTGCGCTCGATGACTCAACTGCCGGCTACGATGCCGCGCGCGCCGATGCGATTACCAAAGCAAAGACGCAGGCGAAACTTCTCTCAAAGCAGCTCGGTGTTTCTCTCGGCAAAATAGTGAACTTCAGCGAGTCATCGGGCGGCTACGCTTATCCGATGTACGGTCTTGGCATGGGCGTGTCGAGTACGAAAGCAGAATCTGCACCAAATGTTCCGGTAGGTGAGAACACCTACAACGCATCAGTCTCTATCACCTACGAGATTCGCTAGCAGCAAGCAAGGAGACACCTCCCTCCGTGAGGAGTCACCTTGATTGCTGGGGGTGTCACCTTGTGGACGACCGTTGACGTACACTTTGTGCTGTAGTATGCTCTTGAAATACAGAGCCCGCAGGGCTTTTTTATTTACCAAACACTTGCTATGACATCACTCTTCACCTATCTGAAGCATGTTCGCGAAGAATTCACGCATATCGTCTGGCCGACACGGCACACAGCGATCGCGCATACACTCGTGGTCATTTTTATCGCGGCGGTCATCGCTCTTCTTGTGGGGTTGCTCGACTACATCTTCGGTTTGGGAGTGAGTCGCGCCATTATCGGCTAACTTTTCTTATATGGATGAACAATACTCACCGCGAGAAGAGATGGAGATGCCTGATGAAGTTGGCATGGCAGATATTGCGCCCTCAGTGAAAAAGGAGGTTCGTGATGAAGTTGTACAAAACGAATCAGATGCGCGCTGGTACACCATTCATACGTATGCCGGTTATGAGAACGCCGTTGAACGCAACTTGAAGCAGCGCATTGAGTCTCTCGGTATGGAGGAGAAGATTTTTGATGTCATTGTCCCAACCGAAAAGAAGATTCGCGTGAAGGGAGGCAAGCGCATTGTTGAAGAAGAGAAAATATACCCAGGATATATTCTCGTGCGGATGATTGTTGATGATGATTCGTGGTTCGTGGTGCGCAATACTCCGCGCGTGACAGGCTTTGTCGGCGCGGGCAACACACCCGTCCCTATGGAGGAGTCTGAAGTGACATCCCTGATGAAGCGTATGACAGCCGAGGCGCCCAAGCATCGTATTGACCTCGTCAAAGAGGATCCGGTCGTTATCGCCGATGGTCCCTTCAAGGATCTTGAGGGCAAGGTGAGCGAAATTGATGAAGATCGAGGGAAGGTGAAGGTGATGGTCTCGATGTTCGGGCGCGAGACGCCAGTAGAATTAGATTTCCTTCAGATAAGGAAACTCTAATTCTAAGCACCAAGCACCAAATTCGAAATCCCAAATAAGCACCAAGCACGAAATCATAAATGATGCCAAAGCTCAAAAAATGAAATCTGAAAAGAAATTTGACTTAGAGGAGCGAACACTTGATTTTGCGAAAGATGTTCGCAAGCTTGTTAAAGCACTCCCGAAATCAGTTGCACTTATTGAAGACGGGAAACAATTAGTACGTTCGTCAGGATCAGTAGGAGCGAATTATATCGAAGCGAATGAGGCGTTGAGCAAAAAGGATTTTATGATGCGAGTCAAAATCGCACGCAAAGAAGCAAAGGAGAGCCGCTACTGGCTGAAACTAATCGAGGTCTCGGAACAGTTTGAAAAAGATCGTGCTAATTTGGAACAAGAAGCAGTCGAACTCACGAAGATCTTGAGCACAATTTTGCAAAAAGCTACAGTTTAATCCTGTGTTTATTATTTTGAACTTGTTTCGTGCTTGGTGCTTGAGATTTGGAATTTTTTCCACGCCGTGGTAGCGTGGGGACACTATGGCTAAAGTAGTAAAAAAGATAAAACTTCAGATCCCGGGCGGCAAGGCTACGCCTGCGCCTCCTGTCGGCACTGCGCTTGGGCCAGCCGGCGTGAACATTGGTCAATTTGTGACCCAGTTTAACGACGCGACCAAGGACAAGATGGGCATCATCATCCCGGTTGAGCTCTCGGTCTTTGATGATCGTACCTTCACCTTCATCATGAAGAATCCGCCGGCCTCGCGCCTTATCCTCAAGGCGCTCGGTATCGAGAAGGGCTCGATGAAACCAAAAGAAACTAAAGTGGGCACACTGACGAAGGCGCAGGTCGCCGAGATTGTCGCGGAGAAGATCCCAGACATGAACGCAAGCTCGCCCGAGGCAGCAGCCCGCACGATCGAGGGCACAGCACGAAGCATGGGCATTTCAGTAAAATAAGGCTAACTTTGTGGAAGTCCGACTTCCACAGAAACAGAAAAGGCGCTTTTGAGGCGCCTTTTTGTTTGATCAACTAACGCGAATAGGTTTCAAATAACGTTTCATATTCATCATTTGGATTCCACTTGCGCCGGCCAGAGCTTCTTATACTTTTCCATTCCATGCTCGTTATCGCTGGGAAGTACACGTCGCCACACAGCTCTGGTGCGTAAACGGTGGTGAGGCACAACCTCTTTACGTGTTGCATCGGTAGAAAAAGATTAAAGATTTCTCCTCCGCCGATTACACAAGCACGTCCCCCATGTTCGGCAACTTTCTCAAGTGCTTTTTGAATCGAGTCAACAAACTGCACTAAGTCGTGATTGGAACGAACATATCTTCTCGTAAGCACAATATGCTTCCGATCAGGAAGCGGTCTTGCATTACGACGGAGAATTGACTCATACGTCTTACGTCCCATCACCACAACTCCCGCTTCTGTGGTGATTTGTTTGAATCGAGCCAAATCGCTTGGCAGCTTCTGCCACGGCAGTTTGCCGTTGTTCCCGATAACCCGCTCTTGTGTCATCGCTACGATGATAGAAAGATCAATATCCATACAAACCTCCTCTTGTGAATTTATTTTCCTTCTGCACCTTCTCGCACATGCCGCCAAATGTCAAATTGGCACCATTTGTTATTTGGCTCGCTTGGTAGTAGAGTCTGCGCCAGACAGTCTGTACAAATAAACCACATAAAACATAGAAAGGGAGGGTGAGAAATGACAAAAAAGGTAAAGGAGACACATTCTCTTATGTATCAAGCGGTTGAACCTGATAAGGTTCTGCGGAGAGCGTCGCGGATTATTAAAGGCACGGCTACATTTGAGGACCGGTTCGTGCCAGAGCACGGGATACTCTTACAACTCATTCAGTCATTACGTTCGATGGGATGTACGATTTGTTTCGTAACTGGGGTGTGGGACTTAATTCACATTGGTCACGCCGAGTACATCGCACGTGGGAAAAAAGAGGCCATCAAACTCTATCCAGAGACCGATCATATGATTATGGTCGTCGGGGTAGACACTGATGAGTTTACCAAGCTGCGAAAGGGTCCGGATCGGCCAGTTGTCCCACAAGACGAACGTCTGAGGATGCTCGGACACCTACGGGCGGTTGATATTCTCACGTTGCAATACGAAGAAGATCAACTCTTCCAGATTGTCGCTCATGACGTACGAATCATCTCAGAATCCACCAAAGATCTCCCGGCACTCGAGAAGATACAAAAACAATGCGCACACATTGTGAATCTTCCGCCACAGGCGGAGACGAGCACAACGGCGCGTATCCGGCGACTTTCTTTTGATGGCGCCGCAAACGTTCTCTTGAAGGCCGAGAAGGCACTCTTAACTGCTCTGAAGGAGGTGCGAGATGAAATCGAGAAACAGTGATGTTGTATTAGTCGCGTATGTACCGGTGCCGCACGCGGGGTATCTGAAGTTCTTCAGAGCATACAAGGGAAGTACGTTGTATGTTCTTGGAGACGAGTTCATTCAGCAGTTTCAACCTCTCGTTCGGAACTTGCCGGCCGTAACGCCAGAAGAAGTGCGGAAGATGATTGTGCCACTCGATATCTTTGAGAGCATTCGCATTCTTACCCCAAGAAGCATCAGTGTCGTGCAGCAATCAAATGTTGTTGTTATGCCTGATGAAGATGTATCACATGCTATGGCAGAGAAATATCTCTCTGGCGTATCGGTCACCTTTGACGGTAGTTGGCGGCTTCGCTGGGACTGGGGCTCGACACAGGCGAAGCGGCGACCTGAAGGTGAACGTGTGGTTTCGAAAGAAATCATCGACCACTACTTCATGCGAACCTCTTTTGCTCTCGCAGAAAAAAGCCCTGACTGGTGGCGACAGATAGGTTCGCTGCTTGTACGAGATGGGAGAACCCTCCTTTCTGCCTTCAATCAACATGTGCCAAGCGAGCAGAGCTGTTACTGCTACGGTGATCCTCGCAGCAACTTCGAACCGGGACAATGCATAGATGCTTCGTGTGCATTACATGCTGAAACGGGAATTATTGCCGAAGCGGCACGTCGTGGCGTCGCCATGGAGGGGTGCGACCTGTACGTCACTACTTTCCCTTGTCCGCCCTGCGCATATGCCTGTGCACGTACCGGCATCAAGCGACTCTTCTATGCCGACGGATATGCATTAATCTCTGGAGCTGAAGAGCTTGAGGCGAGAGGTGTGAAGATTATTCGTGTGGAGATGTAGTTCTGTAAGTATAAGAAAACCCCCAGTCCTAGGACTGGGGGTTTTGTGTCACTTCTCAAATCCAACAAGTGCTTTGATCGGTTTTGAATGTGCTGTTCGCGGGCCGCCAACAACGAGATGTGCGTGCAGATGGATCACTGATGCTCCGGTTATACCCATAATGCCAGATCGAATAAAGAATGTTCCGCCTTGAATAACATATTCTTCCACAAATTTTCGATGAAGGTCCTTGAGATCAAGCCATTCTGTAGCAGACATTTCTTCTATTCTTTCAATATGTCGCCGTGCTATGAATAGAATGTGAAATTCTGTTCCTTCGTATGGCCACGAATTTCTTGTGACGAGCCAGTGCTTGGATTTATACAACAATGGCCTGCGGTGATGATAATCAAGGTTTTCCTCGCAAAAAGGACAGAACCCTTTTGCGATAATCATCTCGAGAGTTTGAACATAATCATCGCGTGACACAACTTGTGCATTTCCTACATCAACTTGTTTTTTCTCCACGTTCTCCTCCTTTCTTACGGGCTGTAGGGAATCTTCATTGCCGGATGCGGATGATACTCTTCGAGCTCAAAGTGTTCGACTCTGAAGTCAAAGAGATTGTGCACCATAGGGTCGAGTCTCAAGATGGGGAAGGCGTGAGCCTTCCGTTCGATGAGTCTGTGTACACTCTCAATCTGGTTTTCGTAGATGTGTGCATTGCCGATGAATCCATGCACATAGTTCCCTGGAGGGAAACCGGTTACCTGACTCATCATTAGTAACAATGCTGCATACTGAATCATATTTGAAGGTACTCCGACGGGAAAGTCTGCCGAACGCTGATTCATGAGCATATCCAACCTTCCGTTCATGACACCGAAATGTAGCCATCCGTGACAAGGCGCTACTATAACCTTCCGATTCGGACCACGTGCCGTGTAGTAGGGCTTCCATGGTGTTACGAGATGTGTGCGCATTGTCGGATAAAGCCGGATTTGTTCGAGCACCTGCTTAAACTGGTCCAGTGTCTGACGGCTATTCAGGGTTTTGTAGAACGGCGTCTCGAAGTCGTGGAATGCCGGACCATACGAACCCGGACCCATATCATCAGGATCGAGACCAAGCGTTGCTCCTTTACCACGGTAATCTTCCCAGAAATCGCACCCATAGGCTGCAATTTCATCGAGAGTTCTTGCCCCATTGATGAAAGCGATAATCTCTCCAACAGCTTTCCTCCAGAAGCCGTTTGCACTGCGCTCAGTGATGAGCGGCACGCCGTTTGTTAGGTCAAAGACCATTTGCGGCAGGGTGCCGAAGCAGGTAAGAGCCCCGACTCCTTGTGGCGTTTCCTTCACCATCTCTCCGTGTTCGAGAATGTGCCGAAGCCTATCTCGATATTGTGTGTCCGGTGTCCGTCTTTCGAGCGGTTTATACGTTTCCATATAATGCCTCCTCTCTATCGTTGTGTGTTTGTTAAGAACAGTATTGTCCTGCCGCATCCTACCGAACGTACGCAAATAGTCAAACGCGCCAGATATCGCTATACTCACTCTATGGAAGAGCGAATCAAAAAAGCAGTTGGCGAGGCACTCATGAAGATGGGTGCTGGCGAGGTCGCGTTTGTGGTCGAACGGCCTGCAGACATGCGGCACGGCGACTACACGACCAATGCCGCGATGGCGGCAGCAAAGAAGCTGGGGAAGAACTCGCGCGAGCTTGCTGATGAGCTTGCGCGAGTATTGATCGATGAACTGGACAAAGACACCGCGAGCTATGTTGCCGTTGCGGGGCCAGGATTTGTGAACATCACTCTCGCACCAGAAGCGATTGCACTTGCTGTTGCCGAGGCGGATGCAAAAAAAGAAGAGTGGGGTATGGGTAGCGTGAATAGTGAGCAAAGAGTGCTGATTGAATACACTGACCCGAATCCGTTTAAAGAGATGCACATCGGGCACTTGATGAGCAATGTAATTGGCGAGTCGCTCGCGCGACTTATCGAGAATGAGAATGCAACAGTCATTCGTGCCAATTATCAAGGCGACGTCGGGCCGCACGTCGCTAAGGCGCTTTGGGGCTTGCAGAGGGCGGGCACGAGCGAGCCGGTAACCGCAAAAGAAATCGGCACCGCCTATGCCGCAGGATCGCTCGCATATGAAGACTCGCCTGAAGCAAAAGCAGAAGTTGATGCATTAAATCAAGAAATCTATGCAGGTAAGAATCATGAGCTGATGGAGCTCTGGCGCAAGGGTCGTGACGTGTCGCTCGAGGCGTTTGAACAACTCTACAAAATATTAGGGACGCATTTTGATTACTATTTCTACGAGAGTGAAACAGCGGATCCAGGATTGCGTATCGTGCATGATGGTATCAAACAGGGAGTTTTTGAAGAAAGCGAGGGCGCGATTATTTATCGCGGCGAAAAGAAAGGATTGCACACGCTTGTTTTCATCACAAGCAAAGGCACACCAACGTATGAGGCAAAGGATATTGGTCTCGCTTTTTTGAAAGAGGAACGGGTGCAGAGCGACCGTTCGATTATCGTGACCGCATCAGAACAGATTGGGCATTTTAAGGTATTTCTTGCGGCGCTTAATGAAATCGCGCATCTCATTGCAAAGAAAACAGTGCATGTGCCGCATGGATTCTTGCGGCTCACAACAGGGAAGATGTCTTCGCGCGAAGGTAATGTCATCACGGCGGAATCGCTCATAAAAGACATTATCAAGAAGGCAAGCGAGAAGAATGCGGATCCGCTTATCGCCGAGCAGGTCGCGCTCGGCGCGATTAAATACATGATTCTGCGACAAGCGCCGGGCTCGGACATCATTTTTGATCCGGAGAAGTCACTCTCGCTTGAGGGTGACTCTGGGCCGTATCTGCAGTATGCACTAGTCCGAGCACGTTCCGTGCTCGAGAAAGCACGAAGCACGAAGCACGAAGCACGAAACGAAAAACCAGAAATGCCGTACCGATTAGAGCGCCTGGTCGTGCATTTCCCTGAAGTTACTGCGCGTGCAGCGAGCGAGCTCGCGCCAAACTTGCTGGTGAACTATCTCACCGAGCTCGCGGGAGAGTGGAACTCATTTTATGCACAAGAAAAAATCATTGGCGGCGAGAATGAAGCACATAAACTTATGATTGCGCGTGCATTCATCAACACAATGACCAGAGGTCTAGCTCTCCTGGGTATCCCCACACCAGAGAGGATGTAAGTTTGGTAGTGAACATTGCGTGAAGTTTTTTGCGTGCTATATTCTCAATCGGACTGCACAGTTCCATAAACCCTTAAATCCAGACAAGGAGGAGGAAGGTATGACAAAAAGAGAAAAGAATTCCCTTCACACGGTTAAACAAGCGATAAAGAAAATCGGTTGTACCCCACAGGAATTTTTTGAGCGTGCGGTGGCTGAAAAGACCACTCCGCGCAACTTCAGTCTCAGTACCGAGGTGGAGAACTTTTTTCGTTTGGAAAGGGGAAAGGGAATAAAAATTCCGCACGAAATCCCGAGAGTTATCGTCGCCCATGCTGAGGAGATAAATCTACAAAAGGACTACAGTGCAAGATTTAGTCACCTTCATCCGAGCATAATAATGGCTCGAGTTTCGTCAGGCAGAGTAACGTCTGGTATTTCGGCATAATTCCGAAAACAAAAAGATTCGATTTAGTGGCCGCAAAAGTAATTGCGGCCATTTTCATTTTTGCCCAATCAACGCTAGGATAAACGATTATGGCTGACACCACCTTGAAGTCAGAGGTCGCGAAGCGCGAAGAGGCGATTCTCGCCTTTTGGGAGCGCGAGCACATCTTCGAGAAGTCACTCGCCAAGGACGCCCCCAAAGGCGATTTCATATTTTATGAAGGGCCACCGACTGCCAATGGCAAACCAGGCATTCACCACCTCGAGGCGCGCGCTTTCAAAGACGCGATTCCGCGCTACAAGACAATGCGTGGGTATCGTGTAAATCGCCGTGCTGGTTGGGACACGCACGGTCTCCCTGTTGAGTTGCAAGTCGAAAAAGAGCTTGGCTTCTCGGGGAAGCCGGACATAGAGAAATACGGCATCGCCGCATTCAACAAAAAATGTCGAGAGAGTGTTTTCACATATATCGATCTTTGGGCAAAATTTACCAAACGTATTGGCTATTGGGTCGATGAGACAAAAGCATATTTCACCTTCGATAGCGCGTATATGGAGGTGCTCTGGTACCTCTTCGCGCAGACGGCGAAGGACGGCCGGCTCTATAAAGACTACAAGGTGGTGCCTTGGTGTCCGCGCTGCGGCACAGCACTCTCTTCGCACGAGCTCGCGCAGGGCTATGAAGATGTAAAAGATCTCACCATCACGGCGAAGTTTGAATTAGTTAATGAACCGGGGACTTTTCTTCTTGCATGGACGACAACACCATGGACACTTCCTGGTAACGTTGCTCTCGCGATCGGTGGAAATATTGCATATGGTAAGTACGAGAGAGACGGAGTACTCGTTATTCTTGCAGACACACGGGCAGCAGAGGTGCTTGGGGAAGAATGGAGACGTGTCGAAGGAGTTTCGGCATCGTTACTGGTCGGCAAAACATATAAGCCGCTTTACGATTTTGCAAAAAATCTTGCAGCAGAAAGTGAAAAGCCAAAATTTCAAAAGGCATTTCAAGTATATGCGGCAGACTTCGTCACCACTGAAGAGGGTACAGGCATCGTGCATACCGCGGTGATGTATGGACAAGAAGATTTTGAATTAGGAAATAAAATTGGTTTGCCGAAGGTTCACCTCGTGAATCCAGAAGGAAAGTTTATTGAAGGGACAGAGCTTCTCTCTGGGGTGTCGGTTGTGGAAGAAGAAACATCAGTTGAGATACTCAAAGACCTACAGGCACGCGGTCTTCTTTTCAAAAAAGAGCCATACACGCACTCATATCCATTTTGTTGGCGCTGCAAGACGCGACTCATCTATTATGCGCGCGATTCGTGGTATATCCGTATGGATGATTTACGCGAGAAGCTTGTTGCGGAGAATAAGAAAATTAATTGGGAACCAAAATATATCCGCGATGGGCGCATGGGTGAGTGGCTTGCGAATGCTAAAGATTGGGCGATAAGCCGTGAGCGCTATTGGGGTACACCGCTCCCGATCTGGCGCAGCGCTGACGGGAGTGAACAGGTAGTCGTTGATTCGATTGACATGCTGAAGAAGCACATCAAAAAATCTGGTAACACCTATTTCGTCATGCGTCATGGCGAATGCGAAAGTAATGTTCAGAAGATTTTTGATGTGAATAGCCGGACAACTAATGGTCTGACTGAAAAAGGGAAGAGTGAGGCGGAAGCGAGCGGAAAAGATATTGTGGCGAAGGGTATCACCAAGATATATGCGTCACCACTCTTGCGAACGCGCGAAACGGCAGAGATCGTTGCTGAAAAAGTCGGTATCTCGAAAGACGACATTGTGTACGACGAGCGACTGCACGAGCTTAACGTTGGAGCGTTTGACGGCACGGCTGCGATAGAAGATTTCTGCGAATTTAGACGCGTGCACGGCATCACAGAACCAATCGAAGGAGGGGAGAGTTATCTTGATGCCATACGGCGTTTCGGCTCATTCCTATATGAAATTGAAGAGACCCTTCATGATGAACGAGTGCTGATTGTTTCGCATGGCGTCTCGTGGAAAGCATTCATTGCGATCGTCGAGGGTCTCGGACAAAAGGAGGCATGGGAGGGTGTCCTCTCGAAAGAAACCAAACTGAAAAAAGCAGAATTTCGCGAAATACCTTTCATCTCGTTACCCCATAATGAGAACTATGAACTCGATCTCCATCGACCATACATTGACGATGTCGTACTTGTTTCTGAGAATGGCACGGAATTACGGAGAACGTCTGAAGTGATGGACGTGTGGTTTGACTCGGGTGCGATGCCATTTGCGCAGGCGGCCAAAGAGTGTGAGTGTGAATCAGTTGAAGCTTTCCTAAAGAAGATAGAATATCCAGCAGACTTTATTTGTGAAGCGATCGATCAAACGCGCGGTTGGTTTTATACGCTTCTTGCGGTCGGAACACTTGCAGGGCGTGGTGCTGCTTTTAAGAACGTCATCTCACTCGGACACCTACTTGATGCTGAAGGTCAGAAGATGAGTAAGTCAAAAGGGAACGTGGTTGATCCGTGGGTTGAAATTGATAGATGGGGTGTCGATGCAGTGCGCTTCTGGATGTACAGCGTGACACAGGCGGGCGACACAAAAAATTATGATGAGAAGACAATGCGCGAAGCCGCGAGAGTTCTTTCTTGGATAGAGAACAGCGCAAAGTTTTATGAATTATTTAAAGATACTCCTAAGAACAAAACTGAATCGACCGTGATTGATCGTTGGATGCAAGCACGAGTAGATCAGGCGGTCTCAATTGTCACGAACTCTATGGATGTCTACCGACCATACGACGCAACACGCGCAATTGCTAATCTCGCTGAGGATCTTTCACAGTGGTATGTGCGCCGCATTCGCGATCGTGTGCGCGAGGGTGATAGTGCCGCGCTCGCAACACTACGCGACACGCTTCAAGTTTCAGTACTACTTCTCGCACCATTCGCACCATTTATTGCCGAGGATATATATAAGAAAATGAAGAGCGATAGTGACCCAGAGAGCGTGCATCTCGCTGATTGGCCAAAGATAAAAAAACACTGGAATCTTTTCAGCAGTCCAGAAAAGCTCATTTCAGACATGCAAAAAGTACGTGCACTCGCCTCAGAGGCACTCATGCTACGACAAAAAGCTGGGATTAAAGTGCGCCAGCCGCTTGCGAGCCTGACTATCCCAGACACTCTGACAGATGAACTTTCCGCGATTCTAGCAGAAGAAGTAAATGTGAAAAAAATAATTGTCGGCAAAGAGCTCGCGCTCGACACAAACCTCACACCAGAACTTATCAAAGAGGGCGATGAACGCGAGATGGCTCGCGCAGTCGCTGAAGCGCGTAAGACAGAAGGGTTTTCTCAAAAAGATAATGTGCACGAAGAAGCCAATGCAGAAGGGAAATACACCGTTCTCTTATCAACTGGCGAAGTGCGATTCAACCTGATTCGCAATGCATCATAAATACGAAACACGCGGTATTGTGCTCTCACGCACACCTATGGGAGAAGCGAATGCGCTGGTCACCGTGCTCACGCCAGAAGTAGGGCTTGTGCGGGCTCGTGCACAAGGGGTGCGTCGGATGGGTGCCAAGCTTGCGGCTGCTCTCGCAACGTTTGCTGAGAGCGAATTGGTGCTGGTGCGCGGGAAGGAGAGCTGGCGTATCGCAGGTGCGGTGCTTTATGAAAATTGGTTTTCGCGAATGAACTGCACTTCAGCACGATTGAGGGCAGCACGTGTTTCTGGTCTCCTCTTGCGACTCGTAGCTGGCGAATCAAATGATGAAAAACTTTTTTCTATTCTTACTGGATTTTTTGCCGCTCTCGCGACTTTTCCTGAAGAGCTTCATGAGGCTGCCGAAACGCTCGCAGTGCTCCGCATTCTCTCTATACTCGGGCTCGACACCGGAAGTATTCCCGGAGACGAGATCCTCTTTGCACAATCAACACTTGCTGCCGTTAAGAACGATCGTGTGAAGTACCTGACGCGCATTAATCACGGTATTGAAGCCTCAGGTCTTTGATATACTACATTCCATGCCAACGTTCCCCGAAGATGATACCGGTTCGCTTGAGAAGGCACGAGCGCGTTTGTATACACCTGGCACACAACAACAAAGTTCGCGCATGCCGCTTTCTGTATCTAAGGAGCGCACACTCCAGCACATGTGGAAAGGAACGTCAGGAAACACGCCATATTTTGGCAAGCGACATATGCGGCTCGCAAGTGTCTTCTTCACCGCCGCATTTCTTTTCTTCATCGTATCGCTTGGTGTCGCAGGGTACCTTCTCTATTACGGCGGTAATGCGGTATCGATCGACAAAGTATCAGTTGATATCCAGGGCCCAACCACGATTGCTGGAGGCGATACAGTTCCACTCTCCCTTATCATCACAAATAAGAATGCCGTTGCAGTCGAAAACGCTACTATTGAAATTGATTTTCCTGATGGGACACGGAGCGCAGCTGACGTGCAGAACACCTATCCTCGCTACATAGAGAATCTTGGAACACTCGCGAGTGGGGCAACGGTGACTCGTTCGGTGAAAGTCATCTTATTCGGTGGCGCTGGAGAGGCATTGACACTGCCGGTCTCTCTATCTTATGGAACGGCCGCTTCAAATGCGGTGTTTGTGAAAAAGACCTCGTATGCACTCGCAGTTTCCTCGACACCACTCTCGGTCTCCGTTGATGCGCCGACCGAGATTGTCGCTGGCAAACCATTCACGCTCACGCTCACTGCTCGCAGCAACGCGACCGTACCGTTGAATAATGTAGTACTCGCTGGAGCGTTCCCATTCGGTTTTTCAGTTACTTCATCTTCAGTTCCTCTCACTGACTCGAGCTTTTTGCTCGGAACACTTTCACCAAACACCAGCAAGATCGTTACATTGACGGGAGTGCTTATCGGTCAAGACAATGAGCAGCGAGTCTTTCATTTCACCATTGGAACAGCGAAGACCGCGGATGATTCTGAACTTGCCGTGACCTATCTGACTCAGGATGCGACAGTGACAGTTGCTTCTCCATTCATCAACACGACATTAGCGGTCAATGGTGACACCTCAGATACTGTTGTTGTAGGTCCCGGGAGTCGTCAGAGTGTGTCGGTCTCTTATACAAACACGCTTCCAATAAGCGTTATGAATGCAACAGTAGCTATCGCCATCTCCGGATCAGCGATTGACTACAGCAGTATTCAGACATCACGCGGTTTTTACCGTTCGAGTGACCACACGATTGTTTTCAGTCGGGATACCGACCCATCTCTCGCTACTCTCGCGCCAGGTGCTTCAGGTATCGGCGTGTTCACATTCTCGACACTCGCGTCTAGCATGCTCTCTGCATCACCGATGATAACGTTCACTGTTTCAGCATCTGGCACACAATCGGGGCAAACGAGTGCCACCGAGGACATGAGTGCCTCGACGATTAAAACGGTGAAAGTTGCGACATCTGTAGCTCTCACATCCTCATCTCTCCATAACACGGGGTCTTTGAACAACATCGGTCCCATCCCACCGCGTGCTGATCAGGCGACGACCTACACTATCGTTTGGAATGTAAAGAATTCGGGGAGCTCTGTTGCAGGCGGCACAGTTTCAGCCACCCTTCCTAGCTATGTCTCCTATACCGGCGTGGCAACTGGAGGATTTTCTTATAACGAGAGCTCCCATTCTATGACGTGGAGCACAGGCGATCTAGCACAGGGCACAACTGCGCAAGGGGCATTCCAAGTCTCTCTCACCCCATCTACTTCACAGAAGGGGATGGCGCCTATGATTGCAAGCGCAGCATCATTCTCGGGGTATGATCGTTTTGCTGGCGTGAAAGTCTCTGCGAGAGCGGATGCGGTGACGACAGAAACGAAGGAAGATCTTGGGTATACCGGTGCGAACGCAATTGTGCAGTGAGCACGATAAAAAATCCTCATCTGCTGCGTTATGGGTCCCAATGATTTTTTCCGTCGTACCTCTGGTACGCCTCCAAAAATCATTTGCCCATGCCTTGCATCTAAGGGCTTTTTACCGCACTCTATAGTATATAACTCTATATGACTGACTCAAACTTGATGGAAAAAATAGTCTCGCTCTGCAAGCGTCGCGGATTCGTGTTTCCCTCATCTGACATATATGGAGGATTCGCTGGTGTGTATGACTTCGGTCCACTTGGCGTCGAACTCGAGAATAATCTCAAGGCACAGTGGTGGCGCAAGATGGTATATGAGCGAGACGATATTGTCGGGCTCGATTCGAGTATCTTCATGCATCCAAAGATTTGGGAGGCAAGTGGGCATACGAATGGATTTTCTGATCCTATGGCGGAGTGCAAAGATTGCAATACTCGCATCCGTGTCGATAAGGCGCTTGAATCCATCGGCATTACTGCTGACGAGAAGATGAGCGAGAACGAGATAAACGATCTCTTTGATGCACATCGAAAAGAAATTGCTTGTGAGAAATGTGGAAATCACAATTTCTCGAATGCGCGGAAATTTAATTTGCTCGTGCAATCAAATCTCGGTGACTTCACTGAGCAGGGTACCAATCCTTCGTATCTGCGCGGAGAAACATGCCAGGGTATTTATGTAAATTATAAAAACGTGCTTGATTCAAATCCGATGAAATTGCCGTTTGGCATCGCACAGATCGGGAAAGCATTTCGAAATGAGATATCACCGCGGCAATTCCTCTTCCGCACACGTGAGTTTGAGCAGATGGAAATGCAGTATTTCACGCGACCAGAACAGGAAATGGAGGAATATAAAAAACTAAAAGAATATCGTTGGAATGCAGTTCTAGATCTTGGTCTGCAAGAAAAGAATCTTCGCTGGAAACAGCATGAAAATCTCGTGTTTTATGCGAAGGACGCGTGGGACATCGAATACGCATTCCCTTGGGGCTTTGATGAACTTGAGGGTGTTCATGCGCGTGGCGACTATGATCTCACACAGCATTCAAAAGGGAGTGGAAAGACACTTGATTATTTTGACCAAGATACCAATGAGCGTTTCATCCCGCACATCATAGAATCTTCTGGAGGTGTTGGGCGCTTATTCCTCGCAGTGCTCACTGATGCATATCGCGAAGATGAGTTGGGTGGAGAGGTGCGCACCTATCTCGCGCTCGCGCCGAAGATCGCGCCGGTGAAGGCGATGGTCTCGCCGCTTTTGAAAAATAAACCAGAGCTCGTCGAGAAGGCGCGCGAGGTGCGCACGGAACTACAGAAAATTCATCCAGCCATCGCGTGGGACGACAACGGCAATATCGGCAAGCGTTATCGCCGTCAAGATGAGATCGGTACACCATTCTGCATCACAATCGACTTCGACACTTTGGGAGAAAACCCAGAATTAACAGACACTGTCACTCTGCGTCATCGCGACACCGGCGAACAAGAACGTCTTACCATTTCTCAAATACTTGACAAGATAAAAGAAGCGTGTATACTTTAATATAGACAGTACGTTGAAAGGTGCAAGAGGAATAATCCGCTTGCAAGACATGCATGCCCTGAGAAAGGGAAAGGAGAGCGGAAATGAAGAAAGACATGTTAGGTTCGATAGTACGCGCGGCAGTGGGTGTCCCTCAAAATCGGCTTGAAGTGCTCGCCAAAATCGCGAGTGCGATCGCAGAGGACAACCCGAATGGCAACGAGTGGTTCTCTCGTTTCGAGAATCTACTCAAAGAAGAGTTGTCTTCTAAAACGGCAGTCGTATTCGAGCGCAATGAATATGGCCACATCGTGTTCACGATCACAGGTCTCGATCTCACTGGCGCACAAGAGATTACACGGCTCACGGATGCAAAGTATCGCATCGGCGACTACGCTAAGCAGATGCTCACGAGCACGAAGCCCGATGGGTATGATGCGAAGCATAGACTCGTCGCGGGGCAGTCGTACATGATCGTTCTCATTCCTGGTAAGGAGATTGAGAACGACTCCGGCCGCACGACTGCAAATCTGCAGAAGCTCGGTGAAAAGCTCGGCTACGACAAACCGCTTGCCGGAATCGTCCAGCGCATTCGCGAGGCGGTCTCTGACAAACAGATGGAAGAAATGGGGTTCTGGTATATCGCCGGGCTTCATAATCCCATCACGGGTGCCGATGGCCGCCCGGGCGTGCTGGGTGCGGGTCGCGACGATGATGGTCGTTGGCTCTTCGGCTATTGGGGCATTCCCGATGGTCATTGGGACGGCGATGGCGCGTTCGCCTTCGTCCTCCCTGCAAGTTAGAACTTGTACCTTCGAATCTTAGGGCTTGCCCTTGGATTCTTAACTCTTAATCCCGCACTTTAGTGCGGGATTTTGTTATATTGAAAGAGGTAGTAGGTGAATACGCGGGCGATCACTAGAGCACTAGAGCAATCTTAGGTTTCTCGCTACCGAGGCCAGTATCCGTACATTGAGAGCCTGTTAGATTACGGTTTAATAGGGGGGATGTATGCAGACACTTCAAAAATGAAGATACTTGGTGCGCTCGCTTGGTCCATTTCGATGGCAGATACGATTCAACTCGGAGAGTATTCTATGGGTGGTGGCATTGATGAGCGAGCGTACAAATCACGGATGCCGATGGCAACCCGAACGTGCTGAATGCGAATCGCAACGATGATGGTCAATGGCTCAACAGCTATTGGGACAATCCCGATAATCATTGGAACGACAATGGCGCGTTCGCCTTCGTCCTCCCTGCAACTCTCTTCATTTCTCGCTCGTACCTCACGGCACGAGCGAGTTTTGTTTTGTGAGCTGACCATTCCAACCGCCAAGCATCTTGCCGATTTCTTCGAGCGGAATGGAGAGTGCAACATATTCTTTCGTCTCAAGCGATTTGGTCTCCCAGAGAATCAACAGAAATATTTTCAACGTTTCAAGCTTGCGTATGGCGAGCCGCACCCATGGTTGCTTCTCGGTTTTTGAGAGGAATGTTGCGCTCGCGACTGCCTCAATCAGTGTGACAAATTCTGCATCTATCTTGCCACCGAGCGTATAGCGATGAGTCTTAGGGATTGTCTGATAAAATGTATACCATAGGATATACGCATGCTTAATTCTCTCCAAAACAGGCAAGAGCTTCTGGGGGGGGGGTTACTTCTAGGAAGAAATTCACTCATTCATCCGAGCATATCATTTCAGTTGAAAATTTACTCGGAGCGTGGCAAGAATTTATAAGGGGCAAACGCAAACGTGATGACGTACAAGAATTCGAACGGTATTTGATGCACAATGTTTTAGAATTGCATCGCGAGCTTGCTGCTGGCACCTATAAACACGGCGGCTACCATCACTTTAAGATCAGCGACCCGAAACCACGCGATATTCATAAAGCGAGCGTGCGAGATCGGCTCATTCATCACGCTCTCTATCGCCAACTTTATCCATTCTTTGACCGTACATTCATACTAGACTCGTATTCGTGCCGCCTCAACAGAGGCACTCATCGGGCGATGAACCGCTTTCGAGCTTTCGCATATCAAGTATCTAAAAACGACACGTGCACTTGCTGGGTTCTCAAATGCGATATACGAAAGTTCTTCGCTTCCATCGATCAAGAAATATTGATGGAGATTATTAGTACCTATATATCAGATAAACGCATCTGTGTACTTATCCAAAATATCATCACCAGCTTCAACTCTTGTGCAACAAGGAAGGGTTTGCCACTCGGGAACCTTACCTCGCAACTGCTTGTGAATATCTATATGGGTGAATTTGACCAGTTTGTTAAACATAAACTAAAAGTGAAGTATTATATCCGCTACGCAGACGACTTTGTGATTCTTTCTGCTAACAAAAATTATTTGTTGCGAGTACTACCATATATGGAAGCATTTTTGCATGACCAACTAAAGCTCAGTCTGCATCCAGACAAAGTATTCATAAGAACCCTTGCCTCAGGGATTGATTTTCTTGGTTGGATGCATCGCCCCAATTATCGCGTATTACGGACGGCAACCAAAAATAGGATGTTCCGCACGATCAAAAAGAGCGAAGGGAAGCCTGAAGTGCTGCACTCTTATCTTGGCATGTTGAGTCATGGAAACACACAGAGACTTCAAGAGAAAGCAATTTCTTTCGCAAATATGCTAGGATGCCCGTATGGATAAGGAAATGCGGATATCTATCACCGCGAATACCATTACCACCGCGCTGTTTATCGTCGTTGGGGCATACGTGCTCTGGCTCTTGCGCGACCTCGTGCTCCTAGTGCTCACTGCCATTGTTATAGCCTCAGCCATTGAGCCATGGATCGCCTTCTTGATTCGGAGACACATCCCACGTTTCTTTTCGGCAATCTTGGTGTATGTGCTCCTCTTAGGTTCGATTTTTTCGCTACTCTATTTCTTCTTCCCGCCGATTATCGCGGATGCGGCAAACATGTTCTCAGCAATGCCGCAGTATCTCGATACGCTCAATGTCCCCAGTTCTCTATCTGGGATTACCAATACACTGCTCTCATTCCAAGCCATCTTTTCTGCGGATTCGATGGGTGTGTTGCAGCTCCTCATTACATTCTTTGGTAGCATCTCAGCGTTGATGCTAATCGTCGTGCTCTCATTCTATTTTGCACTGCAGGATACCGGAGTTGATGATTTTCTTCGTTTCGTGATGCCTGTCGCCTATGAGGACTACTCTGTTGACCTCTGGAGAAGGTCGCAAAAGAAAATAGGGCTATGGATGCAAGGGCAAATCCTTCTCTCGGTTCTTGTCGGCATACTCGTCTACCTCGGCCTTCTTATTATCGGCATTCCGTACGCGTTGCTGCTCTCTGTCTTCACCGCGCTGGCAGAAATCATCCCCATCTTCGGCGCTTTGATTGCCGGCGTGGTGGCGGTCGCTGTCGGATATTCTGACGGTGGTGTTGCACTCGGCGCGATTGTCGCCGGCCTTTTCATCGTGGTCAACCAATTTGAGGCCAATCTTATCTACCCGCTTATTGTGAAGAAAGTCGTCGGCGTCCCACCGCTCTTGGTCATCATTGCGCTCATCGCAGGTTACACGCTTGCCGGATTCTTGGGGGCCCTTCTCTCGGTGCCGGTCGCGGCGGTTATGCTTGAGTTCATCTCGGACTTCGATAAACGCAAGCGCCGCATTCATCACGCGCAGACTTAATAACCATGAGTGCGCGCTACATCACCACCACGCTGCCATATGTGAACGCGAGCCCGCATATCGGCTTCGCGCTCGAGCTTGTACAGGCAGACGCGCTCGCACGCACGTGGCGCAATGATGGAGAGGAAGTATTTTTTTCGACTGGCACTGATGAACATGGACAGAAGATATTTGAAGCTGCAGAGAAGTCAGGGCAAGATCCACAAGCATACGTGGATCAGTATGCCGCTGAGTTTGAGAAGTTAAAGAGCGCGCTCGATATCAGTTATGATTCGTTCATTCGGACGACGAGCCCAATGCACAGCAAAGCAGTACAAGAAATGTGGCGCCGCTGTGCAGAAAGGGGTGATATTTATAAAAAAGAATATGAGGGGTTGTATTGTGTTGGACACGAAGCTTTTGTGACCGAGAAGGATCTCGTTGGCGGGATGTGTGTCGATCATGGTACAAAACCAGAGCTCTTGAAAGAGACGAATTACTTTTTCAAATTTTCAAATTACCAAGATCGCCTTATCCAATATTTGGAACAGCCGGGAGTTATTGTGCCAGAATGGCGACGATCCGAGGCGATTAATTTTGTAAAAAGTGGCCTTGAAGATTTCAGTATTTCTCGTGAGAAGGCACGCCTCACATGGGGGATCCCTGTGCCGGGAGATGATTCGCAAGTGATGTATGTGTGGTTTGACGCACTCACGAACTACATCTCTACTCTCGGCTGGCCATCTGACGCGGAGGGGAATTTTAAGAAGTTTTGGGTTGAAGGTAACACACTACAAATAGCAGGGAAGGACCAAGTGCGCTTCCAGTCACTCATGTGGCAGGCGATGCTCATGTCTGCCGAGATAAGAAATACCGACACGATCTTTTATCACGGATTTATCAACTCGTCGGGTGGACAGAAGATGAGCAAATCGCTCGGGAACGTCATTAGTCCCTATGACTTGGTGAAGAAATATGGCACCGATGCCACACGCTACATACTCTTGCGGCACATCCATCCAACAGAAGATTCTGATGTAACTTGGGAACGCCTTGATGAATGGTATACGGCGAATCTCACCAATGGCCTTGGTAATCTTGTCGCGCGCGTGATGAAACTTTCAGAAAGTCATCTAGACTCATATTCTGTAATTAATCCACGAGAGGACTTAGTAGCACTTGAGCAGTTTAACTTCCAGGGCGCGATGGACAGTATTTGGGCTCGCATACAGAAACTTGATCAAGAAATTACAGAAAAAGAACCGTTCAAAATAATTAAATCAGACCCAGAAAAGGGAAAGCAGATCATTGATAATTTAAGAACAGAATTGTTTTTTATCGCGCATACGCTCAAAGCATATATGCCAAAGACTAGCGAAACGATAGAAATGGCTGTGCTTGAAAATAAAAAACCCGAGAATCTTTTCCCGAGGTTATGATTCCAAAATATATTGATGCACACTGCCACTTACAATTTGAGCAGTATGCGCAGGACAGGGATGAAATAATAGAGAAAATGCGCAAAGAGGGGATTGGAGCCATTGTCGTCGGCACTGACCTTGCGTCATCACAAGAGGCGATCGCGCTCGCGGAGAAATATGAGCATTTGTATGCTTCTGTTGGTTTGCATCCGAGCCACGCCACACAAAAAGATTTCAATATAGAAAAATTTAAAAAACTTGCACAGCATTCTAAAGTGGTTGCGGTCGGGGAATGCGGCCTAGATTATTTCCACACAGAGAAAAACGATCAGCAGGAAGAGATTTTAAAAAAACATATTACCCTTGCTGCAGAGCTGGAGAAACCGCTCATTATTCATGCGCGTTCAAGTACAACAGAGAACGCCTATCAAGACTTAATTCAAATTCTTAAAAAAGTAAAAATAGAATATCCAAACCTGCGCGGAGACATCCACTTCTTCTCTGGCAGTCTCGCCGAAGCTCAAACGCTCATTGCACTTGATTTCACCATTTCATTTACCGCCGTTATCACCTTTGCACGCACATATGATGAAATTATAAAAGCGGTTCCGATCGCGAGTATTCTCTCAGAGACTGACGCTCCGTATGTGGCGCCCGCTTCTCGTCGCGGGCAGCGCAACGACCCTCTCGCGATTGTTGAGGTTGTCGCGATGATTGCGAGCATTAGGGGTGAGGATCTCGAGGGTGTCCGGGCGGCACTTTTGGCCAGCGCCCAGCGCCTGTTGCGGTGGTCGTAATCTCGTGCTAAGGTGCCATTATTATGGCGAAAAAGGAAATGGAAATAGACGAGCAAGAAATCCTCGAAGATAGCGCAGAGCCGCGCGTCTACGAGCTCGGTTTTCACCTCGACCCGGAACTCCCTTCTGAAGAGGTGAAGAAGGCGTATCAGGCAATAAAGGGGCTTATCGCGAGCAAGGGAACGCTCATTGCAGAGGGTGAGCCGCAGTCAATACCGCTTGCGTACACAATCTCTCTTCAAGAGACATCTGGTCGTCGCGACTTTGACTCCGCTCACTTCTGCTGGATTGTCTACGAGACATCAGCGCTTTCTCATGCAGAGCTACTGGGTGCAGCAGGTGCCGACAAACACATCATCCGCTTTATTGATCTATTGACGACGAAGGACGCAGCTCGTCATGCGGTTGAGATCCGCGAGTTTTCACTCAAGGCGCCAGAGAGAACAAAAGATCCAGAGGCGACTATTGGTGTCGAGCTTGATGCTGCACTTGAGCACGCTGCGGTATAATCACTATCATGTACCTCAACAAAGTATTTCTCTACGGCAATCTTACCCGCGACCCAGAGCTCAAGGCGCTTCCTTCTGGTGGGCAGGTGGTGAATTTCGGTCTCGCGACGAATCGCACCTACAAAGACAAGAGTGGAGCAAAACAAGAATCAACAGAGTTTCATAATGTTGTTGCATTCGGTCGCACCGCAGAAGTCATCGCACAGTATGTAAAGAAAGGCCGCCCCATTTTCATTGAGGGGCGCATTCAGACACGATCATGGGATGGTAAAGAAGATGGGAAGAAGCAATACCGCACCGAGATTATCGCTGAGACCTTCCAGTTTGGCGCTGACGCGAAGGGTGGTGGTGATTCTACTAGCCACCGATCTTCGTCTGGAGAACAGACAGCACCTAAAGATGCGAATGAAATTCAGTATCCCGACGAAGAGATAAATCCGGAAGACATTCCGTTTTAGTATCCCTTTATACCTTATACTTACCCCTTAATACTTTTGTATGGCATATCAAGCAGAACGTGAAGAAATAGAGCTCAAGAAGTTTACCGACTATAAAGATGTCGCGTATTTGAAGCAGTTCACCAACCCGCATGCCAAGATGCTCTCAAAGAAGCGCACCGGCATCCCAGCAGGGAAACAGCGCGACATCTCTCAAGCGATCAAGCGTGCCCGCTTCATGGCACTCATGCCGTACGTTTCTGCATAACGTATAAAATACAAAAAAGCCCCGCTTGAGCGGGGCTTTTTTGTATTACGCCTTCTCGACGCGTTCGGTATATTCTCCAGAGTCAGTGTTGATGCGGACGATGTCGCCCGCATTGATAAAGAGTGGGACATCTACCTTTGCACCAGTGACGAGGGTGACGAGCTTGTTGCCACCGGTTGCGGTGTTACCTTTGGTGCTCGGCGGGGCCTCTTTAACTTCGAGCTCAACCTTCACCGGTATTTTTATCGTCGTCGGCTTTTCTTCATAGGTCATTACTTCAACAACACTGTTCGGTGCGAGCCACTGTATTTTGTCATGTACCGAGTCCTCGGGAAATGAAAAACGATTCTTCGCATTCTTCTCTTCAGCGAACCAGCTCTCACCACGATTGGTGTACAAGTATTGGGCATACATTCTGCCGATATCCGCTTCGGTTACCGACTCATTTTGGTGAAAAGAAATTTCAGTCACTTTGCCAGAAATAAGGTGGCGCAGCTTCGTCTGATTTACCGGTTTGCGCTGTTGCATACGAAAAATATGCGAGGAGAGTACCTCATATGGCTCGTTGTTGTAGTTGATAATGCACTTGGGGAGGATTTCGTTGTAGCTGAGTACTGCCATAGATCTGAAACTAATGTCGAATAATGATTGTTATAAAAAGTGCCCAAAAAGGGCGATTCATGTATGCCCCGTAGCACAATCCTCTAACAGTGCCACGGAGGCGACAAGTGCGATTATAAGTCATTTCCTTAAATTGTGCTACGGGGTATGCTAGCAGATACCATGAGTTTTTCAACTGCTGAGGACCTCGGTGCTCTCTCGGACGCTGAAGTGCTTGCGCGTTCAAGGTGTGAGCCAGAGCTGTTTGCGGTGCTCGTTCGCCGCTACGAAGCAGCTCTACTGCGTCGTGCGCGCAAAATCTTATTTTCTCCAGAGGACGCCGAGGAAGCAGTGCAGGATGCATTTACAAAGATGTATCTCTATGCGGATAAGTATCAAGAGCAATCAGGCGCATCATTTTCTTCATGGGCATACACGATTCTCAATCGTGTTGCCTACACCAAATACACAGCACGACGGAAAGAGAGTGGGCAAGTGGCGGAGCTAGAACCAGAGCACTACGAATCACTCCCAGATGCGCGGGCAGAATTTCTTGAAGATCTATCGATACGAGATGAAGTCATTGCGGCGCTCTCAAAATTGCCTGAAACTGCGGCTAGGATATTGCGGTTGCAGTTTATTGAAGGCAAGAGTCAAGAAGAGATTGCCGAATCAGAGAATCTCTCAATTCCCGCAGTGAAAACGCGCGTGCATCGCGCCAAAAAACTTTTCAAACAGACCTATGACGAACAACGCTATGAATGACCAATCAAACATCGAGCGCATTGTAATGCGCCGCGTGCATTTAATGCGCATATTGGGGCTCATTATTTCAACAGCAGTCCTCGCTCTTCTGACGCTCATTCTTGCGCTCTGGGGAATCGGCAGGGAAGTGTGGGTCGCGCGCATCTTCGAGAATATGCCCCATTCGGGCGACTTTGCTGCAGTTGGTCGTTTCTATCTTGATGCATTTGGTCATACACGGCTCGTTGTTCAGGTGCTTACCCTCCTCTCTCTTGCTGCATGCATCTACCTCGCTCGCAAGACCGCTCGCGCACTCATCTCTTTCTTCACTCCACCGCATGTCTAGTTTTTAACTAAGATTTTTCACGATTATCCACAAACCAAATGCACCTTAATTTACGCTATAGCGTAGAATATGGTACATGGAAATGAAAGGTAAAAAGAAGGAGGGGAATCTAGATCGTAAGGCGGTCGGAAAGATTGTTGCGCGAACACGGGGGAATAAGCGCATCCCGCTTCAGACGATTATTCTCGGGACACTTTCGGTGACCGGCGTTCTCGCTGTAGCACTTGTGGCGCCAAATGCGTTGCGCCTTTTTGATTACCTCAATCCGATCTCTCGCTCAAACACCATCCGGTTCAATCAGCGTATTGCACAAGCACTTTTGCGACTTGAAAGACGTGGACTTATTCACATAACGGGCGAGGGAAGGAAACGTGAAATACACCTGACGACTCAAGGAGAAGAACTTATTAATGATTTGTATACGGGCGCATATGTTATTCCTCTGCCGGTTCGTTGGGATGGGAAGTGGCGACTCGTTATGTTTGATGTACCGGAGAAACGCAAGAAAGTTCGTGATACATTGCGCATGCTCTTACGAAGTGCAGGTTTTATTCATTTCCAAGATAGCGCGTGGATACAACCATATCCCTGCAATGAGCTCGTCACTCTGCTCCGTTCGCATCTCGGAAGCGGTAAGGGCGAAATACGCTACCTCACGGCCTCATTTGCAGACGAAAGCGACTACTTCTTCCGTAAACACTTCGATCTTATTACCATTTAAGCTCGATTTCTTCGTGTACCTTAATTTACGCTATAGCGTGGTACATGGTACATTTCCATTTGTATTTTTTAGAGTTGTCCTGTAGAGTCAGTTTGGATTAGCTGTTCTAAATCATAATGAAAAGGAGGAAGTGAAGATGAATCTGACAAAGAATTTCGTCAAGGTGTCAGGAGATGCACTTAGAAATCCAGCATTTCATGACTGGATTGCGGATGTTTACAAGAGGCCCTGTATCATTACTTGTTGTGTTGGTGGAGGAACTGATATTAACAGGGAGTTTCTACGTATGGAATTTCCCGTTAAGAAAAAAGGACCGCTCGGGCGCGAACCAAAAACACATCTACAACTTCAAATTGCGAGAAATGTTCTGGAGAAAAATGCAATGGAATTGAAGGATACCCTCACCAGTAAGGGCGTCCATCATATCCGTATAATCACTCCGTTCCTTTATATCGGAGAAGAACTTTGTCCGCTTGATGGAGATGAAATGGTTCGTGCCGCCTATCTTGGGTATGACAAACTCTTCGTTATCACAACTCCGGAACGCAAGGCGGAGAAAGAGCGAAAGTTTAAACCCTTAAAGAAAAAGGTACAAATTCTTGCTTTTGACGAGTAAACACTCACCAAACCGTTCGCCTCAGAAGTCACTCGGCTTCTTGAGTCGGGCGGTTTCTGTTTTTTACGCTTCGGCGAGTTTCGCTTTGATTTGTTTGAGGAGATCGTTAGCGATTGGTTTGTTGGTGGCGAGGAAGGTGCGAGAGGCGTCATAGCCGACGCCGAGCTTCGTTTCTGTCGCCCCCTGCCTGCCGGCAGGCAGGATCTTGTAGGTGGCACCAGATTTCGCTACGAGGCCGTACTTCTCACCCAGCGCGAGAAGCTCGCCCTCGCGGCTGATTCCCTCGTTATAGAGAAGATCAAACTCAGTAGTTCTGAAGGGTGCAGCAACTTTATTCTTCACTACTTTTACGCGCACTCTGCCGCCAACAACTTCTTCACCCTTCTTGATGCTCGCGATGCGGCGGATGTCCAAACGCACTGAGGTGTAGAACTTGAGTGCCTTTCCGCCCGGTGTTGTCTCCGGATTACCGAACATCACGCCGATTTGCATTCTAATTTGATTAATAAAAATAACGATGGTTTTGGAGCGTGAGACAATGGCAGTCAATTTGCGCAAAGCCTGACTCATGAGTCGCGCTTGTTTGCCAACGTGTTGCTGGCCCATCTCCCCCTCAATCTCATCTTTCGGTGTGAGTGCAGCGACCGAATCGATGACAATAATATCAACATTGCCACTGCGTACGAGCGATTCAACTATATCAAGCGCCTGTTCGCCAGTGTCCGGCTGCGATATTAGAAGTTCAGCGAGCTTCACTCCAATACGGCGTGCATATTCAGGATCGAGCGCATGTTCTGCATCAACAAATGCGGCGATGCCACCAGCCTTCTGTGCCTCGGCGATGACATGGAGCGCAAGCGTCGTTTTACCCGAAGATTCTGGCCCAAAGATTTCAATGATGCGTCCGCATGGGAGACCTCCAACGCCAAGTGCGGCGTCCAGGCCAATGGATCCTGTTGATATAGATGGGATCTTCTTTGGAGTTCCTGCTCCGAAGACCGTGATTGCTTCATCACCGAATTTGGTGCGAATCTCTTTGAGTGCGTGTTCGATCGATTTCTGACGTTCATCTTTATCCGTACTCGTTGCCGTGACGGTCTTTAAAACTTTTTCTTTTTTTGGTTTTCCGAAGGCCATAATGTCAATAATTTTAATTTACAATTTTCAATTTTCAAACGGCACAAAAACGTCTCTCGTAGCGGTCACCCGTTTTCCGAATCGGTCGGTTGCCACAAAGGTAAGTATAGACCCTCCACGCGGTAGCGTAAGAACGGATGAAAAGCTCCCATCCTCTTGATGCAGAATAGCAGCACCGTTCAGTGTGAGCACAGCGGCTCGTGCAGCTTTTCCAGAGACAGTAACAATACCATTCGGGAATGCCCCATCGTTTGAAGGGGAGGCGATGGAGAGATTGGGGCCGACTATGACCGGCAGAGCTTCAACAAGACCGTATACAACTAGGATGACCAGAACGACGAGGATGAGATACCGAGTCATGGGTTATATCAGAAGTGTTCTACGTCATCATTATTCTGGGTTTTGGAAACAGAAGTTAGGATCTCACGAGGTTTCGATCCATCAGCAGCACCGATAACGCCCTTCGCTTCGAGTACGTCCATAAGTCGTGCCGCTCTTGAGTATCCAATCTTCAATTTGCGCTGCAGATACGAGGTTGAAGCACGCCCGACTTCTTCGACAGCGACTCTAGCATCCTCATAGAGATCATCATCAATGTCATCATCATCGAAACTACCATTCATAAGTCCAATAACATCGCTCGGTTCTGATACAGAAGTTCCGTTCCCGCCGAAATCTATGCTCGAGAGATCACCCGCATTGTGACTCTTTATGTAGCTCACTACTCTCTTCACCTCATTCTCACTAATGAAAGCAGTCTGAATGCGCACCGGCTTCTGCATGTCACTCGAGAGATAGAGCATGTCTCCAGCTCCGAGCAAGGTCTCCGCGCCTGCGCCATCAAGGATGGTGCGCGAATCTATTTGAGAAGCGACTTGAAGAGCCATGCGTGTCGGCACGTTTGCCTTAATAAGACCTGTAATAACATTCACTGAAGGACGTTGGGTGGATAGAACGAGGTGAATACCGACCGCGCGAGACATCTGCGCGAGGCGGACAATAGAAGCTTCAAGCTCTCGCGGGAAGCTATGCATAATATCGGCGAGCTCATCGATGACTATGACGATGTAGGGAAGCGCCTCTGGCATTTCTACAGCTCCTTTCTTCTTTGCAGGTTCATAAATAGTTGAGTGATAAGAATTGATATCACGTACATGTTCTGCTTCCAGGATGTTATATCGGCGCTCCATTTCTTTTGCCGCCCACTTGAGAGAGAATATTGTCTTCTTCGGGTCGGTGATGACTGGAGTGAGCAGATGCGGAATACCATTGTATGCGGTGAGCTCGACACGCTTCGGGTCTATCATAATGAAGCGCAGCTGATTAGGGCTATTGCGATAGAGCAGAGAAGTGATGATTGCATGGATAGCAACTGATTTTCCTGACCCTGTTGCACCAGCAACGAGGGCATGCGGCATCTTAGCGATGTTGACGTAATGCGGTGTGCCGGTGATATCGCGACCAAGAGCGGCGAGCAAGGGCTTCGTACTCTCATTCCATTCGGGCGACGAGAGTAGGCCTCCGAGCCCTACCATTGCCTTGACGGTATTTGGGACTTCGATACCAACGAGGGACTTCCCAGGAATTGGTGCCTCGATGCGTACTGGGTGTGCGGCAAGCGCGAGTTCAAGGTTATTCGCGAGAGAGACTATCTTTGAGAGTCGCACACCTTCAGCGGGCTTGACCGCATAGCGCGTGACGGTCGGACCGACTGATACCTCATCCATCTCAAGATTGATGCCGAAGTTCTGGAATGTGCGCTTGATGATGTTCGCATTCGCTTTTATATCTCCAACACCAGGTTTCCCTTTGTCTGCACCAAGTATCGAGAGTGGGGGAGGATCATATTCGGCATCAAAGTTCGCGATACCAGTGCCATGCACACTAACTACTGGATCATCGGAGGCACGATTAAAAATAGTTACCACTGGTGAGTGTTCTGACGCAGACACACCCTTGAAGCCATCATCCGTATCTTCTTGAGGAACACCGACAACGCTACCATCGTCTTCATCAAAAAATTCTTCCTCTTCATTTTTTCGTGAACGCAGGCGTTCCCAGAGCGATAGTACATTTTCACCGAGAAATACCCCGATTGCTTCAAGGTCAATCACGATCGCGACACCGATGGCGATGGTTGCGAGGAGCAACACTAGTGCACCCCAAAAACCAAAGAAGCTGGAGAGTACCCCGCCAAGCCATGTGCCAGTCTTGCCACCAAATTGTGTTCCAGGGAAAAGTCCAGCGAAAGAAAGAAATGATGCAAGCATGAGTATGAGGCCAGAAGCAGTGAGTGGCGCAAGGAGTGAACAACGGAACCCAGCATAGACACCAATTGCGATTAGGGCGAGTGGTAAGAAGAATGATCCAATGCCGACTATCGTATAACTCGTGGTAAAGATCGTGTCACCAACAGGACCGGCTTTACCGAAAATGGCGAGGATAAGGAGAACTCCTGCAGCTAAGAGAACGACCGCAGAAGCGTAGCGGACAAGTGTGTCATATTCTCGTACTTCTTTCTCACGAACACGTCCTTGTTTAGTGCTCGTATCATTTTTGCGGCTCATAATATGTATAGTGTACCACCGCAATGTGCACCAAGAGAAGTTTTGCAGCTTGCCCCGTATCAAATGCATTTGATACGGGGCTTGCACACTATCTAATAGGACATATACTGCTCATATAACCTATGCAAAAAGGACAAAATATAGGACAGAGCATGGAACTCAAGCAAATCCAGACGAGGACAAAAGACACGCATCTAGAAGATTTTGTCCTAGAAAAAAGCATATTTAATAACGTATTTGAAAAAGACATACGCCGTGTATTTATCTATAAGAAAGCCGAGAGACTCGCAAAAGCAATCCATCTCATCTCACCAGCTTTCTCAGAGTCAGCGTCCTTGAGGAATCGTGTTGATGCGATTGCAATCGGTCTTGTTGATGCAGCGATTCTTCCTCTCAACTCTACACTCCCTCGTGAACTTCTAGCACTCTCAAGCATACTCTCTATCGCGCGATCGGGGGGTCTTCTTTCAACAATGAACACCGAGCTCATAACTCGCGAAGCACACACACTACTTCAGGAGGTTGCTAGTTATGAAGAGCCTCGACTCTTCCTCGACGATGCACCAACGCTCTCCAGCATAGCGAAGAGTGCTCTATCGCAAGATTCTCGCCAAAGTTTAGATGCCCGAACGCTGAAACACATAGTGCCAAATATTTCGGCGAAGGCTAAGCACACTCCAAGCAATAAAGGACATATAAAGGACACGGAACAAGTAAAGGACAGACGCGAGACGATATTGTCCGTTATAAAAAACAAACATAAAGCTAGTATAAAGGACATTTCTACCCATATTCGTGGTGTCTCCGAGAAGACAATTCAACGTGAGCTCGCCTCTCTTATTGAGATCGGTATGGTGTTAAAAGATGGGGAACGGCGTTGGAGCACATATTCTCTCGCCTAACTTGGCTTGTAAGCTTTGACTTAGTAGGACGTATTTGATAGTATGCAGTTTGTGGTAGCGACTCAAGAATAAGTGCGAAATAGGCCGGAAACGGTCTCTTTCGCTTTGCATTTCTTCGTCGTTATCCACAAGCAGCATTCATAACATGCTTGCCTCCGCTATATACTAGGAGGCAGTCCTTACGAGGACATTTTGTTCTCGAGAGGGCGTACTTTGATAACTAAATAGTCCCGCTACAGCGGGACATCAACTCTTGCCAACTAACCCATGGCGCACTGGTCGATACCGTTCGCTGTGGGGTAGTGTAAAAGTGCTTTGTGCGAAAAACTTGATTACTCATGTGCTCTTAAAATAATTAATAATTGTTATGCAAACAGTAACTATGAAAGCGACCGCGAAGATTGCAGCAGTAGCGACTGGACTCGCGATGGCGACGTCAATGCTCTCACTTGCGCCTATAGCGCACGCGGCAGCTCTGACAAGCTCGCAAATCTCGTCGATTCTCTCGTTGCTCTCTTCATTCGGTGCAGGTGCTGACACGATCGCAAATGTCAATGCGGCCCTCAACGGCCAGGCGACGAGCGGTACGACCACCACCACGACAGGAACTTCAGCTTGCTCGTTCTCGCGCGATCTCACGATTGGCGCGACAGGTGCTGACGTAAAGTGCCTCCAACAGGCACTTATCGCAGGAGGCTTCTCGATCCCTGCTGGCGCAACGAGCTACTTCGGTACTCAGACGCGCGCAGCTGTTGCTTCTTGGCAGTCGTCTAAGAATGTTGCTCCCGCAGTTGGATACTTCGGTCCCATCTCGCGCGCAGCGTTCAATCTCGGCGGCGGCGGTTCAACAACCACGACAACCACGACAACCACGACACAGACAGCAGGTACGGGCAATGGCCTGAAGGTCACGCTCGCATCTGACTCACCGAACGGCATCGCACTTGTTCAGACACAAGCGATTGGCGAACTCGCAAAGTTCACCTTCGCGAATCCAACCAGTGCTGATGTAAAGGTGACGAATGTTGCCTTCAAGCGTATTGGTGTGTCATCTGACTCAACACTGTCAGCGGTATACCTCTACAACGGTGCAAGTCGTCTCACTGACGCTGCGAGCATCACTTCTGGTGCTTTCAACTTCAACGATTCAGCTGGTCTCTTCACGGTGCCGGCAGGCCAGACTTATACAGTCTCGGTCCGCTCCAACATCTTGACAGGCACAAACGGTCAACAGATCGGCGTCCAGCTTGTATCGGTCACTTCGTCCGGTACGCTTGACTCTTCTGTAGTCTTCCCAATTACGGGCGGCATCCAGACCATCTCGTCCGCATCCATGGGTACGGTAGTAGTCACCTACACTGGCCCTACGAGTGCAACGGAGGATCCTGGCAATGATGTCCGCGTCTTTGAAGGTTCAACAGTAGTCTCAACTCATGCCGCTGACCTTAGTTCAATCACCTTTGAAAATCGCGGCACTTCTAGTGATGGCGACCTCAAGAACTTCCGTCTCTATGTAGACGGTGTTGTTGTTGGCTCAACGGTAAGCCAGTCAGTCAATGATAAGGTAACCTTCGATCTTACTGCTAGCCCTGTTCGCCTAGCGACGGGTACGCGTATCATCAAGGTGCTTGCTGATATCGTCGGCGGTTCAAGCTATACCTATGACATCCAGATTCGCCGTGCAGTAGATGCGCGCTTTGTGGATGCTGAACTAGGTCAGCCGATTCTTGCCACTGGTACTATGGCAGCTGCAGCCGCGAATACTATCGCTGGAGGCACGCTCTCTATCACTAAGGCAACGAATTCTCCGAGCGATAACGTCGGACTCTCTTCTACCAACGTCAAGTGGGCGACCTATGAGGTTCGTGCCGCTGGCGAGGATGTGAAGGTTGAGGCGGCTACTATTGCGGCATATTATGCTGCTGGGGTTACAGCTACAACGACGGATAACGCGAAAGTATTCTTGAATGGTGTGCAGATCGGTTCAACTGCCGACATTGCTGCCGCAGGAACTGAATTCACATTCGGTTCATCATTCATCGCTCGCCACGGTGTGGTTGAGATCTTGGATATCTACGGTGATGCAAAGACATCTGGAGCAGTAGATTATCCTGCAGCATCTGACATTACCGTTGGTATCGCGGTTGCTTCTGCAGACACTGAAGGTATGAGCTCTGGTGACGCAGTAACTGCCATCACAGAAAAGGATGGCAATGCTCGCACAATCTCGGCTTCTACCCTAACGGCGTCTAAGTACTCCGGCTACGGTGATCAAACAATGATTGCAGGCACGAATAATGCCAAGCTCGGTTCGTTCACTCTCTCTGCGGGTTCAACCGAGGGTGTGAATGTCAACACCATCGCTATCAACCTTTCTGCTGTAGAAGCGGCTAGCGTCACGGACCTTCGGCTCGTAGACTCGGTCACTGGTGCACAGATTGGTTCAACGAAGGTTACTCCATCAGGTAGTGCTACTGGAGCAGGAGACAACTCCTACTCGGTCAACGTCGCAATACCGGCAAACGGCACTAAGACGATTGACCTTGTTGGTAACATCAAATCTGCCGCGGAACTTGGTCCGTGGACAGCTCAACTTGATGACACGACAGGTGGCACAGGCGCGGTAACTGCACAGTCAGTTACAGTCTCTGCTACCACTCTTCAGACGATTACTCTTTCTACAGCTGTTCTCACGGCTGCAGTAGGTGTATCGCCTGATAACGCAAACGTGATTGCAGGTTCTGTCATGGTGAAAGTCGGCTCGTTCGACTTCACTTCGCAGTACTCTGCGTTCACAGTAGACAAGATTGCAGTGAAGATTCCGAATAACTCAGCAACATCTGTTGCTTCGGTTACCTTGAGGTATCCGAATGCAAGCGGTGTCTCTACGGACACGAGTGCGACTCTCGCATCTCCTCTGTCTACAGAGGCATACGCGACAGCTTCCTTCACTGGTCTCACGTTCTACATTCCGCAGAACACGACCAAGAAAGTTGATGTCTATGTCAACTTGGCTTCTATCCAAGCTGACGGTGATTCAGGTAAGTCGGTTACTGTCCTTCTCAGTGACTTTGGAGGCTTCCGCAAGACGGACTCCGCAGGCACGGCCAACACAACCCTTACAGGTTCTGGAGACCTTGCCTCGGCTTCAACTGGCAAGGGCACGATGTATGTGAGGAAGTCAATTCCGACCCTCTCTGCAGTCGCTCTTGATAGCTCAACTCTCACTGCTGGCACGAACAAGGCATTTGCCCGTGTGAAGGTCACAGCAGATGCGGCTGGAGATATTAGTTGGGATAAGATTGCTTTCGTGGTCAACAAGACCTACGGAATAACGATCGGTGCTACAACAACTCTTAAGTTGTGGCAGGGTTCCAACTCTATCGCTGGCTTCTTCGCAACGACAACTGCTGGAGGTACAATTACTGCTGCTGCAGCTATTGAGGCCTTCCCGGCTGTTGACACAGCAGTTGCTAAGACCGACTTGAATCTCGTCTTCCTCCCAGATGCGGAGCAGACGGTTTCGGCTGGCACAAGCGTTACCTACGAGCTCCGTGGTACCATTGGTGGTATAGCGGCGAACTCGAACGTTCTCGATGTTTCGATTGCGAATAAGCAGACGACAGCTAGCACAACTGCTTCGGCCTTGGCGGTCGGTGGTGGTGGTACTGCAGGTCATGAAAACACCGGCGGTACAAGTGCAACTCCGTCCTTCACTTGGTCTGACAGGTCTATTGTTAGCGCGCCTCACACAACGAGCACCGCTGACTGGACAGATGATTACCTCGTGAAGGCTCTGCCGCTCACAATCGGCAACCTATCGGTGATAGGTAGCTAACCTAGTCACTCGTGTATAAAAAGTGCTTATCCAGCTAGGACATTGGCCTAGCAAACGAAAAACCATCCCGCCATCGGCGCGGATGGTTTTTTCGTTTGCCAAGAATGAAACTATTCAGCATCAGGCGTGGTTATCCACAGTTCCTTCAAAAAACCCTATCTCTATAAGTAGGTAGGAGTACAATTGGTATTAAAGGCACTCGCGCCTTTATTATTCGTCTGTAATAAAGCCATTATAAATTTATGAATCGCATCAAAAGTTTTCTCGTAGGTCTCGGGAGGAGTACTCGTGTCCTTATCCTTGCGCTCGCAGTTATGGTTGTCGGCTCTGGTATCGTCCAGGCCGCGACGACCATCAGCACGAACATAACTACGGCTGGTAATATAAGCACGACAGGCACTGGTACGCTTACTGCAGCAGGCCTGTCTACGCTGACAGGAGGTTTTATATCTATAGCTTCTTCAACTGCTGTCGCGGCTTTCAACGTTACTGGTAGTTCAACGCTTGCCTCAACAACAGTAACTTCATTAAAGATGGGACAGGTTGGGACAAAAGTATCGCAAGTGGTATCCGGATATTGTGTTGCGACAACACTAACTGATCTCGTTGCTACCACAACTGGGGTGTATGCGGACTGTGTACCTTACACTTCTGGTGGTGTAGCCATAACTACCCTTACTTCTGGGACCGATAAAGTGCTCGTCCAAGCAACCAGCTCTCTTCCCGGTTATGTTGTCCTACAAGCCGCCTCCACGACAGGAACCGCCAAGATAAATGTACGGTTAACCAATGTCAGCACCACAACCACAGGTGCGGCCGCTGGTGCCATCTACACGTTCAACTTCTGGGCGTTCCAGTCCTCCACTCTATAGTCGCATAGCGAGTTACTTACTAATTAAATAAACTCACTATGCCACGAATGCTCAAAGGCGCAGGAATTCTAGTGGCGCTACTCGCACCCGCATTGGCGTTCGCCGCATATAACGATGTATCGTTGGTGGCAGACACGATCTTGAGTGTGAACGGCATTACGCTCACTGTGTCTGGTTCAAATGCCTCAATTGCGTCAATTACCGTAAATGCTACGGACTTCAGTGTAACTCTAGCGTCAGGCTCGTCAATTCAAGTGACCGCTGCAGGTCTAGAAAAAGTGACAACGGACACATCAACTGGTAGAACGAGCTATGTCTGCGATGCCAACCAGTCACTGGTCAAATATGAGGCAGCTACGGATGTAACTGTTACTTTTTCACCATCAGCGACTCTCTGTTCTTCAACCTCTGATGCTGGTGGCGGTAATTCAACAACTGTCTCAAGTGGTCCAAGTAGCGGTAGTTCAGGAACAACTCCTGCGACACCTGCTACTCCGGCAACGCCTGCAACTGCAACGACACCTGCAGTGCCTGCCACTCCGGCGACACCTGCAGTCACTACCACCACCACATCATCATCAGGACTGTCTGCATCTCAAATCCAGTCCATTCTTGACGTGCTCACGTCATTTGACGTTGACGCGGCAACTATGGCGAGTGTGAGAGCGGCGCTTGAAGGTACTACTACCGGCTCGGTAACGAGCGCGGCTGTACATGCATTCAAGTCTAATCTCGAGCTCGGCTCTCTCGGTAGTGAAGTAAAGGCTTTGCAAGAGTTCCTAAACTCTCATGGCTACACCATCGCGACGAGTGGTGCAGGATCCTCAGGAAATGAAACAACCAAATTCGGCGGCCTGACAAAGGCAGCACTCATTAAGTATCAGAAAGCTAAGGGCATCACCCCTGCTGTCGGATACTTCGGTCCTAAGACGCGAGCAGCTGTTGAAGCTGACTAACTCCTAATATTTTTAACACCACCCCGCCTTTGGCGGGGTGGTGTTCGTTATGATATGCTCTCGTTATATGAGCCCCGTTAGAGACTTTATGTAATAGACATATTATGCAATCGAAACTACTATGAACTTTATGAACGGAGTCTCTAACGGGGTGAGCAAAACATGGATTATTATCATAGGAGTCGCCATTATTTTATTAGCTACTGGTGTTGTACAGTTCTTATTCCCACGATCCGCTGTATCACCAACCTTACCAGTTGCTTCATCTCCTAGTGTAGAAAATAACAGTGCTACCTCTTCAGATTCTATACAGGTAACAGCGAGTGTTTCAACTAATAAAAAAACTCTGGATCTGCCATCAATTGCAAAAGGCGACACTATTGCTTCGTGGAATTTCAAGGGAGTGTATTCTGATAATCCAGAACTAATGACAAAGGCGGCTGTAGAAATCAAACGTCTGTTGAATCTAATCGGTAAAGGCACATATCCCGATATGAGTCTCTATGTTGGCATAGCGAATCAATATGAACTTCTTGGCGATGGGAAGCAGCAATACGATTACTTAGGTCGTGCTATCGGAGTGTCTGGCGGAGGATCAGGTCTGCCTTGGCACAATCTTGGGGTGCTTATGGAGCGATTGGGTGCTCTTGAAACTGCGCGTGTCGCGTATGAAAAATCAACATTTATTCAGCCAGAATTTAAGTTTTATCACTATGCGTATCTTGAGTTCCTAGTGGCGCGTATGAAAGATAATACAATTGCTATTGAAAAAGAATATGCGTCAGCTATAGAGAATCTCGGTCAGGATGCGGACATACTCCAGCTCTACTCAGAGTGGAAAAAATCATGACGCGTTTGAAACAGGCATTTAATTATATTCTCCTCGCCCCAGTAGTTCTGCCGCTAATCTACATAAGTGGGGTCGTTTATCCATACATCACGCCAAAAACATTTCTGCTACAAGGGTTAGGTATTGTGACGCTCGCTGTTTTCTCGTATTTATCACTCAAGGGGCATCCATTCTTTTATGGACGCCTTCGCGCCAAAGTCACATGGATTCCTGCTTTACTGCTCATCGTAGCTTATATCACTTCATTTTTTGGCATCGATTTTTATCATAGTTTCTGGGGGCTCTTTGGGCGCGGTGATGGACTCTTAACGCTCACGGTTATCACAACATTTTTCTATCTCATCCTCATTTCTGCCGACCGCGCATTTTTCGAACGTTTCGTGAAAGTAGTCTCGATTGTCGCTGGCATTGTTGCCGCTATAGCTGTTCTCCAGTGGATAACAACTATACTCGGTGATAAAGCATGGTTCCTACCGCCGGTCTCGGGACGCATCGGAAGCACATTTGGGAATGCGGCATTCCTCGCAGGGTATCTTGGAATGGCATTTTTCATCATTCTCTATGCACTCCGAGATGCGGCTGGCGCATGGCGCCGGATCTTT
>JBAZRE010000004.1:0-62942 GCA_041663025.1 Minisyncoccota bacterium
TCTCGCACCTGATTATAAGAAGATGTATGTGCCTCTTGTTATCTTAGATCGAGGTACGGCACAAATTGGCGATAAAGTGCTCGCGCGTCTTGTCAGCTGGGATGCAGATAAAGAATACCCACTCGGCACTATTGAAGAAGTTATCGGTAAAGCTGGAGTGCACGAGACCGAGATGCGCGCCCTCGCGCTCGGGCAAGGATTCTCGAGCGACTTCCCTCCCAGTGTTGTCGCCGATGCAAAATATCTTGAAGAACACGGTCGCGCGATGCTCATCGAAGAAGCTTCTAATCCGAAGCGACGAGATATGCGTGACGCTCCCACCTGCACTATCGATCCATTTGATGCAAAAGACTTTGATGACGCCCTCTCGGTGAGGGCGATTGCGGATGGCAAGATAGAAGTCGGTGTGCATATTGCCGACGTCTCCTTCTTCGTGAAGCCCGGTAGTGCGCTTGATAATGAGGCTGTTGAGCGCGCCACGAGCGTCTATCTGGTTGACCGCACGATCCCCATGCTCCCTGAAATACTTTCGACTGATCTCTGCTCGCTGAAGCCTGATGAAGATCGTCTCGCGGTCTCTGCTATCTTCACGCTCGATGCAGAGGCAAATGTTGAGGATGTCTGGTTCGGCGAGACGATTATCCATTCTGACAAGCGATTCACTTATGAAGAGGCACAAGGAGTGCTCGACACCGGCAAAGGCATCTTGCATACAGAACTTTCGCTGCTCTTTGACCTATCAAAAAAGATTCGCACGCGACGTGTCGCGCGCGGTGCTGTTGAGTTTGATACTGCTGAGGTAAAGGTTGAATTGGATGCTGAAGGACGACCAATCGCTATCCGTTTGAAGCAACAGCAGGCGACAAATCGCCTCATTGAAGACTTCATGCTCCTCGCCAACGAGGCCGTAGCGAAGCATCTCTCGAAGCTCACCAAGAATGGTGGACCTCACTTTGCTTCACTATATCGTATTCACGATGTGCCCGATGCAGATCGTATCGAGAATCTCATGAACCTATTGCGCGTCATGGGCTACCATCTAAAAACATCTGGGGACGGCAAAGTAACTGGTGCGGAATTAAACAAACTCATGGACGAGGTAAAGGGTAAGCCCGAGGAATATCTGGTGAAGATGGCAACACTACGCTCGATGAGCAAAGCAATCTACACTACAAAAAACATCGGCCACTTCGGTCTCGCCTTCGACTTCTACACTCATTTCACTTCTCCAATCCGCCGCTATCCTGACCTCGTGATTCATCGACTCGTGAAGGCGCACGCGGGTGGCGATCCCATCACTCCGGCAGAGATGCAAGAGTTTGATACACTCGCGATCCACGCTTCTGAGAGAGAAGTTGCTGCTTCAACTGCCGAACGCGATTCGATCAAGATGAAGCAGGTGGAGTTCCTCGCGGGCAGAATTGGTGAAGAATTTGACGCGGTTATCTCCGGCGTCACCGAGCGCGGTCTCTACGTCGAAGAAAAGGGGACCCATGCCGACGGTATGATTCGCGTCAAAGATGTCGGTAATGACTATTTTGAATACGACGAGAAGCACTATCGCCTCATCGGCAAGCGCACTGGCAAATCGTACCAACTCGGCGACCCCATACGCGTCAAGCTCGCCGCTGCTCGCCTCGCTGAAAAAGAACTGGATTTTATCCCCGTTTAGTTTCCTTTGTGAATTATGGACATCGTAAGTCCATAGATGCGCTATGCTGTGGATATGGAACTTTGGCATGCGCTTAATCGCGGAGTAGACGGACGAGATTTATTCATGGACGATCGTGATCGTCTCCGCTTCATTCATGATCTTTACGAATTTGACGACACAGAACCTGCCAATCCAAACGTCGGCTATCACTTCAAATCTATGGACATCGTAAGTCCATATATCAATAAACGGTCACGGACTCGTCTCGTTGAAATCCACGGTTGGTGTCTGATGAAAAATCATTATCATCTTCTTATGTCTGAGCTTATGGAGGGCGGTCTTTCACTTTTTTTGCGAAAATTGAACGTTGGGTATGCAAAATCGTTCAACGAAAAATATGGACGGGTCGGGACTCTGTTCCAAAGCCGTACGAAAAAGATACTTATCGAGAATGACGCACACTTTAATTACATTCTCCATTATATTCATCTCAATCCACTCGATTATCTTGCCGGAGCAGAGGCATGGAGAGAACGCAGTCATGCTGGAATTGCGAATGCCAAAGATGCTTTGAATTATCTTGAGCAATATCGCTGGAGTAGTTATCTGGATTATGCAGGACAAAAGAATTTCCCTTCAATACTCACAACGTCGATTTTCAAAGACGCGCTTGGAAATTACTCGCAATCTCTTGAGGAATATCTAGTCGGAGTGACGGAAGATCAAGAATTATTGCGCTTTGAGTGAATTATGGACATCGTAAGTCCATAGATACCAAAAAAGAATTGGATTTTGTGCCTACCGTATAGAAACCAATCTTCTATCTAATAATCCAAAAAGCAATTAGTCCAGCTATCACAAGTAGCGAAATAATTATTAAAGCTTCTCTACTTTTTGTCTTATTTTCTATTGAGATTGGTGGTTTGGGATTTGAACGGGCTTCAACAATTTCAGAAATACCCGCCGTGATCAAAAAGAAGACTAGTGCTACAAATATCGCCACTGGACCGAAGTTAAACCCAACTGGTCCTCCAGGATTTACGATAGTGAGAATGATTGAGGCTAGAAGAAGTACAAAGGCGACACTTTTGATTATGAGCATGATATCTTGAGTTATCTAGATTCTAGTGAATAAATTCTAACATTCATTTCGCCACGGCGACGGCTTCGTCAAATTTGACGGAGAGGAGCTTGGAGACGCCGTCGCCACCCATCGTGACGCCATAGAGGATACTGGTGCGACTCATGGTCTCACGGTTGTGAGTGATAACGATAAGCTGAGAGCGCTTCGCGAGATTCTCAATCATGTCTCCATAACGGCGGCTGTTTGCCTCGTCGAGCGCGGCGTCGGTCTCATCGAGAATAAGGAATGGCGGCGGGTTCACTTGGCTCATCGCGAATATGAGCGCGATAGAGGTGAGCGCACGCTCGCCGCCTGAGAGCTGCATCAAAGAGCGTACTTTTTTCTTTGGCAGATTGACCGCTATCTCTATACCTGCGCGTTCTTTCTCTTTTGGCTCATCGCCAAAACTTTCTTCCCTCCCCTCGTCGTCTGACTCATCTAGATCTTCGCTCTCTTCGAGAGTTAGGCGTGCACTCCCGCCATCAAACATAAGCGCGAAGTATTCGCTAAACGAGGCATTCACTCTGGAGAGTCCTTCTGAGAAGTGCTTTGCAAGTTCAGTATCCAAATCGTGAATGAGCGCGCCCAATCCTGCCGCCGACTTTGCCAGATCCTCCAACTCAACAGAGAGGAACGTCTCACGTTCGGAAACTTCTTTGTGTTCTTGTCGAATATCCTCGCCCATTCCTCCCGCCTCTTCCAAACGAATCTTCATGCGCTCAAGTGCGCGCTTACGATCTTCTTGGGTCTTCCTTTCTTCTTCTGGCATCTGCGCAAGCGGTTCATAAGAAATCGCACTTGTCCCAGCGAGAGCAAGCACTTCACCCTTATCACGCTCGAGCTCCTCGGCAAGCAAAGAGAGTTCATATTCACGCGCAATGCTTCTCGCCATTTCCCCTTCTTCGTGCGCTTTCGCTTGTGCAGAATCAAGAATATGACGCCTAATCTCGCGACCAGTTTCTTCCAAAGCGAGCATGGCTTCGCGCGCCCTAGATCGCGCGAGCTCTGCTGCCTCCAACTTAGCCGAAAGTTCTGTGAACTTTTCAGCGAGGGCGGCGCTCTTCTCCTCGAGCGGATAAACTGCGCGTTCCTCTTCATCGAGCAGATTGTCATTCGGCGAGACAAAGCGCGAGACGAAGTTCGCTACAGCTATCTTCACCGCTTCGAGTGCAGCTGCTGCCTTTTCGATGGTATGCGCTGAGTCGACTTGTTTTCCAACTTCATCAGCGAGTGAGGTGAGATCAGCACGCGGCACCTTCGCGTATGGTTCGCGCGCGATAGTTGTTGCGCGCCGCTTCACTTCTGCAAGTGCTCCCTCGACACGGCCAATATCTCGTGACAGCGCAGCACGTTCAGCAGATATTTCTGATACTTCATGTTCCGCCTTCTTCAACGCTTCAGTACGCTTGACTGTTTCTTGATCTGCAGAGTTCGGATCCGCGATTCGGTCAAGTTCAGCACTTGCGATCGCAAGACGCTCATTCGCATTACGTTTCTCTTCTGCGACCTTTACCTTCTCGTGCGCCAAGTATGCGTCCTCGATTGCGAAATAGGTTTGCGCTGAGCCAACAAGCTCATTTCGCAATGCATCAGCGCGCTCGAGCTTCTTTACCTGACCTTCAAGAAAGCGGAGATGCGGCGCGAGTTCTCGCCGGAGCGAATTTATTTGTGCAATATTCTCTTCGGTCTTCTCGAGTTTCTTCTGTGCCTCTTGCTTCTTAAATTCGTACACCTTTAGCCCGAGTGCATCCTCAAGCATCGCACGTCGATCACGATTTGACGCGAGCAGTATCCGATCTGCCTCGCCTTGAGAAATAATATGGTGACCCGTCTCGCCGATATTGGCTCCAGCGAGCAACTCTTCAATATCACGTAAACGCACCCGTGAACCATTGATGGAATATTCACTCGTGCCATCACGAAAGGCGGCACGCTCAATTGCTACTTCATCAAAGTCGATCTTGAATTGTCGGCGAGCATTATCAAAGACGATAGAGACCGCCGCGCGATTCGCACGCGGCATTGAATGTGAACCGTTAAAAATGAGATCCTCCGCGCGCTTGCCGCGCATACTCTTCATTGACTGCTCGCCGAGCGCGAAGCGGAACGCTTCGGCGACATTACTCTTACCCGAGCCGTTTGGGCCGACAATTGCCGTCGTCGCATTCGAAAAGTCCAAGACCGTCTTCTTGGCGAACGACTTAAACCCGACTATTTCAAGCCGCTTCAGCATTACCCACTATTGTATCACCAGTTCATCTTATCGAGACCTGATTGCGCAGCTGCTTGTTCTGCCTCCTGCTTACTCTGCCCTTCTCCACGAGCTATTTCTTCTTTGCCGATGAAGATGCCGACAGTGAAGAGCTTTGCGTGATCGGGGCCTTCTTCAGAGAGTGTCTCGTAGCGCGGCGTTGTACTTTTCTTTTCTTGTGCGGATTCTTGGAAACGACTCTTGGCGTCTTGGTATGAGCGTTTGGAAATAACACTGTCGATCTTACTATAGAGATTCTTTGCAATAAACGCCTCAGCGGCGGCATAGCCAGAATCAAGGTAGAGCGCCCCGATAAGAGCCTCAAAGGCATCGGCAAGTATCACGTCGCGCGCGCGACCAGTATCCTTGGCTTCACCCTTCGAGAGCAATAAATACTCATTGATGCCGATTGATTGTGCACTCTCGGCGAGCGAGACGGTGTTCACCAGAGCTGCGCGATACGCAGTGAGGTCACCCTCTGGCTTAGCGGGGAATTTTTTGAAGAGAAAGTCGGTCGTCGCGAGCTCGAGTACCGCGTCACCGAGAAATTCTAACCTCTCATTATGCGAACCAGCATAGTCTCTGTGCTCGTTTAAATAGGAGCGGTGCGTCAACGCCTCGATAAGTAGATCGAGGTTATTAAACGAAACACCGAGCTGTTGTGCAAACGATGCGAAATCAGGCATGAATGAAAGCATAGCATTGTAAAGTGTGTGGTCAATAAATGATTCAGGCCCCGCGTACTGCGAGGCCTGTGGTTCTATTTTTCAGCAAAAATTATTTTCGTCTTCAGATCCCATGGGTCTTCCGGCCGACAGGATAAGAAGTGAGCCACGCAACTCCGTTTGAGAACAAGCAAAATATAAACTTGTCGATCGGATTCATAAGCGTATAGTAGCGGCGATGTTCGTCTCCATGGAATTTAATCACAGCACGTGGTGCTCCCTCTGCGGGGCAGAGATTGCCAATTCTTCCGGCCTTTTCCCATAGGCGCTCATCTGATGGTTGGCGAGAGAAAAGGTCACCGACCTCGCAACACAAGAGATTGAGCTTCTTGGGCTCCGGCGAAATTGATGCGTTGAATTCGTCTGATCGGATTATCTTTTCTGCATTTGGTGTCACTCTGATGTCCATCATGCCGGAAAGTATCTGATCACCTGATCTACTTAACCCGATTTCAATTGGTATTACCTGTTGTTTAACCGTGTTCACAATCTTCCTCGCTTCTCGTGCCATCTCTTCCCTCCATTTTCTTTTATTTTTCTGCCGCCAAACGGCGTTTGAAGCTTCGTCAACGTGACGCAGCTACAGTACATCCGAAAAGGATGATACGCCAAGCCTATTTTTTGTCAAATCGACTACGCCCGCGCGCCTGATTGATCGAGAAGCTTCTGCACAGCCGCAGTCACGATCGGCAACATGTCATCATAGAAATTGAGGTCGATAATGTCCTTCAAGCGAAACCATTTTGCATCATCGAGTCCACCACTCTTCTTGAGCGCGAGTGGCTCAAAGTCGCATGAGGCGAGATAGAAGCAAACATGCTTACGCACCTTCCCCTTCTCTGGATGCGAAGCAATATATTCATTCTCACCAATTCGGTGCTCCACTCTTGCATCAAGACCAAGCTCTTCTTTGATGATGCCTGCGACGCCAATCTCTGGCGTAGCGCCATCTGCAATGTGACCCTTTGAGAGCGTCCATCGGCCGAATACGTCATGCACGAGTGCGAGATAATATTGCCCGTCATGTTTGGCATACACAATGGCGCCGCCCATGTTCTCTATCGGTAATTCCTCGCGCCGTGTCTTTTTTTCTCCATGCTCATCTTTGCCTGGCTCGCCGAGTTCTTTATAAACTGCACCAAGAACACCGTTCACAAAGCGGCCAGACGAGTCACCGCCGAATGTCTTGGCGAGTTCTATTGCCTCATTGATTGCCACCTTTGCCGGCACCTGGGTGCGATCGGCGAAGAGGAGCTCATAGAGCCCGAGACGTAGGATATTGCGATCGATCGGAGCAATACGCTCAAGTGACCATTCGGGTGCAGCCTTCTCGATGATCAAATCAATATCATTTTTCTTCGCGAGTGTGCCGAGGAGGAGACGTTCCATAAAAGGATGATCGACGTCGTCACCACCAAATTCGGCAACGTTGCGCGCGAGGATAGTGACGGCATCTTTATCCAACGCGTGAGTGGTGTCCCACTCGAAGAGCGTCTGGAGAACGACTGAGCGCGCTAAGTGTCTATTCGCCATGGAAAGATCTATATCACTAGAGTAGCAAGAGGTTGCAGTTGTGCAACTCGCATATGTGCAAAAGCACGAGAGAGTCGCTTGTTGCAGCGACTGGCTGACTCATTCTGATGAGGCCCGAAGGAGCAAAAGAAGCGACTTCCTCGTGCTTATACCCCGCCTCCGAATCCGCTACGCGCCTTGGGACGAGTTGCCGTTGCGACTTTACCAGAAATGCCTTTTGAACTTTTTGCGTCAGCATTCGCATGCTCTTCATGTGCGTGCTCATGCGCATTCTTCGCGGCCGGCTCAGTGTCTGGGCCCTTAACCTTTGGCCCCTTCGCAACCTTCACCTTCGGAGTGAAGATTTGCTTACCACGATACATGCCCGTCGCCTCATCGAGATGGTGCGGGAGGCGGAGATTGCCGCTTTCGGCATCCTTAACAATATTGGTGTTTTTGAGCGCGTGGTGAGACCGACGATTGCGGGTGTGACCACTCGTATGGCGCATGCGAATTGACATGCAGCTACCCTACCACATGATGTAAAAAAACAAAAGCGCCCTTAACAAAAGGCGCTTTCTGTCCAAAAACTTAAGGGTCAAGACTTGATGTCTAGGGTTCTAGTGTCAACTTTAAAACGATATTCACCGCAAGGGCAGGCTCTTTGTTCCAATGTGCGCAAACACAATGGATCGCACGAGTGACACGGCGGAAACAACTTACTTCTCTTCGTTAATATTGCAGTTGCCATCATTCCAATTTTTTCCGAACTCAGATCGTGTGACGCTGCCTCAAGCATACTAAGACCTCCCCTTAAGAAAGAACCGGTTTTTGTCCAAACCCCCTGTTCGGACCCAGAGTGTTATATAACTCTAATTCGCCGGCAAGTCAATATGTATGAAAGATTTCCTGTGGATAGCACACAGACCATATTTCTTTAGCGCCTCATAATGTGCCTTCGTACCGTATCCTTTGTGCTTCTCAAAGCTATATTCTGGATATGTTTTAGCGAGCTCGAGCATGAGTCGATCTCGTGAGACTTTTGCGGCAATAGAAGCAAGCGAGATAATCGGGATAAGCTCATCGCCATTGATGACAGTTTCTTGAGAATATTCAGGTGGTGCATATAAAGACCCGTCAAGCAGAATGTGGAAGTTTGTGGAAGTCGGACTTCCACAGGTTATGCCGTTTATTCCGCGTGCGACTGCTCGGCGAATGACGACTGCAATACCTTCTCTATCAATACTTTCAGCACTTTCAAACTCAACAACAAAACGCACCTCACCTCCTTCGGCACGCTTCTCGAGCATCTCAAATATTGCTTCGCGTTTCTTCTCTGAAAGCTTCTTAGAATCTGCGACGTCAGGGAACTCTTTCGCCACGTCAAGTCCCTCTGACACGGCCACTACACCTACTGATACCGGCCCCGCCAAGGGCCCCCGCCCTGCTTCGTCTACCCCAATCACGAATCTCATGCAGAGAGTATATACTGAGGTCTATGGCAAGCCGATTTATCCACCTCCACACCCACTCTCACTATAGCTTCTTGCAGGCACTACCGAAGGTTGAGGACTTGGTGGAGAAGGCAAAGAAAGAAGGCATGGACGCGATTGCGCTCACCGACACCGGCAACATGCACGGCGCGATCGAATTTTATAAAGCCGCCACGGCTGCAGGCGTGAAGCCGATTCTCGGCGTTGATGCCTATCTCGCACCACACTCTCGCCACGGGCGTGACAAAAATGTTGACGCAAAGCGATCACACATTGTCTTGCTGGCAGAAAATAACGTAGGCTACAAAAATCTCCTCGCACTCGTGACGAAGTCATGGGTTGAAGGGTTCTATGAGCGGCCACGCATGGACAAAGAATTATTGCGTGAGCATCACGAAGGGATCATCGCGCTCATCCCATCATTTGCCGGTGATGTCGCACAACTCCTGCGTGCTGGAGACAGAGATGGAGCCGCGGCGGCGCTTGAAGAATTCAAACAGATATTCGGTGCAGAAAATGTCTTTCTTGAGATCACTCACCATCCCAAAGTCGCCGGACACGAAGCTTTGCAGCAACATATAATCACCCTTGCTCATGCAAGCGATACGCCGCTTGTAGCGCAGCACGACGTGTATTACTTAGAGCCAGACGATCGTGCACCGACCGAGATTATGCGACGCATCCAATTGGGCAACGCGCAACACGCCAATGAAGACGAGGATTTTTCTTTCATCAGTGAGGAGACTGCAGAAAAGCTTTTTGCCGACACGTCAGAAGCGGTGATGAATTCACGCCATATTGCCGATCGCTGCAACCTTTCCTTTGAACTCGGGAAGTGGACATTCCCTTTCGTCCCAGTATCACAGGGATTCAAAAGCCATGATGATGAACTCCGCGCAAAAGCGTATGCCGGCATTCCTTCGCGAGGTCTCGAAGAAACAAAAGAAGTTATCACGCGCATTGAGTATGAACTAAACATTATCATCGGCAAAGGATTCGCGGTCTATTATCTCATCGTCGCCGACCTACTGCGTTTCGCCAAGAACACCGGCATCCTCACCACGACCCGTGGCTCAGCGGCAGGATCTCTTGTTGCCTATCTTGTCGGTATTACCAACGTAAATCCGCTTTTCTATAAACTTCCCTTCGAGCGATTCTTGAATCCTGAGCGACCCAAAGCACCAGATATCGACATGGATATGGCTGACAATCGCCGCGACGATATGATCGCGTATGCCAAGCAGAAATATGGTGAAGACCGTGTTGCTCAGATCGGCACTTTCGGCACCATGATGGCGAGAGCGGCGGTGCGCGACGTTGCACGCGCGCTTGGCCACTCCTACACCACCGGCGATCGCATCGCGAAGCTTATCCCGATCGGCTCGCAAGGATTCCCAATGACGATTGATCATGCGCTTGAGCTTGAACCAGATTTGAAGGCGCTCTATGACGAGGATGACGAGTCACGCGAAGTAATCGATCTGGCAAAACGCATTGAGGGCTGCGTGCGGCACGTCGGTGTCCACGCGGCGGGCATTGTCGTCGCACCAACGCCGCTTATCGAATGGACACCGATACAGCCCGACCCCAAGGGCACCGGCAAGCTCATCACGCAATATGATATGTACTCTATTACTGATGAGTATGGCGGCGTGGGGCTCCTCAAGTTTGACTTCCTTGGTATCAAAAATCTCGCGATTCTTGCAGACGCTGTTACTCGTGTGAAAGAAACGAGAGAAATTATTGTTGATATTGAGAATGTCCCCATTGATGATGCGAAAACATATGAGATGCTGGCGCGTGGCGAGACCGAGGGCGTCTTCCAATTAAACGGCTCCGGTATGACTCGCTGGCTCAAAGAATTGCGGCCAACTTCTATCCATGATATCAACGCCATGGTCGCACTCTATCGCCCAGGGCCGATGGAAACTATTCCAAATTATATTGAGCGTAAGCATAATCCAAAACTCATTCATTATCTGGATCCACGGATGAAAGAATATTTGGATTTCTCGTATGGCATTCTGGTGTATCAAGACGACGTGCTCTTGACTTCTATCAAGCTCGCCGGCTATTCGTGGCTCGAGGCAGACTCTCTGCGTAAGGCGATGGGTAAAAAGATTCCTGCAGTCATGCAGAAGGAAAAAGAAAAATTGTTGAAGGGTTTTATGGAATACGGCAAACTCTCCAAGCAGTTGTCCGAGAAATTGTGGGAGCTGATTGAGCCCTTTGCTGCTTACGGATTCAACAAGGCGCACGCCGCAAGCTATGGCAAAGTCGCCTATCAGACTGCCTATATGAAGGCGAACTATCCGGTTGAATACCTCGCGGCGCTCCTCACCGCCGACTCAGGCGACACCGAGCAAATCGCGATCTTTGTCGCCGAAGCTCTGCGCATGGGCATCAAGGTATTGCCGCCGGATGTGAATGAAAGCGGCACAGCGTTTACCGTAGTACACGCAGAATTAGCTCGCGCAGATGGATTCATCGAGGGGGCTCCGCAGCGTGACGACGCGAGGACTGAGCAATTTCTTAGTAAAGAAATTGCGTACCCCGAGAGGAATTCGTCAAGTGAGCTTAACGCCATTCGTTTCGGGTTGTCATCAATCAAAAACTTCGGAGACGGGATTTCAGAAGCGATTATTTCTGAGAGAAAAGCGAACGGCTCCTTCAAGACACTCTCTGAATTCTTATCAAGAGTCGGATCAAAGAATCTCAATCGCAAATCACTTGAATCACTCATCAAATGCGGTGCGCTCGATTCACTTAACCCCTCGCGCGGGACACTACTTGAGAACATCGAGACGCTTCTCTCCTATCACCGAGAAGCAACGGCCGTTGCGCCACAAGATTCTCTCTTCGGCGCAGTTATGACCCTACCGGAGCTCGTCTTACCAGCAGGCAAATCAATTTCACTTCTCGACAAACTCGTGTGGGAAAAAGAGCTGCTTGGCATCTACATCTCTGGACATCCGCTCGACGCGCACAATGGCATGGTGGAGAAGGCGAAACTCTCTATCACAGAGATCAAAGCAGATCCTCAACAAGGCAGACTTCTTATTCTGCCGGTACTCGTAGTCTCCGTGCGCGCCTTCCTCACCAAGAGCGGCGAAAAGATGGCGTTCATTAAACTGGAGGACAAGACAGATTCTATTGAAGCAGTTGTCTTCCCAAAACTTTTTAAAGAACACTCGGCCATCCTCACCCCGGGCGCCTGCCTACTCGTGAAGGGCAAAGTTTCTATTAGGAATGGCGAAACCACTCTCGCGATTGAAGAACTCAAACTACTTTAAATATGCTATATTCTGGGGATATGGATACACCAGAAGGTAAAGATAATGACCACAAGAAGCTCGGCAAGGAGCTTGATTTATTTGCTTTTTCAGACGCCGTCGGTAAAGGACTCCCACTTTTCACCCCAAAAGGCGCAACAATCCGCCGAGAGTTAGAGCGTTTTATTATTGATGAAGAATTGAAACGCGGTTATCTGCACGTCTACACACCTGATATCGCCAAGCTTGATTTGTATATAAAAAGTGGCCACTATCCGCACTACAAAGACTCAATGTACGCACCGATTGAAATAGACAACGAGCAATTCATGCTCCGCCCGATGACCTGCCCACACCATTTTGAATTGTATTTGCGCAAGCCAGTGAGCTATCGCGAACTCCCCATGCGCATCGCCGAGCTCGCAAAATTGTATCGGTATGAACAGTCAGGTGAGCTGATGGGCTTGCAACGCGTCCGCACCTTCTGCCTTGCCGATTCGCACATCATCTGCGCTTCTGAGGAGCAAACGGTGAGTGAAATCGGTGGTGCGCTCGACCTCATTGAATACGTCACTTCAGTCTTCGGTCTTACTCTTGATATTGATTATCGCTATCGCCTCTCGCTGGGAGACAGGTCAAACAAAACAGACAAATATCATAAAGATGACGCTGGGTGGGAAAAGGCCGAAGGACTGTTGCGCGAACTCATGCAAAACCGCGGATCAAAGTTTGAAGAAGCCAAGGATGAGGCGGCATTCTATGGACCGAAGATAGATGTCCAGATGAAGAACGTAAACGGAAAGGAAGACACGGCATTTACTGTCCAGTACGATCTCTGCATGCCGGAACGTTTTGATCTTGTGTACATCGGCGAAGACGGCGAGAAACATCGCACGTTTGTTGTCCATCGCTCTTCTATCGGAGCTATTGAGCGCATTATGGCGTTCTTGATTGAGAAATATGCTGGCGCATTCCCGCTCTGGCTCGCACCGGTACAGGCCAAGGTGTTGAGTGTGTCAGAAAAGCATGCAGATTATGCGGCAGAAGTTGTAGCGATGCTCAAAGCCGCGAATATCCGCGTTGAAGTTGATAACTCAAACGAGTCGCTCGGCAAGAAGATCCGTGCCGCGAAGATGGAAAAAATTCCCTACCTCCTCGTCGTCGGCGATGCCGAAGTCGCTGCCTCAACAGTCACCGCCGAAAGCCGCGATGCGGGCAAACTCGATGCTATGCCTCTCGTCGACTTCATCGCTCGCGCAACTGAAGAAATCGAAAATCGAAAATAACAAACTAAAAATTGATTTCCTTTGTAGAACCATCTTCGAAGATGCTGATCTCTTGAAGTTTTTTATCTGATGTTAATGTACTGCTGGCGATAATCCCGCTGTATATCACTTCGATTTTTTGTAATGTACTGGTGGCTGAAATATAAATGTGTCCTTGATCAAACACCAGCGTAGTACTGTCTTTTATGTTTTTAATTGTTTCTAACGAAGAAACATCATTCGGGCAGGCACTATACGTGGTGATCAAATTTTTGTGAAGTTCATAAACTGTCGTTAATCTTTCTCCTCGAGCATTAAACAAGTATTTGTTTTCCTGCAAATCGTTCCCGTAACAAAAACGACTATTCGCCGTAGGCAACACAGTTTTGTCATCAGAACAATGTACACTGAAATTTTGTGTCGGAGTTGTGCTACTTATAGCGTTACTAGGAAATAATTTGTTGTAAAGTTTTTTTGTTACCAGAGAATCTGCTATCCCTAGGAAACGAGCGTTGGAAATGTTTTCATCCGCAAAAGAATATTTGCTATCGTACCAACCGTTCTGATCGTTAGCGGTTTCAGGATGAAATATGTACGTTGAATTCTTGATGCTATCCGACAATTCAATTTTGCATGTAACTTCTAAATTTCTACAAGAAGCTGGCGTGTCATATTGACAAGAGGGTCCCGCATTATTACCACCAGGCGTTATTTGGTCTTCGTATGCTTGTGTAGTGGTCGCTACAGTCGGTGTCGTTGTGGTAGTGAGTGACGGCAATGTAATGAGACCATATGAATACGCCGCATAGGCGCCTCCGGCGCCGAGGAGAAGCAGGATGAGGATAATCACCGTCGCCCACATGCCTTTATGGCTGCGAGAAGCAGCAGGTGGAGTGGCTGCTTGTGCGGTATGTTCACTTTCAATCGCAAAAAACGCGTCGTCTAAATCCTGCACGTTCCATCCTTTGGCAGAAAGGTTCTGTTTAATAACATCCTTAGCAATCCCCGCCCCTAATTGTTGGCGTATATAGGTCTGAAGTTCAGGTGTGATCATACCCATATTAAAACACACCTTTGCCTATCAATTTCTAAAAATCCACCATCGCGAGCCTTTATCAAGGTGAGACCTTGATATTCACCACTACAGTAATTACCGAGGCATTATCAAGGTGAGACCTTGATATAATTACACTATGCCAAACCGAGATCCTTTTGGAGTTGATGAATGGTATCACTGTTATAATCGCGGCGTTGATAAGAGGACAATTTTTGAAGATGCGGGAGACTATAACCGATTTATGTTGTTATTGTTCCTAGGGAACAGTCCTGAGCCTATTCACATAGCAAACCTGAAAGATCCAAATTTGCATATAGTGCTCAAGGATCCGTCGATAGAATACGGGGAGCCATTGGTAGAAATAGGTGCGTATGTTCTTATTCAAAACCACTTTCATCTCCTCTTAAAAGAGGTTAAAGAGGGCGGTATTGCGACATTCACACAGCGAATTTTTACCGCATATACCATGTATTTCAACAAGAAAAATGAAAGAACTGGAGCACTCTTCGGTGGAGCCTTTAACTCTCGACATCTTGATGATGATCTCTATCTCAAACAAGTTGTCTCCTACATTCACCTGAACACTGCAGAACTTTTTGATCCAAAATGGAAAAATGGTCTGGGAGATCTCAAAAAGATTGAAGAGGGAGTGTCTAAGTATCCTTATTCGAGTCTCCCTGACTTTTTAGGTCAGAAGCGTCCTGAACGAAAGATACTTGGCGACTCTATTTTTGAGTTGTTTGAAACAATCCCGACATTACAAGAAATGATTAGGGACGCCAATGCATATTACGCAGAGCACCCAAAGAGTGACATGTAATATCAAGGTGAGACCTTGATATTTTTTAAAGGTCGACTGTCGCAAGTTTGGCGTTTGTCCGCCAGCTGGCGGAGGATGAAGGACTAAAGATCAACCGTAGCAAGCTTTGCATTACTTTGAATGAAACTTTTACGTGCGGCGACGTCGGTACCCATGAGGATATCGAAGATACGATCGGCTGCCTCAGCATCTTCAACGTTGACGCGCTTTAGGACGCGGCGTTCTGGGTTCATCGTGGTCTCCCAGAGCTCGCTCGGATTCATTTCGCCGAGACCTTTGTAGCGCTGAATATTTACTTTTGTTGCTTTTTTTGCAGCTACTACTTCCTCTGCCGCTTCGTCTGAAGATTCGGCCTCATCACCCTCGCTAATCAACACCACCTCATTTGCTGCGGCACCAAACTCCTTCAAAACTGCTTCTTTTTCTTTATCAGAATAGGCATACGCGCTCGCCTTCCCCTTCGTTATTTTATAGAGCGGCGGTTGGGCGATATATACAAACCCACCATCTATAATTGGCTTAAAATGTCTATACAAAAGAGTTAGGAGAAGCGTGCGGATGTGCGCGCCATCGACGTCAGCATCAGTCGCGATGATGATCTTGTGATAGCGCAGCTTCGAGAGGTCAAAGACGTCGCCGATGGCGGTACCCATGGCGACAATGAGCGCACGGATCTCGACCGACGCGAGCATGCGATCAAGGCGAGCGCGCTCGACGTTGAGGATCTTACCGCGCAAAGGCAAGATTGCTTGTGTGCGGCGATCTCTGCCCTGCTTGCTCGATCCGCCGGCCGAGTCTCCCTCCACAATGAAGAGTTCACCCTCTTCGGCGCTCTTGGTCTGGCAGTCTGCTAGCTTACCTGGCAAAGTCATGCCCTCAAGTGCGCCCTTACGCAGCACAGAGTCCTTTGCTGCCTTTGCTGCCTTGCGCGCCTTCAATGCGAGCGAAACTTTATTGATAATAGCGCGTGCATCATCTGGATTCTCCTCAAGAAATGCCGCGAGCGCCTCACCGAAGACGGTTGCAACCGCGCCCTGTGCTTCAACAGAACCAAGCTTCGCTTTGGTCTGTCCTTCAAACTGAATCTCAGCAAGTTTTACCGACACGACAGCAGTGATGCCCTCAAGCACATCATCACCAGTGAAGTTTTCGTCCTTTTCTTTCAAAATATTCGAATTCCTGCCATAGGTGTTGAGCGATCGTGTGAGCGCTGTCTTGAAGCCAGTGATATGCGTACCGCCCTCAGCGTTGTAAGTATTGTTTGCGAAGGCAGTGATGCGTGAGACGATATCGTCGACATATTGGAAGGCGACTTCGACTGAAACCTTATCGATCTCGCGATCGATATAGAAAATGTTTTTGTGCACCGGCGTCTGATGCTTGTTGTGGAATGCGACGAGCGACTTGAGGCCGCCTTCAAAATAAAAGGTTGTCGATGGGACGCCGAGATTTTGTTCACGCAAGAAAACGGTCTCGGTCTCAAAGGCGTCTTTGTTATTATGCGCATCAACTATCGAGATGCGCACACCCTTCACCAAGTACGCCTGCTGGCGCAGATGCGCGACTATCTTTTCCAAATTCCATTCAATACCCTCCTTAAAAATAGTCGCGTCTGGTTTGAAGAGAACAATCGTGCCATGTTCTTTGCTGGTGCCAATTTTCTTTACCTTGTGAATTGGTTTACCAATTTTATATTCCTGCACGTGCATGCCGCCGTCTTGATGCACCACAACCTTGGTGTGCTCCGAGAGTGCGTTCACCACAGATGCGCCAACGCCGTGCAAGCCTCCAGAGACCTTATATGCCTCATTATCAAACTTACCGCCTGCATGAAGCGTCGTCATGATCGTTTCCAACGCAGAAACTTTTGTTTTGGGATGAATACCAACCGGAATACCATTGCCATTATCGGCAACGCGCACATAGCCATCAGGCAGGAGCGCTACCTCAATGTCGTCACAGCGTCCGACCATCGCCTCGTCGCGTGCGTTGTCGAAGATCTCCCAGACCAAGTGATGCAGGCCATCGGGCCCAGTCGTGCCGATGTACATCCCCGGGCGCTTGCGCACCGGCTCGAGCCCCTCGAGGACGGTAATAGACGAGGCATCGTACGCCTTCTTTTTAGGTTCTTTTTCAGGGGTTTTAGGCATAAAAATAGCCGCTTTTCGGTTACCTCTAGTATAGCATATTTTGAGGTGTTTTGCCCCTTAAAAACTACCGAACTTCATAACCTTTTTCTGCCAGCGCAGCAGTGACTTTTTGCATAATTTCGTTCACTTCTTCATCGGTCAGCGTGCGGTCGAATGATTGGAACACGAGCCGGAAGGCGAGTGATAACTTCCCTTCTTTTTCAAAGCGATCAAACTGGTCGAGACGTACCAAAATCGCTCCCGCATTATCTTGAATGATGAATTTCGTAAACCCATCATCAGTGCCGACCGACGACCAGAAGGCGATGTCGCGCGTGATAAATGGATAGATTGAAAATGGCTGATACATGCCGAGCTGATACTTCTGCGGCTCGTAGTTCGCGTCATCTTGTATCGCGGGCAGATCTGACACCGGTTCTGAAGTTTTGATTTCGAGTTTCTCTTCATCTTTTGTAAACACAGTTCCTATTTCAAAAAGCTTCGGTTTCTCTCCCGGCGCGAGCACCAGCGGCGCGACATACTTCGCGCGCTCCATCGCCTCTTTCATATTTTCATCCAAGCTGGTGCGCAGTGCTGGTTTTGCTTTATCGAGCGGATTCGCCAATATGATGTCGCCCTTCGCGGCAAATGACTGGGTGGAGATCTCGGTGAAGCCGCGATCAATAAGAAAGTCTTTCACTTTTTCTATTCCCTTATATCGAGCTTGATCCGGCATGTAGGACGTCGTACGTCCTACATTAGAAATCGGAAGTTCTGCTGCAGGGAGGCGATCATAGCCGAGGATGCGCCCAACCTCTTCGACGATGTCCTCGGGTATCGTGAGGTCGGTGCGTTCGAATGGTGGAGTGATCTCGAATGTTTCGTTTTTTTCTGAGTAGGGAAGTCCGAGGCGGCTAAAAACTCCCTCCATCTCTGCTTTTGTAAAATCTGAACCGAGGATGTTGTTTATCTTCTTGAGAGAGACACTCACCTTCTGCTCCTGCACAGAGCGAGCTGGATACTCATCAACAATCCCTATGACTTCCCCACCGGCGATTTCAGAAATAAGTGCGAGGACATCGCGCATGCCGTAGGCCGCGAGCTCGGGCGATGGCCGGTTTTGAAACCGAAGTGACGCATCAGTCACCAGTTTGAGCGACTGCGCTGCGCGACGAATAGTAGTGCCATCAAAATTTGCCGATTCAATAATAATGTCAGTGGTAGTCTCGTTAATTTCTGCCGCCTTACCTCCCTTCACACCCGCAATGCCGATTGCACTGTCTGCATTGGCATCAGTGATGAGCAACACATTCTTCGGCAACACATATTCTTCACCCGATAGAATCGTCATGGTCTCACCATCTCTCGCATCGCGAACCTTGATTGCATACGCATCATTTTCTTTTTTCAGTTTTGCCGCATCAAAAGCGTGCAGCGGCTGGCCAATGTTGAGCATCACATAGTTTGTCGCATCGACGACATTGTTTATCGAACGCTGCCCCACTGCCTCGAGCGCTTCGCGCAGCCAATCAGGCGATGGTCCAACCTTTACATCCTTCATGAGTGCTCCCATATACCGTAAGCACTTTTTTTCATCTTCAATCTCTACCTTCAAATAAGGGTTTACGAGACCCTTATTTTCAACTGGCGTGCGGAGGGGATCGCTCTTCATTGGTATATTCAAAATCGCAGAGAGTTCTTTAGCGATGCCGCGATGACAGAGACAATCTGCTGCGCGATTTGGCAATACGTTCAGATCAAGCAAATCCCCTTTTCTTTCTTCTATTTCAAATGCATGAAAAGTGAATGCATCGTCTGTCTGCTCTGCCGGAGGCAATGGTTGATCAAAATATGTCTGAAGCCATTTTAGTGAGACTTTCATAACGGCTTCTCATTAAATGCATGATTAAAACGAATATCGCCCGAATAAAATGGCCGTATATCAGGGACGCCATATTTGACCATGATGAAACGTTCCAAGCCAGGACCAAAAGCAAATCCTTGAATCTTTTCTGGATCAAGTCCTGCGTTGCGTAACACGTTTGGATGCAACATTCCCGCGCCGCCTGTCTCGAGCCATTTCCCTTCTTTCCCAGGAGGTTGGAACCAAACATCAATCTCGATACCTGGTTCAACAAAGGGGAAGAAGCTTGGACGAAAACGGGCTTGAGTATTTGGTCCGAGAAATTCCTTATAGAAACGCGTCAAAGTCCCCTTGAGATGGGCGAGCGTCACCACGCCGGTTGGACCAACTGCAAACCCGTCAAATTGATAAAACTGCGCCTCGTGCGTCGCATCAGTCGCTTCATTACGAAAGACTTTTCCGGGACTTAACATTCGTTTCGTGGTCTCGCCATTCTTCGCCATCTTCTCGAGTTCGCGAATAGTGACGGAAGTATCGTGCGTCCTAAGAACCTTACCTGGATGATCCTTGATCCAAAAAGTATCTTGCATATCGCGCGCTGGATGGTCGGCAGGGACATTGAGCGCACTGAAGTTGTACCATTCTGTCTCGAGTTCTGGGCCAGAAGCGATATCAAATCCCATCTGGCCAAAGATGTCAGCAATGTCGCGAATGGCAATCGTGATCGGGTGAAGTCTACCTTGTTGGCTCATTCTTAAAATATAGCAGCAAAAAGGTAAAATGTGCTATAGTTGTGCCAATATGAGCCCTGAGATGTTGGCATACCCTTTCCTCCTTATCGCGATATTCTTCGAATCGTTTATTCTCGTGACGCTGATCTCGAAGCCTGCTATGACAGCGAGAAAGCGTGTTCCAGGTGATAAGACCCTCTCGGTTGCTGTCATTGTGCCTTGCTATAACGAGGCAACCACAGTTGCGAAAACATGCGAATCGCTCTTGGCGCTTGAATATCCAAAAGAACTCCTCGAAATTATTCTCGTTGATGATGGTTCCACTGACGCGACGCCAACTGCCATGACACACTTCGCCTCGCATCCGCAGGTGCGCATTATTCGCAAAGAAAACGGTGGAAAACATACCGCGCTTAACGCTGGCATTGCTGCTACTCATGCCGAAATTGTCGGATGTCTCGATGCTGATTCGTTTGTTGAGTCGGATGCCCTTCGCGAAATTATCCCTTGCTTTGCAGACGCGCAAATTGCTGCGGTGACTGCGGCGATGTCGGTGCATCATCCAAAAACTTTCATCCAGCATATGCAGAATGCCGAATACATCTTCGGTATTACACTCCGACACGCTCTTGCTTCGATCAATGGACTCTACGTTACGCCTGGACCTTTTTCCTTCTATCGACACAGCATTATTGATGAGCTTGGCGGATTCAGACATGGTCATCAGACCGAAGATATGGAAATGGCACTCCGCATTCAACAAGCGGGATATGGGATTGAGAACGCACCGCGCGCTCGCGTCTACACCAAGGCACCAAGCACGCTCGGAAAGTTATTGAAACAGCGTACCAGATGGACTACCGGTTTTCTCCGCAATATTTTGGGTGAATATCGCGGACTTGTAGGCAACCGTTGGAATGACGCACTTGGTGTACTCGTCCTACCGACTGCACTCATTGCCGTAGGGAGTAGCATTCTCCTATTCTCAACTACAGTCTTTACCTTTACACGCAACGCTATAACTGCGTTAGAGATTCGAGCTGGAATCCCAATCTCGTATGTATTCTCGGCGCACCGGTCGTTTGATTGGTTTTATTTCCCTACAAGTGTCTATCTGCTTCTTGGGGCCGCAACGCTGATGATCTCGCTTTTCCTCATCACAATCGGTAAGCACATCTCAAAAACCCCCGGGAACCTTACGCTCGGTTTTATTTCGTATACATTGCTCTATGGCCTTGTCGTACCTCTCTGGCTCCTGCGCGCCACGGTCGACGTTACTATTGGCAAACATCGTCAATGGCGTTGAAATATTTTGTATGCCACTCGTCACTAGAAATGCACTGATAGCCCTCGGCATTACGCTTGCGCTCGCTGGCACAGTTGCGTACGCCATTAATTATTTGAATGATGCGCGTATTGCCGAGCTTGGGGCAATAGAAGATCAGCTCTCCATCGATACCCTCTCCCTTGATACGCAATTTTCCCTTCTTGAGGCGGCTCCCTGTGAGAGTGCTACATCCTCGACCGTGTTAACCAGTGAACTATCGGATCTTGGTGATCGCCTTTCCTATACTGAAAACCTGCTCGGCAAGGACAACGCGCAAGTAATACGCCTCAAGAAACAATACTCATTGCTTGAAATCCGTGATTACCTAATTACCAAAGAGCTCGCTGCCGCATGCGGCACGAAGCCAGTGACTGTTCTCTATTTCTACAGCAATGCTGGCGACTGTGCAGATTGCGCCAAAGCTGGTTATGCACTTTCCTATTTACACACCACCTATCCGGCATTGCGCGTCTATTCGTTCGACTATACGCTCGACCTCGGCGCCCTGAAGACCCTCATCGCCGTCACCAAGGTGAGCGGACCATTGCCCGCCTTCGTCATTAATGGGAAGCACTCATACGGCTTCACCTCCCTCGCTGACCTTGAGAAGCAATTCCCGAAGGGCGCACTTTCTACGACTACCCCAAGCAGATAATCACGACATTTAAACGTTTCAATATTTAACTATTTAAATTTCAATCAGAGCCGCCTCCCCGATTCGGACGGGGGACCTTCGCTTTACAAAAGCGTTGCTCTACCAACTGAGCTAAGGCGGCAATCTTTAATATATATCAGGTACTTCGGGCGGTGTCGCTTTGAGCTGCTCCTTAAAATCAGACAGGGTCTGCACAAACTCTCGCGAGCTCTCGCGTGGCGGAGCGCTCACCGAGTGCTCCGCGCGCAGGTGTCGGACAGCACGCGTTAAGAGGCGTTCTACAGCGCGCACTGCCAGAAGCGAGATATGCACACTATCATGCGCAACACGCTCCGCGAAGTGGCGAGTGAGTTCAGACAAGAACGCGACGAAGTCAACGTGCGTTATGACGAATTCAACACGCTCGACACCCTCATCTAGACGCACCCGCTGCGTAGCAAAGAGGCGCATTCCGCGTCGTGCCTCATAACCGGTAAGTGCGAAGAATCCGACGAGAAGTGCGAGTGGAATGAAGATTAGTATGAGATATGTCATTGTGATTAGCGAGCAGAGATGCGGACAAACGAGGTCATCTCGATACGCTCTCCGAACTTCTGCGTAGCTTCGTTCAAAAGATCGTGCACGGTCTTTGTTTCATCCTTGATGAAAAATTGGTCAAGAAGTACCTGGTCGCGGAAGTAGCTCGCAATCTTCCCCTCCATAATCTTCGCCTGCATATCGGCTGGCTTGCCCTCTACTTCTTTCTGAAATACCGCTGTCGCTGCATCTCTCGCTTCGCTCGGGATCTCCGCATCCGTCCCATATTTGGGATCGGTCGCAGCGACTTGCATCGCGAGCTCGCGCGCAAGCGCGACGAATTCTGGATTCTTCGCAACGAAGTCGGATTCGCATGAGAGGAGCACCATCGCGCCAATGCTCCCTTCATGCACATAGTTCCCTATGATGCCAGCCTTGAGTGTGCGCTCTGCTTTCTTCTCAGCAGCTTCGGCTGAACGCTTTTTGAGAATAACCTCGGCCTGGGCTAGATCTCCGCCGGCCTCTTCAAGCGCCTTTTTGCACTGCATGACAGACACACCTGTCGCCTCGCGTAATTGTTTAATGCTTTCAGTCGTGATTTCCATAGTGGTGTAAAAATAATAGCACACAAAACGACGGGAATTCAGTTTTCTCTGCGACTGGCTGACTCATTCTGATGAGGCCCGAAGGAGCAAGAAAATTGAATTCCAGCCGTTTACGCAACCTGCCCTTTCTTAAATGCCCCAGTGAGCTCCGCGAGAATAAGCCGCACCGTCTCGCGAGATGCATCATTTGCAACAATCGGATACGCCGCATCGGTCAGATCACAATCTGAGCTCATGATAGCGATAATTGGGATACCAGCGTCATTTGCCTCCTTGACCGCATGCTTCTCATGCTTCGTATCAACGACAACGAGTGCATCCGGGCGCTTTGTGAGTGTGGTGAGGCCGTCGAGTCGTATCGTGAGCTTATCCTTCTCTCGCTCAAGCTTCACTACTTCTAGCTTCGTGTGCTGCTTCGCAAGCGTTCCTGCGGCCGACTTCTCAGTGAGCTCGGCAAGTCGATCAACGCGCTTCTTGATCTCGCTCCAGTTAGAGATGGTGCCACCGAGCCAGCGCGCTGCGACAAATGGTGCAGAAATCTCCTCTGCCGCCTTCTTCACCAACGCGGCAATCTCGACTTTCCCACCGACGAAAAGAATCGTCTTACCATCTTTCGCGAGTGTCTCAAGGGCAGCCTTTGCTGCCTCGAGCTGTCCGGTTGTCTGCACCAAATCAATAATCTCCTGTCGCCCTTTTGTCCCCACGAGAAAAGGCTTCATCGACGGGTGCCGGCGACTTTTCACCTGCGCGAAATGCGCCCCTGTGTCAAAGAGGCGCCTCAACTCTGCCGTGTCATTCACTGCTGCCATTATTTGGCTACTCTACCCTAAACTCCGCTTGGATGCAAGCGTCGTAAATCCGAAATCTCAAGCACGAAATACGAAATGAATTTAAATTTTTAAACTTTTGAATTTTGGTGCTTGTTTGTTATTTCGTGCTTCGAGCTTAGTGCTTATGCCGAGGCGTTGCGAAGAGCCTCAATGAGGTCATCGATACCGCCCAGCATTATCTTGGGTAGGTTGTGCCACGATTCTTGTAGGCGATGGTCGGTGACGCGATCTTGCAGATAGTTATAGGTGCGGATTTTTTCCGAACGATCACCGGTGCCTATCTGCGCCTTGCGCTCGGCCGCATGCTCCTTCGCTTCCTTCTCTTCGTGCAATTGTTCAAGCTTCGCGGAGAGAATCTGCATCGCCTTCTCGCGGTTCGCCAGCTGACTGCGCTCGCTTGAAGAGCGCACGTCAATGCCCGTTGGCTTGTGGACAAGCCGCACCGCCGTCTCAACCTTGTTCACATTCTGCCCACCAGCGCCACCAGAGCGGGTGAATTGCATCTCAATATCTGCAGGATTTATTTCTATCTTTGATTTATCGCGAATCGGCAAAACTGCAATCGATGCGGTGGAGGTGTGGATGCGGCCCGTTTTCTCGGTCAAGGGCACACGTTGTACCCGATGCACACCGGTCTCATATTGGAGCGCATCATACGCATCAGAACCCGCGATCTCGAGTGTGAGTTCATCGATGGTGCGTGTCTTCCATCCACGGTGCTCAGCATACTTTTGATACATCTCCTTCAGGTCATGAGCGAAGATATTTGCTTCATCACCGCCCGCGCCAGCACGCAGCTCCATCACCACAGCGATCGGTGATGCGCTCGTGTTTTCTTTTTTTTCTTTTTGGCTTTTTAAATACTCTGCGTAGTCCATAAGCCAATGTTAGGACATCTGATGTCCAAATGCACGGGGACATCGGATGTCCAAATCCAGTTATTTCTTCTTTGCCGCGCGCTGCTTAAAGCGCTCAACCCGACCAGTCTTATCAAGCATGCGATCCTCGCCGGTGTAGAAAGGGTGCGACTTGCTGGAAATTTCTACCGTCATCTTCGGATATTCCTTACCCTCAAACTTCGTTGTTTCGGTCGTCCGGATGGTTGAGCCAATAAGAAACTGCGCGCCAGAGGCGAGATCTTCAAATACGACAGGGCGATACCCTTCCGGATGGATGTCCTTTTTCATGTCCGAAGAATACCATGCGCCCTGTAGATACGCCAGTATGAGCTTCGCCTGAGCTCAAATACTTATTCTAGACAGACCCGAGAGATTGCCCGCCTCAATGCTGTTGAGGAACGAATTAAATTCGCCTGACGACCCGAGCGGAACGAAATATTCTCTTACGGTTGTATTGTTGATACACTCGGAACCGAATCTAGTAATTGAGTATTTGCCAGAGCCGACCTTCGGCTGTACAGGATTATCAGGTGTCGGCACTTCGTTACGTAGCGTACTGCCACTACAAGGACAGCTCGCGTCTGATGGCGTGATAGCGTTGCAAATACCGCCCACGATTGTGCCAGTACTCGTCTGCCCGCATACATTAGCGTCTGAAGTGCATGGAACTGGAACATCCACCGTGACAGTCACCGACTGCATGGCCGAAGTACCGCCGGCGCCGGTGCATTGGAATTCGAATGTGGTATCAGAGGTAAGATGGTCAGTTAAGCCGCTCCCATTTAAACTGTCGCCTGTTGGAGATGTGAGATTAGACCACGGACCGTATGCTGTGCAGCTCGTAGCATTCGTGGAGCTCCAGGTGAGGGTGGAACGGCCGTTATATGCGACTGGATTAGGAGAGACAGTGATCGAGGCGGTTGGGACAGGCGGTGGAGAAGAAGTGCCGGCGATGCAACGAACTGAAAAACCGGAATTAAAATTATAGCTATTACTCGTGAGCGAAGCACTGCTGGAGATATAATACACAAAGGCAATTATTGTACCAACGGTAGGCGGGCCAAATATTGTGCTTGACCAGTATAAACCGATACTGTATGCGGGATTGGCTATCTGTGCACCCCCTTGATTCCTGCCACCAGCTGATGGCAATTTTAAAACTGAACTATAAGCTTTATCTGCACTATTAATGCCCTCACCTATTCTAACCGCCGCCCACTCATCTTGTGTTGGTACGCGGAAACCGTTTGGACATGGGTTATTTATATTAGTTGCTGGTTGCCATAGATCAAAATACATAGGGTTAAGCCACGTTCCAATTCCAGAAATTATAAATTTATTGTGTCCTGGAACATAACTTGAACTCACTGTGTTGATTGTGGAACTCGTGACAACCTGGTGGCCATCTGTTAACCTTCCCCATTGATATCTATAACCATAAGATAGAGGATCATTCTTATTATTAGCAACTTGCGATGCTCCAAGATTACGGTCAAGCCAACATTTACCATCACCGGCCATGACTAAACCGTAGGTATTTGTATCCGGAGCTTTGCCCTGCACCGTGCCCGAACAGGCAGCCAAGGCGTCTGGCGCCACAGAGAAAAAAGCTATGACTGAAAATAAAATCAACCAGTGGCTTTTAGTTTTGGTTTTGTTTGTTTCGGTGAACATTTTACCATATGAGGTTAAAACTCCTGGAAGCTTGAAGGGAGATTCACCGTAACTGATTTGCTAACCGGAGAGCCATTGGTCTGACACGTGATGGTGAACACAGTCCGTCCAGTGATTGGGTCAGATACAATATCCGTGCCGCTGAGACCATTTTTCCATGCAGTGCCATTTTGCGTCACTGCACAACTCAGTACCTCAAGCGATGTCCACGTTATTTTTGAGGTTGAGCCGGATGGTACTCGCATCGGGTTTGCGCTGATAGAAACATTCGGCTGCGTCACAGTTACGGTCACATTAGAAGGAGATGATGGCGTGTCGTCAGAACTATAACAAGTGATCGAATAGGCCGATGTGGCAGATGGACTTACCGATACACCCGTACTGTTAGCGGCCGCAACATGTGTCATTGGATCGTTTGCAAATATGCAGTACGTCGCATTCGTAGAACTCCACGTCAATGTTGCCGATTGACCGTTGTCGATGGTCGCCGCGCCCGCGCCATTGACGAGGAGTGAGGCGGTTGGAAGGAACACGTCGCATGCTGGTGGGTTGGTTGCGCCATTGCTACACGCTCCACTCGTACATCCCTCGAAACAGGTGACGCAACTACTCTCATTCCAGAATAATGGATCGGCACAGGTGTTGCAGGTTGGATAATTGTTTGCACCGTTTACACACGCCATCGCTTCTGCCACGACGCCATATCCCGACCCACTCCAAGAAATCCATCCAACTACGTCAGAGCCCCAAGAATATCCTGCGGCGGCATTTGCGGTGAAAGTGACGCTTGGTGACCAAGGACCGGATAATTTTATCCACCCGTCCCAGCCGCTTCCGTTCGCAGAAAGTGCCTTTGCCCAGCCGGTTACCGCTCCGGTGCTGGTGTTGAGATTCGGCTGTGTCGTGCACCCAGATTCCGGACATCCTGAAGTCTCGTTAAAAGAGATCCAGCCGATATTATCGCTCCACGCGTAGCCAGAAAAATTACCTGTGCTCGCGTTGATGTTCACGCCATAATCCACCGCACTGCCGTCAGAAATATTGTTAAAAGAGATCCAGCCGACAGTATCGCTCCACGCATAGCCGGAAACATTTTGACCTGCACCCGCATGAGCAGTAGGGATTTGCAACCACTCTTCTTGACGAATACCCACTACAAAAACGAGTGTGGCGAGCAGCACAAGAGTAAGGGCGAGACGTTTATTCATGGCGCTTTTTGTTGCATGGCATCAAGCAGTTTCTGCTTTTCGTCTGGAGAGACGACTGGGGCGGGGGCGGCAGCTGCCGCGCCCTTCTTCACCGCCGCGGTGGTAGAAGCCGGTTGAGACATCTGATCAAATAACTTCTTTTTTTCTGCATCAGACGTAACAGTCGTTGTGGCTTGCCTCGACATTTCGTCAAAGAGTTGTTGCCGCATCTCCGCGGGAGTCTTGGCCGCACTTCCCTGATACCACTTCCAAGCGAAAACAGCGGCGGCAATCGCGAGAACGATCAAGAGAATCACCGCAAAGAGTTTCAATAGATGCTTGCTACGCATCCCCACTTCCGGCTGTTGCATGTATCCGTCAGGAACATTCATTGTTTATTTTTGCTCGAGCGCCTTTATTCTCGCTTTTAGATCTTCAATTTCCTTCTGCTGCGCCTTCACCGCCTCAATCAATGGACCGACGAGATTCCCGTATTGCACGGACTTGAGCCCAGTTGATGGATTAGTACTCACCAGGTCTGGATATACTTGCTCTACTTCTTGGGCGATAACGCCGACACTTGGTGTGCCGTCCTTCAACCAGTTAAACTCTACACCGCGAAGTTTGAGCACATTATCCAACGCATTTGGGAGTGTTTGAATATTCGTCTTGAGCGATGCGTCAGATGGATAAAGGAAGGATGTGGCCTGTATATCGCCGTTTACTTGAAGCTTATATGCCGGATTATTCGTCCCGATGCCAACGAAGCCGCCGGATGCAATTCTCATCACTTCTGTATTATTGGGACTAAACGTCATATCAACTCCAGCAACGCTGGAAAGTTCCAAGGTATTTTGTCTCCCGCCTGCGAATGCTGTTCCTATATAACTTACATAGCCTCTGCTGGCACCGCCTTCCGCGAAGATGATTTGGTTGTAAGATGATGTCGTTGGATGGTCTAATTTTATTGCTTTAGCATTGCCATAAACGTCAAGCGATTCGCTCGGACTCGCCGTCCCGATGCCAACGTTACCAGTTAGGAGTGAATTGCCTGTGACGAAGAAATTGCCATTGGCAGTTGAGCTGCTGCCATCGCTCGTGATAGTAGAATTCCCAAGAGTAGTTCCGTTCGGCGTGTAGCGGGGGACGTAACCAACCGTGCCAGAACCTCCTATAGTCCCTCCGCCCGATGTAATGCAAGTGCCGTTCACCTTGAAGCAGCCAGTCACATTGACATCGCCAGCGACATCAAGCTTATATGCCGGACTCGCTATCCCGATGCCGACTTTGCCGTCTGCCACCCTCATCACTTCACCATTATTCACGAAAAATGTTAATACGTTGGCGTTTCTTGTCCATATTCTATCAGTTCCATCGCCCATCGGCCCAATAACAAGATTCCCACCGTCAGCGTTAAACGACTGCGCATTGACTCCCCCATTCACGTTTAGTTCGCCACCGAGGGACACGCTTTTATCGGTGTTGAAGATGGCGCTGTAGGTGGCACAGTTGACAGACGCACAAATCTTCACTGGCCCTGAGACGCGGTAATTTATTTCAAGAGGATCGCCTGTTACGCCTGTATTTAGTGTGTCTATGTATAGATCAACGTTTTTTACTCCGTACGTTGTGTCTCCTCCGAAACCAATAACCGAGCTGGCATTCATCGTCCCGCCGGCGAGAGAGAGTGTGGAGCCCGATGCGGCAATACAGGTGCCATTCACCTTGAAACAGCCCGTCACATTGACATCGCCTGCGACATCAAGCTTATACGCCGGGCTCATCGTCCCGATGCCGACTTTGCCGTCTGTTATCGTCATCACTTCAGCATTATTCACCAAAAACGATAGAGGAGTTGTATCTCTTGTCCAAACTCTATAGGTTCCGCTGACTGGGCCAACAACAAAATTCCCGTTTGCGATGCTGAATGATGCCGCGTTAACGGTACCGTTCACATCCAGTTTGTTTGTCGGGCTCGCTATCCCGATGCCGACGTTGCCGCTTGCCTTTAATACGGTCAGGACATCTGAATTTGTTCCAAAACTATATAAGTTAAAGTTACTGTTCCCTATACCTCTCGTGCCAGCCAACCAATCCATCGTTGATCCAGTAGTGTATTTGATGGTAGCGCCTTCAGAAGCCGTAGGTCTGATCAACGATATCTGTGGGTCGACTCCACTCAAAGAACTTATAGTGAGCATGCTTCCCGGAACCGCCGTACCGATGCCGACGTTGCCGAATGGCACCGAGAATCCAGTCGCAAACGTTCCGGCGGCATTCACCATCAGGTTGCCGTCTTTGCTCTGGAAGGTGTTGCTCACGTTGATTGGCGCATCGACATTCCCACTCGGCGGAGCAGAGGTTGGGCCAGTCCACGCATAGATCGTGCCGGCGAAGGCGAAGAGTCCGATGGCGACGACGGTTATCTGGGCGACTTTGATGTATGAGTTTGTGTGGTTCATAAGTGATATTTATTTTTTAAGTATAGTATAAAAGAAACTGTTTTAATTACTTATTAGATTCAGCGCCGGAAACCTATTACCAGTTCCGAAGTTGTTTTTGAATAAATCAAATTCATCTGGCGACCCGAGCGGGGCAAAATATTCCAGATCACCTGAATTGTCGAAGCAATAAGAAGTGCCAAATCTAGTAACCGAATATTTACCTCTTGGGCTCACCTTTGGCTGCACATCACTCGGACTTGTTGGCACTTCGTTACGTAGTGTGCTGCCGCTACATGGTTGTGTGGGTTGCCCGGCAAGAAGAGCGTAACAATCATCCTTTGCACCTGGTGCGGGAGTAACGTCTACACAGTCATATGTATGATAAGCCCCACAGGAGTCGCCGTGGTCACTACCAATGCAGGTGCTCTCTCCTTCTTGTATCTGCCCATTGCAGGTATAGGGAGCTCCGCACGCAAATACAGTTCCAGCAGTATTGTTATACGATGGACATTGATATGACCTCACTGTTGGAGCATTCCCAACACAAGACCAATTCCATGGGCCAGAACCAGTGACAGTGGTAGGCGTGCCTTTGTCGGGTTCGCAAAGACCCATAGTCGGTGCAGAAGTCAAAGATGCTCCATTTATTGCCGAGCCGCAAACACCGTCAACTCTACAATAAGGCGTGGCGGTCTTAAGCGGTCCAACGATAGCATTACCAATAGTATGATAATCAATGGAAGGGAAAATTACATCTACTGCGTTGTCTTTATTTAAAAATTTATTTGCGCCCGGGACACTACAACTAGGGCAATCAGGCCCAAGGTAAGACCCTCCTCCTTCTGAGGTGTCGTATAGAATTGAACAACCTGCAATTCCATCTAATGCAGGAGTGGAGCCAGTGTAGTAATCCCCTAAGATTTTTGCCACATAGGCGACATACGAATTACCAGGGATTGTCTGGTCGACGAATGTGCAGGTATTGCCTATGCAGAATGTTGAGGCTTTGGCGGTAATTATTATTTTACTCGTGTTATCTGGACCGTAGTGATAAATACTTCCCATATAAGTTCTCTCCGAATTAAGAGTATCGTACAGTGTGAAACCATTACCGGCTTCATTTTTGATTTGGTTTATAAACCAGTCATTGAGAGTCGCTTGATCGCTGCTTGCTGGGATGGTAAAACGATAAATCGCGATGCTTCGGTCAGCCTCGTTAAAACTGGTGTCTGGAATGCAGCTGTTGTTAACATTCAGTTGTGGAATATAAAAATGAATCGACTGACCATATCTGCAACTATTCGTTGCAGAAGACACAATTGCCACTGATACACCTCCGGATGAACCGACTCCGCAAATAAACCCTGCATAACAGGCAACGGCAGATAAGAGAGGATCCCCACCGGTGAATGTTGACGCCACAATTATAGTGCCGAGATTGCCGGTAAGATTGCTGAATGAGCCACCGATTATAAGCACTGGCGATATGATTGCTAGGGTGACTGACACCAGACCCACGGTAAAAACGTCTGCAATAAACCCAAGCACTCCGCCAGCATGAGCCGTAGGTGGTGCCCACACTGAAGAAACAGTTATCGCTACAAGCAGAAATAAAACAAAAAACTTTTTTTTAAATAAATCCATAGAATCTATCTAGCTGCTCTATATATTGTAGATATCATGTAATTATGTAGTGAGGTAAAATTCCTTTACCTTGGAGCCATGGACCTATCCACAGAGTGGCTGCAATAAACCAGGCAACTGCAAAAATAGCGATAAGAATGCCCTCTTTCCTACGATCCTTCTCTAACGCTAAAGCAATACCATAAATTAAACCGACCGCCACATTAGAAATCGCTGCCACAATCCCAATCCAGAACCACTTGCGCCACAGACCGAATTGACTATTTGTTGAAAAGTTTGGATCATCCATACTGACAGTATATCACTCACCTACTCAATCGCTTTGGGCGAGTTATCAACAGTGCACAAACCTATAAAACAAGAAGCCCCCCTTCAATCGCTTGAAGAGGGGCTAAAGAGCTGGTGATTCCATCGTAACCTCTGTTTCCTATTGTAATTTGAGTTCGAGAACGTACGTATATTTATTTGCCTCATCGTTCTGGAAGTAAGCCATTTCCAGATCGACAGAAGTATATACGGCCCCTGCTAACTTCTCGCCCCGATATGCCTTCACTCCTTTGGCATCCCATGGGTCATTGTTTATTATTTTTGCCATTCCGTTTACGTCGGTGGAGAGCGTTTGCAACACGGTCTCCATGTTCTTGGCAATGACGACGTCAGAATAACCGGTGTTGTCGTACCATATTCCGCCATAGACTATGACCGTAGCGTTTGGGACCGGCGCGCCAGAAGTGTCAACAACCTTGACCCAAGGTTGTACCAAGTTATGTGCGGCAAACATAACCCCGACAACACTCAATTGGTGATTAGCATTATGGCTAATAAACCAACTGTTGAACGGCGAGAACTTGTACTCCTGGATGTTGTACTTCCACACGTCTGAACTGCTCATGGGGTCTTGAGAGAACTGCGCCTTGAAGTTCAGATCTAATGTTGGCAGTGTACCGCTCTTGTCAGAGCATACCAAGCCGTACCATTCTGGCGCTCCCAACCCAAGTGTGTGACCAAGTTCATGCAACAACGTAGAGAGCTTTACGTAGTAGGAGCTCAATCCGTTGACTGCTTTTGGTAGGTTATCAATGCCGAGCAGAATGGTGTTTGTCGTTACTTCAGCGATGAGAATAAACCCGTATGTCTTCCCATTGATGTAGTTCGTGCCGGCGAGGCCAGTGGATCCCTGGAAAAATTTCGGTAGATTCCCTCCATCTGGTTGAGTCCAATACACCACTGTTGTTCCGCCAACATATGGATTCCCGATGAACTTATTGTCGTAGAAGTAGTCGGGCGTGGTTCTGATGGTGTCGAGTGCCGCCGCGTTTGCATAGGTAATAACCTTGCCTAACGCATAACGCTTCTTGCACTCCGGATCCTTCGCCAACACGGCATTAATGTCCGCGACTATCTGTCGAACATTGGTCTCCAATTCTGGATGAATATCGGCAAAATCCTTGTTCACCAAGAAGTTGATAGTCTCGGTCAGATCGCTGGCCGGGACTGGGGAAAGAAAAATGTTTGTTTTCGTTCCAGGAACTGTTGTAGATACCGTTGGAGTAGTAATCGGAGTAACCGTTAGTGTGGATTTACCTCCATCACTTCCGCCGCCCCCGCAACCAGACAACAAAAACAACATAATCACAACACACACAATTCTTTTCATCGCACGTACTTTCATTGCACTTCCCTCCTTCCTTTCAATGTTTTAGGGTTATATCTCTATTTTTTGTCTCTGTCAGCGAACGACAATCTATTGATTAGTATACGTTATAAGTAGAAACATAGCAAGACCCAGAGGTGCACTGCTACAATGAGGAATATGTGGCTGCCGGTCGTGTCTGCCCTCGCGGGCATTGTCGTCTTCTTGCCGATGAATTTTTATCCGGCGGCTTTCGTCTTTCTCATTCCACTTTTTATCTTCTTCTTGCGAGAAGAGAAGCTGTGGCGACTGGTTGTTGGGGCTCTTTTATTCCGCTTGATCTTCTCCATGGGTACAGTTTATTTTACTCTTGAGCCAATCCTCTGGATTTCTTCTCTTCTCATTTTTTGCGGCCTGCCTCTCTCAATCTTCTTCTTCAAAAGACTCATCTTCAAATTTGCGGACACGGAGTGTCCGCAAATTCCTACCTCCTGCTCCTGCCTCCTGCTCGTTTCCTTGCCTTTCTTATGGACCTTCTTTGACCTCGCGCAAGCGCAGTATTCTCTTGCACCGATTTATATCGCCAGCGCCGGCAACGCACTCGGCTCTTCGCCATTTCTTGGGCTGGCAGCTCTCGGCGGGTTCGTCGTGCTCACTTTCTTCGTCGTGCTCATCAACTCACTTCTCGCAATTCTTGTTCTGATCTGGCGGCGAAACCCCCAAGTTGCTTGGGGGTTTCGCCGCCAAGTGATTTATGTTCTGATTGCAATTATTGTTCTCCTTTTTGCTGGCTGGCAAATTGCAAGCTTCGAGCTGCGCCAGAATGCCATTGCTTATGCCGCCCTGCCGAACTCAATCAACATTGCCGCCATTTCTACCAATGGAACACTTGCTGTCGACCAGCTTGCACAACTCACACAAGAATTGGCCGGCCAGCAACTTGATCTCATCATCTTCCCCGAAGATATCCTCAACCAGCATGTAGGACGTCCGACGTCCTACATGCTGGGAAACAGCTCGACTGCTGTGTTTCAAGATCTTGCGAAAGAACTTAGCACAAATGTCCTCGCGAGCTACGACACGCTTCAAGGTACTACCAGCACATTAAAATATGGCTCGACAATCTTGTTTGACCAACAAGGAAGCATTGCCGGCATCCACAACAAAAACCGCCTCACATTCGCAGGCGAATACTGGCCTTTCGGCAATTGGCACCCGTCTTTTTACGACTGGCTGAAGACACGGAATCCGAGCATTGGAACCTATGCAATCTTTGACCAGAAGAATGCAGACACTCCGGGCGAGCAGAATCTGCTCTCATTGGCGCTCGGAGAAAACACCGTGTCTTTTGCCGCACCCATCTGCTTGGAGATTCACTATCCGACTGATTTGGCAGCATACCGAACGCAAGGCGCGCGCTTCATAATCAACCCTTCAAGTAATCGCTGGATCGGCGGTGGTCTCTCGCATTTCTTATATCTCACAACCAATGTAAAAAAAATAGAAAGTGTTGCTCTCCAACTGCCGATTATTTCAAGTGGCGTTGATGACTTCGCCGGCATTATTCTTCCGAATGGACAATCACAGATGCTTCCCTACCAAACAACTGGCAAAACCTACAACGTATTTTTCGGCACTGTCAGATATTAGAATCCACTTAGGATGTCGATCTCCTGCTGGAAGTCCTTGGCGAATCGCATCACATTGTCACCATACGGAGCAAAAGCAGGAGTCTTATAATAACTACCGGCAAAATATTTTAGAGCTGCTGTGCGTTCTGCAGTAGGCGTTTGTGTGGCAGCACCGAGGTCCGTCATATAAAGCGCGATGGCGGTAAACGCGTCTAGATTGTTCCATGGGTTCGCTGGAGAACCCACATGTCCGGCGAGCTTCGCGATGCGATATTGGTAAGACGTCCAGGTGGAGGGGATAAATTGCGCCGGACCCATCGCACCGCCGTAGCCAGTGGATTGCGGACACGAAACAGGCATGGAGAATGGATCAAGTCCTAGTGCTGCGGTGATCGCCATGAATGGATCCACGTCGCGAGTTGGCTTCATTACGCCTCTGAAAATGGTGCCTGTATTCTTGCCCTTGCCGTCTCCCTTGTTGGGAGAATTCGTGAGGAGGCATTGACCAACGTTTGCACCAAGATTGGTCTCCTGCTTGAGGATGCCAAGAATGAATGCTGGACGAATACCAGTGGCAGCTCCCGCCTGCTTCGCGAGCGTGACAGCCGTCGGGAACGGTATCTGCCCACCACCGCCAGCGAGGGCGAAAAGCTCGGTGCGAATCTGTGCGGCAGTCTTCTGGCTGGTGGCGATAAGCTTCTGGTAGTTCGCCTCAAGACCCTTGGTCTGTGTGAGGAGATGTTGTTTCTGTGCCTCCTGAGTTTGTACCGCCTGTTTGGCGACTTGTGCAACCTGACGCAATTGTTGCTGCTCTGCCACGCGCGCCTGCAATGCCTCCTTCTCCGCCTCGGTCGAAACACTCGTTTGTTGGATCTGATTGAAAGAATCTGCAAGTGAACTCTTTATAGATACAAAGGCATCGAGATCGCTGAAGAAACCCGAGACATCCTGTGAGCCAAGCGCAACACTAACAACCGAATAATCATCAAGCATCTGCGTTTGACGAAGTATCTGCGCGAGCGACTCTTTCTCTGCGGCAAGCTGTTTCGAGAGCGAGGAGAGCGTATTATTCCGCACCCCAATATCGCCGTTTAGCTTCGTGATGGTCAGTGTGATTGCTTGGATCTGAAGTTGTGTTTTCTTGATCTCGGCATTGAAGGCATTGATCTGTGTCTGAAGTGTTTGGTGTTGGTTTTGTGCAACATCAAGGAGCTTTTGCTGGTCTGCAATTTGACTCTCGAGCTGATTGAGCTGGTTCTGAAGGTCTTGTTGACGTTGTGAGACCGCTTGCGCAGCATCCTGAGCGTGCGCCCAGACGGGAACGCAAATGAGAACGCAGAAAGTAAGAAGAATAAACCGACGCATTGCCGGTTTATTTTATCATGCCGCTGGTGTTTCTTCGGCTTCCTCCTTACCCTTCTTCTCAACCTCAATCGAGGCGATATCCGCTGGTGCAACAACTTCTTCCTTCTCTTCAACAACCTCTTGCACGAGCGCGACAACTTCTTCTGGCTCAGTGACGAGCGCGACACCTGAAGGGAGCACCAAATCTCTAGCGTGGATCTGGTCGTCGACTGCCACAAGTACTGAAATATCAACCTCGATATTGTGTGGGAGCGACATCGGATCTGCCTCCACCTCAATTTCATGGAGTACCTTCACGAGGTTTGCTCCAGCCTCAACTGCTGGTGACTCACCAACGAATACGAGTGGAATAGCGACTTCAACCTTCTCGCCCTTCGTAATTGCATAGAAATCGACGTGGCGCGGGTGGTTCGTCAGCGGATCATAATCAACATCGTGAATGAGCGTAGGGAGCGCTGCGCCAATACCAGCGAGTGAGATAACCGTCGCTTCGCCAGCTTCCTTCAGAACCTTTTCAAAAGCAATTGCTGGTATCGTAATCGGCGTCGCCTTGTGGTGTGCACCATAAACAACTCCAGGGATAGAGCCCGCGCGGCGGATTACCGCCGCGCTCGCGCCGTCTTCGGTTCGCTTCTCAACTTGCAGAGTCAACATGTCGCCCAAGTATGCCGCATCTCACCATTTTCCGCAACCTGCCGTAACTTTCCCAATGTAGGACGTCCGACGTCCTACATGAATGGTATGATTGAAGTGTGGAACTTTACCATGTGATAAACAGAGGGGTTGAGGGGCGTAATATTTTTCTTGATACGCAAGATTATTCGCGTTTCGTTCATGATCTTTATGAGTTCAATGACACTGCTCCAGCACTTGAATTCAATCATGCAATCTCTCGCGGTTCAAATGTAGGACGTCCGACGTCCTACATTCGTAAACGACTCGTAGACATTCATGGTTGGGAATTGATGAAAAACCATTTCCACCTTTTGCTTTCGGAGTGTATCGAAAATGGAATAACACTCTTCTTAAGTAAGATGAGTGGTTATGCGAGATACTTCAACGAACGACACGAGCGACATGGACATCTCTATCAAGGAAAAACAAAGAAAATACTTATCGCGCAGCAAGAGCATTTTCTTTATGCGCTTCATTATCTTCATTTAAATTCTCTTGATTATCTTCCTGGCGCAAAGAAGTGGCGTGAACGTGATAAAGGCATGATATCGGATATACCGAAAGCACTGGACTACCTCCAAAATTATCGTTGGAGCAGTTATCCAGACTATTGCGGCAAAAAGAATTTTCCATCAATCCTCACTACATCGCTTTTTGCTAATGCCTTTGGCACTGATTATGCATCTGCTCTGAAAGAATATCTGACGGATCGAATTACCAATGAAGATTTAGAATACATAGAATTTGAGCCGTAGAATCATGTAGGACGTCGGACGTCCTACATTAGAACTGAGGAGAGTTTGGAGAGACGAGAGAGGAAAGCGGCGCGAGCAGCAGGAATGTTTTCTTCTTTCCCTCTCCAGAGTGCAAGTGCCTCTTCTTGAATGGCACGTGAGTAAGAAAAGGTCATTGGCCACGGGGCGTTAACTTCTTTCGCTCGACGGATTATCGCAGACAAGTTGTCTGTTGCCTGATCAGGCGTCTGCCCTCCAGAGAGAAAGACGATACCAGCCACTTGTGACGGGATACTCGCGACGAGTGCCGCAACAGTATCTTCGGCAACTTCTTCTGGTGTATCTTTCTTCTTGTTTTCATTGCCCGAAAGCGCCATAGAGGTCTTCACGATCACGCTGGCGCGGTCAACTGAATGTTCGGCAAGTACTGAAAAGAGTGTCTGCATCGTCTTTTCAATGGCTGCACGTGCACGCATGCGACTATGCTTCCCTTCAAGCAGTACTTCTGGCTCGAGAATAGGCACGAGACCACCCGCCTGTGCCTCCTTTGCATAATTCGCGAGCCGTTTCGCGTTCTCGTGGATCGCCATATCACTGGGCAGATGATCGCCGTCAATGCGAATAATCGCGCGCCACTTGGTAAAGATCGCACCTTGTTTCTTATATAGTGCGAGTCGTTCAGGAAGATCAAGAAGACCTTGGGTGATGAGCTCTTGCGGACTATCTTGGAGCGGCTCGGTGCCGAGATCAACCTTCACCCCCGGCAAGATGCCACGAGTCGCAAGCGATTTTGAAAATAATTTCTTATCATTTCCCTTCTGAAGAAGCGTTTCCGAAAAAAGTATGACCCCTGAGAGATATTTTTCGATTCCCTCGGTGCCAATGAAGAGATCGCGATCTTGCCGACGCATCTCTGCACTCGCGGGAATGCCATATGAAGCGAGGCGCGTTGTCGCGGAGTGCACACTCTCATCTGCAGCAAGAATCCCTTTGCCGGATTGGAATAGTGAACGCGCCGTTGCGACAAGATCAGTCATGTATCAAAGTATAACCCTTTATACTTCATACTTTATACTTTATACTCTATTCATATGGACTTCATCGCAATAGGAGATACGGTTGTTGACGAATTTATCAGACTTAAAGAAAAGGAGGCAGAGGTGCAGTGCGATACCAATAACGAGAATTGCACCATCTCAATGAAGTGGGGCGATAAGATCCCCTACGACTTTACCGTCATGGTGCCGGCCGTCGGGAATGCAGCAAACGCGGCGGTCGCCGCCGCGCGCCTCGGTCTCTCTGCTGGATTCATTTCAAATGTGGGCAAGGATCATTATGGCGAAGAAATTCTCGCGACATTCTCACACGAAGGTGTTGACACGCGCTACATTGCCGTCAACGACGGCATCCCGACAAATCACCATTACGTGCTTTGGTACGGCGCCGAACGCACAATCCTCATCCGCCACGAAGCATATCCTCACGTCATCCCAGAAGGGTTTGTGGCGCCAAAGTGGCTGTATCTCTCCTCGCTTGGCGAACATTCTGAAGCATTTCATACCGAACTCGCGCAGTGGTTACACGAGCATCCAGAGACCAAGCTCGCTCTACAACCTGGCACGTTTCAGATAAAAATGGGTAGGGAGAAACTCTCTGAACTCTATGCCGCGACTGAGGTAATCGCATGCAATAAAGAAGAGGCTGAACGCATTCTTGAGTGTGGCGAAACAGATGTGAAAGAACTTCTAGAAAAAATGCATGCCCTCGGCCCTAAGATAGCCATCATTACCGACGGCCCAAATGGCGCGTACGTTTCAGATGGCAACGAAATGCTCAAAGTGCCGATGTATCCTGACTCGAAGCCGCCCGTGGATCGCACAGGTGCTGGCGACGCAATGACATCAACGTTTGTCATCGCACTCGCGCTCGGCAAGTCGCTCCGCGAGGCGCTCCTCTGGGGACCGGTAAACTCAATGTCGGTTGTGCAGGAGATTGGTGCACAAAAGGGGCTTCTAACGCGCCAAGCACTTGAAGCATTTCTCGCTGAAGCCCCTTCGACATACACTGTTACCGCACTATAGCGAAGTTGATTATAAAAGTATTTGAGTACGCAACGTTGACGATAATCATGCTCGCTACCGCCCCAATGATAGTGATAAGCAGTACGGCAAAATACGAGTTTATTTGGTGGTTCATGCGCGGGTAATAAATGCACGTATCGCATCGACAATAGAAGACTCATCGAGCCCATAATGTTCCAAAAGCTCCTGTGGAGAACCCGACTGGCCAAACTGATCGTCAATGCCGAGCCGCTTCAGCGGCACCGGATGATGCTCTGCAAGAAATTCTGCAACTGCACTCCCGAAGCCGCCTGCGATCTGATGTTCCTCAATGGTAATGACGCGGCTCGCGCGCTTCGCCGCCGCGAGGAGCGCTTCAGTATCGAGCGGTTTGATAGTAGGCATATGCATCACGATGGATTCGACACCGCCCTCGGCGAGCGCGCGAGCCGCGAGGAGCGCCGTATGGCTCAGTAAGCCGGTTGATAGAATCGCAACCTGTGGCGCGTCCGAATCCCAGAGCGTGAGCGCCTTCCCTATTTCAAATGGCGTTTCTGATGTGGTGAAAGTCGGCGTCGCCGCGCGACCGAAGCGGATGTAGACAGGACCATCGGTCTTCGCCGCAGCAACAACCGCCTTACGCGCCTCCTCTGCATCCCCGGGAGCGAGCACGATCATATTCGGCAGCATGCGCATCATGCCGATATCCTCGAGCATCTGATGTGTTGCGCCATCGGGACCAACCGACACTCCTGCGTGCATGCCGCACACCTTAACCGGCACCTTGTTAAGCGCGATGGTCGTACGAATATGTTCATAATTGCGACCCGGGTTGAACGCGGCATAACTCGCGATAAAAGGAATTTTCCCGACTGCCGCCATGCCACTCGCAACTGCTGCCATGTTTTGTTCTGCAACGCCCATTTCAATAAAACGTTCTGGAAATTCTTTCTGGAACCAGTCGGCGCGAGTACTCTCTGCGAGATCGGCACAGAGCACTACTACGCGCGCATCAGCTCTCCCGGCTTCAACTGTTCCCGTCCCAAACCCATCGCGCGTCGGCGCTTGCTCGATATCATCCGCGAATACTTTTGCGGAGAGTTTTGCATCTTGGTTAAGCATGGCGGATTTCTTTTAGAAAACGCTCTCCTTCTTCAGCTGTCGGCGGCTTGCCGTGCCAATGATAATCACCTTCTATTTCTGGCACTCCCTTGCCGGAGATGGTGTGCGCGATAATCAATGTCGGCTTCTCGCTAATCGCCTTCGCCTCGTCGATTGCTGCAATAAAAGCCGCGATGTTGTGCCCATCAACTTCAAGCACGTGCCAATTGAATGCACGGTACTTATCCGCAAGCGGCTCAAGCGGCATGACGTCTTCTGTTGTCCCATCAATCTGGATATTGTTGCGATCCATGATCGCCGTCAGATTTGAGAGTTTATTTTTCCCGATGAACATCGCTGCCTCCCACACACTTCCTTCTTCTTGTTCGCCATCGCTCATGAGGCAATAGATGCGAGGTTGAAAATTGGGGATTGAAAATTGAAAATTCTTAAAAGCATACGCCATGCCAGCTGCTTGCGAGAGACCTTCGCCAAGAGGCCCTGAAGTCGTCTCGATCCCTGGTAGTAGGAGACGGTCTGGGTGCCCTTGCAAGCGGCTGCCGAACTTCCGCAGGGTGATACATTCGGAAACGGAGAAATAGCCCGCGTGCGCCATCGCGGCATAGAGCACAGGGCAAATGTGGCCGTTAGAGAGTATGAGTCGATCACGTTCTTCCCACTCTGGATTCTTAGGATCGTGATTGAGAATATGAAAATAAAATGCCGCAAAAATATCCGCCATGCCGAGAGGGCCAGCAGTGTGCCCACTACCTGCCGCGACAAGCATTTTGATTATCGTCTCACGGATGGATGTTGCGTGTTTTTCGAGCGTGCGTGTTTGTTCATCGGTCAGAGCCATTTCCCCATTATACCTTATACTTTTCCCCTTTATACTTTTTAAACGCCGTACGGGCTTTGTAACTCCTCAAACGCCTCGACAATGGCCACAGGATCTTTTGCACGCGCCAGAGCGGAGCCGATGATGAGATTCGTCACGCCAAGCGCGATGAGTTCTCTCGCATTTTCAAGCGAGATACCACCATCGACTTGCAAAGGAATCTCCGGATGACGACTGTGGAATACACGCACCTTTTCCAAAACACGCCGATCGAAGGGCTGTCCTTGCCGACCTATTTGCGCGATGCCCATAAACTGCACATATGAAATTTGTTCGAGACACGGCTCGATGATGGCGAGGTCACTCGTAATGTTAAGTGCGAGACCGAATGAGACGACAGACCCATACTGCCTCTCTGCGTACGAGAAAAGCCGTGGTAAATCGGTTGTACTCTCGGCATGGAAGGTGAGTCGTGTCGCACCAAGTGCGAGCCACGCGGCGGCGGCATGCTCTGCATCGAGACACATGAGGTCAATCTCATACGCCAGGTCGTGGAGTCGCGGAAGCATCTCCCCTTTTTGCGCCATTACGTCAAGCTCTGAGGACTTGCCCTTCGTAGCCTCGGCGAAGAAGGGCCACGATGCTGGTGTTGCGAAGCGACCGTCAACTACATCGATCTGTACTCGGTTGATTGAAGGAATCCGGGAAAACAATGAGAGTTTCTCCTCGAGATCTTTCTGAGAAGAAGGGAGCACTGCCGGAACGACGAGGCTCATGCCGGTAGTATAGAACAGAAAAAAGGTTACGTTACCAACCTGATGCGCCGGGCGTATAGACTGCACATGAATTAGCGCGAAAGGGATCAGGGATCTTCGTCGTCCCAATCGGGCCTGTGCAATCGACTGAGCCAGCAGTACAGCTGTAAAACATAAACTTGTAGTTTATGGCAGTTCCTGCATAGGTGTAGCAACAGGTGCTGTTACTGAAATTCATTTGCGAGTCGGTGGGCAAAACAGCAATGTAGGTCGGGGCGAGACCGGGGATATATTCCCCAGCGGTCCAGAAGTTACTGCATTTATTTCTGAAAGTACCAGAACCCCCCGTTACAGGATAACTTCCATTCGTCGAATAATACATCTCGAGCGCTTGTTGTACACTGATTAAATTAGAGAGTCGTTGTGCGTCATATGCCTTGGTGCGTGCGGAATTAAGCGAGGCCAACACAATAGAAGAAAGAAGCCCTATGATGGCAATGACCACCAAGAGTTCTATGAGCGTAAATCCCCTTCTTGGATTCATTTTATGAAGACGGGCGCGACAAACGCGAGGATTGTCGCGAGTACCGCTATTCCCAACAAAACATACTGCGCTCCCTTATCGGTTGAAGCAAGACCGGTGGCGAACACAAGTCGTGTGAGAAACGACTTTTGCTCTGTTTGGTAGACGGGCTGCGGTTGGGATTCTTCGTTAAATTCAATATTTCCTGCCATGGTAGTTAATTATACAATGTTCAATTTACAGTTTACAATCAATTCACAATGTTTCAAAAACTGAAAATTATGTACTTGAAAATTCATTGTAAATTGAAAATTGATGTTTGAAAATTAGAATTTAGCTAGGCGGCGCGCATGGCGTGGCGAGTCTGAAAAAGGTGTCTCGAGGAATATGCGAACGGCTTCGTCGGCATCCTCTCCTGATACGAAGCGCGCGCCGATGGTGAGCACATTCGCATTATTGTGTCGTCGCGGGAGACGCACCGCGTCAAGACCGTCTTCGGAGCGGCCGCCTTCGATATCGAGCGCCGCTGTTACCTGGCGTGGACCATAGAAGACCGCGGCGCGGACGCCGCGAACTCGATTCGCCGCCATCGCCTCACCTTGCCCGCTACCGCCGATGATGACGCCGCGCACGTCTGGCTCGGCAGCTACGCGCTCTGCGAGTGGTGTCACATAATCTGGATAATCATCGTCAGGATCTTGTGCGAACGATCCCAAATCCTCCACGTCATATCCGAGGGTGCTGATATGTTCAACAAGCGCGTTCTTGAGCGCGAATCCGGCGTGATCAGCTGCGAAGAATACCTTCATTGCTGGAAGTATAAGGTATAAAGTATGAAGTATAAAGGGCTGAATTCTGGATTCCCCTTATACCTTATACTATTCCCTTTATACTATCGCCGCAGTGGCGATGACGTGACGCACGAGCGATTCTGCATATCCCATCTCATTATCATACCAGGCGAGCACCTTCACGAGATTTCCATCGACCACGCGCGTCATGCCGAGATCGGCGATAGAGGCATAAGGCTCGCCGACGATATCGCTCGATACGAGATCATCATCGGTCGTTTTGAAGATGCCCGCCCAGCGCGGGTCGGCCTCGGCACGACGAAGCGCGTCATTGACCTCTTCGCGCGTAGTCGGCCGCTTCGCGATAAAGGTGATATCCGCGATAGACCCTGCCGCCACCGGCACGCGTAATGAGATCCCGTCAAACTTCCCCGCGAGCGATTCATATGCCTGCGTCACTGCGGTCGCAGCACCGGTCGATGTCGGCACGATATTCATCGCTGCCGCTCTGCCCTCCTTCATATCCTTCTTTGCTGGACCATCGACGATAGACTGGCTCGCGGTGTAGGCATGTGTGGTGGAGAGTATCGCCTTCTCGATCCCGATGGCTTCATCAAGAATCGCGATGACTGGGCTCGCGGCGTTGGTGGTGCAGGAGGCGTTGCTGGTTATCTGACACGTCGCGAGTTTTTCCTCATTCACCCCCATTAATACAGTTTCTCCCCCGTCACCATGCGCGGGTGCAGAAATAACCACGCGCTTAGCGCCCGCATCAATATGCGCATGCGCCTTCTCATAGTCAGTAAAAAATCCTGTGGACTCCACCACGACATCAATCGCGAGATCCTTCCACGGCAGGTTCGCGGGCTCTTTCTCCGAAAAGAACTTCACCTCCTTCCCATCAATCAGCAAGGTGACTCCTCGCATCGAGGTGTCTCCTTGCGCATTTTGTGGATGTCTGACATCCACAGAGAAGGGTGCCCGCCCATACACCGTGTCATATTTGAGCAAATACGCGAGATTCTCGAGCGAGCCGAGATCGTTCACCGCGACAATCTCAATATCGCTTGCCTCGCCGACAGGCGGGCGCCCATGCGCAAGCCGCGCAAACGCTCTGCCTATCCTCCCGAACCCGTTAATAGCAACGCGAATAGCCATAGAAGCAGAATTTAGAATAGAGAATAAAGAATATAGGTCACGCCCTCTAGTATACCCTAAGAGAAACGTCTACTGCTAGAAATCAAGGCACTCAGTATCTTATTCACTTGGAGCAACATATCCTCGATCTCTGAATAGTCGCCGGACGCTATGTAGTGTAGATCTCGTGCAATGAGACACTGACTCTCTAATTCGGTTAGCGAACCCCTCGCGATTGAGTAAAACTGCACCTTCTCCTTATAAGAATTTCGGCTGAAGCCCTCAGCAATATTTGACGGGATAGAGACAGCTGCTCGGCGCATTTGATTCACTATCCCGAACAATTCTTCTTTAGGAAAATTCTTTGTCAAAAGATATGTTTTGATTACCAGCTCATGAGATTTCTTCCATGCGTTTAAATCCTTAAATGTTCGTATTTTCTCCATGTTTGGTTCAGAATTTAGAAGTTAGAATTTTGAATTTAGCTTCATTCTATATTCTTTATTCTGCGTTGCATTAGCGGGATTTGGTGGAGCCAAGCTTGTAGAGCTGGGTGATCTCTGTTGCGGAGAGAGCGCGGTTATAAACACGGACATCGTCGATTTTGCCTACTGGCAGATTACCACTAAAAAGTGGCGATATATAAAACGGATTGTCATCAGCAACCATGTTGGCAGTTTCTGCTGGTGCCGTAAGTGTTCGGTCTACACCATTTACATAAACACGGATGGTGTCATTATTGCTGTCAAAAACACCGACTACGTGATACCAGGCATTTGGCGGGAAACTTGCTACTGAATAGTGATTCTTCCATCCCCCGGAACTAATCACAGCTACGAAAGCGCTGCTCTGATACCAGAGGCCGTAGTTAGCTGCGCTGGTGCCTTTGCCTGCGATTATTCTCCAGCTACTATTATTCACTGTCGGATAAAACCAGAGTGAAAGTGTTTCAGCTCCTACCCCATCTAAAGAATTATTCGTGTCGTTAATAGTTATTTGATCATCCACGCCATCAAGCTTGAGGGCTTGGCCGATTTTGCCGACGGTGGGAGAAGTGGTGGTGGACATTGAGATAAGCTGTCCGTTATTCCCCCCTATAACATCATTTGTCTTCCCAGTAGCCCAATTAGTATTCGGCCCGTCAAAGGTCCAGTTTGCGACGAGGCCAGAGGTGAGAGATTTGGTCGGCGAAACAGCGACCTTCGCGGCACCGAGCTTGTAGAGCTGGGTGATCTCGCTTGCCGATAGCGCGCGATTGTAGATGCGGACTTCGTCGATGAGGCCGTTAAAACGATAATTATTGGCTGTGCTGGGGATTAGGCGACCAATCCAAAGTAAATTATTTCCTGCTGCGCTGCCACCAGAAGTTTCTGTGCCAAGAGAAACCGAAATTCCATCAATATACAATTGGGCCGTACTTCCGTCATAAGTACCGATTACATGATGCCATTTATTGTCGTCTAAATCGCTTCCCGATGAAGTCTTATATTTTTGACTTCCATAAACAACTATCGGTTTTCCAGTAGCATTAAGCCCTATCTCTCTTCTATTACCAGAACTGTCTGTATATGCCACTATTCCTGCCCAAGTTGATACTGTGCCTGATACCTTGATCCATGCGCTCATAGTATATGTGCTATTTTCATATCCTGTCCCCGTAATATAATCATTCACTCCATCGAACTTTAATCCCTGACCAATTTTGCCAACGACAGGAGAGGTAGAGGTGGACATTGAGATAAGCTGCCCGGTGTTTGTTCCTGCTGAATCAGTAGTCTTGCCAGTCGCCCAATTAGTATTTTTGCCATCGAAGGTCCAGTAGCCGACGAGGCCTAAGGTGAGAGATTTGGTGGGCGAGACGGCGATCTTGGTGCTGACGCTACTCACGACCGGTGCAGGTTCTTCGCTCCCCCACGTGCTATTGGCCGGCTCGGTGGCAACAATTTTACGAATCAGCGCGAAATCCCATTCATTAGAAACTGCTTCGAGATAACCACCGGTATTTAAAGCCATATAGCCAGCACGCCCACCGCGCGTCCACGAATACCAAGTACCATCGTCAAAGCGACCAACTACATCAGTACCGTTATAGTAAATTTCTTCTGTATACCAAGTGTTAGCTAGAAATGTTCCGCCATTGTCTGTGCCCCAAGCCAGTGCGTCGTCCAAAAATTGATGTTTATTCTTACTTGCAAAATCATGCAGAAGATAATTTAAACCTTGTCCGTCTGCGACGGTAGTTTTTATGCTTAAGCCAATTCGCTGATCAGCTCCGCTGCCTCCGGTTATCCGATAACGTGCTCGCATGGCGACATTGTCTCCGGTCTGGCCCGTGCCGTTAACATCGGCAATAATTTTATTAGGATCTTTGTTTGTCGTGGCGGCTGTTAAAATTCCACCGGATTGAGAGGTGCTATCAACGTTATACGTTGTCCACTTATCAAGATCTAGGCTGGCGCCAGAAAAATCATCAAAAAACAAAAAAGTGTTGGCGCCGTTTGAGCCGCTGGTGGATTGGCCGGCATTGCCGTAATAAATATAAATATTTTGGTTAACAGTACTTAAATCAGCCGCGACTTCAACCCAAAAGACCGCATTGTCGCTGTCGGTTTTTGATTCTATCCAATAGTCTAGGGGGGTTGTCTCATCACTCGCCGTAAACATGACATCCGCAAAATCCGTCCGGCTGTGACTATCAAGATACACATCCCCAACGCTATCCGAGCCAGAACCATAATGCGCAGTTATCTTCATCTGATAATTGGTACCTGCCCCTGTGGCTGCATTGATAGTGTGCGATTTGCGATACGCCCACGAAGAGTTGTACCAGGCAGCCTCGGCCTGCGCTGGCAGAATGAAAAAGAGTAGTATGGGTATTAAAAAATATGCGATCCGCTTCTTAGAGCGATATACATGGTTATTTGCAGATTTTTTCATGGTGCTGCAGATTACTTATTCTTATCCACAGATGCCTTCGAGGTACTTGACTCCTCAATCGCCTTTGCTACAATTAACCCTGTTAACGTCGCCCCGGCCGAAAGGTCGGGGTTTGTCGTTACTCCATATTCTACCCACTCTCTAATTAATTCGAAAAAGATGTGGTTTTTAAGACGAAGCTCCCACGCCATATTTTTTTTGTAACCCATAAATATGATGTGTTTCCCACGCGCGGCCACATATTTTTCAAGTGCGAGATAATCGCTGTCACCACTCACAATAATCGTAGCATCTACAGCCTCAATATTCTCCACAACGTCCACCGCAAGATCGACATCAATATCTCCTTTTTTTATTTCTCTTTTCTCCTCATCACTCCAGATATATTTCATCGGTTTTTGACACACGGTAAATGCCATGGAAGCTTTTTGTATGTGTGTCAGTGTTTTTGCATAATTCGAGTCATCCTCACGTGGGACAACAATGTGGTAATTGATGAATGAGAGATTACAAGCGTGGGACAGCAAATTTTTCAATTTGCCGAAATCAATGCGCCACCCAATTCGCGCGGATGTATGGTATAGATTCCCTGCGTCAATAAACACGCCGATACACGGTTTTGTGTTTTTAGGCACAGAGACCTTGCTTTTGATGAGTTTGTTGATCATACTGTATGTAGAGATCGCCCGATGGGGGTGAGGGAGAGCACTTCCCAAGATTCTCGTTGCTGTGACGAAGTGCATACATCAGCATAAAACGAGCATCCCCACCGGTTGACCTCACTATTCCATCGATCAAAATCTTTTTCCATACTTACTTGAAAATCACGTTGCGTTTGAAGATGAGGTTCTTGAGGAAGATAATGGGTGAGACATTGGGTAGGACCGGAGCCACCGGACACGCCCCACTCACCCATCCATTCCCAACAAAGTTGTAATCATTTGTTGAGTTTGTGACATACCACGTGGTATCAGGAGTCGCCTTGACTCTTGAAATATCAAGATAATCACCGCAAATTGTCCCTCCCCCCGCCTTAGCTAGAGTAGAAGTTGCCGCAGTTATTGTCCCAATAGTGATATGACTTCCACTCGTCCCTAGTAGCGTAGCTGTTGTTGTTGTGGAAATGGTATTAGCCGTGAACAGTATCGTCCTCCCTGCATCCACCTTAAAGTCATTAAAAGTATTTGAGCCTGAAAATAGGACAGCATAAGCTCCTGTCGTATTGTTCCAAAAGTTATTATACGTTTTACTTCCGCCAGTAAAAGGTCTAGCGGCAGTGAGAGTGCTAATTAATTTGATAGTGGATTGCTCTGCATAAAAATTTAGATTTGTAACTGTAGCTAGATACCATAAATTGTCAGCACTTCCAGCAATAGTCCACGTTCCGCTTCCCATATATATACTGCGAGGATAGGTGCCACTTCCATCAAAATACCCAATAGTAACATTCTGGTCATTTGCATCAAAAATTCCAGAACCTATGGTAAGTTTTCTATTATTACCTAAGCTAAGAGCATCCATTAGCGTATATCCACCGTCTGAGGCATAAATTCTCAAACTCATTCCACTAGGAAAAGTTTTTCCATTACTTGTGAACTGGTGTTGCCCTCTTCCTTTCATATCAAGAGTGAAACCACTGCTACCCGTTAAAGCTGTAGAGCTTGAAAAAGTGAAATTGCCAAATGCAGTTGTGGAAAGTGAACCCATAGCCCAAGTTTGACCTATTACCTCACTCCAATCAATGTTTGCTCCAAGGCGTTGAACTGTACTTGTAATTGTCTTTCCTGACCCAGTGAAAGAAGCATTATCAAAAACTACATTGTCGTGACATAAAGGCACTCGTCCCAGCCCTCCTGCTCCACCAGAACCTAGATACCAGTGACCAGAATCACCCCAATTACCCGTATCAGCATACCAATAGAGCGTCGTGGAGGCGGTAAAGGCGGCATCTCCTAATGATTTAAAAGAGTTTCCACCGCAATTACCCGAACCACCAGTAGCTGCTGATAAATCCCAGCTCGCGGCTCCCGCTCCGGTGATGTCCATAAAATCAGCATTGGTAGCCGAAACGTTTGCGGCAGTAATAGTGGCTGGTGAGCCGCCACCAGCAGAGATATTTGAATAAACGAACGCTCTTGTAGTAGAAGAAAACCCATTTATGACGAAATTATTGTCAACCGTTAAACCAGAGATTGAAAACTGTCCCAGTATACCTTGATTGTTTCCAGCGGTTGAACCAGTAACGGTTAAATCATAAAAAGCATTAGACCCTGTAAATGAAGTGCTGCCAGATATAGTAGTTCCCAATCCCGCCAACTCTACTTCTTGATTATTAGCATCAAAGCTTCCGACAGATCTTGCGAGAGTTAAAGCAGTTGTAGAAACAAGGTTCTTAAAAGTAAGTTTATCTGCTAGTTGGAGAGTCCCTGCTCCGTTAATAGTAAAGTTCCTAACGGTTAGCTCTACTCCATTAGACGTGAGTGTTTTAGTTGTTCCTGTTGGAGGACGAAAGGTAAGAGTTGAAGAGGCAGTCCATATGGCGCCTGAAGCTAAAGACATTGATCCATACACATCTACCGCTGTGGAGACGGTAACTCCCGTTGAAGCCAAAGTAACCACCCCAGAAGCTGGATTCCCTAATGTAAAGTCTGAAGAGGTAGCAACGGTATTTAGCGTTACTGTATAAGAGTTTGCACTGGAGTTGGTATCAAAAATAACATTTGTTGTGGTGGTAGGCATTGGTGCTGCAGCGGCTGGTGAGTTGCCAGAATTGTATGACCAGTGATTTGTCGCATCAGACCAGTTCCCTGAACCTCCATACCAATAGTTCGTAGCGTGCGCTGGTGAGGCGAAGAAGAAGATAAACACTATGAGAAGTAATTTATTGAATTTGTTCATTGATTCCATCTAATTGCGCCTGCAATTCATCAGCTTGTCTTTGCAACTCTTCTTTCGTCGGAACATAGGGCGGAGCTGCTTTTGCTGCCTTAATAGTCTTGAGCCAGTTATCAACTCTCGCTTTCTTATCAGCTGCAATGTCAGCAGGAGTCTTTGCCGCCCACTGCTCGGGTGTGTAGTAGATAGAGTCATTAAATTGTCCCTCTGGTGTATTTTCACTAATCTTGACTTGAATAGAAGCCTGATTATCAGGGCCTTTGTTAAAATTCTCTTGTAGAAAGGCGGAAGTTTTTTGCTCCTCCACCTTCAGTTTTGAATTAAATTGAATCACCTCGCCTATGATGATGGCAATTAATACTCCGACGATGATTGCGAATCCTTTCATGGCGTTGTAGTTATAGTAGACATAATATCAGAAGCGGTTATCCACACTGTGAAATATGAGTCGAAATCTTTTTTCATAGTGTTGTTTTTTTACCCTTCCTCTTCTCGGCTATCTTCTTCACTTCTCGGTCAAAATCAGAAATGTAGTTTTTATCTTGTTTAATGCGATATTTTTCATATTCGCCCTCTGCCAAAGCAACTGCTACTTCGTGCGAGATATTTCCATTGTCCCTCAAGATGTCCCATTCATTGAACTGCAAGAAGGCATCTAGCTTCTCCACCCAATCCTTCATCTGCATCGCAATACCTTTTTGCGCTTGCATCTCGGCATAATCCAAATACATCGTTACGATTCTGTTGAGCCCATTTAATTCTTTTTCATCCAGATAATTTTTAGCAATCGCCACATCAGTTATCCTGATCGCTCCTTGGGGAGAATTTTTCCACGTGGTAAGTCCCATGTTCGGTTTCGCACTTCCGACTCTTTTATAAACAATCTCTGCCGCAGTTTGACCGGATATAGCGAAGTGCATTTTATTCTGCACCGTGGCGAAGAATTGCTTTGTGATTTCTTCATTCGGATCATAATCAATGCTGCACTCTGCATAAATGTCAGTAACTTTTTGGTAAAATCTCCGTTCGCTGGAACGGATATTTCTAACCCGTGCCAGTTGTTCTTCAAAATAATCCTTGCCAAAGATATTGTGCGGGTCTTTCAGTTTTTCGTCATTCATCGTAAAACCCTTGATGATATATTCTCTCAATCTCTCGGTCGCCCAGATGCGGAATTGTGTGGCTTTCTTGCTGTTCACTCGATAGCCGACAGAAAGAATCGCGTCGAGATTGTAGAATTCTATGTCCCTTTCAACCTGTCTTTGACCTTCTTTTTGAACTTGTGCAATTTTTGCACTAGTTGATTTCTTATCCAATTCTCTCTCTTCAAAGATATTTTGCAGATGCTTCGTTACGACGCTTCTCTCAATTCCAAAAAGTTCGGCGATTTTGGCCTGCGTTAGCCAGATATTTTCGTTATGGAGAAATATCTCAACCTTAACCTTTCCGTTCGGTGTGGTATAGAGCAAAAATTCTGTAAAACTATTTTGTTTTACTAATTCCCTTTTTGTCATTTTTTTGTTTTTAATCATGAAATTTTAAGTTATTCGGCTTTTTCATGTTGTAGCTGACGTGTCAGCAGGCACGACATCAGCTCCGACGCTTTCGGTCGGAGTCCCGACTTCTGACGTCGGGACAGGAGGCGGAGCCGCGGGAGCAGTGGGTTCGACAGTCTCACCGTGAATGACGGTGATGAGGCGCGAGGCGGTGCCGATATTCCCTGCCGCATCGGTCGCGGTGTAGGTGAGGGTGTAGAGTCCGGCGGTTGAAGTATCGACTGTGCCCGTCACGATCGGCATTATTGATCCATCTGTGTCATCAGCTGCAGTCGCGCCAGGATCGGTGAAGACATCGCCAACGGTAATCTGCATCGCTGCATCTCCATTGAGCGTTACCACGGGCGATACCGTATCCGGATTTAAGGTTTGATCCAGCTGTAGCGGGATCGAACCTTGGTTATCGGAATCAGTCTGACTTCCACCCGCGCCCGAATCCGAAGCGCCAACAATGACCGAGCGCATCGCAGTCGAGCTATTCCCTGCCGCATCCTTCGCTTCATAGGTGATGAGATAGGTCGTCGGGCTAGCAGTGTCTATCGTCGCTGTAGAAACCTCTTGTTGCACACCATTTATATAGGTAGTGACCGAAGGATTATTGTCGATATCATCGACAACTGTCACACCTGGATCGGTGAACGTATCACCGACCGAGAGGCGCACCGGATTGTCACCGAGCAGAGTAATCACTGGCGGCGTCGTATCTCTTTCATTGGAAATTGAAAATTGTGAATTGGAAATTTCTGGCGGCGTGCTCGTCGCCACCTGACCCTCGGTCTGGACGAGGAAGTAGTCGAAGGAGACGTCGCTCTCTTGTGGCGCAGAGAGCACGAGCTTGAAAGATCCCTCCTTCTTGTCGCTGATGAACCACGAGCCCGTGGTTGAGGCGGTCAACGTCACGAATATCTTGGTTGTCGGCTTCACGTAGGCGTTCTCAACCTGCGCGACGGTGTTGCCGGCGAGAATGTTGACTGTACCAGCAGAGCTGCTGCCCTCAGAATTGGTCGCGGCGACGAATCGGTCGGCAATCAGCGTGCCAAACTGCGCGATGCCATTGCTTATGAACACTCCGAATGCGTTAAACGCGCTTGCGAGTGTTGAAGTGGAGAAGGTAACTGGTGAGTCGCTCGCTGTTGAGACTTCACCATTCTCGAGCGCGGAGACGCGCGCCTCAAGCGAGGTGAGGCGCATCTCGTGTGCATCAACCTTCGCCGCGAGATCATACACACCAGAGAGCGTGTAGGTCGCGAGCTTGTAGATATCAACGCCATTGCCGTCGGCCGTCAGAACATCTGGAGATGTAGTGGAAGCAAAACCTCCAAGTAGACTTGAGATGTCACCTCTGACTGGCACAATAAATTCGTTTGCACTAACCGCACCGCTCACGTTGAAAGCATCCAGACTTAATTTATCAATCGATTGTTTGACCATCGCCTGCACTTGATCTTCAATCTTCATATTGGCGACGCGGTCTGCGACCATGCTCTCAACCTGTTCAACCACCAAGCTCTTGTTGCGACGAGAAATCAACACATTAATTTTGCCTTCGCCCTCTGCCAATGGCTCGAGCGCGACGCCCACAGTCGGATCGCCCGGATCAGCGCGCATCACGTATCCCGGCGTTGAAGATGCCGCGGTGAGCGAGTCGCCGGATATGATTGGCCCATTCTCCGCGCTCACGAACGCCGGAATCTGACCGAGCATAGCGATGAGCTTGTAGTTCGGATTATTTTTATATTCCTCCTTCGCGTTCCCGATGAAGCCCGGCTTTGTGGAGACGATGCCCATCAGATTATTATCCGCAGCACGATCGCAACGCTTCACCGCATTCTTCTGGCTCGTGTCAACACAGACTGCCTCGCCAGATTTCAAATCGATGTCGTCAGTGTAGAAATATTCGGCGTAGTCAGCGCTGCCGGACTGCAAGGCGACCGGGCTGTAGATACTGCCGTCAGCGCGCACATCGCCGTAGCCGGTAACACGGAAGATGGCGCCGGACGTCGTGGTGGAAATAACGAATGCATCAGAATTATCGGTTACGCTACTCACCACCGACAATCTGGCATATGGGCTGGTGGTGCCGATGCCCACATTACCCAAAGAATCAATGACCATCGCCTGATCGCCGCCGCCGATAGTGGTGGTGGCGTTCGTTACCGATGGCGCGATGGTCAACCCGCCCAAGCTGTTAACGGTAAAGTTCGCATAATTGGTGGTGTCATATGCCAACGTCAGCTGGGCGCCGACGCTTGAGGCGATAGAGAGTCGCGACATCGGCGAGCTCGTGCCGACGCCGACATAGCCGCTGCTTAAAATCGTAATGTCTTCGCCCGATGTTCCATTCCCCATGCTAAATCTGCCGCTATGTTCCCATATTCTAAAGTCCGCATCTTCACCGCTTGCATCGTTAAAGTCTATAAGTCCGCCAGAACTGCCATAGAGCTGCATGCCCGCATAACTTGAGATTATCCCCAAGAAAGCTCCTTGAGCAGTCGGCATATTGCCAGTCCCAAGATCTCCAACTACATGGAGAGGTGAGAGTGGATCTGCCGTCCCGATGCCGACGTTCCCGCTTGTTTGTTGAACCACAAATTTATTCGTTCCGATGGTCAAACCATTAGCAAAGGTTGATGTCGCCGTACCAGAACTCAAGCCGAGAGATCCGTCGGTAGAAGAGATTCCTGTGCCCGTGAGATACAGCGAGCCAGTACCGACCTTCAAAGTACCCATGACGTGCAGATTGTTCTCAATGGTTGAGGTCCCTGTCCCGCCCACATAGAGTCTGCCCGATGTGGAGAGAGATTCGGCAGGCGAGGTGGTGCCAATTCCGACGTTTCCATTCGCCAACACGGTCATAAAGGTTGAAGTGGCCGTACCGTTGGTGGTTGAGGCAATCGTGAAGAGCGGCGTGTTGGCGGCGGTGGTTCTGGAGTTTGAAATGGAGAGAAGAGAACCAGGGGTCGTAGAGCCCAAACCAATTCGGCCGGTGGCGAAGTCACCGTAGATGAGTGGAGTGGTGGAGGAGTTGGCAAGATAGAACTTGTTAGAGCCGGTCTCGAAGTAGCCAGCCTCATTGCCAATGAAGACGTTGCCAGAACCAAGAGCGCTAAAACCGGCCGACATGCCCAAGGCAACATTATAGCTACCGGTCTGGTTATTAAATAAACTACCCGCGCCAAAAGCGGTATTTACTTGACCGGTAGTGTTATTCGGCAAAGCGAGAAATCCAAAAGCAGAATTATTTTCCCCGGTGGTATTTAAGTTAAGTGCATTACCGCCGAAAGCGCTGTTGTAGGAGCCGATTGTATTGGACAGAAGGGCATCACTTCCAAACGCATTGTTATAACTACCTGTTGTGTTTGATCCGAGAGCACCAGCTGTATCACCTGTACCAAAAGCGTTGTTATAGCTACCCGTGCTATTAGAGCCTAGACTGGAGCCACCAAAAGCGCTGTTGTAGGAGCCGACGGTATTAACTCCCAAAGACATCATACCAAAGGCGCTATTGGCATTACCATTGGAATATTCCAAAGCCATTCCGCCGAAAGCACTATTTGAAGAGCCAGTTGTATTCGATTCAAATGCGCCTGCACCAACCGCGGTATTGAACAGACCAGCAACTGTACCTCCATCCGGCATATTGCTCATGCCGGCGTTAGCACCGATAAATATATTGGTGTTCCAACCCAACGTGTCAGCGCCCGAGCTCCTCATTTCAAAACCAGTAGTGCCATCAGAATTTAAGAGAGTGAAGACAGGACTGGTTTGGGTAAGTTTCTTAACTGAAATAGCGTCAATGTATCCGTCGAAGTCTGTACTTGGGGTAAATATAAGATTGTCGGTGGTTTGGGCGGTAACAACCTCATACACATATCCTCCATCGACAATAGAATAAGAATTCTGGCAATCAGTTCCGCCAAGAGAGCAGGTAACTGTACCCGTGCCGTTGAGTGTCTCTATGTAGAATGTAATCACATACGTCTCTCCGGCGACTGCAGAAACATCCTGTTCTAGAGTCGCGATATTGCCCGGCGTATGCACCTCCCAATCATTGACTCCATCATATGACCAGCCGGCGCCAACGGTCCAGCCGGTATCGTTGGTGTTAAAACTGCCGTTAGTAACTTTTTCTGTGCCAAGTGTGGCTTCGGTGTTGGTGCCTTGGATAGATAGCTTAGCGGCTGGTGCAGATGTGCCAATCCCTATATTCCCATTCGCCAAGACGGTCATGAAGGTTGAGGTTGCCGTTCCGTCGGTTGTAGAAGCAATGGTAAAGAGCGGCGTGTTGGCGGCAGTGGTTCGTGAGTTAGAAATGGAGAGAAGTGAGTACGGAGACGTTGTGCCAATTCCGACGAGACCGAGATTCACCATGTTGAGACCACCAGCATCGTTGCCCGCGCCGAGAGTTGAGGCGAGAGTATCGATGACATTTCCGCCAGCGCCTCCACCAACGCACGTTCCATTGATTGAGAAGCAACCACCATTCATGAGATCAATACCCTTCGCATAGGAGGTGGTGGTGGCGTTGTCGAAGAAGTTCCAGCCGGTGCCGGTGCCGCCGATAGAGAGAAGTGAGCCTGGAGAGGTGGTGCCGATACCTACATTCCCGCCGTTCGTAACGATGAAGTTCGTTGCAGTTGATGACCCGACCACAAATTGCGGCGTGCCAGCGCCAAGGGCGTTCCCATTGATTGAGAGCAAACCCCAAGGCGAGGTGGTGCCGAATCCGGCAAGGCCGTTATCTTGAAGCTTGAACAATGTCGTTGACGCGCTGTTCGCGAATTCAACCGTGGTGCTACTTGTCGAGCTCCGACCGAAGACGTTGAACATTGCGGTTGGCGGCGTTGAAGATCCGATGGTGACACCGTTTGAATAGGTGGAGCTCGCTCCGTCAGACAATCCATAGACCATTATCATGGGGTTGCCGCCGAGGTATGCGGTGTAGGATTGCGGGACACCCGCCACGACTGTATCGATAGGTACATCAGTCCACTGAACCATACCTGCATTCGTGTCAAATGATTGCGTGCCGGAGATCAGGCTGCTGATTGATGTCTCGCCAGTCGAGAAGTCGCTGACGAATGCACCGCCGTTCACACTCAAGCCGCCTGCGAAAGTCGAGGTAGCGGTGGCGTTATCAGCATTGAAGTTCGCTCCGGCGATGAGGCCGCTGACTGAGAGGAGCGCATACGGCGAGGTGGTGCTGACACCGAGATAGCCGTTTGGATCAATCGTGAGCGCCGACATTGAGGAGGTGGCGAAAGTTAGCGGGCTGGAAGTAGCTATATAAAGGTATCCTCCGGCATTGCGGAATGTCCATTTGTTTGACGAGAGCGATGAATCGCCGAGCGCGAATTGCGGAGCCGTTGAGGTTGAAAGTTGGAATAGCCATTGTGGAGTGGTTGTGCCGATGCCAAGATACGTGCCCGTGTCGTAGATCAGAGAATTATTGAAGGTACTGCCTCCCCATTTTGGCAGATAATTGGTAGTGAGAGATGAAACCGTGGTGGAGCCGAGAAGACCGAGAGATGAAGTGGCGGTGAGTGTGTATCCGCTGGAAGCGTTGCCGAGGAGGAGTTGACCGTAGGATGGCAGAGATGTTAATCCAGTGCCGCCATACATCACGCCGATGGAGGTGGTGGCTTGCCAAGTTCCGTTGGCAACGCTGATTGGGCCGTTCAAAGCAGATGAGTTAAGACCCGTGCCTCCATAGACATTGCTGATGGCAGTGCCATTCCAGATTCCCTCTTTCACCGTGCCAGTTGTGTCAATGCGGAATGCGTTGCCGGCAGTGCCGACTGAGAAGAGTGAGAATGGTGATGTGGTGCCGACACCGAGATTACCATTGATAGCCAAGCCGCCCTGATACAGATTGTTTGGCGGAGTGATATTCGAATCTGCTTTGCCAGAGGTCATTACCGCTGAAGCGGTATTAGCGACGGCGACAAATGTGCCATTGCCGTAGGCGACTCCCTGCCATGTATCGGCAGGAGAGGTTCGGAGTTTCCAAGTTGCGCCATCGGGAGAAGTCATGACGAAGTTATCAGAACTGACCGCGACATATAAACCGTTACCGTAGGTAACTGAATTCCAGACATTGCTCGTAGCACCTGCGTGACCCGTCCACGCTGTGCCATTGGGCGAGGTCATGACAACATTTGCCCCGCCGTCAGTCGAGACTGCGACGAAGAGGCCGTTGCCGTAGGTGACAGACTTCCACCAACCAGACGCGCCGAGACCAGCTTGTGGTGTCCATGTCACTCCGTCAGGTGAAGTCATAACTCTGTTATCACCAGAGAGAGCGACGGCGACGAAGAGGCCGTTGCCGTAGGTGATGCCCTGCCAGCTGTTGTCCTCGGCACTTGCTTGGAGTGCCCATGTGATGCCGTCGGGAGAAGTCATCACATGATTGGCTCCGCCGTCACTCGAGACCGCGACGAATGTTCCGTTGCCATATGTGACAGACTTCCAATTGTTCGCGGCGGCTGCAGTTCTGCTGGTCCAGGTGGCGCCGTTTGGCGAAGTCATGACGAAGCCGTCAGTAGAGACTGCGACGAAGAGACCGTTACCGTAGGTGACTGAGCCCCATATCTTATCTGCGGCGCTTGTTCTCGTGGTCCAATTGATGCCGTCGGGCGAAGTCATGACTCCTGTGCTAACGCCAGACGTAGATGAGGCAACAGCGACGAAGAGGCCGTTGCCGTATGTGATGCCCAACCACTTGTTGCTCACCGAAGCAGTTCGCGCCGTCCACGATGTTCCCTTTGAAATGATGTTGCCAACGACCTCTAACTTCTCTCCCGGGGTCGCCGTGCCGATGCCGACCGTGCCATCATTTTTCACGATGAATTGCGTTGTCGTTGCAAATGATGCAACGCTCGAGAGCTGGAAGAGCGGCGCACTGCCATCATTCACACCAGCGACATCGAGAATCGCCAGAGGAGAAGTTGTGCCGATGCCGAGATTCGTGCCGACGTTGTTGTAGAGATTTGAGCCAGAAGAAGTCCAATAGTTCGTACCTTCAATCCCGGTGAGTGTCGAGCCATCAAATGACAATCCAGTACCGACGACGAGTGACTTGATGAACGATGAGCCGTTACCGACGAGGATGCCGCCGAGTGGTGTGCTTGATGCAGTACCACCCGAGCTGATGCCAAGCGCAGAAGCTAATGTGACAGCACCGTTGGAGCTAATGGCGAGTGCTGGGATGGTGCTGGTGGCATAGGCATCAGAGCTCGTACCTATATATAGGTTCCCGCCCATCGAGGAGAAGAGCCAGTGCTTGAGGTTGGCTCCTGCACCCGAGTCGGACAAAGCAATTTGAGCCTTACCTCTTGAGGCGACTTGGAGATTCCATGCTGGGGTGGTGGTGCCTATACCGACATTACCGCCTCTTTGGAGATACATGACATTACCACCGTTAGCTGACAACCCAAGATTACTGCCCGTGCCATCATCATATCTATATAGACCAGTATTGTTTCCACTATGAAATGATATCCCAGGTGCTGACGCAGTTCCGTCTCCAAAATATGCGACTCCACCATTTACATCCAACTTCGCCCCGGGATTCGCCGTCCCAATCCCCACATACCCATTCGCGAGGACGGTCATGAAGGTTGAGGTCGCAGTGCCATCGGTTGTTGAAGCGATAGTGAAGAGCGGCGTGTTGGCGGCGGTTGTTCTGGAGTTGGAGATGGAGAGGAGTGAGTATGGTGAAGTAGTGCCGATGCCGACGTTGCTCGCGCTTGAGATAAAGAGCGTTGAAGTGCCGATGGCGGTGTTCGCGCTGCTGAAATATGCAATCTGGCCAAGGGAGCCAGAGAGAGTGGCGGATCCGCCTCCGCCAAAAGTTGAAGTTGCCACATAGTCATAACCAGTGCCGGCGGCGTTGCCTACCAGCACTTGCCCGTACGCCGGCAGAGCGGAAACGCCGGTACCACCTGAGCTGATGCCAAGCGCAGAAGCCAGAGTGAGTGCACCATTGCTGTTGATGGAAAGTGCCGGGATGGTTGAAGTGGCATATGAATCAGAAGATGTGCTGATGTAGAAGTTGCCGCCCATGGATGAGAAGAGCCAGTGCTTGAGGTTTGCTCCGGCGGACATATCCGAGAGGGCGAACTGCGTTTTGGTACTTGAGGCGATTTGGAGATTCCATTGCGGCGTCGTGGTGCCGATGCCTATGACGCCGGAGGGATTGGAAACAAGCGCGGTTGAAGTCGCCGGAAGCGTACCGAAGATGATACCGCCAATGTTTAACTGGTTGTTACCAGTGGCGTTTGGGAAGAAAGTGTTGTAGCCAATTCCAATATTATTGCCTCCACTGGTGAGGTTGCTTACAGTGTCTACATTTGCTCCCAAGAGAATGTTGCCAAATCCTGTACTTACCTCACGACCTGCTTGGTAACCTATTAACGTATTGTAGTCAGAGCTGTTTCCGGACTTTAGACCTGCGCCGAGACCGATATATACACCTCCTTGAGTCGTAATGGGACCGCTCCACGCTCCTCCAGCAGTATTCCCGATTGCCACCCCGTTAGTCATATTGTTGTAGTTGGCAGCTGTAGCACCGATCGCTACACTGTTTGAACCTGTAGTATTTGTTAACAATGCAGAAGAACCAATCGCCGTATTTGAAGTGCCAGAAGTATTCGCTGTAAGGGCATTCGCTCCAATTGCTGTATTACCGATACCAGTATTCGCTGTAAGCGCCTTATACCCAATAGCGGTTAAAGACAAATTCGGACCTGGGCTTGTAGTAGCGGTATTCCCGGCAGAAAAACCAAAAATGGTGGAGGAATTTGTTGTCGACGCATAGCCAAGCAAAAGGCCGTCTTGGCGGTAACCAGAGTATTGATTAACGTTGATGAACCCTGCTACGTCGAGTTTATAATCGGGCGCCGACGTCCCAATCCCGAGATTTCCAGTTGATGAGATGAAGATTGTTGAGGTTGCTTGCGCGACACCAGCATCATTGCCGACCAAGAAGTTCCCTTTTGCGAGTTGGTTGGTTTGAGGCGTATAGCCGAAGAGTGAAGATGATGCGATTGCATAGGTTGTGCCATTGTTGGCGGCAACGAGACCGGTGAAGGAGGCGAGGACTGGAGCGGTGGTGAAGGTCTGTGTTTGTGACCAGGTGTTTGGTGTTGTGGTGCCGAAGGCGAGGGAGACCGCGTGAGATGCGCCAGCTGATACTATGACCGGATATGTGCCACTAATGGTGACAATACCAGTGTTAGTGACTGTGAAATTCGGATATGTGCCGGTCACGTTGATGCCGGCGCCATTTGCAAGAGCGACAGTTTGATCAGGCGCGGTGTTGGTGATGGTGAGACCAGAACCAACCACAGCACCGGTGCCACTGATAGAAATGCCGGTGCCATTTGAGACGGTTGACGTGCCAACATTGGCAAACGTATTCGCACCAGAGAAGTATGGGATGTTGCCGATGACTGCATCGGTTGATGTGGAGAGGCCGTTGAATCCAACAGTTGCACCTGAGAGTGTGATGGGCCAAGCGGTTGAAATGGTGGCTTGTTTTGCATTCCACGTTGCTGCTGATGCGATGCGATCATCTGCGAGTGTTCCGATCCAGTATGGTGTGAAGAGATGTTCGGTGCCATTTGAGACGATGGTCATGCCGAGGTTGGTGTCGGCAGTTGATGTTGCGAGTGTTTGAGTGGAGCCGGTGAGGCCGGTGTGGAAGTTGTCTCCGAGGGTTTGGATGGCGGCGGAGAGTGGTGTATAGCCGAAGAGTGAAGATGATGCGATTGCATAGGTTGTGCCATTGTTGGCAGCAACGAGACCGGTGAAGGAGGCGAGGACTGGTGCGGTGGTGAAGGTCTGTGTTTGTGACCAGGTGTTTGGTGTGGTGGTGCCGAATGCGAGGGAGAAGGTTGTCGCAGGACCGATGAGAGAACCGGCACCGGAGATCTGAAGAGGATAAGTGCTGATGGGAGCAGAGGTTGCAACATTGGCGAAGGTATTAGCACCAGAGAAGTATGGGATGTTGCCGATGACGGCATCTGTTGATGTTGAGAGACCGCCGAATGATAAAGATGATCCGGAAATGGAAAGGGGGAATGATGTGGTGAGGTTTTGGATCGAAGAAGAAGCGACCCATGCTGGCACCCCATCACTCATAGCGAGAATGTATCCATTCGTTCCTGCATTGATGGAACCGAGTGTGTTAGTGCCGCTGAAATATGGGAGTGCGTTTGCTGCACCTGTATACAGAGAAGAAGTGGCGATTGAGAGTGTAGGAGATGAACCGAGTGTGGACCAGATGCCGCCCGTTGAAAGGCCAAGACCAAAGGTTGGCGTGGAGGTCGCGACGCCATAGACACCTGAGGTGCCATTTGATACGAGAAGATTGCTTGAAGAAGGTTGGCTAGTGGTGGCAAGACCGGTCCATGTGAGAGAACCGCCGGTGCCGATATAGGTGAAGGAACCGGAGAACGGTGCTGATAATGAGAGTGAAGATGTGGCAACATTGGCGAAGGTATTAGCACCAGAGAAGTATGGGATGTTGCCGATGACTGCATCGGTTGATGTGGAGAGGCCGTTGAATCCAACAGTTGCACCTGAGAGTGTGATGGGCCAAGCGGTTGAAATGGTGGCTTGTTTTGCATTCC
>JBAZRE010000005.1:0-50052 GCA_041663025.1 Minisyncoccota bacterium
ATACTTCACCAGCCGAACGGCTTCCATGCGGACCTTCGGAAGATGCGGGTTCTTTGTGTATGCCATGTTCGCAATATTAAATGATGGGTGTTGCGAAGGTATTGAAACATTGCGACCTCTTGCGCTTTTTAGAGAGCCGTGCTATAGTGTCACCAGAGGTATTCGGGGTCGAATGCCTTAGATCCTTGATGTTCTAACTAATAAAGGGAGGTGCCAAATGGTTCTTCAAGCGAATCAACCGATTCGCTGGAAGGGGCGAATTGGGATTATGGCCATAGGCCATACCTTCAAACAGGTCGAGGAATTTCTCTTCGACTACCTCATGTATCCCGCAATGATAGCCGCATTAGGAACGGTTATCGGAGGGATCATCATGAGTTCGCTCTCGGCAAGTCTCTGTTACCTCTACATCAACTTCTATGATTGGTCCAAGCAAGATTGGCTTGGGCTGGAGCTCCTCAAAGAAGTTCGTGATGGAGAAGACAGAAAAGGCCGAACCGCACGCTTCGTGCAGAAGATTGCCCGTAAGAGCGACTGGATTGCATTCTTCGTCTTGTCCTGCTACACCGATCCGTTCGTGACGACGGTGTATCTGCGACATGGAGTGGAAGAATACAACGGCCTCTCTAAGAGGGACTGGAAAGTCTTCTGGGCGAGTGTGGTGGTGGCCAATGTGTGGTGGACGATAGCTATGACCTTAGTGGTCATGATGATTCGTTTCCTCATTAAATGGCTGCACACCTAAACCGGTGACGATGTATATGTAACTATATGCACTGCCACCGGTTTTCCTTTTTATGCTCATGTGGTACAAATGAGGTATGGACGTCGCCACAAGGCAGTCTACTCCTTGGATCCTCTGGATCCTTCTTGTTTCGGTGCTCATCATTCTTGGACAGAGTATGTATAAAAATTTCATTGCGAAAGACTATCTATTCTTTCTAGAAGCTCCATGTGATTCAGTAACAAACGAATGTTATGTGCGCAGTTGTGACGATGGGGAGTGCCCACCTGACAATCTCACTTCCTATCGCGTTTTTCAGCTTCCTGCATCTCAATTTAAAAACTGCTCTGATAATTCTTGTTTAAATATTTGTCCATCAGACGAATCTTCTTGTGAAGAAATACTATGTTCAACGCAGAGCGATATCTCGTGTGAAGGGCCAACCCCACTACCAATCTTAATACCAGCAACAGCCACAACAACCAGCGCATGACCCGAATTAAAGAAGCCAATCACGTGCCCTTGCTCGTGCATAACTCTCTGAATGGGGTGATGCGATTTGACGCATTCCGACATCTCTATACCGAGCCGAGGATTGCTCTCTGGGAACTGAAGCAGCGCAGCGCAGATGCCGCTCTAAAGAAAGTGATACGGCAAAGTCTCGGTGTATCTGCAGAAGAGATTCTCAATAAATTCAGCCGGCCGCGCGCAGTATTCTTCCGTCAGGTCGCGACACCAATACATGAGACACTTCGTTTTCTTAAGCTCGCCAAACACATGCAGCTCAAGCCGCTCATTCTTGAATATTATGACGACAAATTCGTAAGTTCTGAGAATCGTTCTAAACGGTTGCTGGGTAAGATGCCAATCTATCAATACACAGGAACAGACGGACGAGACATGGTGGAGTATAAGACCGTATGCAACTTCAATGCCTCAACCGGTAAAAAGTTTAAAGACGTAGTGTGTCTCAATGATGAAAAGTTGATCCCTTTCCATCACCGCTTATTTCAGAAACTCACGGGGCTTAACCCGAAAACCTATTGTTTTGATGCTTCCGCTTGGTTCAAGTCAGCAGGGAAGGCGGAGTCATATTATGAACAGCTGCTCGCACTCTTCATTCGAGACGGCATCTTATTTGAGAACTTTATGCCACTTCGGTCAGAGAGCGCCTTCACCAAAACTATCATTGTACCCGCGTTTGAAAAGTTGAAAAATAAATATGGAGTTGATCCTCTCATAATCCGCCTTCTTCCAGAAAATGATGAAATGCGCCTCTTCTGGGACTCCTATCCGAAAAAAACTAAGAAGTATATATGAGCATATATGCAAATGCCACAGACAAAAAAAGTAGACGTCGTTGATAAGATACAAGGCATACCTGTTGCCGATCCGTATCGTTGGCTAGAGAACGGCGACGATGAAGATGTTAAAAAATGGGTTGCCGAGCAGAATCAATATACGGATTCATTTTTAAGAAACGAATATCAGAAGAAGTTCTCGGACGAACTCACCAAGGATTTTAATGCCGTTGAGTTTTCTAACCTTCTACCGGTCAAAGGACGTTATTTCTTTACCGAACGGCGACATGGTGAAGATCATGCGGTTTTATATATGAAAGATGATTTAAAGGGTATCCCAACAAAATTGATTGACCCGAATGAATTGCGCAAAGATCATGCGATATCCCTTGATTATTGGAAACCCGGATGGGCGGGTACTTATGTCGCCTACGGTTTGTCCGAAGGCGGAGACGAGATGTCCACATTATATATAATGGACATTAACAAAAAAGAAAATCTGCAAGAAGAAATCGTTAACTTTAACTGCAACCCGCTGGCTATTCAATGGCTGCCTGACGACTCGGGGTTTTTTTATACGCGAAATCCGCGCCCTGGCATGGTTTCTAAAAACGAAGAGCGTCTTCATGTCAAAGTTTATTTCCACGAGCTTGGGAGTAATCCTGATGACGACGCACTAATCTTCGGAGCAGGGCGACCAAAAGAGGACAAGATAAACCTTACTTCCTCAATTGACGGGAGACATGTCGCTATTCATGTTTCCGATGGCTGGACTGAGAATGAGATATATATCTACGACAGGGAACAAGCCAAAGTCATACCAATGATTGTCGGCATACCGGCAAAATCTCGCCTCATATTTCTAAGCGACAAAGCACTTCTTTTTACGAACTACAAGGCTAATAATTATAGAATACTCTCAACCGAGCTCGATAATTTGTTTAGACCTGTTGATGAATGGAATGAATTTTTTCCAGAGAAGGAAAACCTTCTGGCAAGTGTTGCCGCCTCAGAGGATAGGGTTCTGCTTGAGTACCGGGTAAACACCTGTTCTGAAATAGTCATGCTCGATTACTCCGGCAGAGAACTTGAGAATGTGCCGTTACCCGAATATTCTCATGTGACAGCTATTACCGCGTCGAGAACCGAGAAAGAATTCTTCTATAGTGTAGTATCGTTCACCGCTCCGAGGGTTACATTCCGGTTTAATCCAGAGAATCATCAATTTGAAATATATAGAACCGCGGATAATCCAATCAACCCTGACGAATATGAAGTACGGCAAGAATGGTACACGTCAAAAGATGGCACAAATATTCCGATGTTTATCGTGCACAAGAAGGGTTTACTTCTGAATGGCATAAATCCCACCATACTTTTCGGATATGGAGGTCTTAATATAAGTCAAACTCCAGATTTCAATCGGGGTTTGGTGCCGTGGATAGAGCGAGGAGGGATTTTTGCTGTTGCCAATATCCGCGGGGGAGGCGAATTCGGCGAGGCGTGGCATAAAAACGGCATCAAGGAAAACAAACAAAACAGCTTTGATGATTTTATAAGCGCAGCGGAACACTTGATTTCAAGAAACTATACAAATGCACAGCATCTTGGTATTCACGGCATCAGCTTTGGAGGATTGCTTGTCTCGGCTGTCGCGGTGCAGAAGCCAAATTTATTCAAGGCGGTTTGTGCCAGAGTGCCACTCACCGATATGGTTCGTTTCCCGAGATTCGGCATGGCTATTCGTTGGATTCATGAGTATGGAAATCCAGAGATAAAAGAAGATTTGGAAAGGATTCTCACGTGGAGTCCATACCATAATGTGAAGAATGATGTTGAATACCCAAACATGCTGTTTATCACCGCGGACAAGGACACGAGAGTGGATCCGATGCACTCTAGGAAGGTGACCGCCTTGCTTCAGTCGGTGAATAAAGAGAACAAAATTCTGCTCTTTACTGAAATGGATGCAGGGCACGGGTCAGGAAAGCCTGTATCAAAAATCGTTGAGTCTCAATCACTGGTTCTGACCTTTTTTGCCGAAGAACTCGATTTGCATATCTAATCTCTTAGAGCGGCGTTGGGTGAATGAAAAAGCACCCTGCGTGATTGCAGGGTGTCGTTCGGATAAACCTAGAATTTGATTATTTCGTCATACAGTTTGATTTCTTCCCAAAGTGTGCGCATCACGTTATCGAATGACTTTTCTGATTTCACCGCATCTTCGTAGATATTCTTGAAGTAATCAGTCAGACCAACGTCACCAATGGTAATCGTCTTGAAGGAGTCATATCCCCACCCTTGAGGCCTAATGAGTTCCCAGATTCGCTGATGACATTGTAGGATTATCGGATCGATAATCTCACTAAGGCGCCAGACCAAGTGTGGCATCTCATATGTGTCTCGCTTCATCTCTGGAAAGACCTCACTCCATTTCTTAAACCACAGGAAGTGAAGAATCTCATGAGCCGATGTCTCGATCGCTCTTGATCGATTCCCATAGGGGACACAGAACTCAAACTTGTTGATCCATCGCGGGAAGATCGGCTGTACCCAGACGTGTCCAACAATAGCATGGGGTTCCGCTGGCCAATCTGTCTCAAAATGGTCGGCAAGTGCTCTCAGGTACTCCGGTCCTATTTTGTCCCAAGCTAACTGCAACTCAGTTTTAGAGTCTTCAATCTTGATCTTATGAAGAGTGTGTCGTTCGCGTACACACTCTCGGCACAAGTCTAGGACCTCCTTTTCGCTTTTAGCGGTAGCGACAATCTGTGAAGATAGGTTTGGGAAGGCACGGTTGTATGATTCCTTCCATCGGTCATTGTTTGACTTCGTGAACCTATGGAAGAGTTGATTCGTCTCCAATTCAATCGAAGCAACATCATAGGTAACCTTGGGAACATCTCTCACCTTTTTTGCATTTCTGACCATGATAATCCTCCTATAGTATTATTTGCCTACGCTAACATCAATGTTCAATCTACTACAATAATATACTAAACAACACATCTTGTCAAGTCATGTTGGAGATGTTCTCTGCGATTATTCCGGCAACCTCCAAAGAGACTCCCGAGGCTCGTTGTATTTCCGCTATGCTACACGGAAGCCGTCTGCTTTTGTTGGGTGGCTTCTTTTTATGCTAAAATCATCAATATAAAAGCCAGCAACTACATATGCTCACCATTCTAGCTTCTGCAAAACCAAATAAAATTCATGGGAAATGAACATCGTCCACGCATAGATTCACCTTCAGAATTGCACCTGAAGGATTTTTATACACCAGCTGCAGAAGTAGGGCGGATTATTCAAGAACGGTGGCAAAATGTAGAATTACGAAAGAAAATTGAAGAGCATTTTGGTGATGGTATTCCCACTGAAGTTCTCAATGGTCCTCATGGGGTGATGTGGCGGCAAATCTGTACACCAGACCGCGAGTTTGCGCGTTTCTTGGATTTAGCTAAAGAAGCGAATATTGAACCTCTTTGTTTCGAGTCCGTGAAGGATCAATTTATGGCGGAGAACTTTACAAAACTCGCATTCACCAATCTTCCATTTATGACTGGTTTGACCAAAGATGGTAAGACTATTGCTCAGAAAGAAAAAATTATTGATTTTGTTCACGCAGGTGATAATAAGTTGTGCGACTTAAAAACACTTTGGGGAGAATCCCTTGTAGATTTCCATCACTGGTTTCTTCGCACCATATTCCCAATAACAGAAAACAGAATAGTAGATATATATGATTGGACAAAACAACACGGCCCCTCACCACGAGAATACTATCCCGCTCTCATGGCGTTTGCTCTCGCGCACTATGTTCTTTTTGACGACTACGATCTTCTTGCCGCAGAAGATGAATTTACTATGGAGGCTGTGCTTCCAGCATTTAAGGAGATAGAAGCCGAATTCGGCCTACGCCCGCTTGTTGTTAAATTATCCAAACCCGGAGAATACGAAACTGACCCATACTGGTGGTGCTATGATAAGGAGGCAAGAGATATTATGGAAAAACATAAACAAGAACGAGCATGGACATAAACACTTGCCTCGCCACAACAGTTGACTCTCGAAGTCTCGCGCTTTACGCGAATATAGTTCCCGCGGTTACCAGCATCATTCTTGCCGGTTTCGTGTTGCGTCGTGCTGTTGATCGTCCAAAGGCCTATTTGTTTGCAGGGTTTGCGGCAGTATTCTCTCTGTGGCTCTTAGCAAACAGTATCCTCTGGAACTCCAATGATTATTATCTCGTTGCTGGGTTCTGGTCGGCAATGAACTATTTTGAGATTCTCTTCTTTCTACTCCTCTTTTGTTTCTTCTGTCTGGACGTGTTTCCAGTTATTTCTCGTTGGCTTAGTGCCATTATGTTATTGATTGCTTCTGTCCCTTTCGCCATTAATTTAATGGGTCAATCGGTATCAGGCTTCGACCAAGCGTGGTGCAATATGAATAACAGCGCTTTTCTAAACTCGTACGATTTATGGGTAGAGGTTGCGATTTTAGTTACTATATTAGGGTTAGGTATTTATCGTTTTGTTACGTTAAAGGGAAATAAAAACGAACGAATTAGGCTCAGTATCATTACTGTCTCCATAGTGCTTTTCATGGGCATATTCTCTGGCTCTGTGTATGTATCGAGCAATAGTTCAGTTTATCTCGCGGAACTTTATGCGCTCTTCACACTCCCAATTTTCATTTTGTTCCTCACTATCGCGATCACGAGTTATGGGACATTTCGCCTTGGAGATACGGTGGCGAAAGCGCTCTTCTATATTTTCCTTGTTTTTTCTGGAGCACAATTCTTCTTCGTCACGACTCCAGCTAGCTTCGCGCTCGCGGTGATTGCATTCCTCATGACTCTGAGCTTCGGCGTTTTACTCTTGCAAAGTTATGAAAAAGCAGATTTTCTTGCTAAAGAATTACAAGAAACAAACGAGCGGCAGGAGACGCTGATACACTTCATCGGGCACGAGGTCAAAGGGTTCTTGACCAAGAGCGCGGGGGCGTTTGCCGCGATCGCAGATGGCGATTTTGGTGTACCGCCAGATGGCATGAAGCCATTTGTCGATCAAGCTCTCATAGAGTCGCGCCAAGGCGCTGATGCAGTCTCAAATATCCTCAAAGCGTCAAACTTGAAGAAAGGGACGGTTACCTATACCAAAGAGCCGTTTGATTTGAAAGCGCTCGTGGCGAGTGCTGTTGAGAAGGCAAGATTCGAGGCAGAGAAGAAAGGGCTCGCGCTCACTTTCACTGCCGCCGACGCTTCGTACCAGATGACGGGAGATAAGGCACAGCTCACTGATCATGTATTGCGCAATGTCATTGATAACTCGATTAACTACACGCCATCTGGCTCTGTTGCCGTATCTCTGAAAAAAGAAAATAATAAACTCGTTTTCACGGTAAAAGATACTGGCATCGGCATTGGAGAAGAAGACAAGAAGCGCCTCTTCACCGAGGGCGGCCACGGCAAGGATTCGCAGAGAGTGAACGTCCACTCCACCGGCTATGGCCTCTACATCGCCAAGCAGATCACCGAGGCGCATGGTGGCACTATCTCTGCCTCCTCTCTAGGCGTCGGCAATGGCTCGACCTTCACCGTTGAATTTCCAATATAATACCCAAATGTGCTATAATGAGCGGCATGAGAAATATCATCCAATTTCAAATCTCTGAGAGCGATGGGGGTTATGTCGCTGAGGGAATGAGCGTACCTATCGTTACCCAAGGAGACACCCTCGACGAACTCACAACTAATATCCGTGAGGCAGTCGGACTATATGTAGAAGGTGAGAATCTTGCTGGACTTGGTTTCGCGGCTACTCCGTCAGTGTTGGTAAACTTCGAACTCCCCACGTTTGCACATGCCTAGGCCAAAACGACTTTCTGGACTAGAAGTTATTGAGATATTTGAACAGTACAAAATCGTCGATTGGGGCGATAGTGTCGGGAAAGAAACGTGATACGATAGTTTCTATATGACCCTCATAGAAACAGTACGTGCAGAAAGACTAGCGAAGATAGAACGCCTTAAGGAGATGGGAATGGAGGCATATCCGGCTCGCACTGGTCGTACACACGCCGTTGACGAGTTTCTAGAGAATCACTCGATATTGGAGAAGAATAGTGAGCAGGTCGTGCTCGCGGGGCGCGTGATGTCCATCCGAGAACACGGCGGCTCGCTCTTTGTGGATATTTTTGACGGGACGAAAGTACAGGGATTCGTGCAGCGCGATAAACTCGGAGAAGAGTCGTACGACTTATTTGTTGAGACGGTTGATAGCGGCGACATTGTCGAATTCTCCGGCATGGCGTTTACCACGAAGCGCGGCATGCCCGCGCTGGGTGTGACCGATTGGCGTATGCTCGCCAAGTCGCTGCGGCCTCTGCCAGATGAATGGTATGGCATCAAAGATGAAGATGAGCGTTATCGTAAGCGTTATCTCGATATCTTGCTCTCCAAAGATCTCGTTGATCGCATTCGCAGACGTTCAAGATTTTGGAACGTTATTCGCTCATATCTCATCGATCGTGATTTTGTTGAAGTAGAAACGCCAGTGCTTGAAACAACAACCGGTGGAGCTGAGGCGCGCCCATTTGAGACGCATCACAACACTCTTGATATGAACGTGTATCTTCGCATTTCAACCGGAGAATTGTGGCAGAAGCGTCTTATGATTGCGGGTCTCCCGAAGGTGTTTGAGATAGGGCGCGTGTTCCGTAACGAGGGCATGTCAGCGGAGCATCTGCAAGACTATACTGCAATGGAGTTTTATGAAGCATTCAAAGATTATAAAGCGGGGAAGGAGATGATCATCGATCTTTATCGCACCATTGCGGATAAAGTATACGGGACACGTACTTTTACAATCAAAGACTTCACGATTGATTTGGACAAAGAGTGGGAGACATATGACTTTTCGAAATTAATGCAAGAAGCATATGGTTTTGATCCGCGCGACAGTGATATAAAAACTGAGAATCTGCATCAGCTTTTAGAAAAAGAAGGAATTGCTGTGCCAGAAGTTCCAGAGGTTGGCCGCATCGTTGATTTACTTTGGAAGAAGATACGTAAGGGTCTAACGGGTCCCGGATTTCTCATCAACGTGCCGGTCTATATGGAGCCACTCGCGAAGAAGAGCATAAAAGATCCTCGTGTCGTGGAGCGCTTTCAGGTGATGATTGCTGGTTCAGAAATAGGGAAGGGCTTTAGTGAATTGAACGATCCTGTTGATCAGTCGGAGCGCTTTAAACGTCAGCAGCAGTTGCGCGATGCTGGCGATGAAGAAGCGCAGATGCCCGACTCTGAATTTGTCGAGGCTCTTGAATATGGCATGCCTCCAGCTTTTGGCTTCGGTGTCTCCGAGCGCCTCTTCAGCTTCCTCGAAGGCGTTTCGGTGCGCGAAGGGCAAATCTTCCCACTAATGCGTCGGCGGTAGCAAAAATAGCAAGGTTTCGCCTTGCTAAAACCATGTAGGACGTCGGACGTCCTACATGGTTTTAGTTATCCACAGATCATGATATTAGGCGAGTGGGGAGTGGTGGGATATAATCTAGTAACGGTGAGTGGAATGGGATGCGGAGTGGTGGCCGCTCCCATTATCGCCTTACCGGCCGCCTATGTTCCTTGGAGAATATCTACATACATTTGATTCAAAAAATAGAGTCTCGATTCCGTCTAAGTTCCGTAAGGATCTTGGCCGTGTGATTGTGATTACGCACGGCTTGGATCACTGTTTATACATCTATTCGCGCAAAGCGTGGGAAAAACAAGCACAGGTATATGCCTCCGAGGTTAATGGGATCACGACACGTCGAGGTCTCGCGCGCCTCTTCCTTGCAGGCTCCTTTGAAGCTGATGTTGATAAGGCCGGTCGGGTGCTCGTCCCAGAAAATCTAAAAGAGTTTGCATCAATCAAAGAAAAGGCAATCATCGCAGGAGTCGCAGACCGTGTTGAGGTCTGGGAGGAGGGTGCGTGGCGAGCATATATCGCAGCGGTCGAGCGCGATGCTGATGCATATGTCGAAGAGTTGGGTGGCAGCGCTAAAAATTAATATGGAGGCAAAACACGACAGTGTACTCATGCAAGAAGTGCTTGAGGCACTCGATGTCCAGCCGCACGACATGGTGGTTGACGCAACGCTCGGCGGGGCGGGACACTTCACTTCGATTCTCTCAGCACTAGGGGAGGGCGGCGTTCTCATCGGCATCGATGCTGACCTCGCGGCGGTTGAGCGCGGGCGTGAAGCATATGCACGCGATCGCCGACCCGAGCGCCCCATTGCTCACTTGGTGAACGACAACTTCCGCAATCTCACTCGCATTCTTGAACGGCTCAAGATCGGCCAGGTCGATAAGATACTCTTCGATCTGGGGTGGAGTGGGTATCAGATCGCGTCGCCTCGAGGATTCTCATTTTCTGCTGAACACGATGAGCCGCTTCTCATGACCTATGGCGAGGCAGGTGAGACGGCGGCCGACATCGTCAACTCATCTTCAGAAGAGGATCTCGCCAATATTATTTTTACTTACGGCGAGGAGCGTTTCGCGCGCAGTATCGCGCGCGCGATTGTCGCAGCGCGTGCTAAGGAACGCATCCTCACGACGCAAGCTCTTGTTGCCGCGATACTCGCCGGCACGCCGCATTGGTATCACGAACGGAAGATTCATCCGGCGACCAAGACCTTTCAAGCGCTCCGCATCGCTGCGAATGATGAGATAGGGAGTTTGCGCGAAGGGCTTGCGGCAGCGCTTGACGCACTCGCTAGTGGTGGGCGGCTCGCGGTTATCTCATTCCATAGCATCGAAGACCGCATCGTGAAAGAAGTGTTGCGCGAGGCAGCGCAAGCTGGAATGGGCTCACTTATACCGAAGAAGCCAATTGTACCGACGCGTGCAGAGATCCTCGTGAATCGCCGTGCACGGAGCGCGAAGCTGCGGATTTTTGAACGAGTTGCTATCCGCGCAGAGCAGCTCGGTGTAACTTCTTCACCAATACTTTTATATGCGTAATCTATCCTCACGTATGCCGTTTTCAGTGACCACGCTCTGTTTTGGAGCTGTTGTTGTTCTCGTCATTACGTATATCGGCCTCATAGCCGTTGTGATGAGTTATGCAACGCTTACCGTTGAATTCTCCCAGTCAGTCAGGAATGATGAGTCGGCGGTTGCAATGCTTGAAGGGCAGTACCTTGCTACTATGGCACGAATCAACAGCACCGATTACGCCGCAGCTGGTTATGCACTGCCGGTCGTAAAGATATTCGTACCGACCAAGAGTGTGACCGCATTGCGTTGATTTAAGCATGCGCGCGCAGTTTCGAACTCGCATTCGTCTCATTCTCGCGTTCGTTGTATGTGCGGCACTTCTTATTATCGTGCGCCTCTATTCCGTTCAGATTGTACATGGAGATGAATATACAGAGAAGGCAGATCGACAATTTGCCTCTGGGGGGAGCGGACTCTTTGATCGGGGTTCCATTTATTTCACCAGAAAGGATGGCGCTCTCATTTCTGCAGCAACTCTCCAGACCGGTTTTCTGGTCGCGATAAATCCACAAACGCTCCAAGACCCAGAAGCTGCGTATATTGCGATCAGTTCCATCGCTTCTTCAACAATCAGTCATGATGCTTTTCTCGCTGCAGCTGCTAAGAAAGCACAGGTCTACATCGAGGTTGCGCACCGTGTCACAGATCAGGATGGGCAGAAGCTCTCCGCATTAAATGTTCCAGGTGTTCAGGTATTGCGCGAGCGTTGGCGCTATTACCCAGGAGGGTTTTTAGCCTCTCAGTCGATTGGTATTGTCTCTTATGGTTCAGGAGACACTCTTGCAGGAAGAACTGGTCTTGAACAGTTTTATGACGGCACTCTTTCGCGTTCAGGAGATGCACTCTACAAGAACTTCTTTTCAGAAATATTTTCGAATGTGGGCAATCTGCTGGTGAATGCGAGAGATGCACGCGAGGGTGATGTAGTAACGACCATCGAACCTAACGTGCAGACGCGACTCGAAAATGACATCGCGAAGGTGAATGAGAAATATGGAAGTAAAGAATCAGGAGGCATCATCATGGATCCAGCCACCGGAGCGATTATCGCGATTGCAGGATATCCATCCTATGATTCAAATGACCGACAAAACGTAGAGTCATCTGTGCTCGGGAATCCGTTTGTCGAACACGTACACGAATTCGGATCTATTATGAAGCCACTCACCATGACCGCAGGGCTTGACGCGGGCGTTATCACTCCAGAGACGACTTATAACGATACTGGCTGTATTACAGTGAGCACCAGAAACATTTGCAATTGGGATTTGAAGGCGCGTGGGGTTATTCCAATGCAACAGGTCATTGTGCAATCACTGAATATCGGTGCATCGTGGATTGCGACTCAGCTCGGACAGGGAAAATTTCGTGAGTACTTCACCAAACTTTTCGGGCAAAAAACAGGTATTGATGTGCCAAGTGAGGGTCGTGCGCTCTTAGGCAACCTATCGACCACGCAACAGGTGAATTTCGACAACATGTCATTCGGACAAGGTATCGCAATAACACCAATACAGATGATTCGCGCACTTGGTGCAATAGCAAACGGCGGTGTGATGGTACAGCCGCATCTCGTGAGTGCGATTCGCCTCGATTCTGGTATCACGCGACAAATTGATTGGGGTCAGAAAATATCAGTTTTTTCTGCAACAGCTGTGCGCGAAACGACACAGATGATGGATGCTGTTGTTGACGAAAAACTTGAGGGTGGTAGAGCGAAGATCCCTACCATGTCAGTCGCAGCAAAAACCGGCACCGCACAGCTGACCGACGGACACGGGGGATATTATACCGACCGTTTTTTCCACTCTTTTGTCGGCTTCTTCCCCTCGTATAACCCGCGTTTTATCATTCTTTTGTACACAAACGATCCGCAGGGAGTGACCTATGCGTCCGAGACATTGAACACAACCTTCCTTGACCTAACGCACTTTCTCATTGAGTATTACTCAGTGCCACCTGATCGCGGCTTCTCTACGGGTTCGAGTACCTCACCGCAAGCCACGACACCACAATGAAAAACCTTCTAAAATCCATAGTCGCTTTTAAACTCGGCCTTTGTGCGCGGATAGTGGTGCATCGTTATCACCCGCACATCGTGATGGTGACCGGCTCGGTTGGAAAGACCTCCACAAAAGATGCTGTGGCAGCAGTACTCGCCGCACGGTTCTTTGTCCGCAAGAGCAAGGGGAATTTAAATACTGAATTCGGCGTTCCCCTTACTATTTTTGGTGTTGATGTTCCTGATTCATTATTCAATCCCTTCGCGTGGCTTAAGGTGGCGAAGAATGCACTCGCACTCATTTTGCTGCCGAATCATTACCCGAATATGTTGGTGCTTGAAACAGGGGCTGATAAACCTGGCGATCTCGCGCGGATACTACGTCTCGCGACACCAGACATGGTTGTCGTGACACGCCTGCCTGAGATCCCGGTTCACGTTGAAGCGTATGTCTCTCCCGAAGCAGTACGCGAAGAAGAGTTTTCTCCCGCATATGCACTTGCAGGCGGCGCTCCGCTCATTATCCCTTCTGACGATCCATATGTGTTTGATTGTACGAAGCGCACGCCAGCACGCTGTATCTCTTATGGCACCACCAGTGATGCGGATGTCAGCATTAAGAGTGTCGATTTTTATGAAATCGAAGGGAAAGTTACCGGTATGCAGGCTAGTGTCGTTGTGGACGGTAAAAAAGGAAGTCTCGTCATAGAAGGATCAGTGGGGAAGATACAATTGCTCCCTGTCGCTGCCGCGCTCGCTGCCGCGCTCGCCTATGAGATACCACTTAAAGAGGCGCTAGAGGCACTTGAGGCATATGAGCCACCACCTGGTCGTGGCCGGCTTCTTGATGGGAAGAACGAGTCAATTATTATTGACGATTCTTATAATTCTTCGCCGGCGGCGGTTGAAGAAGCTCTCTCCACCTTGAAGGCGTTCCCCCACGCAAAAAGACGCGTTGCAGTGCTTGGTGACATGCTCGAGCTCGGACGATATTCGGTCATAGAACACGAACGTATTGCAACACAAGTGAATGAATCGGCTGACGTTATCGTCGCCGTAGGTATCCGCGCTCGAGCATTTATCTCTGCAGCGAAGAACGCAGAAGTGTTGTTATTTGATAATTCTCGTGCCGCCGCAGAGGCACTCCCGTCCCTTATTCACGAAGGCGACGTTATCTTAGTAAAAGGTTCTCAATCGATTCGCATGGAACGTGTTGTTGAATCGCTTCTCGCCAATCCCGTTGACTCCGTTAAACTAGTCCGACAAGAAAAGAAGTGGAGGCAGAAGGCGTGATCTAAAAAAGAAAACCGCCACATCGAGAAGCGCGATATGGCGGCTTCTCTGGTGCAACGGTTAGGTAACATAATTCGCGACAGCAGATAAAAACTTCTGTCGCACAGTCTTGCTCACTCCGACAGGAAGGAAGAGCATGACATGATTTACGCCGCGACTTCCAATGTGCAATTCACCTCTCGGGTTTTTCTCGCTGAATAATTCCTTCAGATTCTGGTCAGAAGGGAATCGTTGGTCTTCATTGTCGGCTCTTCCGAGTCTCCAAGAACCAAAGCCATTTTTGTGTCCTCCTGTCGGAAAATAATTGAGAATCAAATCATCTGGTTTTATTTGTACCATTTCATACCTCCCTCATTTTATTCACCTGCCGCAACCGGTCAGGATTTCTGGTTTGACACTAGCACTTTGTAAAAATAAATCAAAAGGCGCACCAGCAATAGTGCGCCCCTAGAACCTTTTTGTCATGGATTTGACGTCATTTCTGCGGAAGAATCTCCCCAAGCATCGCAAAGAATTTCCGTTCGAAAAAGCTTATTTCATCCTCAGGCCTTTTTACTCCGAGAAGGTATTCAACCACGAGTTCAAGATCATGGAAGAATGTTGCCCCACTCATCCTGAATTTCATTCCGAGACGGTGACAAATCTTGCACTGTTTAAGGAATTCCTGAATCGATACGACATTGGGACCTGCAACGTGCCACGACCGATTAATTTGTGCAAAAGCCCAGCGCTTCGTCTCCACCTTATAAGGTTCGCGTGCAGGAATACTCCCTTTGCTGAGCGGTTGCCCCTCCGTCAGTTTTAAGCCGAGAATCCGAACCAGGACAAATTCTTTTTGGTTATCTTTGGAAGGGATGTAATCCAAACATGGATCCTCATCGGCCCACTTCTTCCCAGCCATCTGGTCTACCACCAATCCAAGAAAACAGTCTCCATCAAGCGTGTTGCCTACTGCAATCAAACTGCCTACTACTGTATGTGCATGTCGCTCCATATAACTCCTCCTTTTCTTTATATACCTGCCGCAACCGGTCAGGATTTCCAACGTGATGCTAGCACTTCACGAAAATAAATCAAGTTTGTGACCCTACAGAGAATCGAACTCTGATTTAAGCCTTGAGAAGGCTCCGTCCTAACCGTTAGACGATAGGGCCATACGTTTTTTATAACAAAAAACGCGGGAGCAGTAAAGCTCTCCCGCGTAATTTTAGAATGGGATTCGCCCATCTGGGCAGGGACCATCGTTCCCATCTATGCCAACAATGTGCTCATTGGCCTCAACCTGCCTCGCAAACATTTCGCGCCTCAGGTTAGCTTTTTTGATACGGCGTGCCTTTTGTGCCGCCCGTCCGCCAAAGTGACCCATCACACTTAAGGTCTCTCGGTCATCACGTGCGATGGCATCTTGCACATTTTTCGGTCTCTCTCTTTCGCCCATTTAACACCTCCATTGTTAAAGGATCTGCAACCTATTTAACGCTATAGCACACTCGCCTTAAGAAAGCAAGTTATCCACAATTGCCTTCACATCACTGCCATCGGCTCTGCCTTTCAGCTCTCTCATTAACGTCCCGATAAACACGCCCGTATCGGCCTTTAAAGAATACCTGTGCTCGACCATTTTTTGTTTTGCAATCTTTTCTATCTCTTCGCGCGACATCAATGTGGGGAGGTATGACTCGATTACCATCAGCTCAGCTTTTTCGGCTTCGGCCAGATCAGTTCGACCGCCTTCTTCAAACATTCGGATGGAGTCCTCGCGCTGATTTGCCGCACGCCTCAATACGACCAGAGCATCTTGGTCAAGGAGGAATCGCTGACTCTTGTCCTGTATTCTCTCTGATACCGTCATGGGCATATCTATGGGTCGCGTGTTCTTGGCGATCGCATCGTTCGTCATTGCAGCGAAGAGAGAGCGCAAGGTTCGCAGCCTCACCTCATCATTCGCGCGGAGCGCCTCCGGGATGCTTTTCTCTATTGATTCGTGGATAGTCATATACAAGGTAGTATACTATTAGGTATGGAATCGGTCACCCTATTCGTTCTCTTGCTATTTGTTGTTCTGATCGGAGGGTTCGCACTTGTGCTGTATATGCTCAAACGGGCGCAAAAGCCAGAAGACAGTAACGGCATGGTGCTCCTCCAACAACAATTACAGAATCTCGAGAAGACGCTCGACGCACGCGTGAGTGAATCATCGAAACAGATGCAAGAAAATGCACATAGGCAGTTTTCTGAATCCTCACGACTGATTAAAGAGATTACGCAGGAGGTGACGAGTGTGAAAGAAATCGGTCGCCAGACCCAAGGCTTCGCGGAGCAGCTGAAGGGCTTGCAAGATATATTGAAGAATCCGAAGCAGCGCGGCATCCTCGGCGAATATTATCTCGAGACCGTATTGCGGAACGTCATGTCACCAGACGATTATCGAATTCAGTACGCCTTCAAGAACGGAGAAATTGTGGATGCGGTTATTGTCATTAATAAAAAGCTAGTTCCTGTAGACTCAAAGTTCTCGCTCGACAATTATAATCGCTTCGTGAGCACACAAGTAGGGACACCGGAGCGTGCGGCAGCAGAAAAAGCGTTTGTGAATGATCTCAAACTGCGCATCACCGAGACCGCGAAGTATATTCGCCCTGAAGAAGACACGATGGACTTTGCCTTCATGTTTATCCCGTCTGAAGGCATCTATTATGATCTTCTGACGAATCAAATTGGTGGTGGGGGCGAAGACGAGAACCTAATCCAGAGAGCGGCGAGTAAATATAAAGTGATAATAGTCTCGCCGACTTCATTCCTCGCTTATCTCCAGACGGTCATGCAAGGGCTGAAGGCGCTGCAGATAGAACAAAAGGCCGTTGATATCCAGAAGCGGGTAGGAGAGCTGGGGAAGCACATCGGCGCGTATGAAGAATTTTATAAGAAGCTCGGCACATCGCTTGGCACGACGGTCTCGCACTATAATTCTGGCTATAAAGAGCTCGGTAAGATAGACAAAGATGTCTACCGCATCGCCGAAAGTAAAATCGGTATTGAACCCTCTCTCCTCGACAAACCAACATCCTCCGTAGAGTAAAACTTGTCTTTTATATAGGAAAGTGCTAGATTGGAGCTACATGGAAGTGGCCGTAATCAAGACCGGCGGGAAGCAGTATGTCGTCTCAAAGGGCGACACAATTTCTATTGAAAAGCTCCCCGGGGATTTGAAGAAGGGTGACACGATTGTTTTTAACGAGGTGCTCCTCGTAGACAACGGCTCGGACACGACCATCGGTGCGCCAACTATCAAGGGCGCAGAGGTCAAGGGCACTGTTGTTCTCGCCGGGAAGGCAAAGAAGATTGAGGTGGTGAAGTACAAGCCGAAGAGCCGCTACTACAAGCGAGTCGGACATCGCCAGCCGGTTATCAAGGTGAAGATCGATTCGATTTCTTAAACTTCTCACATAGAGGGCAGACCAAAAGGCTTTTATTTAGCTAGCTATATTCATTATGCAAGTAGGGAGATGGAATCATCAATCAACAGGTACATCAAGTACAAGTAATAGCCGTCCCGCGGGGAAGCAATTTTCGCGCTCCTTCGGGCCTCGTAGGAACGAGTCAGCCAGTCGCGGGGAAAATCGCTTCACCTCGGGACGTTCTGGAGGCGGATTTAATCGTGGGCGCGCGCCAGCACGTGGTCGTGGGGGCTTCGGCTCATTCGGCAATACCGAGGCCGAGATCTCGAAGTTTATGAATCGCGCGGTAGTCACAACCGAAGAACCGGTCTTTGTTCCCGACAATAAGTTCTCTGATTTTGATATCAATGATCATTTGAAAAAAAATATTGCCGCACGCGGTTATGAGACACCAACGCCTATTCAGGACAAGACCATTTCGCATGCACTCCTCGGCCAAGACGTCGTCGGTCTTGCCGCGACTGGGACAGGGAAGACCGCGGCATTCCTCATCCCGCTCATCGACAAGGTGATGAAGCAGAAGGGCGATCGGGTGCTTATTATGGCGCCGACGCGCGAACTCGCCGTGCAAATCGAGAAGGAGCTTGCAGGACTCGCCAAGGGCTTGGGCTTCCGCGGCATGGTCGCGGTTGGTGGCACCAACATCGGTCCACAAATCTCGGCACTTCACCATGATCCCGCATTCGTTATCGGCACCCCAGGACGCTTGAAGGACCTGATGGAGCGCAGGGCGCTCAATCTCTCTGGCTTCGGCACGGTTGTCCTAGATGAAGCAGATCGCATGCTTGACATGGGCTTCATCGACGACATGCGTATGATTCTCGCGAAGATGAGTAAAGAGCGTCACACACTCTTCTTCTCAGCAACGATGGGGAAGGAGATTGAAAAACTGATCGGCGACTTTCTCTCTAACCCGGTCATTATCTCGGTGAAAACACGCGACACACCTTCAAGTGTTGATCAAGATGTCGTCCGCATTCCACGCGGAAAAGACAAGTTTGAAGTGCTTGCCGAGCTTCTCGCTGATCGCGATTTCAACAAGGTGCTCATCTTCGGTCGTACGAAGTATGGCGTTGAGAAGATCGCCAAGGATCTCTCTCGTCGCCACATCCATGCTGAGTCCATTCATGGCAACAAGACGTTTAGCGCGCGCATGCGCGCGCTTGAAGCCTTCAAAGCGGGCAAGGTGAATGCGCTTGTCGCGACTGACGTTGCCGCAAGAGGGCTTGACATCCCCGCTGTCTCGCACGTCATCAACTATGACCTGCCTTCAACCTACGAGGACTACATCCACCGCATCGGCCGTACCGGCCGCGCAGACTTGAAAGGGAAGGCGCTCACCTTCGTCCAAGGTCGCTAAATTCACTCATAAAAAAGAACGCCCCACTGGGGGCGTTCTTTTTTATATGATGGTGAATCCTAGAACAAACTATGGTGCGGTTTGGAATGTGTTTGTCAGCACGACGCTCATATCCCCAGAAGCATCAATACTGCGTACAAAGTAGTAGTAGAGTGTATTCGACTGAAGATTAGAGACAGTGATGGAGTGACTCATCTGCAAGCCACCAACATCAAGTGCAAGTGTCCCGCTCACATAGGGAGTGAGGATGGCGATCCGCTAGAGACAATTCCTTCTGCGGTCTGGAATTTCTGCACTCCGCCTTGGGTGAGACTACCGAAGTAGCCAGTTACCAATCCCGAAGGATACCAATTTATGTTGGTAGAGAGATATGTCTGTAGATCGGTGACTTCTTGACCGGTCGATCCGAAATCAAGTTGTGAATCTATGGTCGCCGCGTGAGCGACGTATGATCCAATGCCGAACAAGAGAACAAAGAAAGGCAAAGTTCTTTTGGGCGGTAGATGTATTACACGCGGTGATTTTTGAGCAAATCCATTTCCTTTACGAGCCCTGTTATCTGCAGTTCTAGTTTCTGCGTTTGGTCGGTGAGTCGTGCCTCAAACTGCTTAGCGTGACTCGCGAGTGTCTCGGCGACCGCCATCATATCGGTGACATCTTCCATAGCGAGGAATATGGTCGGCGGAAATATAGCTTCTTTAAAATGAATTTGTCGTGCGTTTAAGATCATCACCTTGTGTCCCACGACAGGGAAGAAGTGGTCAACTTCGAATCCTTTAAAGAACGTGTTCTTTGGTAGAATATCTTCAAGCAATTTCCGGAGTGCCGGAATGTCCCATTGGCCATCACCGAGTTTATAGACGACCTTTCCCTCTGTATCGCCTCTCTCTACTTGGAACGTGCGGTAGAAAGAGTCGTTCGCCGCCATCACCTGCAAGTTTTTATCAAGAATGAGAATCGGTTCTCGCACAATATCGACCACGGTTTTAATATACGTCCAGCTCTCCTCCCACACGTGCTCTAGCAACTCAGCTCCCGCTGAATTTTTATTTTTGTTTGTATCAGGTTTAATTTTTTCCATGGTAGTAGTTATTTATATATATCTTTTCGTTCGTACCATTAGTGCCGTTTGTAGCGCCGATTTGTTACATCTTAATCGCTTCTTAATGGTGGTATACTATGCTGTATAGTGCGTTTCTCCTCAGTGCTCTGCGCTGTAATGGGTCTGTAATAGGGGCACTAGGTAAGCCGTCATACATACATGGCCTCCAAGCAAACAATTGAGAATCAGGCGACCCTGGCCGAGGCACACCGCGACTATGCGAAAGGGCTTACTTCCTATGCGTTCTTCAAACTCCACGATCGCGAGATAGGCCAAGATCTGGTACAAGACACGTTTATGAAAACGTGGGTGTATTTGGTCAAAAAAGGGAAAATTGACCTTATGAAGGCCTTCCTTTACCGGATACTTAATAATCTCATTGTTGACCAATATCGGAAGAATAAAACTACCTCACTCGATGTCTTACTTGAAAAGGGATATGAGCCGAAGACGAATTCTTCAGAACATCTCATGAACATCTTGGATGGGAAGAAGGCGTTACTCCTTATTCAGCGCCTTCCACAGAAATATCAAAAAGTAATGCGTATGCGCTACGTACAAGATCTATCGCTCAAAGAGATGTCACTCGTGACCGGACAAACTAAAAATGCAATAGCGGTACAGCTACACCGTGGTCTCGCGAAACTAAAATTGTTATACCGATAAACGAAACGAAAACACCCTTCAAAGGTGTTTCGTCTTCTAACGCTCATTGCATCAGGTTCAGGATATTTTACGATTCCTAAAACGCTTGAGCACCATTCTGTGCGTGACTATGCCCCTTGACCCCCGAGGCGCAAGAATGATGCCGCACCAATTTTCAAAACATTACAAACATCACTGGGATTTCTTACGTTGTAATAGTCTAATGGTTCATTCGGCACGTAATATATGAACAACAATACAATGGTAGTAGGAGGAATTATTGTGCTCGTGCTTATCGGCGGGTTGGTTTTCTACGGGGTAAATAATACCAATTCACTTCCAGGTAACGATACGACTACTTCCGCGGTGTCTTCAGATTCGTCGGGAACGGTTACCGACACAACGACGACGACAACGACCACTTCTACAATACCAACCGTCACGACGAATACACTCGTTGTCGCTTCAAACTCGACAGCAGTCGTTACAGGTAACGTGAATCCGAACGGCGCGCAGACGTCATATTGGTATGACTATGGACGAACTAATACGCTTGGTAGTCGCATCAGTACTCAAACCGTCGGTTCAGGATATCTCAGTATCGCGACGCCGGCGGTTATAAGCGGCCTCTTGGCAAACACCGTTTATTATTATCGTATCAGCGCCCAAAATATAAATGGTACTACCGTAGGACAGGTTTATAGCTTCACGACTAACAACAATCCCCCAGTCCAAGGTATAGGACCAAAGACACGTACCGATGCAGCATCCGCGATTACCAATACCTCGGTCAAGCTGAACGGACAAATAACGCCGAATAGTTTTGAAACTTCATATTGGTTTGAATGGGGCGAGACGAACGAGCTTGGAAACACAACCGCACTTCAGTCTGCGGGAAGTGGCACGGCTACAAAATCTGTATCCGCAACGCTCTCTACTCTGAAGCCACTCACCAAGTACTACTTCCGCCTCAATGCGCAGAATCAGTTCGGAACTATGACGGGCGGGTTTATGAACTTCACGACGACAAAGAAGTAACCTTATTAATTACATAATCCATTACCTATGCTTTGGTCAATCATCATCGTTCTGTTAATCCTCTGGCTTCTTGGATTTAGTTTCCATGTAGGCGGAGATCTGATTCACACGCTGCTCGTCATAGCGCTTATCGTGTTCATCGCACGTATGTTGAGTTAATTATTAAAATAATAAATACTAAATTATGGACTCATTCAATTCACCAAGTACAAAACCGCTATATCGAGGTACACAGATTGTCTGGTATATTCTAGGCCTTCTCGAAGCACTTCTTGCATTTCGATTTGTACTAAAACTCTTAGGTGCAAATGCTGGCGCTGGATTCACCAGCTTTATCTACAACATAAGTTATGCGTTCGCCGCTCCGTTCTTGAGTGTCTTCGGAGTAACACAAGCCGCGGGAAGTACGGTGGAGTGGACGACACTTTTGGCCATGTTCGTGTACTGGGCTCTCGCCATTGGCATCATCAAACTATTCTTGATGGGTAAGACTGTTTCGACACCTGAAGCCGCGGTTAAATTAAACAATCAAGAGACGGTCTGAGTTTGTAATAATGATGGATTTCGTAAATCCATCATTCCAGAAGCAGATTTGCTAAGGAGTCATGCTCCGCGTCCTGAAGGTATTCGCGTAATGACTCGTTGTAATTGCCGAGTGCATCTTGAAAAAGCGAGGTTGTAAGGATAGAAGGAAAGTTCTTCTTCCAAGAATAATCAAGATAGCTACTCCATCGGTATGTATTGAGATAGTTCAATGCTTCTTTCAAGCTACGGATATCACCATTACTCCGCAAACGCCATTCCTGTGCACATTTAAGGTAATCAAGTGGATTGAGGTGGAGATAATGGAGTATATATAGAGAATGGGATTCACTTCCGATCAGAATTTTCTTCGTGCGACCTCGACACAGGGTACCTTTTCTCTCATATCGCTGGTTTACATAGTTTGCGTATCCGACGTTCAGTTTACGGAGGAACATGCTGATTCCATTTTCGATACGTTCCGATAGTAAAAGGTGATAATGATCTTTCATCAGCGTCCAGCCATGTATGTCCACAAGCATTTCCCGGTGGGCTTTTTTAGATGATGGATTTACGATATCCATCACATCGGAGGCATCAAAAAGGCGATAAGCATTACCGGCTGGAGCAGAATCGTTAAACTCATATAGATCGTGAACAAAACGTGCATAATCCTGGGAATCAAGAAAAAGATCTCGTCCCTCAATACTATGGTTTATAACGTGCCACAACTCCATCACCTCATCATAAATGATGGATATCGTCGTAAATCCATCACTTGGCTGTGGAGAAAAGAAAAGCCCACGAGAAGCGTGTGGGCTTTTCGTGGGCTTTCTAACAGAGTGGATTACCGTTTATTTTCCGAGAACAATTGTCGCACCCGTCCTTTCTGAGTGGACACAGGCAGCCGGACATCTCCCAACATGGGTTAACGAAGAAATTAGGGAATGCTTTGTCATGATACTTAGCAAACCAGTGAGGACAAGGTCTGTGTAGTGGACATGCTGTCTCATCTTCTTTCTCCGCTGCTTTAATTACTATTGCAAAGACCTTTTTGCCGACTTCGCTGTTGAAGTACTCGGTTAAAATCTCTTTTCTTCGCGCCGATCGCTCTTCTACTGTTTCTTTCTTCTTTTGTCTAAACATATGACCCCCTTTCGAAAGGAATTTTACAAAATCTCTATTCTTGATACTACCAGAATATTCGTGGAAAGCAATACAATGATGGACATACGATGTCCATCATTTTTCTTTGCGGTTGGAGAGGGCAGCACGGAGGGTTTCGGGGTCGGAGTATTCGAGCTCAGAGCCGGTCGCGAGGCCGCGACCGAGTTCTGAAATTTTTAAGTGGTCGCGATAGGGCATGAGCAACTCGCGCACATGATCGCTCGTGTGTTCGCCTTCGCTCGTTGCTGATAATGCGAGCAATATCTCCTTCAAACCATTCTTAAACCGCGATTCAATTGCGCGCAGCAATTCTTTTTCGCGTATCGCGCCCTTGCCCGAGAGCGTGAGCACACCACCGAGGACGAAATGATGACCGCGATACGTACCAGCTCGCTCAATCGCGGCTAGATCCTGATCCTTCTCAATCAACATGAGCTGGGCATCATCGCGCGTTTTATCAGCACAGTAATTGCAGGTGGCTGCTGTGCTACCATTATGGAAACGTAGGCACTCTGGGCACTGACGGACGTTTTTCCCCAATGAGGCGATGAGCTCGGCGAGCTTCGCGCGTTCTGATGCTGGCGTTGCAAGGAGATAAAAAACGAAACGCTTACCCTGCCGCGGCCCGATACCGGGGAAGCGGGAGAGTGCGGTTGCAAGTTCGTCTATGTGGTCCATGTTTAAACCTTTACATCTTAAAACTCCTGAGCCAATTCGCCATAGCCTGACTTGTCGACAGGTTGGAAGGTTGTCCGCTTCTCATCGAAGAAGAGCTCGCAGCGACCGGTAGGGCCATTGCGGTGTTTCTCAATGAGAATCTCCGCAATGTTTGGGCGATCGCTCTCTTTATTAGTTTTATCATCACGGTGGATGAACATCACCACATCAGCATCCTGCTCGATGCTTCCAGAATCACGTAGGTCAGAAAGCCGCGGTTTGCCGCCACGCTGTTCGACTGCGCGCGAGAGTTGTGATAGTGCAATGACGGGCACTTTGAGCTCGCGGGCGAGACCCTTCAGCGAACGTGAGATTTCAGTGACTTGCTGGACGAGTGAGTCAGAAGCTTTTGTCGAAGTCGGTGCCATGAGCTGTAGATAATCAACGATAAGAAGCCCGATGCCTCTCTCACGCTTGAGTCGGCGCGCAACAGCGCGCATTGCAAGAATATTGTTGCCCGGTTTGTCATCAATGAATATTGGTGCCTTGGAGAGCACTTCAAGTGCATCGCGAATGCGATTAAAATCATCAGCCTCTTTTACTTGCCCGGTGCGTAGCTTCCATGAATTAACAAATGATTCTGCCGACAGCATGCGATCAATGAGCTGCTCTGAACTCATCTCAAGTGAGAAGATACCGACAGGGACGTTATGTCGCACAGCGGCATTTCTCGCGATGTCGAGGGCGAGCGCAGTCTTACCCATCGAAGGGCGCGCGGCGAGAATGACGAGATCGGATGGGTGGAATCCGGAAAGAAGATTGTCGAGATCGGGGAAGCCAGAGGGCACACCACGAATGCCGCTATCACGTTTTGATAGAGCCTCAAGACGATCCCAGGCCTCGTGTATCTTGTCGCCGATAGCGGTGAACTTGTGTGCAGCTGAAGCATCGCCGATGGCATAGATACTCTTCTCGGCCTCGTCGAGCACTTCCATCGTATCGCGCGCGTCGTCATAAGCGGATTCGGTGATTCCATAGGCAGTATCGATAAGTGAACGCATGAGGAACTTGCGCGAAACAAGATCGGCATAATGAGAAAAATTACCGGGAGTCGGAGCAGATCCTGCAAGCTCGGCAAGATAACTACGGCCACCACCGTGTTCGAGCAGACCTTGATTTTGCATTTGTTCTGAGAGCGAGAGGAGATCAATCGGCTCGCCGCGCTGTGCGAGCTCACTCATCGCGCCAAATATTAGTCGATGCTTCTCTGCATAAAAAGAATTTGCGCGAATGAGATCCGAGACGTCATGAATAGCGTCTGGTTTGAGGAGCAACGCTCCGAGTAGTGCACGTTCAGATTCAAGAGATTGAGGTGGAATGCGATCAGAGGCCATTGCGGCTCATTGTATCAAAGAGTCGTCCGAGTCAACACCGCCCCTTTCGGCCCGTCATCCACACGATATCCACTGTTTTCAATATCATCACGGAGACGGTCGGCCTCGACAAAATCCTTAGAGGAACGCGCCGCTTCGCGGCGCGTGAGCATTTCCTTCACTTCTTCAGGAATTTCTGCCTCTATTACTGACGATTCTATTGGCGGATCGGTGAGAAGGAGACCGAGGTGTGCATCTGCGTCTTGTAGAAGGCCCCACTTTTCTTCGGGCGCGTATTCTTCACTCCTCAGTGACTCCCAGAGAACCCCGAGTGCTTGCGGCGTTGAGAGATCGTCGCGCATGGTAACAAGGAAACGTTCACGTGCTTCAGAGGGAGCACTCTTGCCAGCAGATTCGTGTGCAATATCTCGCGAAAGTCTCCAAAGGCGTTCGAGCGCACTCGCTGATCCTGCGAGAGCATCCCATGAAAAAGATAGCTGTGTGCGGTAATGCGCTTGAAGGAAGAAATATCTCAATGCAAGTGGATGAAACCCTTTTGCAATGACATCAGAGAGATACACGACATTGCCGATTGATTTTGAAATCTTTTCACTTCCCATATTGAGGAATGCGTTGTGCATCCAATAGTGTGAGAAGGTGCGCCCTGATGCTGCTTCTGACTGCGCAATCTCATTGTTGTGATGTACTGCGATATGATCTTCACCGCCTGTATGAATATCAATTTCTTGGCCAAGGAGCGCACGTGACATCGCAGAACATTCAATGTGCCAGCCAGGATTTCCGAGGCCCCAGGGAGAGTCCCATTGTTGAAGATCTCCGGGTTTCGCCTTACGCCAGAGCCAGAAGTCATGAGGACTTCTTTTTTCCCTATCTTGTTCAACGCGCGCGCCGGCCTGCTGGCTTTTTACGTCAATATTCCCAAGCTTTCCATATCCGAGGAACCGAGATGTATCGAAGGCGACACCGTTCTTGATGCGATACGCGAAACCCTTTTCTTCAAGTGTTTTTATCAGCGCAATTTGTTCTTGTATATACTCGGTCGCGCGCGGGAACTGGATGTCATTAGTATCAATGTTCAAATCATCCAAATCTTCGATAAATATTTTTGCATATCGTTCCGCGATTGCTTCTGGAGTTGTTTTTTCTCGTTTCGCGCCAACCGCCATTTTATCGGCGCCTTCGTCACTGTCGCCGACCAAGTGACCAACGTCAGTGATATTAATAACCCGATGTACACGATAGCCAGCCGCGCTCAGTACTCGTGCGATCGTGTCTGAGAAAATATACGCGCGTAGATTGCCGATGTGTGCACGACTATAAACTGTCGGTCCGCAGGAATAGAAGAGTACCTGGCCGCACTTCAATGAGATGAAGAGCTCTTTGTTGCCCGAGAGTGTGTTTGTTAAGAAGACCTGAGGCGTGCGGCGATGCTCGATATCCTTATGTTTTTTAAATAAATTTGAAAACCATTTCATAGCCAACGTTTCCGTGCGAGGAAGAGTGTTATGACCAAACCAAGCATGAACATGCCCCCAATGATAATCCAAAATGCGTCTGGATTATCTTGGAGGGGTGTCCCGAGTGCGCCCATACCGAAGACGAAGGTTATGAGCTCAATCGGGAGGAATATAAACGTGATCACCGTGAGCGTCTTCATAATTTCATTCTGGCGCGCCTCAAGGAGAGCGATGTTGGTTTCGCGCATCTCGGTCGCAACGGCCCGATGAGTCCGGACGAGCCGCATGACTTGGGCACGTTCTTCGAGAATACGTTCTGCACGCTCAGTAAAAGAAGTGTCAAAAAATTCACGCAGCGTGTGCGCCTTCAAGAATCGGCTCAGAGGTTCTTCTTGATTAGCGAGCGCAGCTTCTAAGTGCAGGAATGATCTGCTCACATTTGAAATTGCACGCACCGTCTTGCGCTCATGACCATCGAACATATCTCTCTCAATGCGCTCAAGATTGTCGGTAATGTGATTGGTGTGATCGCGCACCGATGAATAGAGGTGAGCGAAGAGAATCTCAAGGAGAACGTCCGTTGTGATCGATTCATGACCGGTGACGAGATTGCGCGTTTCAAAAAGTTTTTTCAGATGGTGTAATGGCGCAATAACTTCATACCGAACTGTCACGATGAAATTCTTGCCGACAATGAAATCAATTTCTTGAATCTCTGTATCGCCATTTTCAGCGCCCTGTGTAGGGAAGTGGAGCTCCAAAAGGGCATGCGTATCGCCGTCTATCACCAGCGGAGCGGGGGTAGGGGAGAGCATCTCCTTGGCGATGCGATCACTGATAGAAAACTCTTGTACGGCTCTTCGCAGCTCTTCATCAGTCGGCTTCTCCAGATCAACCCACACGCCGCCTTTGTACTCATACCGGAATAGCATGTTTCTAGAATACCATATGCAAAACTGCACACTGTAATAGTGCTGTGATATACTTGGCGAAATGGATGTTTTAAATAAACTTGGTCGCGGACGTGATGTGATGATACGCGGTATTTCGTTTGCACTCGTTGCAGCAATTGCTTTTGGTGCTGGACTCTATATGGGCAACAGTGGCACAGTCGCCGCTGTTATCACGCACATTCCACTCGTCGGTGACGGTCTTGATGCAACACCGGATCAAAGTGTCGATTTTACCGATTTCTGGAAAGCGTGGAATGCTCTTGAATCAAACTATGTCATCACACACGCATCTTCTACGCTTCCTTCAACCAAAGAGCGACTCTTCGGTGCGATCTCAGGACTCGCTGCCTCTTATGGCGACCCGTATACCATCTTCTTCCCTCCGAAAGAGGCAAAAGCATTTGCCGAGACTATTTCAGGTAGCTTTGCTGGTGTCGGTATGGAAATTGATATAAAGAACGGCGTCCTGACGGTCATCGCTCCTCTTAAGGGTACGCCAGCGGAGACGGCTGGTATCAAAGCCGGTGACCAAATTGCTGCCATTGATGGGAAGTCAGCTGATGGTCTCGCAGTCGACATAGCAGTGAGCAAGATTCGCGGCCCTGTAGGAACAACTGTCAGTCTTACTATCATTCGCGATGGGAAAGCTCGCGATATTAAGATTGTACGTGAGACGATTCAGGTGCCGCAAACCGATGATGGTCTCGACGCTGCGAGCGGTGTCTACCATATTGCACTCTATGAATTTACTGACAATTCAGCAGACCTCTTCAATCAAGCGTTTACTCGCTTCAAGGCCTCCGGCTCTAAAAAACTCGTCATAGATTTGCGTGGCGATCCAGGCGGCTATCTTGAAGCGGCAGTCAACATCGCAAGTCACTTCATCCCGAAAGGTGCCCCGGTCGTTACTGAAGATTTTAACGGGAATGCACCGAGCCAACCGCACACCAGCCTAGGCTATAACGATACACCTGCAGGGACGAAAATAGTCGTGCTTATTGATGGCGGCTCCGCTTCAGCATCTGAAATTTTTGCAGGTGCACTCCAAGATACGGGAGTTGCAACGCTGATCGGTACAAAATCATTCGGCAAAGGATCAGTGCAGACGTTGTTAGATCTTGATGGCGGATCACTCAAGATCACCGTTGCGCGATGGGTCACTCCTGCCGGCCATTGGATCATGGGCAACGGCATCACACCCGATATCACTGTGCCGATTACTGACGCTGACATCACTGCAAAAAACGACGTACAAATGAAGCGTGCAATTCAATTTTTGACGACAGGCAAGTGAGAGGGTATAGTGGGTCTATATGAAAGTTATATTGATAAAAGACGTGAAGGGGATTGGGCGGGCGCATGAGGAGATTGAGGCGACTGATGGGCATGCGCTCAACTTCCTAATTCCGAAGAAACTCGCGATCCCTGCGACTCCTGTGGCGAAGAAGGAGGCCGAGACGCGCCGTAAGCAGGTCATCAACCGTAGTGAGCTTGATTCTGCACTTCTCGCTCAGAACATTGCTTCGCTCGCTGACGCTCGCATTGTGATTAAGAAAAAGGCCAATGAAAAAGGTCATCTCTATGACGCGGTTGCTGCAGCAGAGATCATTGCAGCAGCTAAGGCACAGGCCAGTATTGATCTGCCTGAAGATGCTATTAAATTAGATAAGCCGATTAAAGAGATCGGTACTTTCGATATTCCAGTCTCTGCGGGAGAAATCTTCGGGAAATTCTCAATTACGATTGAGGCTGAGTGAGGTGTTTCCTTACGAAGTAAGGTGACTCCTCACGATTCTGGCGCCGAAAGTTAAATAAGGAGACACCTCCCTCCGCGAGGAGTCTCCTTATTTAACTAAACTACGTCAGCGACTTTTTTGGAGACAACACGCCCATCAAAGTTGGTCTTGCGGCGAGAACGGAAGGCAACCCTGCCTGCTGCCATGGCGAAGAGTGTATGATCGCGGCCGACCGCGACATTTTTACCCGCTTCAATCTTGGTGCCGCGCTGGCGGACAATGACCATCCCTGGGCGTGCTGCTGCACCGTCCGCGAGTTTAACTCCGAGATATTTCGGGTTTGAATCCTTGAGGTTTTTAACTGATCCACCGGCTTTTGTATGTGCCATAATGCTATAGTTTTACCTGATGACTATAGCAGAAGCACGCGAAAAATGCAAAGTGCAGGTCGCCAAAATACCTCGGGATGTGGTCATTATTGGCGTCTTAGTGCTCACCTCAACACTTAGCTTCGGACTTGGTTATCTTGCCGGATTAGACACAGCAGAGCAGGGAAGCGGAGCCCCTGAAGTGACTTCCCCAGACACCAGTTCGCCAGAGGTTACGAAGGGCACAGCAGGGCAAATCGTTGCTTCAAAAAACGGCACGAAGTATTACTTTCCATCATGTGCCGGTGTCGATCGAATATCGGAGACAAATAAAGTATGGTTCGACTCTGAATCTGCTGCTATAGCGGCTGGTTATACTCTTGCTGCAAATTGTAAAGGTATTTAGTCTGTTACAATAAATAGAAAGAAAAATATGAATGACGATTTTACAGCTGAGCGTCTTGCGAAGACAGTTCATGAAGGGTCACGTACCATGCCTGAACCGTCTGCTCGTCCTCTTCTGGTATGTAAACCAAAGACGATAGAATCCTGGCGCGTCTTCAAGATCATGTCAGAGTTCGTCGAAGGGTTCGAGATCATTCGTCGCTATGGTCTCGCGATGACCATTTTCGGTACCGCTCGCACTTCATTTGAGGATAAGGTCTACGCGGATGCTACAGACCTCGCGGGCCGTCTCGCGAAAAAAGGCTTCGCTGTAATTACCGGTGGTAGCTCCGGTGTTATGCGCGCTGCAAATAAAGGTGCTTTTGAAGCGGGAGGTGCTTCAATTGGACTCAATGTGATCTTGCCAGATGCACAGGACTACAATCCATATCTTACCGACAAGTTCGGTTTTGAACATTTCTTCGTACGGAAGGTGATGCTCACCTATGCTTCTGAAGTATATGTGTACTTCCCGGGAGGTTTTGGGACACTGAATGAATTTTTTGAAATCATAACGCTTGTGCAAACGAAGAAGATCCGTAAAGTGCCAATTATCCTTTTTGGGAAAAAATACTGGGAACCGCTTTTGACTTTTTTTAAAGAAACCTTATATGAACAGCATGGGGCAATTGATGCAAAAGATATGGAACTCTACACAGTAATTGACTCAGTTGACGAGGCATACGACTACATCATCGCAAATGTGAGCTGTTGATAGGGAAGAGGGCTGTTCTGCTCGAGACTCGAGCTTTATCTGAACGTCGCACAATATATCTTTTGCGCACTTGTCCTTAGACCTTTCCGACAATCCATTGCCAGAGTTGATCAAGAAGATTGAAGACATAACTAATATTCGCTTGCCCTGCAGGAGAGCTCACAATCGCCTGAATAGAAATACCAAAGAATGAAAGTGCGAGGACGAGGACAAAAATCCAGAAGACAAGTCTGAACATGTCTATTATTATACCACACCTCCCTTCCCTCTCATCCTCGTCCAGCCGAGATTTGTAGTATATAAGCGATTAAAGATACGACAACGGATTCAGATACGCTGTGAGAGTCGCGACTGGCATCGTGGCGTTGGCACAGCCAGTGGCAGAACTGCGAAATTGTTTCAGAGTCATGATCTGGGTACCTTCTGTCGCATAGACACCGAAGTGGAGGTGCGGCCCGGTCGCATAGCCGGTCATGCCCGAGAGGCCTATCACCTGCCCAGTGCCCACCGACTGTCCTGCTGACACGTCGATATTGGAGAGGTGTGCGTAGAGTGTGCTGATACCGTTTTTGTGATCAATCATCACCCATTTGCCGTATGAGTAGCATCCCCTGATAAGGTCTGTGTTGCCCGTAGCGAGCACGGTGCCAGAGAGAGCTGCTTTAATCGCAGTGCCGATTGGTGCAGAAAAATCGATGCCCGGGTGTCCCCCACTATTATAGATTTGCGGATTCGCGGTCGCGAATGGTGTATTGCCGAAGTACTGGGTGATGCAGAAAAGATTTCCGAACACACTCTTGCGTGCAGAACAGTTAATCATGTAGGTGCTTGAGAACGGCCACGCGAGGAGCCCAGAGCCAGCCTTCGGCAAGAGTCCTGGATGCACGATCAGATTTAATTGGCTTTGCAGACTTATGAGCTCTTGTTCAAATGATTTTTCAGCGGCCTTTTTCTGCGCAATGAGTTGTTGATAGGTTGATTCTTGATTTTTTGTATCAGTAAGCAACTTTTGTTGTGCCGCCTTGCTCGCATCTACTGAACGTTTCTGGAGTGCGAGATCATTATTGAGTGAGACGAGCTGTTTTTTCTCCTTAGTTACTGAATCGCGATTCACTGAGAGTTCGGTGCGTACTGCGCGAAGATCAGCAATGTCATTTCCCAACGCCCGATTGAATTGGACAGACTCGTCGGCCGCCTGCCACGCTTCGCCAAATGAATGTGAAGAGATGAGACTGGTTATGAGCGATACTTGTTCACCCTCAGCGATACTCTGGAGCGCCTTGGCGATGGCATCTTGATCTGCGGCAATCGCATATTCCTTATCGCCAATAGAAGATGTGAGTCTTTGTATCTGCAAATTTGCCGAGGAGATTTTATTTTGTGTTGCTTGAATTTGTGCCGCGAGCTGCTTCTGAGATATGGCGAGAGAGCTAATAGTTGATTGCAGAGTATTCTTTTTAGAACCAATGGCGTCAAGCTGACTCTGAAATGCAGCAATCTCTGCTTTCAACGACTCGAGCTGATTATTATTCGCATCAATCTTTGCCTGAATATCCGATGACTCATCCGCATAGGTAGCAGGAGGCAGGAGAAAAAGAGTAAGCAGGAGGCAGGAGACAGGAAGCAGGAACGCAAAAGACGCGCGATTCATTAAGACAGTATAGCAATCGCTTTCTCTATACGCGAAAGGGATTCTTTGATACCCAAAATTGAAATGAGGGTGAAAGGGTCTGGAGAACGCTCTTGTCCTGAGAGAGCATATCGCAGCGGCCAAAGCACTGCTCCCCTGCCCCCCTTCCCCTTGGCCTCCTCGGCATCGGCCAGCGGCATAATGCTGTCTTTAACCACCTCTGGAGAAACGCCTCCTGAGAGGGCTTTTAGGGCCTCAGAGAGGCTTTCCAGGGCTGATTTGGTCATGTCTGGACGGTCTTTTGGCTCTTTTGCGACCAGCTGGTCGCGGTCGAGAACCGGCTCCTCAAAGAGACATTTGAGCTCCCTACTGAGCATCTCGCGAGCTTCTTTGAAGCTTTTCGCCCGCTCCTTTAGGAGTTGAATAATCATGTGGGACGTCGTACGTCCTACATCTAAGTGTTTAGCAAAATCATCGTCAGAGAGCTCGCGCATCCAGTGCTGGTTGACCGAGAGGAGTTTTACTTCATCAAAGATCGCGCTCCCCTTCTGCACACGCGAGAGGTCAAACGCCTCAGAGAGATCTTCTCGCGAAAGGTACTCGCGATCATCGCCAGGGTTCCAACCGAGAGATGCGAGATAGTTGAGCAATGCTTCCGGCAAAATTCCCATATCGCGGTATTCAGTGAGCGCCTTTGCGCCATAACGTTTAGAGAGTTTCTTGTGCTGATTGTCCATGATGAGCGGCAAGTGCGCATAAAGTGGCTCGGCGAAGCCGAGCGCACTCCTGATAAGCATCTGGCGCGCTGTGTTTGAAATGTGATCGCCGCCGCGAATAATATGTGTGACACCTTCATCAGCATCATCTACAACAACTGCGAAGTGGAAAACGGGCTCATCAAACGAACGTGCAATGATGAAGTCGCCTAGATCGTCTACATTCGTTTTAATTTCGCCATGAATCACATCGACGAAGGTATAATCACCACCTGGATTACGGAAACGGATAACTTCTTCTCTATCGCCCGGATTCTTCGGGGTCTCTTTTGAAACATATGCTTTATTTTCAGCGACGAGCTTCTCAAGCAATTCGCGGTGGCGAATGCGGTGTTCGCTCTGGCGATACAATGCATCAGCGGGAAGATTCAACCATTCGAGTGTCTCAAGGATGTTTGCTTCATATTCTGGCTTTGAGCGTGCCGCATCAGTGTCTTCAATACGCACAATAAATTTACCGCCGGTGTGTTTCGCGAAGAGATACGCAAACACTGCAGTGCGATAATTACCAGCGTGCAAGAGGCCGGTCGGTGAGGGCGCGAAGCGAGTGACCGTCTGGTTCATGATTCGTGTGAGAGCGCGATGGTGAGCACCTCGCGCGCAAGGATACGCGCTGCGTCTGGATCGGTAAAGCCGGCCGCCCCGGCTATCATGCGCTTGCCGAGCTCTGGATCATTGATGATGCGTTTTATCTCGGAAGCAAGAATGTTTGGAGAGAGATTTTCTTCTTCGATGACAATTGCAGCGCCAGTTCTGGCATACGCATACGCGTTGCTCCGCTGGTCATGGCTCACGGATTCTGGAATTGGTATGATGATTGATGGCTTCTTCCAGAGTCCAATCTCAGCAATGCTATTCGCTCCCGCACGCGAGACTACGACATCTGCGATACCAGCAGCTCTTTGGAGAAATATTTCAGAAAGATAATTAATTGGGTGATAGCGATCTGCATGTGGGCTCTTCCCAAGTTCAACATGCGCAATTGCCTCAACACTCTTTAAATTAGCCTGCCCGGTCTGATGAATAATGTTGGCGAATGAAACGAGCGCCGGCAAAGCAGAGAGGATTGACTCATTTATTCGTACTGAGCCCTGTGAGCCGCCGAGGATAAGCACTGTCGGCACACCCACTTCAAGACCGAAATAGTCACCTGCGCCTTCAGGTTCGACTCGCATAAGCGCTTTGCGAATCGGTATACCGGTACGAGCTATCTTGCTCTGCACATTTTTGGGGAAATATTCTGCAGCGCTTTCAAATGAAATAGCAATTTTCTTTGCGAACTTTGCGGCGAGCAAACTCGCGCGGCCTGGCTTCGAATCTGATTCATGAATGATGACGGGGATACCAAGAATGCGCGCAGCAAGTATTGTTGGCACGCTGCCATATCCACCCTTCCCCACCACAACATCAGGATAGAGACGGAAAAGCGTACCGATCGCGTGTATCGTACCCACGAGCGTGACAAAAAAGTCAGCAACATTTTTGAATGACCAATAACGACGCAGCTTCCCTGCTGGTATGCGTATAAAGGTAATGCCGTTATCAAAAAGGGCCTTTTCGTCGAATGCGCCTGGCGCGAGATAATAGAGCTTAGGCTCGATGAGACGATCCTCGCGTACAAGATCTTTCAAGGCTTCAGCGATGGCGATAATCGGATAAAAGTGCCCCCCTGTCCCCCCTCCGGTAAAAGCGATGGTCATACGTTATATTTAAACATAAAGAGCCGTCAGGCGCTTCTGCGATGCGCAGCGACGTTGAGGACGAGGCCACACATGAGGAGCACTGCCATGAGTGCCGTGCCGCCATGAGAGACGAATGGAAGCGGCAGGCCGGTGAGTGGGATGATGCTCAACATCGCGCAGATGTTGATGAATGCCTGCAAGATTATGATGAAAGAAAAACCGAGTGCGACAAGCCCGCCAAAAAGGTCATGAGAATTTCCTGCGATCACAATGCCTCTTGCCGCGAGCGCGACAAAGAGCGCAATGAGAATAGCCGCACCAAGAAAGCCGGCTTCCTCTGCAAAGACTGCAAAAACCGAATCGCCATCAGGTTCTGGTAGGTAATTAAATTTTTCAGCGCTCTGCCCTAGTCCGCGACCCATCAAGCCACCCGAACCAATCGCGATGAGCGATTGTTGGATCTGATAACCCTTGCTTAAAGAATTTTCTGATGGATTCATAAACGTCACAATACGATCACGAACATACGGCCGCGCCACAACGATTGTGCCAAGAGCAATGATTGCCACAAGCACGAGAATGCCGAAATCTCGCCAGGGAGCGCCTGCGACAAAATACATTACCGCACCAGTGATAATGATGAGAAGTGTTGTGGAGGTGTTTGGCTGTACGAGCAAGAGGACAGACGGTAATGCGAGAATAACACTGAATGGAATTATTCCTATTTTCGGATTCGCGAGCTGCCGCGCACGCGGTGCGAGCCACCACGCAAGCACGAGTACAAAACCAATTTTCAAGAACTCCGACGGCTGCACGGTCGTAAACCCGAGGTTGATCCAACGTGTCGCTCCACCTGAATGAAATCCGATACCTGGTACAAACACCAACGCGGTAAATAGAAGTGATGCACCAAAGAGGTATGGCGCCGCGCGCTTAACCCACGCGAGCGAGATAGTGCGCGCTGCTAAGAGTGCAAGCAGTCCAAAGCCAAGACCAAGACCACTTTGAAGCAAAATGTCTTTTGAAACAGAGCTGCTCTCGCGAGCAAGGAGACCGAGAGCGGCTGAAGAAAAAATCGCGAGACCAGCGAGCGATAGAGAAAGTACAAGTGCAAAAAAAATACGGTCGCCGGAAACGAATTTCATAACCCGTATGACAACTTTAAATAAATAACTTCCCTTGAAAAACGTGTGGATGTTGAAGTTGTCATACGGGTCATGGTGTCTGCGCAAGAAGTGCAATCGTGAGTCCCATCACGCCCGCGATGATAGTAATTACCCAATAGCGCATGGTCACCTTTGCGGCAGGCCAGCCGATCGCCTCGAAGTGATGATGAATCGGCGCAACGCGAAATAATTTTTTATGAAATACTTTTTTCCAAAATACTTGCATGAGTGTCGTCACAACTGTTGCCGTGAGCGGGAGTGCCACGAGCGGGAGCACAGAGACACCGACACCTCCGGCAATCGTATCAGAAGAAAATGCGATCATTGCTAGAGCGAGTGTGAGCGCCATACTACCGGTCTCTGACATATAAAATCGCGCTGGCGGAATATTGAACCAAAGAAATGCGAGTGTTGCACTCGCGATAACTGCAGAACATGCGGCAAGTGAGAATTGTCCTTCGCCGAAAGCGATGCCGGAATACACCATAAATATGATTGCAAACACTCCGCCGGCAAGCCCATCAAGTCCATCGATCGTGCCTCCGGCATAGATCGCAAGCGTCACGAACGCAAAAAACGGGATCACGAGCCAACCGATCGTGAGCGGTACAGTAAAAGGAATACTGATTGCGACAACACCAAGTTTTGCATAAAACCACCAGCCAGCGACAAGTCCGATAATGCCGACAATCGAGAGTCTCCGTCTGAGCGAAAGGCCGCCCTCCCCTCGCGTAATCTCGAGTAGATCATCGGTAATCCCTGCAATCGCACCAGCCGCAAGAGCAAAGAGTGGGAGCCATGTCTCACTACGATTTACGAAATCGAGCGATAACCAGAACGTATCGAAAAAATATGCGAGTAACCAAAAGAGTGCTGCGGTCACGAGTGTCGATACCCAGATGAGGACACCACCCATGCGTGGTGTCGAGATCTCTCGTTCTTTATGAAGTTCGTCGAATATTGGCGTGCCACCTCCGCCCAAGCCGTTACCCTTCCCAGCATTCTTTTTCCATGCCTTCGCGCGATAAAGAATGCCAGCAAGAATGGGCGCAAGAAGTATACCTAATACGAATGCAACAGCTGATGGTATTAAAACGCGTGCAGCAGTACTTATCATAAAGAAGCAACACCAGCGAAGTGCGCGAGTGTTGCGGCGACGAGAGCAGAACCGTCAGTGAAGCGCTCTTTTTGTGAGGAGCCGAGAACAACGACCGCGATCGGATGCATGATGCCACTGTCGAACACGAGTGCGAGGTTGCCGCCAGCCAGATCGGTATAACCGGTTTTCGAAAGTAATAAGCGCGAAAGAGTGTCTATCATCGGATCCGTATTCTTAACGTTGAATGAAGTGCCGCCTGCAGAAACCGCGTGTGCAACGCTCCGCGTCGTTGCTCCTGCGATCGTTGGTGCTTTGTCGACGAGTGCACCGGCGAGACGCGCAAGATCGCGTGCAGAACCGTATCCACCTGATATTGCAGAGCTCTCATCAAGACCGCTTCCATTGACTGCATAGGTCTGCGAGAGACCTAGCGCTGCTGCCGCACCAGCGAGCATGACGTTTTGCGAACGTTGCTCATATTCGGCAACTGTTTCAGCGATCGCCGCCGCACCGTCATTAAGCGAAGCTGTCAATGTGAGACGCGATAGGTCGGCGAGCGTGAATGTTTGTCCTACTGAGAAAATGCGTGGTGCTTCGGTGTGTGCGGCACTATTTGAAATAGTGATAGGAGTATTCTGCGGGAGTTCACGGAGTGCTGCGTAAACAGTTAGAAGTTTAGTGAGTGAGGCGAGTGGGAGTTGCGTGTCAGCATTTTTTGCATAGAGCGTTTTGCCTGTCACGAGATCATAGACAATTGCCGCCTTTGCTTCGATCGAAACATTGGCGAAAGCGTCTGGTGCAGTCGATGTTGCGACTGCGATTGGTGTGGCAACAGGTGCTTTTTTAAACCCAAACGGTATGACGAGGAAGAGAGCTAGGAGACCTGAGGAGAGGAGGAGTGCAATGCCTGCCTCGCGCATTGAGCGAGAACGGATAGCGAGACTTTGTAGATCTTCAGTGTTCATACTTCTTCTTTGGCCTCTGGTGTCGAGGCCTCAACAACATCCTTCGCTCCAGCTGCAAGCTCGGTAAAACGCGGAAGATCTTTTGCTCGTGCCAAACCCAAGTGCGCAAGCGCTTCAGTCGTGAGTGAATAACGAATTCGACGTTTATCGCGTGCATCCTCCTTCCCTTCGATGAGCCCGCGCATGAGAAGTGTACGGAGCGAGGCAGATGAATTAACACCGCGCACCCAATCAATCTCACCGCGCGTTGATCCAGACTGATACGCAATCACCGCGAGCGTCTCCATGCTCGCCTTCCCAAGGTCGCGCGCGAGCTCACTCTCGTGGAGCTTCTTCACTACACCAGCGGCTTCAGCGCTTGTCCGCATCTCAACTTCTCTATCTGTCTCAATGATGGACACGGCGTGTCCATCAAGTTGTGTTTTCAGTGCCTTGAGAGCAAGCTCGAATTCTGATTCTTTAAGACCGAGCAATGCGATAAGGCGCTTCTTCTCGAGTGGTTCTCCTGAAGAAAAGAGGAGTGCTTCAAGAGCGGCGGGCGGCGTGAGCATTGTCCCTATCATAGCGGTGTGCCCCCTCCTCGGCAATGTGAGAAGCTGGGGATGTAACAGAAGCAAGATTGACAAAATCACCAGATCTGAGAATATAAACGCAGGAAAGTTCCGTAATAAGAAAGGAGGAAACGAGCATGGGAAAGGCAGTTGCTGGTCAAACAATCGGTGGCAACAAAAAACGCGATAAACGCTTGATTGATGTTATCGAGGCAGAGCTAGATGAGTTTACAGAGCCGAGGCAATCTGTTGTAGACGAATTCGCAAACAGGAGAGATTTAATCGCGCGATGTTGGGGACCATGTTTTCCTCCCTGACAGCCAACCAAATTGGGCCATCCGTTACTGGATGGCCTTTTTGTATGCACTCGATTATTTTTTATCCTGTTTGATAAGTTTCTTTGTCTTCAGAAATTTCATTACCGGCTCTGCACATTTAGAGCACAGGTCGAATTTTTTGAGTGAGAATATTTCATCAGAAAACCCCAACATGGAAATCCCAATTTTCTTATCGTTAATCGCCTTCTTGCAGATGTCGCAATTGTTTACCGTCATAACGATTAAAATTGGAGCGCCACACCAGACTTTTCGGCAATTTGTTTAATCCAGTCTTCGTGGCGAGTGAGCTGTGTTGAAACGGCCGCATATTCAAGGCGGAGAGCTTCAAAAGATCCCGTAAATTTGTCGCTTGCGGTGACAAATTTGTTTAAATTTTCTTCAAGTGAGCCGAGACGCTCATTAATGAGCTTCACGTCTTCTTTCGTCGCTACCACTGCAACGATTCTAGCGATATCAGCATCTGTAAGCATGCTGGCAAGTATAACGCTCTGAAAAGATTATGGGAAATATTGGTTGTCCACAACCCAGTTCTATCCGTACCGTGGGACCGAGGCGTAGGCGGTGTGGCTGATGCGGATGTCGCCATGAGGGCCATACTGGTCAGCAGCGACGGCGCCCTGCTTGACCAGCTCGAGGAGAGCAAGGAATGAGACTATGACTTCTACCTTCTCTCTCGTGCTCCCGGTGAAGTCTTTGAATGACAGCGTCATAGCACTCTGCACCCGCCTCGCGAGTTGATCCATCATCTCCTCAATCGTCACGAGTGGCTTCACGCGCGCCTCGGGCAATTCTTCAACTGCTTCACGTGCTGCGAGCACCCGTGCGAGCGCTTCAGCAAGACCCTCTTTCGTAAAATCCCTTGATGGAGAAAACGTTGGCTGTTGCGGTCTCTCACCCGCTGGTACCATCATCGACTTGCCATACAGGCGAGCGAGCTCGCGTGCTGCTTCGCGGACTTTTTCATACGCCGCGAGACGCCGCTTCAGATCTTCAACATCAGCATTCTCATCTTCAGAGAGCGCGAGATCGGGGATGAGCGACTTTGACTTGATGAGGAGCAGCGTCGCGGCAATCTGGATAAAGTTTGCGGTCTCTTCAACCGGGAATTCTGTTTGTGCACGCACATGTTGGATGAAGTCTTCGGTGATGTTCGCGAGCGCGAGATCATTCACGAGAAGTTTGCGTGCCTCGATAAGGTCGAGCACGAGCTCAAAGGGCCCTTGGTAGGCCTCTGTTTGAATACTGAATCTAGTTCTCGGTGACGTCGTTTGCATGCAGGAGTGTATCGATGCGATTCAAGTCGCGCGGGAAGAGTGTCGCCTCCTTCACGTTCGCGAGGCCGAGCATTTTTTGTGTGAGACGCTCTAACCCCATGCCCCAACCACCGTGCGGTGGCATGCCATATTTAAACGCTTGCAGATAATAAGAGAATTTTTCAGAATCGAGGCCTTTCATCTTGATGCCCTCGACTAAATTCTCGTACTCATGACGACGCTGGCCACCGGTCGTGATCTCCACGCCGCGGAAGAGGAGGTCAAAGCTCTTGGTGTACCCGAGGTCATCAGAATCTTCCATAGTGTACATCGGCCGCTTCGAGACCGGATAGTGCGTGATGAATATGAAGTCAGAACCATGTTCTTGTTTTGCCCATTCGCAAAGTGCGCGTTCGTGTTCTGGCTCAAGATCAGGAGCTTCTGCAACACCCAGTATCTTCTGCGCCTCGCGCAGTTTTAATACGGGGAATGTCTCTGGTGCCGCCGGCAGCTCGACGCCGAGAATTTTAAATTCTTCTGCGCAGGTCGCTTCCAGATGGGTGACGAGCGAACGCATCAAACGCGTTTCAAGAGCCATGAGATCGCGATGATCGGTGATGAATCCCATCTCCATATCGAGCGAGGTGTATTCGTTGAGATGGCGTGTCGTCGCGTGCTTCTCTGCGCGATAGACATTACCGACGGTAAAGACGCGTTCAAGCACTCCCACCATAATCTGCTTATAAAACTGCGGCGAGGTCGCGAGATGCGCCGTCTTGTCATAAAAATACGGCACGGTAAAAACATCTGCACCTCCTTCAGCATCGTCGCCGATAAGCTTCGGCGCTTGGAACTCGATAAAGCCTTCGCTCATAAGAAACGTGCGGTATGCATTCACGATTTCTGCCTGCACTTTAAATATTGCACGGGCGCGTTCAGAGCGCAGCGTGAGCGGTAAGTTATCAAGATACGTATCAAGATTCACTTCAGTATCTTTTTCAAACGGCAATTCTTGGGCTTGTGCGAGAACAGCAATAGAGAGCGCTTCAAGCTCGACGTTGCCATTCATACCCTCCACACGCATCTTTTCTGGGCGCTCATTCACAACGCCTTCAATCGACACAACATCCTCTGGATGTAATTTTGACCCTTCGGTAAGAACCTCAGGGTGATTTGTAAGACAAATCACCTGCACCTTCCCCGACCGATCGCGAACATCCAAGAAAACGAGTTTGCCATGATCACGGCGGACGTCCACCCAACCAGAAATGGAAACCGTCTTGCCAACATGATTCCCCAACTCGCCAATAAGTGTTCGTTCCATAATCCTATGCTACACCAATCGCGCGGCGGACGGATTCCATTTTTGCTTCGGAGACTGCGCGCGCATCGCGCTTGCCGCGAGAGAGCACCTCATCAACTATGTCAGAATCATTTTTGAGTTCTTCATACTTCTCGCGCATCGGTGCGAAGTATCTATCTAGATCCTCAATGAGAGTTTCTTTCAGAATTTTGTATTTGCCATGATTTTCTGTATACAACTGCTCCAGCTCCTGCTCATTGCGCACTAATTTATGAATCGCGTATACATTTTCAGGTCTCTCGCCTGATGAGTCGGTCACAATACCCATCACTGCTTTAGTGAGCTCGTCGCGCGAAGCGAAGAGCGGGATCACGTTGCCATAGCTCTTGCTCATCTTCTGTCCATCGGTGCCAGGGACGATGGCAACGTCGGGCATGATGTAAGGCTCGGGGAGTTTGAAGATATCCTCATTTCCGCCAAAGGCGGATCCGCCTTTGGCGGAAAATATTCTATTGAACTTCTCTGCAATATCGCGGGCGTATTCAAGATGCTGCTTCTGATCTTGCCCTACTGGCACGACAGCCGTGTCATAAAGCAAGATGTCAGCCGCCATTAAAACTGGATAATTAAATGTACCGACATTAATCTCTTTATTCTTCGCTTCTGCATCTTTGAAGGCATGCGCACGCATCAGATATGGCATCGTGACGATGTTATCGAAAATCCAACAAAGCTCAGTGTGCGCTGGTACGTCAGACTGCTTGAAAAGCACGACATCCTTCGGATCAAGACCGACAGCGATATACGCCATAACCACTTCACGAATACGCTGACGCATCTCATCGGCATCTTGCATCGTATTGAGCGCGTGATAGTCGGCGACGAAAATGAAGGGGTTGTACTCCCCTGTTTTGGTGAGCTCCACCAGCTGGCGCATCATGCCAAAATAATTTCCGATATGTAGATCTCCCGTGGGCTTAATCCCCGAGAGGAGGACGGGTTTATCGTTGCTCATGAGTGAATAATATCATAAGCGAACACGAATAAGGAGACACCTTACTCCGTAAGGAGTCACCTTATTCGTGAGGAGTCACCTTGCCTCGAGGCGCTCACAAATTTCCTTAATGAGGCCGGGGCCGTTGAAGACCATCCCCGAGATGAGTTGGATGAGGTCAGCGCCGGCAGAGAACTTCGCCATCGCATCATCGGCGGTGAGGATACCGCCGACGCCGATGATAGTGAAGCGGTCGCCATAGCGCGCTCGCGTCTGGCTGATGAGCAGATTCGAGCGGGCGAAGGTGGGCGCGCCCGAGAGTCCTCCACGAAATTCTTTTGGCGCATCTTCTGGATATTCAAGCTCGTCATAATTCTTATTCAGATTCCCGATAATCAACCCTTGAATACCATTTTTGTCGGCGATATCAGCAAGCTCAACAAATTGCTCCCAGGAGATAGTAATTGGCATTTTTATATAAACTGGCTTAGTACACGGAACTTCTCGCAACCGAGACAAAAATTGCGCAAGGAGCTTAGGATTTGTAAGAGTCTCGCCTGTGTAGGCGTTCGGGCATGAAATATTTATCGCATAATAATCTCCGACTCCCATTTCATTAAGTTTGGTAAATGACTCAATATAATCACGTATGCCTGCTTCAGCATCGACAGATGAAGCTTTTTCGTTTGTCCGCGCAATTGAAATGCCAAGCACGAATTTGGAGCGAGGTGTTTCCTTACGGAGTAAGGTGACACTTCGCTCAATGCCGCGTAGTTTTCTGATAAGCACATCAACACCATGGTTCCGCAGGCCCTTATACACGACGATACTTTTGTTGCGAACCAGCCGAATGAAGTGCGGGCGCGGATTGCCCTCGCAAGCGTGCGCGGTCACCGAGCCGACTTCCTCTCCACCAAACGAGAGCGAAGGTAATATCTGCGTAAGCTGTCCATCTGGATCGAATCCTGCAGACAGCAGGATGGGCGTGCGATACGTAATGCCATCTACCGTCTTACTAATATCAGCACCCCGATAATTATAAAATAATCCTAAAAACCATCGCGAGAGCGCAAAGCGCCCAGCAGTTTCGCCAATAGTTATAAAAAAGTCATGCACGACATCTGGACTGAACTGAAACAAGATCGGTTTGAGCACGCGCTGGTATAAGAGGCTCATGTACGTATGATAAGCTATAAGTATGCCTGGAAACAAGTTGGAAAGTTCTTCTTTTCTCATACTCTTTGCTGGTGTCTCGATACTCCTTTTCTTCGTCTTCAAACCATTTTTAATAATTCTTTCGCTCGCCGCTGTCTTTGCAGTTCTTCTCAATTGGCCTTATGAGAAGCTGACGCGAGCTCTCGGCGGATTGAAGAGTCTGTCAGCGGCGATTACGGTCGGCTGCATGCTTATCTTTTTCATCGTGCCACTCTTCTTCTTGGGTGGACAAATCTTCAAAGAAGCCGGGAGTTTATATGTGAGTCTATATGGAAACGGGGCACACTATTTGCAGGTTATCCAACAGGCGATTGAAAACCCGATACGACATGTGTCTCCTGGCTTTGTGTTCAATATAAATACGTATGTTGGGAACACACTCGCGTTCATCTCGAATAATCTGGGGTCGTTGGTGTACCAAACTCTGTATATCGCCTTTGCGACGTTCCTTATGCTCCTCGCACTTTTCTTCTTCCTGCGCGACGGGCGCAGATTGCTTGAGTCATTTGTGCAGATGAGTCCTCTCGGGGATAAAGTAATGACTGAGATTCTCGATAAGATGTATCGGACAATAGGATCAGTCATACGAGGGACTCTCTTCAATGCGCTCATTCGCTTCATGCTGATTTGGATCGCGTTCTATCTCTTCGACATACCGAACGCAATTCTCTGGGCTAGTATCGGCGGCATCGTTGGTGCGATACCTGGCCTTGGCACACCTTTTGCATTCATTCCAGCCGTTATATACGCATATCTGCAAGGAAATACTCTCGCCGCGATTGGTCTCGCAGCATTCGGAATTGCAGTTGTGATTCTGGTTGACAACATTCTCACGGCATATTTCTTCGGGAAAGGATTCCCTGTGCCGTCTATCTTCGTGCTTTTTTCAATCCTAGGCGGCGTTGTCTTCTTCGGCCCGCTCGGATTCATCCTGGGGCCGCTCGTGCTCTCAGTATTCCTATCGTTCGTTCGTGTGTATAACCTTGAAGAAAGTGGGTCTTAACGGCTTTTGCGCGCTTTTGCGATTTTCTTTATTACTTTCTTGACGACTTTCTTCACTGCCTTTTTTGTAACTTTCTTGGCAGTTCTTTTGCCTTGAGCAATAACTTTCTTCCCTTCGCTCTGCAACATCTTCCAATCCGCTTTTACCTCTTTCACAACCGCTTTCCTATTCTTCTTTGCGTTCTTGCTCCCATAGAGATAATAGCCCGCCGCGCCTGCAGCAAGTAGTCCTGCACCAACTTCTGCCACAATCTTACCTTTTGATGTTTTCTTTGTTGCCATAAAAATTTAAAATAATTTTATTAAGATTTTTTTGATGCCCGCCGCGAGTTTTTTGTGAAGAAACTAAAGAGTGACTTCAAGCGGCCCTTGCCCTGCCGGATGTCACTGCGGATTCCGGCGAGGTCTTGTCGAATAGTATCACTCTCCAGCGCGGCCTGTTCTGAAATGTGCTCAATATGCTTCAGCACCCGCCCGACCCGCCAGATGGCGTACGCCGACACAGCACCAAGCACGACCACGACAACCGTCGTCACAAAAAAGAATATATCCATCTTCAAAAATTCGTTCATATGCTGGTTAGTATACTACAAAAGGAAATGGCCGGCGCAAGTATCTGCGCCGGCCGGGTTATACTTTCCTGTTGTACTCATGGCCACAATTTGTACATTTGAAATGCCCAAAGATAAAAGAAACGAGAGTATCTTTATATTGATCATGATACTCAAGCTTGCCACTTAGAGTACGGCATTTACCGCAAAGACAATTACTAATGCCCTTTTGCGCTGGGTTCAAAAAGATCTTTACGCCCTCTTTAGGGATAGGTATGTCTGACATCCTTACCACCTCCTTTCTGTCTGTCTGTATGCACCCTACAACAAATAAACTATTTAATCAACTTTGTGCGCCGGGGAGGGTTCGAACCTCCGTAGGGCTATGCCCGACAGGTTTACAGCCTGTTGCGATTGACCACTCCGCCACCGACGCGTAGAGATACTATACCGGATTTATCAGCTTTCTCAAAATAAGGGTTTACGAGACCCTTATTTTTTACCTTTACATTATTTCAAAACCAAGATAAGCACGCCCTGCTTGCCTTTGCGCACGAGGGCGTATCCGCCAGAGAGATCGCCTGCATAAATTTTCTGATCCGGATTCTCGATAGTCTGACCCGAGAGAGTGATGCCCTTCCCTTCTATCAAACGACGCGCGTCTGACTTTGATGATGCGAGACCGCCGGCGACGAGCGCCTCGGAGAGCGAATATCCTTCAGCAAGGTTTCGCCTTGCTATCTCAACCGAGGGCGCTTCAGCGAGCGCGACGGCGCGCGCATCGCGCGCGAGCTCACTAAAAGGCGTGTTGCCAAAAAGCGCGTCAGTCGCGGCAGCAGCCTGCGCGGTCGCCGCTGGGCCATGAACAATCTCGGTCACGAGCCGTGCAAGTGTCTCTTGTGCCTGTCGCTCGCCCGGATTACGGCGATGCAACTCCATCAGTGCGTCAATCTCGAGAAGCGGTAAAAAAGTGTAAACTTTCAAATAGTTTTCAATGCCTTCATCTGGTAGGTTTATCCAGAATTGATAGAAGCGAAATGGCGACGTCTTCTTCGCATCAAGCCAGATTGCGTTTCCCTCTGATTTGCCAAACTTCTTGCCAGTTGCATCAGTGATAAGTGGCACAGTTAGCGCATACACATCCTTGCCAAGTTTTTTGTGAATAAGATCAACGCCAGAGAGAATGTTGGTCCATTGATCGGTTGCTCCCACCTGCAGATCGCATCCATATTTTTCATACAACGTGAGATAGTCGAATCCCTGCAAGAGCGCGTAGGTGAATTCTGTATACGAGATGCTTTCGTCCGGAGCATCAAGACGCTTTTTAATGGTATCGCGCTTGATCAGATCATTGACAGTGAAATATTTACCGATGTCGCGGAGAAACGGCACCAGCTTCACGCTCATGAGCCAATCGGCGTTATCAACCATTTTGAAAGAGGCGCGACCCAAAATACTTTTCAACTGCTTTTGCAAGGCGTGTGTGTTCGTTGCAACAGTTTTTTCATCAAGCATCGGACGTTCGCCCTTCTCCTTCGGGTCACCGATCATACCAGTCCCACCGCCGACAATGAAGATGAGTTTGTTCCCAGCGTCACCAAGTCGCTTCATCAATAGGACTGGGACGAGATGCCCGACGTGGAGCGAATCGGCGGTCGGGTCAATGCCGAGATACACTGTCCGCGGAATAGACAGGATCTGTTCTGGTGCCGTAGACGAGTGTTCTATCAGCCCGCGCGCTTTGAGTTCTTCAGCGATATTCATATGCGAAATAATAGCACGCTCGGTGTAAGAAAAGGAGACACCTCCCTCCGTGAGGAGTCACCTTTTCTCACGCGCCGCGGCGAGGAGTCACCTTGCTAAAAATAAGAGACCGACTGCTGGCGCAGAGAACCACCAGAAGAAATAGCTCGGTATAAAAAGTCCAGAAAGAGCCGGTGTGAGTTGGTAGACCGAAGCGAGAGAAAACGTATGCGAAGCGAGAGCGACGAGAAATGCCGCACCGAGGAACGAGAGTACCGCAAGACCGAAGGCGCTGATATACAAGAAGTCAGAGACAATAACACGACGGAGTATGAGATAAAAAATAAATACAAAAGCAGCATAGATACCAACTTGTGCGAGGAATGCGGTCATGGCCGGCGTTGTTGGGAGAAACGGTATATATGGGAACACACTATACACCGCATAGCCGGCATAGAGCGAGAGCAGAAGCGCGACAAACGGCCCGCGCCCGACAAACCATGCAAAGAGAAATAACAAAACAAAAAGCACTAACACAATAAGAAAGTCATTCGCGAGAGCCCACGCAGAAAAAGCTGTTTGTGTTGCGAAGGTGCTCACTTGCGCGATAGTTCCGGTAGCATTCATTAGAAGAAGTATAAGGTATAAAGTATTAAGTATAAAGGGAATTCCCCACCCTTATACTTTATACTCATCCCTTTATACTGTTTCTAAAGTCCTTCTGTTTGTAGGTCTTCCACAGCCTTCTTCGCTTTGCCCGAGAGCTTGTGCGGAAGCGCGACCTCAAGATGAATAATGAGATCACCGCGATCGCCGCCAGCCGGGATACCCTTGCCACGCACGCGCAGTAATTCTTCTGCACGCTTCATCGCAGGAATTTTCACTTCCAACACCTTCCCTTCCAATGTTTCAATAGAAGCTGTTGTGCCGAGGAGAGCATCAGTCAACTTCACCGGCAGATTCATGACGAGATTGGCCCCCTCGCGACGAAAGATCTGATGCGGCTTCACATGGATCTTCACATAGAGATCACCTGCGATGCCAGTCTTTATCGCCTCGCCTTGGCCCGAGAGGCGTATCATCTCACCGTTATCAATGCCGGCAGGAACAGAGATTTTAATTTCTTCTTGCTGACGCTTCACGCCCGCCCCCTTACATTCAGAACACTTCTCCTTCGGTATCTTGCCGCTGCCATCGCATGCATTGCAAACACGCACCGAAGTGAATTGTCCGAGGATAGAATTGCGCGTCTCGTGGACACGGCCGCTCCCATTACATGTCTTGCAGGACTCCAGATCGGTGCCGACCTTCGCACCACTCCCGTGACAGAGATTGCAGGCTGATACTTTCGCAATTAACACACTGCGCGTCGTGCCAAAAATAGCATCCTTAAACGGCACTTCGAGATCGATAGAGATATCACGCCCGCGCGGCGTCTGGGCTCTCCCGCCACGGCCGCCCCCGAATACATCGCCGAAGATATCGCCGAAGTCGAAGTCAACGCCGCCTTGCCCAAAGCCCTGTTGGAATCCGCTGAAGTCGAATCCGCCAAAAGGATTCCCCCCTGCTCCTGCTGCTGCTCCTGCCCCCCCAGTGAAGGATTGTCCGTAGGTGTCATATTCGCGACGCTTTTTGTCGTCGCTCAAGATAGAGTACGCCTCTGTGATCTCCTTAAACTTAGATTCGTCAGTGCCGCCCTTGTCGGGGTGATATTTGTGCGCGAGCTTACGGAACGCCTTTTTGACGTCCTCTTTGGTCGCTTTCTTATCTATCCCCAGCACGTTGTAATAGTCTTTTGCCATATAGTGAGAGTATACGCTTTAGTGATTTTGTATGCAAAATAATAATGGCGCAGGATTTTATCCCTACGCCATTTGCTTTCGTACCGCGCGAATCATCGACAATGCATCGTGATCATCCAACACCAATCCTGTAGAGAGCAGGGCCGTTGATGCTGAGGATTCTTCCTTCCAATTCGTCCTTTAGTTCATTGATGGAGTTTAAAACGCGTTCGCGACTTTTAGCGTCGCCGAGATGAAGAACATTCGCCCGTCCTCCGCTGTAATGCCAGTCGACTTGAGCATTCGCTTTTTTAGCTATGGATTGCACCCATCGCTCGACGGCGTTGGAACTGCCATCAACTACACAGACGCCCTTCCCTTTCTTGAAGATTTTTGGATTGCACGGTTTTGGTGTAGGACCATCGGTTGCCATAACTTACCTCCTTTTTGTGACCGAAACGGTCGGTTATTTAAAACAACATTTCCTCGCCGAGGATACCATAAAGACGCGAGTGGTCAAGACCTCGCAATGTTTCAATACCTTCGCAACACCCATCATTTAATATTGCGAACATGGCATACACAAAGAACCCGCATCTTCCGAAGGTCCGCATGGAAGCC
>JBAZRE010000006.1:0-25992 GCA_041663025.1 Minisyncoccota bacterium
CAACACCGTCTCCGGTTCTTCCACCTTGTTGTGACATACCAGAACCAGCACCTGCACCAGTGCTTCCTCCTCCGCCACCACCACCTCCAGCACCAGTTCCAGAACCGATTCCAGAACCAACACCGTCTCCGGTTCTTCCACCTTGTTGTGACATACCAGAACCAGCACCTGCACCAGTGCTTCCTCCTCCGCCACCACCACCTCCAGCACCAGTTCCAGAACCGATTCCAGAACCAACACCGCCAGTGATCCCGCCGTTGGCTCCAGAACCGGCGCCACTCATACCACCACCACCGGTGATTCCGCCGCCAGTGCCACAATGTGTCTTATCGGCAAGTCCAAGAACACTCGCCTTCGGCGGAGGTTTTTCCCTGCTTTCATGGACAACTTCTGCGGCAACCAGCGCGACCATTAATCAATGGATTGGAGATGTTTCCCCCGTCGATTCTGGATTTCAGATGGTTTCTGTCACGATATCTACTGGCTACACAATGACGGTGTCTGGACCAGGCGGACAAGCAACTTGTTCGACCGACGTTACGATTGAACCACCTCCAGCTCCAATCTACGGTTGCACGGACTCCGACGTGACGAACTACAATCCGAGCGCGACGGTAGACGATGGATCGTGTACTTATCCACCCGCAATCATTTACGGTTGTATGGACGCGACGGCAACTAACTATGATTCAACTGCAACTAGTCAGGTTGGTGTGATCTGTACATATCCACCGCCCATCGTGTACGGCTGTATGGATTCAACAGCAACAAACTACAATCCATCGGCAACAAGTCAGACTGGTGTAATTTGCACTTACGTGGCACCACCAATTTACGGCTGCATGGATGCTACTGCAACTAACTATGATTCAACTGCAACTAGTCAGGTTGGAGTAACGTGCACGTATCCACCCGCAATCATTTACGGTTGCATGGATGCCACTGCAACAAACTACAACCCAGCGGCAACAAGTCAGACTGGTGTAACGTGCACATATCCCGTTGTCCCTCCACCTCCTGGTGGTGGTGGTGGAGGCGGAGGCGGAGGTGGTGGCGGAGGTGGCGGTGCACCATTCCCGACCATAATCCTCGGCGCGCTCCCGCACGTGAGCGAACAGCCGCTTGCATATCTCTATCTCTCGCAGATCCCATACACTGGTCTTGATCTCGGACCAGTCGGCACAGTGCTGTATTGGATCGCACTTATCGCCTTCGCACTCGCACTCACGTATCTGGTGCTCTTCCATGTTGCGCCTTTTGTGAATCGTCGCATGCGCAACTTCGGCGTGCGCGTTGTGGCCGTACTCAATTCTCCAGAACTCATGCCTGCAAGCCGACAGGTCGCGCCTATTGTTGCTGCTGCGGCATCAGCGACACTTCCTGCAGAACGTGAATTCCCCGAAGCGCCACAGGGATATTCCTCATACGATGGATTCAAATCCTTCGCGCATAACGGCGCGCTCTCGGTTGAGGATATTGTGAAGAGTCTTTCGCAAAAACATTTTGTGGCACCTGTAGAGCAGGCAGTGAACACCGAGCCGGTCTACGAAAATGTCGAGCCGATATACGAAAACGTTGAGTCAATCGTGCCAGATGCTCCTGTCGACGTAGCTGAAGCTCCTGCAGATACTCGCGGCTTTGCTATCGCACTTATCGAAGGTGATCGTGCCGCGGTCTTTGCTGGCTTGCGACAATATGTACGTGGCGGGGGAGCGCCAGAAAAACTTATTAACGTCACAGTCTGTTTCTTTGACGATGTATATCGCGCTCGCGTCGACGGTACTTCATGCGATGCCACTCTCGCGCGCATGACCGCACGCCTCTCGACACCAACACTCGAGAAGCTTGTCGCTGCACTCACGACCGCAATCGATTCGAGCTACTCATCTGGAGTAACGGGAGCGAAGCTCGCCCTTACCCGCGCGCTTGCCGTTCTCGGCGCCTAAGCGCGGTGTATAATGATGGTGTGGAAAAGAGACATGCCATTCCAGTCCTCGTAGCCGCTCTTCTATTTCTTGGTGCCGGTATTGCCAGGGCCGAGACCATTAGCATCATCCCGCGGAATGTATCCGCAGCAGCAAACTCAGATTTTTCAGTCGGCATTAATGCTCAATCAGCCTCAGGATTGTTCAGTGTTTATTTTGATCTTGATTTCGATCCATCAGCAGTCAGTTTTATAAGTGCAAATGAAGGGACATTTTTGTCGCAAGGGTGTCAGACTTCTTTTATGACCGGTGAGAATCCGGTCGGTAAACTGATTGTCGGGCTCACGCGTTTGGGTGAAGGATGTGGAGGCGTTTCTGGTTCTGGCCAACTCATGACTCTTAATTTCAGAACGCTTTCGCGGAACGGTTCATTCAATATGAATTTTTCTAATAGTGGCCTCACCGTGTACACGGGCGGAACATTCAACGATAGTATCGGCAGTTGGATCGGCACCAGTGTAGCAATCGGCCAGACTTCAGGTGATACAACTCCGCCAGTTTCAGACACCACCCCACCAGCCGCGCCAACCGGGCTAGCAGTATCTTAAAAAGCATAAAATTGAGCTTTTCTACTACTTGTAGTAGCATCAAGTGGGTATTTAAATGAAGTTCTTTCAGAAAGGAGGGAGAGGAGATGAGAAAGTGTGTTTTGTTAGTGATAGTTGTGGCGGCCCTTATGTTCTTGCCTTTTTCGTCTGCTCGGGCGGGGACAGCGTATGTCAGTTTCGATCCGTCGATTGATGAAACGAATGGCATTGCTGGTTACAGAGTTTATGTGGGGTTGACTTATGCGTCTGTCGCCAACCAAACGGTTACACCGATTAATATTGGTTCTCGACACAGTTACTGTATAAACGCTCCAGACAATGTTCCAGGATTCTTTGTCGCAGTTTCTACACTCGACAATAGGGGAATGGAAAGCGTCTCATCTAACGTTGTATATATCCTATACGGGAACATAAAAGAGGATGCGTGGGATGGAACTTCTTACAATGCGGCACGAGTGGATGGGCAAGATCTGGCTATTATTGGCCAATATTGGGGGCAGACCGTTACGCAACAGAATATTAATTGCAATGCAGAGTTTGTGATAGAGGTTCCCACACTGAAGCAAAAAGCGGATCTGTATCCCGATGGTCACATAGACGGAAGGGATCAGTCTATTGTTGGACAACGCTGGGGTAAGATTCTTCCCCCATAAACAGAACAAAAATCACGGGCCGATGCTAGCGATAGCATCGGCCACTCTTTTTGTTGCCAAGTCTCAATTGGTGAGCTACTGTAGCCACAGATTGTAGATCATTGGCGTTGATAGAGATAAAAACTTAGAGAATATAGAGAGGAGGAGAGTGATGAAAAAGTTATTATGGTGTGTTTTTGCAGGTATGTTCTTGTTGTCTTGCGGCGGTGGGGGCGGTAGTGACAGTGGGGGTGGAGGAAGTGCTTCGACAACTCCGATTCCGGTTGTTAAAGCGGATCCAATCACAGTGATTCCGTCCGCTGTAACTGCTAACACAGACGGTCAATTCACTATACGGATGAGTGTCAACGGGGTGCAAGGCGTAAATACCGTTCGTAGTCTTATCAACTTTGACCCGTCGCTGATCACGTATATCGGCGCGACCCAAGGAACTTTCTTCCCGAGTAGCTGCACAGTCTCTTTAGTGTCGAGCGTGTCGCCCAATTCCGGCGAGGAAGGGAAGATTATTTTTGGGATAACGACGTTGGGGACGTGTGCTGACGTGCCAAGCTCCGGAACTGCTGTTAGATTTACTTTCAAAGTAATCGGCTCGGGACAGACCACCAGTATCTCGTTCTCAAGTTCTTCATATTTTAAGGATTGGCTTGAGAATACTGTCGTCCTCCCGCCAGTTCAGGTGGCTATTAAGTAAGTTGTCGCATCTAAAGGGCCGAGCTATCACTAGCTCGGTCCATTTTTTGGTCGCCATTGACTTTTTCTATAGTATAGGCTATACTTTTAGATAGGTTGTACTGTCAAAAAAACAAAAAACAAAAGGAAAGGAGGTAATGGAAGATGAAGAAAAGAGTATGGGTATGGGTAATTGTTGCAGTATGTGTACTTTTTGTCTCTCAGGCTGAGGCGAGAACGTTGTATCTTAACTTTGATCCATCCAGGGACGAGAGGCAAGCATTTGGGTTTGGTTACCGGGTTTATGTTGGAACAACGAGTGAGTCAGTCGCCAATAAGAAAGTCCATCCGATCGACATTGGTCGTCGGCACAGTTACTGCTTAGAAGTTTCCGACAACACTCAAACTATTTTCATTGGCATTAGTGCTTATAGCAAGATGGGAATAGTCAGTGATGTGCTTTGGAAGAAAGTGTCCACTGTTCAGACGGAGAACACCCTCTTCCAAGGGGGAAAGGTGGTCGCTCATCGTGACGTCGATTGTAAAAAAGAGTTCGTGATCGTCCCATCTAAAGTTGAGAAAGAGAGCTACTGCGAAAATTTGAAGGGACAGTACCTCTTAATGGCTCGTTATTGGGGGAGCTACGCAAAGAATTCTGCAGGAAAAGATGCCAGGGAATTTGCGACTGTCGACCGAAACGACGACGCTCTGATTGACGGTGATGACCTCCGATCGCTTCTTGATGAAGCCGAAATCGTCGGCTGTGAACTCAAAAGATGAGAATCAAAGATTCCAAAAGGGCGCATCCGCAAGGGTGCGCCTTTCCATTTGACTTTTGTCGTGGGATTGGATAGCGTGCAACCGCGACCAGCATATGCAGAGTTACTCTAAAATCAGGTTCATGGGCGTTTTTGTGGCGTTGTTTTTATCGAGCATTGTCTCTCCACCACACAGCAGTGCCCAATCCTTATCTACCCCAATTATCACAAGCGTTCCGTCAACCGTGACTGTTGATCCGTCTGGCGAATTCACGATACGACTCACTGCCAGCTCAGCGCAGAGCATGAACGGCATAAATGGCTATATCCATTTTGATCCGTCGCTCCTCACATATGTCAGCGCGACCCAAGGCACTTTCTTCCAGAGTAGTTGTTCAGTCTCTTTAATTTCGGGCGTATCTCCTAATCCGGGCGAAGAAGGGATGGTTATTTTCGGCATAACGACGCTTGGGACTTGTGCGGGTACGTCAGATTCTGGGGCTGTTGTTTCTTTCACTTTTAAAACATCCAGCGCCGCGAGCAACACATCTCTTTCTTTTTCGGATACGTTTGTATATCAAAACTGGGTTGAGAGCGCCTTCACACTTCCATCTATCGTCGTGACGATCGGCAATCCAGCAGCAGCACCCACACCGATACCCGCTACGCCCGCGCCAGCCACTCCCGCTCCAGTTACTCCATCACCCATCACGCCAGCACCAGACGCACCAGCACCAACCTATGTCTACGGCTGCATGGATTCTGCTGCTACGAATTACAACCCGCTCGCTACGAGCCAAACTGGAGTGACCTGTATCTATCCAGTAGCTGTCACTCCACCTCCGCCAGATGGTGGCAAGGGTGGAGGAGGCGAAAGTGTCGCTAGCAACAGTAGTAGTGGTTCTGGGAGTAGTTCTGCTAGTGGAACAACCGGAGGAGGAAGCACAACAAACACAAGTAGTGGCGGCGGAGTTATCACGATCAGTGGCGGAGGAGGCGGTAGTAGCGGCATAAGCACGAGCATAAGCTCGGGCGATGATTCAACCGTTTCTATTTCAAATGCAGTTGCAACCGCAACCACTGATGAGCTACCGCAAGTGAGCACACCACCGTCAGTGTATTTATATCTCTCACAAGCCCCCTACACTGGCCTCGAGCTCGGGTTATCTGGCACTTTGTTGTATTGGGGCGCGTTTATTGCCTTCATTCTCGCGTTCGCTTATCTAGTTCTCTACTATATCGTGCTGCGAATAAGACGTTTGGTGTCTAATGGGGCCCTCAGAGAGGGCCTTGACACAAAAAGTGCGCCATGGTATACAGAACAATATCATATGAATACGTTCCTAATTGAGACATTCAACCGCAAGACAGAGACGGCCGTAACTGGCCTTGCTGTAGTAGGCTTTATTTCGCTCGTTGCTGCGGGTATGTGGCTTGCCGTCTACTCAACTCGATTCGTTCCTGATGTCGTAAATGGCATAGGTACGGCAGCTGTCTATATTGGGTCTGTCTTCACTCCAGAATCTGAGCCAAGTCTTTCGATTGTCTCAACACCGACGACTATCTTCTTTGGTGAGGCGAGCACCACCTCTGCTGCATCTACCGTTGAGACGACGATTTTGCCAAAACAAACCAAGACAACCGCTGGTGCAAATACGAGTGGCGTATACCAGATTGGAGGTGTTGCTACGACGACCTCTCTCTACGGTCTTCCTGATCTTGTGGTGAACATTACTGCTGTTGGATATCTCGCCGCGGCCTCGGCAGATTCTTTTATTGCGAGCTCAACTATTCCTGCTGACAGTCGTCCTGCAGTGCGATTTACTATAAAAAATATCGGAACGAATGTGACTGGTGCATGGCGCTTTAGCGTATCGATTCCAACACAGTCGTACTACATCTATCAATCGCAACTACAGCAATCTCTTGCGCCGGGTGACAGCATTGATTACACTCTCGGTTTTGACCAAGCGATTAGGGGGTCTGATAAAATGATTTCAGTTACCACAAACTTTGATCATGCGGTTACAGAATCAAACTTCGACAACAATAGTGACTCTACAAAAGTGACGATTCTCGGGAATTAAAGATATAGTAGGGAGATGGGTGCTATTAATTTCAAAATAGAAAGACGCGCGTCCCGCCAACGGCTGGACGCGCGCGCTTGCGTTATTGAGACCCCGCATGGCATCATTCGCACACCCGCTTTTGCGCCGGTGGGCACGAAGGCGAGCGTGAAAGGGATCTTACCTGATGAGTTGATAAAACTTGGCGCTGAAGTGGTGCTCGCGAATACCTATCACTTATATTTGCAGCCGGGCGAGAAGATCGTGCAGGATGCTGGCGGGCTGGCGAAGTTTATGGGCTGGGCTGGGCCGACGATGACCGACTCGGGTGGCTTCCAGGTCTTCTCGCTCGGTGCAGCATTTGGCAAAACTATCTCCAAATTTGATGGACACGACGTGTCCATCACTGATGCAACGCCAGCTATCTATGATGAAGATGTAGCAAGCCAACACGGCCAGCTCGCAATCATTGATGATGAAGGAGTTTCCTTCACTTCGCATCTCGATGGTTCGCTGCATCGCTTCACGCCAGAGCGCTCAGTCGAGATCCAGCACGCGCTCGGTGCAGACATGTTCTTCGCCTTTGACGAATGTACCTCGCCAACTGCGCCCTATGAATACCAGAGAGAGGCGATGGAACGCACGCATCGCTGGGCTGACCGGTCTCTCAAGGCACATCGGCAAAATATTGATGCGAATAAAAAACAAGCGCTCTTTGGTATTGTGCAGGGTGGCCGGCATGAAGATTTGCGTAAAGAATCGGCTAGAGAAATTGCATCGCTCGGTTTTGACGGTATCGGCATCGGTGGATCGTTTAGTAAAGAAGATATGCGCGGCGCTTTAAGCGCCGCGGTAGGGGAGCTACCTGAAGAATTACCACGCCATTTTCTCGGTATCGGCGAGCCGGGTGATATTCTTGAGGGCATTGCGAATGGCATGGATCTCTTTGATTGTGTTGCCGCGACGCGTATCGGTCGCCACGGCTCTATCTACACCAAGCACGGCATCATCCATCTCCGTAGCGAAAAGTATCGTTCAGATTTTACCCCTTTCTCTTCAGAATGTTTGGACGTCCGACGTCCTACATCTGATGTAGGACGTCGGACGTCCTACATGGGCGAGTTCACATTGGCATATGTGTCGCACCTGATTCGCTCGGGTGAGATGCTCGGCTCGACGCTCTGCTCTATGCACAATCTCGGCTTCATCTTGGCTCTGGTCGCCGGCGCACGCCAAGCCATTCTCGACGACCGCTTTGACGATTATCGTGCCGACTTCGTGCGAAACTATTATGGTTAGACGAGGATTAAAAGAAAGCGCGCCCATGCAGTAAATGCTGGGCGCGTTCCGTTGGTTAAATGAAAGTTAGACGCAAGAGAGCAACTGCTCGCGAGCGTGGGCAATGAAGTCGTCATGCGACTTGCCAGCATTCGCGGGATTGGCTCGCCACGCGATTTCCTTGAGTGAGAGACATAAGGTGAAGGCATTCGGGACCACCTGATCGAAGTCCCGAAGTGCATCGTCGACACACTTCCTCTTTGATTCCCGCTCGAGTGCTTCCAGCGGCACGAGCCTGGCCTTTACGAGTGCTTCTTGCATTGATGCCATTTTGTAACCTCCTTTTAGGGTTGATTGAATGTACTTCTTGGCAAACCTCTGTCCATATAGTATACTCTAATTGCTTTTATGTCAAGCTATGGCCAACTTTAAATTACATACCCCATACCAACCAGCTGGAGATCAGCCACAGGCAATTAAAGAACTTGAGGAAGGACTCGAGCAGGGCATGCGTCACCAAACGCTCTTTGGCGTGACCGGTTCGGGGAAGACATTCACCATGGCGAATGTCATCGCGACGTATGACAAGCCTACTCTTGTGCTCGCGCACAACAAGACGCTCGCGGCACAGCTCGCGCAGGAGTATCGCGAATTTTTTCCCGATAACGCCGTGCATTACTTTGTTTCTTACTACGACTACTATCAGCCGGAGGCCTACATCGCGCACTCGGATACGTATATTGAGAAAGAGGCGATGATTAATGCAGAGATCGATCGTTTGCGCCACGCAGCGACGCAAGCATTGCTGACTAGAAAAGACGTGATTATAGTTGCATCTGTTTCAGCTATTTATGGTCTCGGCTCGCCAGAAGAATATGAGAAGGTGCATGTAAAAATTCAGGAGCAGCAGGCAGTAGCAGGAGGCAGGGGAGGCCTGATACGCCAGCTTGTTGGGATTTATTTTGAGAGAACGAATGCCGACTTGAATCCGGGGCAGCTGCGCGCTATCGGTAATTCGCTCGAATTTATGCCGGTCAACGAACGCGTGATTTATCGTATCGCGTTCGATGGTGATATAGTCGCGCACATTGAAAAACTTGATCCGGTTTCGCGCGCAAAGATAACAGAGCCAAAATCAGTCTTCGTCTTCCCAGCGAAGCACTTCATCACGAGTGAAGATGAACGTCTGCGCGCGATTGAAGACATAAAGCTCGAGCTTGAGAGTCAACTCGCCAAATTTAAACGCGAAGAGAAGCCACTTGAAGCTGAAAGAATAAAGCGTCGCACTCTGAGCGATCTCGCGCTCATCCGCGAGATTGGCTACACGAGTGGGATTGAGAATTATTCGCGCCACTTTGACGGTCGCAAGCCGGGCGAGCCGCCGTATACATTACTTTCATACTTTCCAAAAAACTTTTTGACAGTCATTGATGAGTCGCATGTCACCGTTCCGCAGATCGGCGGTATGTATGCAGGAGATAAGTCACGCAAGGATGTGCTTATTGAATACGGCTTTCGTCTCCCCTCGGCACGAGATAATAGACCGCTGCGGTTTGAAGAATTTGAGGAGCGCACTGGGCAGGTTATTTACACCAGTGCGACGCCAGGAGTGTACGAACGCACGCATTCTGAACAGGTCGTGGAGCAGGTCATCCGCCCGACTGGGCTTATTGATCCTGAACTAATCGTGCGTCCAGTGTCCGAGGGCCCGCGAAGCCCGCAAGGAGACACCTCGAAGCGAGGAGTCACCTTGCGGCGAGGAGTCACCTTGAATGCGTATCGGGGTCAGATTGCAGATTTTATCGATGAAGCAGAAAAAGTTATAAAAGGCGGAGGAAGAGTCCTTGCAACAACTTTGACCAAGCAGATGGCAGAAGATCTTTCTGCATTTTTGCGCGGGAAGGGAATTAAAGCTGAATATTTGCATTCTGACGTGAAGACTATAGATCGAATTGATATCCTCACTAACTTCCGCAAAGGTGATTTTGATATTTTGGTTGGCGTAAATCTCTTGCGTGAAGGTTTGGATTTACCAGAAGTAGAACTAGTGGGAATCCTTGATGCTGATAAAGAAGGCTTCTTGCGATCTGAAACGAGTTTGATTCAGACCATCGGTCGCGCTGCGAGAAATGTTTTAGGTCGTGTGATTCTCTATGCTGACGTTATGACCAACTCGCTCGAGAAGGCGATTAGCGAGACGAATCGTCGCCGTGCGCTCCAAGTCTCCTATAACACGAAGCACGGCATCACGCCAAAAACGATTCATAAAGAAATTCACGACATCGCAGCATCTATGCGCACAGAACATCAGCGCACAATTGATGAGCTTCTGGTATTAGATACTCTCGCGTATAAAGATGATCCGAAGGAGTTTATTAAGCGAAAGAGGAAAGAGATGGAAGAAGCAGTCGAGAAATTAGACTTCGAAACCGCCGCTCTCATTCGCGATGAGATCTATAAGCTCGAAGGCACTGGCCCCAAATCAAAAAAGCCCCGCAAACGCAGGCTATTGGCAAACTAGGTTATCAGGTGCACTATTACAAGTGGACAGAACAAAGAATCATAAAATTACAGAAGAGGAGGGGGAGTCATGGATAGTAGTTCGATAAAACCAAGTTTAAGGATTAAGACGACAAAACTAGGGAGTACCAAGATGTTAATCATTAAGGAAAGACATCTGAATGTCCGCCGTGAGGGAATCACAGGGACAGTACTTGGCTATGCACCAAGCCATGACGATGATGTTTTGTTTGTTCGTCACGATGGTTTCGGAGATATTATCGGTGCATATGTGCCAGACGAAATGAAACCAATCTAATCTGAGATTTTATTTTGTTATCCCGTATTTTGCTCACTAGTGATAGGAGAGCAAGTGCGGGATTTTTTTAATCAAAAATACGCGAAGTGTGGTAGACTCATACCGTACCTGCCCCGCCACGGGCAGGGATTTCTATGTTAAAACCACCAAAACAAACTAAAAAAGAAGAGCACGAAAAACACAAACACGGGAGCGATTGGCTCACTGTGCGGGGTGCACGTACCCATAATTTAAAAAATATTGACGTGGAGATGCCGCGAGGTGCGATGACGGTCATTACGGGACTCTCGGGCTCGGGCAAATCATCGCTCGCCTTCGACACCATCTTTGCCGAGGGTCAGCGAAGATATGTGGAAAGTCTCTCTGCCTATGCGCGACAATTTTTGAATCAGATGGCCAAGCCAGATGTGGACGAAATTTCTGGTCTCTCACCGGCTATTTCTATCGATAAAAGAGCCGCTCGAATAATCCGCGCTCAACCGTCGCCACAGTGACCGAGATTTATGACTACCTGCGCGTGCTCTACGCGCGCGCCGGCCAGCCATACTGTATTCATCACGACGTGCCGATTGTGAGGCTTTCAAAAGAGGAGATGATAAAGCTCGTCTTTCAGAGAGTAGAAGCAGGGAGCAGGGGCAGTGTGCAGGGGCCAGAAGTGCTCGGCGTCGCGGTGGATAGACGCGCCGTGACTATTTATGCGCCGGTGGTCGTGGGGCGAAAGGGCGAATACTATCAGCTTCTCTATGATCTCTTGGGTAAAGGCTACGAGAGAGTGATGATTGATGGGAAGCCGCAGTCGCTCCGCGAGAAGATCGAACTCGACAGAAACAAACGTCACGATATTGATGCTGTCGTTGATACTATATTCGTCTCTGAATTCTCTCGCACGACGGCGAATGCGCGCGAGCGCCTCTCTGAGGCGCTCGAGCTCGCGCTCAAAGAAGCGAATGGTCTAGTGAAGATTAAACATGCTGACGGCACCATAGAGACGCTCTCTTCTAAATTTATCTGCCCCGAAGATGGCGCATCATTCCCTGAGGTGGAGCCGCGACTCTTCTCCTTTAACTCGCCCTATGGAGCTTGTCCGGAGTGTCATGGTCTCGGAACCGCATCGCTCTTTTCAGAAGAAGTGTGTCCGGTGTGTGAAGGGAAGCGTTTGCGGCCAGAAGCACTGAGGGTATACCTCAGAAGCACGAAGCACGAAGCACGAAATTCGAAACAAGCACTAAATATAAAATCAGAAAAAAATCCGCTCGGAGTAAATATCGTGGATTTTACCAACATGTCGATCAGAGAAGCGAAGGAGTTTGTAAATGAGATCGAACTCTCTGAGATGAAGTTTGATATTGCGATGCCTATATTAAAAGAGATTGATAGTCGCCTTACGTTTATGCTCAACGTCGGTCTCGATTACCTCACACTCAATCGATCTGCCGCGACGCTCTCTGGCGGTGAGGCACAAAGAATTAGACTTGCGTCGCAGCTCGGCAGCGGACTCACTGGTGCGCTCTATGTGCTCGATGAGCCGACGATCGGCTTGCATCAGCGCGACAATGATCGCCTGATCAAAACACTCCTCACGCTCAAAGAGCTTGGTAATACTATTATCGTCGTTGAGCACGACGAAGAAACTATTTTCTCTTCTGATTATCTCGTCGATATCGGTCCTGGTGCTGGCATTCATGGTGGTGAGGTAGTTGCTGCTGGCTGGCTGGATGACCTGTTGAAGGCGAAGAACAACGAGAATGAATCACTCACGCTCGCGTATATTCGCGGCGAAAAAGAAATCCCCATCCCAGAAGAGCGTCGGACGAGCGAGAAGGGCTGGCTTAAAGTGCGGGGTGCCTCGCTGCATAATCTTGTGAATCAAAATGTTGATGTGCCACTCGGGAAATTAGTTTGCATCACGGGTGTTTCGGGGAGTGGAAAATCTACTTTCTTGTATGACATCTTGCATCGCAATATCGCGGCTCGCTTCGCTCGCCGCGAAGCCAAGCTCGAACACGTTGTTTCTCTCACGGGTACCGAATATCTCGGGCGCGTCGTTTTGATTGACCAAAGCCCCATTGGTCGCACACCGCGCTCTAACCCCGCAACCTATACCGGCTCCTTCACCCATATCCGCGACCTCTTCGCCTCAACACCGAGTGCTCGGGCACGCGGATGGAAGCCGGGCCGCTTCTCCTTCAACGTCCCTGGCGGTCGTTGCGAGGCGTGTCAGGGCAATGGCTGCATCGCCGTCGAAATGCACTTCCTTCCGACGGTATATGTCACCTGTGATGTTTGCGAGGGGAAGCGTTTTATGAAGGAGACGCTCGAGGTCACCTATCGCAACAAAAATATTTATGACGTGCTCCAAATGACGATAGAAGAAGCAGAAAAATTCTTCGGCGATATCCCCGCGATTGCTGACCGTCTGATGAGTTTGAATGCAACAGGGCTTGAATATCTCACACTAGGGCAGAGCGCGACGACGCTCTCGGGTGGAGAGGCTCAGCGCGTGAAGATCGCGAGTGAGCTCTATCGCCCTATGCCGATGAAGACGATCTATTTGCTTGATGAACCAACGGTCGGTCTCCACTATGAGGACGTGAAAAAGCTCATCGAGATATTGCAGGAGCTGGTGCGGCGCGGCAACACAGTCGTCGTGATTGAACACAATCTTGATATCATCAAGAGTGCCGATTATCTTATTGACTTCGGGCCCGATGGCGGCGCTGGCGGAGGTAAGATTATCGCCAAGGGTACGCCTGAAGAAGTCGCTGATACGAAGGGTTCGTATACAGGGGAGTATCTCGAGCGGGCATTACAACATCATGCAAAAAAGCGATCTACAAAAAAGTAATCTACCGGACGTGCCGGGAGTGTATCTCTTTAAGCAAGGCAGAAAGGTTTTATATGTCGGCAAGGCGACCAGCCTACGCGATCGTGTGCGGTCCTATTTTGATGACGACCTCATCGTGACGCGCGGGCCGCGCGTGGTGGATATGGTGACGCGAGCGGATCGTATCGCGCACGAGCCGACGCCGACAGTGCTCGAAGCGCTCGTGCGCGAAGCAGCACTGATTAAAAAATATCATCCGGCAGCGAATGCAGAAGGGAAGGATGATAAGACTTTTTTATATGTAGTGATAACAAAAGAGGATATACCGAGAGTGCTCGTGGTGCGAGGGAAAGAGTTGTTTCGTAAGGTGTCACCTTACAGCAGCCGTAAGGTGACACCTTACGAAATTCGCGCGATATACGGACCATTCCCGAGTGGGGCGCAACTGAAAGAGGGATTAAAACTTATTCGGCGCATTTTTCCATTTTTTGATACGCCGAAGCCCGTTGAAACAAAAACGAAACACCATCGCGCGCATATAGAATTCAATACGCAAATTAATCAGTATCCGCGTGAGTTTAATAAAAAAGAATATCGGCACACAATACGTCATGTGATGCTCTTTTTGGCTGGTAAGGGTAAGGAGTTGCGTGTTGCCTTGGAGAAAGAGATGAAGGATGCGGCGAGAGAAGAACGATTTGAAGATGCTGCTGTCGCGCGTCGACAGCTCTTCGCTCTTGATCATATTCAAGACGTCTCGCTGATTAAAGATGAGAATCTGTGGAACCCACAAGGACAAGGAAACACCTCGAGGCGAGGAGTTACCTTGCCCTTGCGGATTGAAGCGTATGACACGGCGCATTTGGGGGGTACGAATGCGATTGGAGTAATGACGGTTGTGATAGATGGAGCACCGGTGAAAAAAGAATATAGAACTTTCCGTATTCGTGGGATTAAGAAAAATGATGACATCGCGTCGCTTAAAGAGATTCTCTCGCGGCGACTAGGTCACCCCGAATGGCTATTCCCAGATGCGATCGTTGTTGATGGCGGCAGGGCGCAGAAAAAAGCGGCTGAAGCAGTTCTTGCCGAATTCGACATGAAGATCCCAGTCGCAGCAGTAGTGAAGGATGAACGGCATCGCCCGCGCGAAGTTATTGCCGCGAGGGCAGCAGGCATCTCTGAGGCTGATGCTGTACTCGCCAATGCCGAGGCGCATCGATTCTCTCTTTCGAGACACCGGAAAGCTCGTGCCATAAGGTGACTCCTCACCACAAGGTGTTTCCTTACGGAGTAAGGACACCTTGCCTTGTTGTATACTAGGTACATGCAAACCATCGTCGGGGTCCTGCGAGGCGGTCCGTCGCGCGAGCATGAGGTCTCGCTTCAGACGGGTGCAGCGATTCTGGCAAATCTCCCAGAAGAGCGATTTATCGCGCGCGATATCTATCTTGATAAAAATGGCGTCTGGCACGATCGTGGTCGGCCAACGCCACCCGAGCGTATCCTGCGACAGGTTGATGTCGTGTTTATAGGTCTTCATGGAGAATACGGCGAAGATGGAGAGGTGCAGAAGTTGCTTGAGCGTTTTGGCACTCCGTATATCGGCACGGATTCTTTTGGCTCGTATCTTGCTATGCATAAAGTCATGTCAAAGGTGCGCGCGCAAGAAGCGGGATTGCTCACACCACAATTCCACTTCATAGAACGCGCAGCAGACAGTGAAACTGCAGCACGCGAGATTATCAGAACTTTCCATCAACCAGTAGTCGTGAAGCCGATTGGTTGGGGATCCTCGGTCGGCGTGTCTTTGGTCGGTGGGTATGTGCCGGTGCTTGCCGCTGTCGAACGCCTTTTTGCAGAAGGTGCGGCTGGGGTCCTTGTTGAGGAGTACATCCGAGGTAAGGAGGCTACGGCCGGTGTGGTTGAAGACCTGCGTGGTGAAGCTCTCTATACGCTTCTCCCGGTGGAGATTGTTCCCCCCAAGGGAGATTTCTTTTCGTATGGTGCGAAGTATTCTGGCAAGACGCACGAACTTTGCCCAGGTAATTTCTCTCGCGTCGTCTCCGAAGAATTGCAACGAGCGGCGAAAGTAATACATCGCGCGTTAGGTCTGCGCCACTACTCGCGGAGCGATTTCATCGTCGCGCCGAAAGGTGTGTATTATCTGGAGACCAACACATTGCCAGGGCTCACCACCAATTCGCTGGTGCCGAAATCTCTTGCTGCCGTCGGCATCCCATTTCCCGAATTCCTCTCGCATCTGGTCAATCTCGCGTTGGGGAGATAGGTATGAATAAAAACAAAATATCTTATATCGGAGTCAAAGGAATCATTGTAAACGGTGAGGGCCAGGTGCTCATAACCCAAGAGCCAACTCACTATGTTGGCGGTGGCAAATGGGAACTGCCTGGCGGGAAGATTGCTGAAGGGGAAGAGGAAACCCCACTTGAACAAATCCTCATGCGAGAAATACAAGAAGAATTGGGAGAAACATTTCAAATACAAATTGGTGGGATTATAGATGTCATGCGCCGACCATGGACTAAACCAGAAGCATTGGCAGACCAAGTCTTTCTAGTCGTTTTTAAGTGCAGTTACAAAAGCGGGGAAGTTAATTTGAGCCACGAAAATGAAGGTTTTGCTTGGATAACCGCTTCAGAACTAACTCAATATGAATTCGTTTCTGGTTATTTGCCGGTATTGGAGAAATACTTCCAGAAATGTTAGGATAGGTGTTATATAGAATCGAAAACTGTGGTGGGCCCTTAGCTCAGCTGGTAGAGCGCCACATTTGCAATGTGGATGTCAGCGGTTCGAATCCGCTAGGGTCCACCACAGTTTTTGATGAAAACACGCAGTAATACGAATACACCATGCCGCACAAGACATTTGTTGAGAGAATAATCGCTGGCGTTGGGTCGGTGCCTTCGCTCGTTCTCCACACACTCATCTTCATGTTCTTTTTCCTCTCAGCATTCACCGGGACTATTTCATGGGGCACTATGTTACTTGTCCTCACGACGATAGTCTCGCTTGAAGCAATTTATCTCGCCATATTTATTCAGATGACGGTCAACCGGCAGGCGCACGAGCTCGCCGAGGTGAGCGAAGACGTTGAGGACATTCAAGAGGATATTGAAGAGATTAGTCAGGACGTTGATGAAATCCAGAAAGACGTCGAAGAGATTAATGAAGAAGATGAAGCGGAAGAACAAGAAGATGATCAGCAAGCGGCCGCAATAAAACAACTCACGCAAGACGTCCAGCGCGTACTGGCTGATCTAGAGCATTTGAAGAAGGGGTAATCTGGGAATCTGATCGGATTTTTGTTATCATAATCTTTATGTCAAAACGAGTTTTTATAATCCATGGTTGGGGCGGCTATCCAAACGAGGGATGGTTCCCGTGGCTGAAAGAAGAATTAGAGAAACGAGGGTTTGTTGTTCAAATACCGGAGATGCCAAATACAGAGGAGCCAAAAATAGAAGTGTGGATTCCGTTTTTGAGCAAACTGGTTGGCCAAGCCGATGAGAATACCTTTTTTGTCGGTCATAGCATTGGCTGCCAGACAATTATCAGATATCTGCAGACGTTGCCGGATGGAGTAAAAATTGGCGGAGCAGTTTTTGTGGCTGGCTGGTATAATTTAAGAAATTTAGAAACCGAAGAAGAGGAAAGGATCGCTGGACCCTGGGTGAATGAACCGAGAGATGATGAAAAAATCCGTAAGATCGTTAATCACGCTATCGCTATCTTTTCTGATGATGATCAATTTGTCATACCAGAAAATCAGAAATCATGGAAAGAAAAAATTGGTGCAGAAATTGTCGTTGAACATGCCAAGGGGCATTTTTCAGAAGAAACCGGAATTAAAGAATTGCCATCCGTGCTTGAGGCAGTGTTGAGAATCGATGCAGAAAACTAGTCGCTGTGGACCATAGCGGACTTGAACCGCTTACCTCGTCAATGCGAATGACGCGCTCTACCAGATGAGCTAATGGCCCGTTTCTTTTTCTCCGAGCGATTCTAACACACTTGCAGTATAGTTGGAAAATAACGGGCCGGAGTATGTCGGTAGTACGCAAGGCTGGGGGTCTTGCAGACCGGGTTCGATTCCCGGCGGCCCGACAATCGCGTTTTCAGCCACAATCTGTTATCGTTTTAGAGCGCGCTCTTAGCTCAGTTGGTTAGAGCGTACGCTTCACACGCGTAAGGTCGCAGGTCCGATTCCTGCAGAGCGCACAAGCACACTGAAAGCGAACTGCTTTGTTTTCAGTGTGCTGGTGCAAGACGGGCTGGAGTATGTCGGTAAGCATAGCTTTCTGCCTTCGCTTGCCTCGAACAAATGAATTATAATTCATTTGTTTCTCGGCTCGCTTGGCAGTAGTACTACGCACGCTTCGGGGTCGTGACCTTTGTCGGGCTGGAGTATGTCGGTCGTACGCACGCTTCGGGTGCGTGTAGACCGGGTTCAATTCCCGGCAGCCCGACTAGATATGAATAAAGAAAATCTGATTTGTTTGTTCCACCACACTCACCACCAATCTGGGGATCATGAGGCGCACCATTGTGGTGGGCAGCATAAGGGTGTCGGATATAAAATTCGACACTGCGCGTGCGGTTTGCACAGCATTAATAAACAAACGGCAATAGGCGATACGATCAATGAAAAATTGGCAAAGAAGAAAATAAAGATAGAGTTTACGAAAAAATGCTCAGAGGGTGGGTGGCATATCGAGAGTGGCAAATTGAAGTGAAAACAGAAACCGCCCGAGAAGCAACGGCTTCTGGGCGGCTTAATCTTCGATGAATGAGCGGACTATAATCTGTTTCCCTCGTAATATCTCGAGCTTCACTACAGACTCATGTACATGCTTGCGCTTTTGATTCACATACTGATACCAGTAGGTTCCGTCTTCCCATGAAGCACCATGGCTGAAAACCTCTGCCAAGCCATTCGCGCTGTCGGTCTCAATCACGGAAAACATCCCCTTTTGAACAGTGAGGACAGTACAGATCTTCAATCCTGGTTCGCACCCTCGCATCTCCACGTGCAACACGACTCTTTGGCCCGGCAAAAGGTGAGCCTTCTCTAACTTCTTCATCATTTCTCTCCTTTCTATAACATAATGGACTTCTTTATCTGCTGTACAGTATAGCATAGGTGAATATAAAGGTCAAGCGAAACTTGAGCAAGTAGGGAAAGGGAAGTAAGATATAAAAATTAAGTGGGGCCTATAGTTCAGCGGTAGAACGCGACCATGGCATGGTCGAGGTCGGGGTCCGACTCCCCGTAGGTCCACCAAATTTGATTAAATAGGGAAATATTGATAAGTTGCAGCCAGAAAGCCCAGTTTTGTTTATGGGTGTAATGTAGTTCTTTATAGGAAAATACAGAAGGGAAGGAGGGAGCAATTATTATGTTGAAGCGTTACAGTCGGAAGGATATGGAGTTTCTCTGGTCGGAGGAGAAAAAATTTCTTCTCTGGTTTCTCGTCGAGTGCACCGTGTTAAATGTCAGGCACGACAGGAGAGAATTCAAACATCCTGTTCGACCCGATATGGCCAAGAAAGTCGTGATTGATCCGGCGGAGATAAACCGGCTCGAGAAAGGGTGGATTGAGAATGGGGTCAAAAAAGAAGGAACTGGACACGAAGTGATTGCATTTCTTATGCATGTCTCGCCACAGATTCCTGAAGAACTGCGGCCGTGGTTACACAATGGACTTACGTCCTACTGCGTCGTTGATACGGCGCTTGCATTACAGATGCGCGCCAGTATTGACATCATCATCGCGGACGTAGACAAGCTCATGAACGCGATTAAAAAACGCGCCTATGAGTTCAAGGATACTCCGGAGATCGGTCGCACACACGGGATTCATGCTGAGCCGATAACATTCGGCGTGAAGCTCGCAAACTGGTACGCCGAACTTGGCCGGCACCGTAAGAGGCTTGCTCTGGCGCGAGAAGAAGTGTCGGTCGGTAAGCTGAGTGGGGCAGTGGGCATGTATACCATTAGCCCAGAGATTGAGGAAGCTGTTTGTGCGAAGCTGGGCCTCCAGCCAATCATCGCCACGCAGATCATCTCGCGCGATATAGCTGCGCTTTACATGTCTACGCTCGCGAATCTCGCGGGGTCAATCGGAAAAATTGCGACCAACTTGCGGCTCTTGTCTCAAACTGAAATCAGAGAGGTGATGGAGCCGTTCGGTACGGCGCAGAAGGGGTCCAGTGCCATGCCGCATAAGAAAAATCCAGTTGGAAATGAAAATATCTCGGGATTAATGCGAATACCTGGTACCAACTATTTGGTAGCGCTCGAGAATCTCGCGAGCTGTTGGCACGAGAGGAGCCTCGATAATTCGGGGTCGGAGCGCGTGATTCTCGCTGATTCGTCAATCTTGGTAGATTATGTTCTGGCTCGGCTGACCAGCATTGTCGAGAACATGCGCGTCTTCCCTGATAAGATGCTACGCAATCTCATGGCGACTAAAGGGCTCGTCTTCTCGCAGGACGTCATGATGCTATTCGCGAAGAAAAGTAATTTTCCGCGTGAAGACGCGCACACTATCGTGCGCAATGTCGCACTCAAATGCTGGGAAGATGATACTGACTTCTTCTATGCACTCTGCGCGGAAGAAGAAGTGATGGCGTATGTATCGCGCGACGAACTTCGCTCCTGCTTCAACCTGGGAACGAAACTCGCCCATGTTGACTATATCTTCAACAGGGCGTTTGGTGAGTAAACAAATCGAAAAAGGGCGGCACCATTATATGGTGCCGCCCTTAATCTTTTGTATCCGAATTACTTCAAGTGTGCGGAGACGAGCTTGGTCATCTCGAACATAGTAACTTCGCCCTTGCCACCGAAGACTGGCTTCAGCTTATCATCAGCGAGAATGTTTCTCTTGTTCTGAGGATTCTGAAGATCGTGCTTCTTAATGTACACCCAAAGCTGCTTTACCACTTCTGTTCTCGGCATCGGGCCTGCGCCGACGACTGCCTCCAATTCAGGAGAGAGGGTAAGCGGTTTTGATAGAGCTGAATTTATTGCCATAATGAATCTTATTTTGTAATGCTGACTTGACCTGCCTAGTATACCACACCCTGTGGAGTGCTATACTGGGGGTATGTCTGAAGACAATGGCGGTGGCGATCTGGCAAGTGGGGGAATGGTGCCGCCCCACCACAGCATGCCGCATTATCATGGCGATGCCGTGCGGGCACTCTTTGTCATAGGTGCAATCTTAGTCATTGTCGCGCAGTCTACCGGCGCTGATCTCCCGCTCTCAACTCCAGGCGCCGTCATATCGGCGGTGCTGCTTGTCATCGCGGCAGGCATCACGAATCCGGCAGTGATATGGATCCATTGGGTCAACTCTTTTTTCGCGGTGTACGGAACGCTCCTCTTCGGGATGACCGCAGTCGCACATTATCGCTCCGGAGTGAGCATCTTTGAGCCAACGTTCTTCTATATCGAAGGGATTGCACTCCTCTCTCTCATGGCACTCTACTTCACCACACGCACGATTCGTGGAATGTCTTTGCGTAAAAATATTTCTTAAATTCCTACATGTCCGTCCAAAGCTTTTTATTCAATCAGTATGCCAAGTGGAAGTTGAAGGATGTGCCAGCGTCACAGCGCGAACAGATGACCGAACTTGTCTCAAAGGATCCGCAACTATTTAAGAAAATCGGCGAAGAGATTGAACGGCGCAAGAAGGGTGGTGAGAATGAGATGAAGGCGTCAATGGAGGTGATGAAGAAATATCGCGCCGAGCTCTCTGTTCTCATGCAGAAAAAATAATATGACTACTCTTGTCCTCTTCCTCCTCTTTTGCCAAATGCTCGGAGCCTTTACCGGCGCTTTTACCGCGATCTGGGCAGAACTCGTTTATATCTACGCCATGCGCCCGCCTGCAACGCCTGCGCATGCAGGGCGGGCAGGCGATGGCAAGATAGATTCCGCCGAACGCGCACACATCAATATCATAACTCACGGATTGCGCTTCGGCATGACTCTCCTATTGCTCGCTTCGCTCGCACTCATTGTCATCGCATATGTGCTAAACGTTGTGATGCAACCGGCGCTGACTGCGAGTTATTGGATTTTCATGACTCTCGCGCTTTTGATCATTGGTCTCTCGTGGGCGCTTGCTAGGCACTATCTCTCATTCTCGCTCGGCTCGGCTGCCACACTCTCCGCTTGGTGGCTGCTCGCGTATGCAACGCTTGGCCAACTGCCGATCTCCTTTGGCGCGGCTATTGCGCTCTATATCGTGCTCACTGCGGTTCTCTTTGTGGTTCTCCACTCCATCCGCCTTCTTGCGCAAAAGATAAAGTAGCTCTAGGGTGCAGATATGTTGAAAATCGCAATTGTCGGGTTGCCGAACGTGGGGAAGTCCACGTTATTTAATGCACTCACCAAAGCGTCGGTGCCTGCGGAGAATTATCCCTTTTGCACCATTGACCCATCGGTCGGTGTTGTCGGCGTGCCAGATGTGCGCCTCAAAAAACTTTCAGATCTCTCCAAATCAGCGAAGACGATCCCGGCGGCGATAGAATTTGTCGACATTGCAGGGTTGGTGAAGGGCGCCGCGCAGGGTGAGGGATTGGGGAACCAATTCCTAGCGAACATTCGTGAGACAGACGCTATTCTACAAGTCGTGCGCTTTTTTGATGATACAAACATTGTCCATGTTGATAATATCGTAGAGCCATATAAAGACATTGAGGTAATCAATCTTGAACTCGTGCTTGCCGATGCTGAGCAGGTGCAGAAGCGTCGCGATAAGATTGGTGGCGACATTAAAGCTGGACGCAAGGATGCGATTTCTGAAGATGCAGTACTCACCAAACTCGAACAGAATTTCACAGCAGGGAAGCTCGCGCTTCATGCCGGGCTCTCAGATGACGAGAAGAAAATAGTTGCCTCGCTGAATCTGCTCACCATGAAACCGATTCTCTATGCGTTGAATACAAAAAATGGCGGGCACAATATCAACGAGCTCGCTGATGGGCGCGCGGAGAAGGCGTACGAACTCATCAAAACGCTCGGTGGCGCGTATGTCATCGTGGACGCGGCGATTGAGAGGGAGCTCAATGATGTTGCTGATGAGGATCGCGACACCTTCCGCCAAGAATTCGGCACACAGGATGACGGCCTCGCTGGGCTTATTCGCGGTGCGTATGAGATCCTCGGCCTCATTTCATTTTTCACTACTGGCACAGACGAGACGCGTGCGTGGACGATACCGAGAGGTAGCGCGGCGCCGGCAGCCGGCGCCGCTATCCACACAGACTTTTTGGATAAATTTATCCGGGCTGAAGTTGTCTCGACCGAAGATTTCCTCGCTGCCGGCTCATGGGCCGCCGCGCGCGAGACTGCCAAAGTGCGCACCGAAGGCAAAGATTACATCGTGAAGGATGGAGACGTGGTGGTCTTCCTCCACGGTTGAAATAAGTGGTATAATGCGCCCTATGGACAAACCAAAAACAACAGCAAAAGATTTCTTCTTGTGGGCAGGGGCAATTATTTCGTTTTATTGGACTGTTATTGCTTATACGTTTCTTGTTTTTGACTACATCAATTACACATTCCCGAACGCGCTTTCCTATTATCCAGCAGATCCATATCAAAGCGGTATAAGCGGTGAGATGGCGTCTGTGATTGTTCTGTTGCCGGTGTATCTGCTACTGATGTACGTAATCCGCAGAGATTCGGACAAAGATCCGTCACGCAAAGAAATATGGGTGAGACGATGGGCTATTATATTAACCCTCTTCTTAGCTGGCGCCGCTATGGTTGCTGACCTAATAACACTCCTCACCACATTCCTTAGCGGAGAGGAGCTCACGACCGCATTCATACTCAAAGTGGCTGTAATCATACTGGTTGCCGCTGGAGTATTTATGCATTTCTTCGCTGACTTGAGGAATTATTGGGACACCAATCCATCACGTCGAAATATGGTCCGTATCGGAGTAGCAGTTTTGGCGATAGTGACTATTGGTGCTGGGTTCTTTATTGTTGGTACGCCTGCACAAGCGCGTCTCGCACGCTTCGATGGACAGAAGGTGAGTGATCTGCAAAACATCCAGTCACAAGTGATTGGGTATTATCAAGCGAAACAAAAATTGCCGGGAGTCATCACTGACCTCAACAATTCACTCAACTATGGTCCCGTGCCGACCGACCCACAAACAGGAGCATCCTATGTGTATCAACCTGGCGAAGGACTCTCGTTCAAACTCTGTGCCACCTTCAGCGCGGCGAGTCGTGCTAATCAGTCAGCTCTTGAGACTCGCGCAGTTGCGCCTGTGCCAGCGGGCATTAAGGGCGGCATTGCACCGCAAGACAATTGGCAGCATGGCGCGGGCACTGTGTGCTTTGATCGCACGATCGATCCCAGCTTCTATCCGCCACTGAACGCCAAGGTTCAGCCCTAACCCTTTTGTTCTAAGGTTTAACCTTGTAACACATGGCGTACGATCATCATGCAATAGAGAAAAAAGCTCAAGAGAAGTGGGCAGCGCTTGATCTGTATACCGCTGATCTCTCGGACGAATCGAAAGAACCTTACTACCTGCTCACCGAGTTCCCGTATCCCTCCGGCGATCTCCACATCGGGCACTGGTATGCATTCGCGGTGACTGACATTTACGCGCGCATGCTTCGAGCGCGCGGGAAGAATGTCTTGTTCCCGATTGGTTTTGACGCCTTCGGTCTGCCGGCCGAGAACGCGGCAATAAAGCATGGCGAGGATCCGAAAGAGTGGACCTACAAAAATATGGAACGCATGCGCGAACAGCTCGCGAGTATGGGCGCTTCGTTTGATTGGAGTAAAGAAGTGGTCACCTGCGAGCCGAGTTATTACCAACGGACACAATGGCTCTTTGTGAAGCTCTTTGAGCACGGGCTCGCTGAGCATCGTGAAGCGGCGGTGAAGTGGTGCCCGAAGGATCAGACAGTGCTCGCCAACGAACAAGTGGTTGACGGCTGTTGCGAGCGGTGTGGCACCGCAGTTGAAGAGAAGAGGCTCACGCAGTGGTTCTTAAAAATTACTCAATATGCTGAGCGACTGCTCGTTGGCTTAGATACGCTCCCGTGGCGTGAAGAGATTAAAGACGCGCAGAGAGCGTGGATAGGGAAGTCAGAAGGGGCATATCTTAATTTCGAGGTTAGGACATCCGATGTCCTAAATGCGCAAGGGACATCGGATGTCCAATACATCAAGGTTTTCACCACACGGCCAGATACTGTATTCGGCGCGACGTATCTAGTACTAGCCCCCGAACACTCACTTATTGATGGACTTCGTAAATCCATCATGAACAAAGGAGAAGTGGATGAATATGTAGAAGCGACGAAGAAAAAAACAGAGAGAGAAAGAAGTGAGCATAAAGAAAAGACAGGGGTAAAACTCGAAGGCATTTCAGCAATAAACCCAGCGACCAAAGAAGAAATCCCAATTTATATTGCTGACTACGTCCTTGGCTCGTATGGCACGGGCGCAATCATGGCCGTCCCCGCTCACGATGACCGGGATAACGAGTTTGCAAAGAAATTTGATTTACCGATTGTGGGAGTGATATCACCAGCAAATGCAACAGTAGATCGCGCTGCGGAAATTGAACATCTCTACAACACTACAGATTTCGTTAAAGATGCACCGATTTTTAACGCCGGTATCCTTGTCAATTCTGGCGAATTCACAGGACGCAATAGCGAGGAAGCACAATGGGACATTGTCGCGGCTGTTGGTGGTGAAAAAGCTACACAATACCGTCTACGTGATTGGCTTGTGAGCCGGCAGAGATACTGGGGCTGCCCCATACCGATCGTATATGACCCAGAAGGTAAGCCACACGCGATCCCAGCTGAGCATCTGCCGTGGCTTTTACCGACCGATGCAGATTTCACCCCGACCGGTAAAGCCCCACTCGCCTCGTCAAAAGAATTGCAAGAGCGCGTCACACGCATTTTTGGCGAGGGATGGACGCCAGAATACGATACTCTTGATACTTTTGTGGATTCATCATGGTACTTTCTCCGCTACCTTGATCCAAAAGATTCGCAAAGTTTTTCTGACGCTGCGCTGATGAAGAAGTGGTTGCCGATCAACCGTTATTCGGGTGGGAGTGAGCACACTACCATGCACGTGCTCTACGCACGATTCTTTATGAAGGCGCTCTATGATCTCGCGCTGGTGCCGGCTGAAGAACCTTTTAGCGAACGATTCAATCGCGGGCTCATCATGGGCCCCGATGGTCAGAAGATGAGCAAGTCAAAAGGGAATGTTATTAACCCCGATGATTTCGTGCAGAAGTATGGCGCTGACGCAGTGAGAATCTATCTTGCTTTTATTGGCCCCTATAATGAACCGG
>JBAZRE010000006.1:26031-49738 GCA_041663025.1 Minisyncoccota bacterium
ACTTCGTAAGTCCAAACATTCAGGAGGCACTCGCGCGGGCGAGTGTGAAGGTTGCAGAAGACGGCGATCGGTTTAAATTCAACACCAGCATTTCGGCACTTATGATTTTGATGAATGAACTCGAGATAGCCGAAACTATTCCTGCAAATGTTCTCAAAGATCTTATTATTATGCTCGCGCCATTTGCACCGCATCTCGCCGAACATCTCTGGGAGAGACTTGGTGGGGAGGGAAGTGTGCATCAGCAGACATGGCCTGTTGCTGATCTTGTCGCTGAGACGGAGATCGAAATCACTGTGCAGGTAAACGGCAAGCGCCGTGGCTCTGTCACACTTGCTCACGACGCTTCTGAAGAGGTGGTGAAATCTGAGGCGTTACGACTCTCTACTGTCGTCACCGCGCTCGGTGGAAAGGAGCCCAAACGGGTCATTTACGTACCAGGTAAAATATTAAATCTTGTGGTATAATCGCGCCTATTGACTCTTTATAAAGCATTTGCTATAAATTACACCACATGAAAAAAGTAACCAAGGTGAAGAAGGGCGGGAAGGCTTCGGCTATTGCTGCAGCTTCGTTTTCATTTGATAGCACTGCGCTAGTGAAGCGGCTTCTCGCCGCTGCGCCAGAGCGCGCGCGTGATGTGCTCGTTCGCCGCTTCGGCCTTGGTGCGAACCCACGCGAGACCCTTGAGGCGATCGGCGATCGCTCCAGCATCACCCGTGAGCGCGTGCGCCAGATCGAGGCAGCCGGGCTTGATGCGGTGCGTGCCAGCAAAGCTTTTAAAGAAGCAAAAGCAGCCTTTGAAGAGATCGCCTCCTATATCGAATCACTCGGCGTTATTGTCCCAGAGGAAGCTCTCCTTACTGCACTCGGGAAGGATGAGAAGAGTCGCAACCGATTCCGCTTTTTCCTTATGGTTGACTCAGCGTTCTTCCGTGAGCGTGAGACAAACGACTTCCTTGCCCGTTGGCACGTCGATCATGCGACTGCGAAGAATATCCACGAAGCACTTTCAAAACTCTACTCATCGCTTTCTGATGACGAAGTAGTGACAGAAGGAGAAATTCTCGATCGTTTTCTTGATGAACTCAAGTCCGTCAACGATGCTTATAAGAATGAAGAGGTCTTGAAGCGCTGGCTCTCGCTCAGCAAGCACATCGGCAACAATCCGCTCGCCGAGTGGGGCCGCATGAGCGCTCCTGCCATTCGCATCAAAGGCATTCGTGACTACGCCTATCTCGCTATTAAGCGTAATGGCGCTCCAATGCACTTCTCCGCAGTCTCAAAGGCAATTAGCACGCTTTTTTCTAAGAAGGCGCACATTGCGACCACCCACAACGAACTCATCAAGGATCCACGTTTTGTACTTGTCGGTCGTGGGTTGTATGCGCTCACTGAGTGGGGCTATACGCCCGGTGTTGTACGCGATGTTATCCGCGAGACGCTCGAGAAAGAAGGTCCGATGAAGAAAGATGAGATTATCAAACAGGTGAAGCGCGCGCGTTTTGTTAAGGACAATACCATTCTCGTTAATTTGAACGATTCGCGTTACTTCAAGCGCCTCAAAGACGGTCGTTATATAGCGTCGTAGTAATGCACATAAAATCGGCGGCGCTAAAAGCGCCGCCGATTTTATTGCTATACTCCACGTATCTATGCTCCCATTTCTAGCAGGGATTGGAAAGTTCACGGGCGGTCTGAGGGATAATTCCGGCGTTCGGGTTGAACCATGGCCTGTATTTATACTAGGTGCTGCTATCCTCCTTGTCTCGTTTATTTTTATGCCGCAAGGAGTTTCTTTTGCTTTTTCACTAGCGCTCTTCTTGGCTCCTATATGGCTCCCGTTCCTTCTAATAGCGAGTGCGTGGACGATCTGGGTTATCTGGAGACGTTCTGAATTCATTTCCAATCAGAAGACCGTTCTGCTCGAGATAAAGCCACCGAGGAATCTTGTGAAGACGCCACTTGCTATGGAGGCATTTCTTTCTTCACTCCACCAGTCAGGAGGCGAGTCGAACTGGTATCTGAAGTGGATCAAGGGGAGTGTTCGAACCTGGTTTTCTCTAGAAATCGCCTCATTTGGAGGCCAGGTACATTTTTATATTTGGACGCGCGTAGGATTCCGCCAGATTGTAGAGGCACAGATGTATGCGCAGTATCCCGGTGTACAGATCGTCGAAGTTCCTGATTATACGCGAACCATCAATCCGAATGCCGAAGAAGGATGGGGTGTGTGGGGGTGTGATTTTAAGCACACAGCTAAGGATCAAGATCCTCTCCCAATAAAGACGTACGTTGAATACGGGCTCGACAAAGTGCAGAAAGAGCCGGAACAGGTTGATCCGCTCGCGAGCATTATTGAATACATGGGTTCGATAGGGAAGGATGAATATGTTTGGTTACAGATTGTAATCCGTTTCCATAAGGGTGAGAAGTATCATAAATTTGTGTCAGTACCAGGGAAACCGTCGCGAATGTATACATGGAGGGATCAGGCGAAAGAACTGATAAGCAAGATTCGTGAGGATACTCGTGATAAATACACCGATCCTGTGACTGGAGAGGAGCGTCCAGGTTTCCCAAGTCCAACAAAGGGTCAGACGGAAAAAATAGCCGCTATAGAACGTAACACTACCAAATTGGCTTTTGACGTCGGCATTCGTGGTGTGTATTTGGTCAAGCCGGGTTCAAAGTTCAATGTGCCATTCGTTGTTCATATGGTCAGCCTATTTAAACCATTTAACACTGAGGAATGGAATGGTATTAACTCGAGTGCATGGATGAAAACATTTGATGATTATCCTTGGGAGATCGGCGTTGATCGGAGAAAGAATGAATACCGACGTAAGATGATCGAGGCCTATCGCCGTAGGCAATTTTTCTATGAACCGTTTTCATTTGGCATCTCGCACGACGATATTATGGTGATGAGTACAGAGGAGATTGCGACAATTTTCCACATCCCTTCACAGTCAATTGCGACACCGAGCTTAGAGCGCATCCAATCGGCGACGGGTGAAGCACCTGCTAACTTGCCGATGTGATGTATATGGATTTTTTCAAGACACACGTGTTGTGGATAGGTGTGGTGTTGTGTGCCATCGTTCTTATCGCCGGAGGCGCCTACCACTATCGTCGAATTATTTTCCCACCGCCGATTCCACCGCCGATACGCGTTACCTTTGTTGAAGGGATAACGGTACAAAAAGCAGCGGAGCAGGTCGCTAGCATGTTCCCAGCAATATCCGCAGGAGAATTTATCTCAGCAGGGGGATCCTCTGAAGGCTATCTTTTCCCAGACACATATTTTTTCTCTTCATCGACCGATGCCACCACAATCGTGAAAAAAATGCGCGATAACTTCGACACGAGGATTGCATCTTTGTCTGGAGAGATACTGGCGTCGGGGCACTCGCTCTCTGATATCGTGAACATGGCTGCCATTATTGAAAAAGAAGCAAGAACGAATGAAGATCGGCATATCGTCGCGGGTATCCTCTGGAAACGTCTCGCGCTCGGTATGCCGCTCCAAGTGGACGCGGCTCCTGATACATATACACACACCGGGTTCCCCCCGGCGCCAATATGCAACCCTGGACTCGATGCTCTTGAAACAGTGCTGAATCCAACAAAAACTGATTTTCTCTATTATCTCACGGGCAAGGATGGCTTGATGCACTACGCCAAGACATATGCTGTGCACCAGACAAACATACGAAAGTATTTGCGATAATAAAAATCGCAGGAGAGGGCTTGACGCCCCTTCCTGCGATCTGATCAAAACAGATAGTCACTTAGTGCTTTTGCCGCGTTCCGAACCTCGGGAGTGAGGTCATACTTCAACATTTCTGGATATGTGACCCACACGAAACTGTCATGCTCCCTCTCATTTAGTTCGACTTCAGCATATTCATTTTTCGGCCGCATGAGACTAAAGACGCGAAGGCAGCTTGTTCCGGCATGCTTGCCATCAGGGATAACGTAGTTTTCTACATAAGAGATACGTGAGACAGGTTCCACAAGAAGTCCAGTTTCTTCCATGACTTCTAGCATCCGGCCATACGGGAATCCATGCCTTTCATCAATCTTTCCGCCCGGACACTCCCAAAGACCTGGATTGTGAGAATCGGATTCAACTCTTCGGATAAGCAACAACTTTCCATTTTTGATCACGAAACTTCGCGCCACTAACATAAATCTTCCCATACGAACCTCCTCTTTTTTATTTTTCAATCAATCCGAGAGTAGCTTATCAACACTATATAAAAAAGTCAAATTGTGGTTAGATGTATTTATGAAAATGGAAGAGGTACGCGGGAAGAAAATATTTGTAGGGCTTTCAGGCGGGGTGGATTCGGCTGTGTCTGCTGCACTCTTGCAGCAGGCTGGCGCACGGGTGACAGGCGTGTTTATCAAGGGATGGTATCCGCAGGGGATGTCTTGCACCTGGGCGGCAGAACGCCGCGACGCGATGCGCGTCGCGGCGCGTCTGCACATTCCTTTTCTCACTCTAGATGCGAGTGCCGAATACAAAAAAAGTGTCGTTGAGTATCTACTCGCCGAATATCGCGCGGGGCGAACACCGAACCCTGATGTGATGTGCAATAAAGAGGTGAAGTTCGGAGTGTTTTATAGTTTCGCAAAAGCTTCTGGTGCTGACGCGATCGCGATGGGGCATTATCGCGCGGGAGAAAAAGATCAAAGCTATTTTCTCTGGGCGGTGCCAAAAGATATTTTGGCAGCAGCTATTTTTCCGGTAGGAAATATGAAAAAAGAAGAAGTGCGTAAACTCGCAAAGAAATTTAACCTGCCGGTCGCCGAGAAAAAGGACAGTCAGGGCGTCTGCTTCTTGGGGTCTGTTTCTATCAAAGAATTCTTGCAGCGCGAATTGGGGAGTGATAATCCAGCAATTTTATATACTATCGGCCAGCGAGTCGATGGCGGGTACGTGATTGGGAAAAATGTAGAGAAGAAAGAATTGATAGTGAGCAGGAGCAGGAGGCAGGAAGCAGTCACAGAAATAAAATTCACGAATGCAAACTGGCATTCTGATCCAGATCGAGTGACGAGCGCACGGATACGTTATCGTGGCCCGCGCAGCGCGGGCCACGTGCAAGGAGATCGTTTTATATGCACACAACCGTTGCTAGACATTCCTGCGCCCGGGCAGTCATCTGTCTTCTACACCACCAATGACGAACTGGTTGGCGGTGGTATTATTAACGCATGAGTCATAAGCGCCTTGGGATTGCCGCAGCTATCATCGCACTCGTTCTCATTATCGGCTTCGCGTTCTCGGTGCCGCACACACGCGATGTTGTCCACACCCCGCTCGCATCGTCTGAGACGGAGAGCATACCACCGGTCAAGCTCCACGATACCTTTAAGAAGGGTGTACACACAATCACTGGAACGATTGAAGCGCCGAATGCATGCACGACAGCTACTGCGAGCGCAACATTGACCGGTGATGCATCGAGCACACAGAGTATTCTTGTAGCAATCGATATGCCAAAAAATACAGACGTTTGTCTCCAATTACCCACCACGGCAAATTTTTCAGTAACGATTTCAGCTCCTGCACAAACGCCGATTACTGCAACGGTTAACGATTCTATAGCGACCACAAGTGTGTTATGACATCGCTCCCGATTATCGTTAAAGCTGACGGGACACGCGAAATATTTGATCCAATACGACTTACCACTTCACTACGGAGGGCAGGTGCAGGTGAACATACGGCATCGCATATAGTCGAAATGATCACGAACACGGTGATACCAGGAGCATCTTCAAAAGAGGTCTATACACGCGCTTTTACGCTTTTGCGCAAAGAGGCTCGTCCAATCGCGGCACGCTACGCACTTCGCCGCGCGCTCTTAGAGCTTGGTCCCACCGGACATCCCTTCGAAGATTTCGTCTCACACCTTTTTCGTGCAGAAGGGTGGCAAGTCGAGACGCGCAAAATACTGCAAGGGAGATGCGTGGCTCACGAGGTAGATCTCTATGCGACACATCCGGAACAAGGTGTTTTTCTTGCGGCAGAACTTAAGTACCATAACGACCCTGGTTACAAGACTGATCTTAAAGTAGCGCTCTACGTGAAGAGTCGTTTTGAGGATATTTTCTCATGTGATGCTGGGACACGGTTATGCCAAATCGATCGCGGACTTCTAGTGACCAATACCAAATTCACTTCTGAAGCAATCGCTTATGCAGAGTGTGCAAATGTAGAGTTACTCGGATGGGGGTATCCGGTGAATGACAGTCTCTTTATGCGAATGAGTCGCGCGAAAGTGTACCCGATCACGACACTAACTGGACTCTCGCACTCTGAAAAAAAGATCCTTATTGAGCAGGGGGTCATTGCCGTTGACGAGATTGTGCATGATCGTCGTGCACTCGATTCCCTACATTTCTCTCCCGATCGAGTTGGTGAACTCCTCGCTGAAGCCGAGGGCCTCCTCGCGCTTTCTGACACACCACATGATACTGTTTCAATATGACGCTTCCTTCTAATACCTTCGGCTTCTCAATCAGCTCTTTTGTCGCCGGCACCATGCTTGGCGTTCTGCTTGCAGGAGCTTATTTTTTTGGCAACGACTCTCTCTTCTTGTCCACGGGGCTACCATCTTCGTTTACCGCAACGAGTACAACACAAACAGCCGGAGAGAGTGGGGCAGTTTCTGTTGCGGATCAACCTGCTGGCGATATCGTAATGATTGAATCGATTACCGTGCCACCACCAGGTGTCTGGGTTGCAGTACGGGAGGTTCAGAGCAATAGTCTGGGGAATGTCCTTGGTGCTGCGCGTGTAGAGGGCCCGCGTAGCGCCTTATCAGTTCCTCTCTTGCGTGCGACGGTGCCTGAGCAATCATACGTTGTCCAGCTCTATCGCGATGATGCCGGCAGCGACTTCGATCCCGCTCGCAATAGTGTGTATGTTGATTTTGATACTGGTGCACCGGTGATCGCCTACTTCACGACTACCTCATGAGTAAGTACTATAAACCCGATCGAAATCCCGGATGGAATTATGGCGGTAGCAACTTCCGTCTCTCGCGATCAAAGATAAGTTTATTTATAGATTGTCCGCGTTGTTTTTATCTGGACAACAAGCTCGGAACCGCCCGCCCGCCCGGCTACCCCTTCAATCTCAACTCGGCCGTTGATGCATTATTAAAAAAAGAATTCGATATCCATCGTGCGGATAAAGTGGCGCATCCGCTTATGCAGGCATATGGACTCGATGCTATTCCATTCGAACATGCGAATCTGAATGTGTGGCGAGAGAATTTTAAAGGCATCGAGATCACGCATGAACCGACGATGTTTCGAATATCAGGGGCAATTGACGATGTATGGGTCAAGCCCGATGGCGAACTCATCATTGTTGACTACAAATCAACCAGCAAGGACGAGAAAATAGAATCCCTCGACGAAGACTGGCACGGTGGCTATAAGCGTCAGATGGAGATATACCAGTGGCTCTTTAGAAAAAGCGGTTTCAAGGTCTCAAATACCGGTTATTTTGTTTATGCAAATGCCGACAAAGATAGAAAAGCATTTGATGGCATTCTTAATTTTGAATTGACGCTCATACCGTATGATGGTGATGATTCTTGGGTAGAACCGACGATTCTCGAGATAAAAAAATGCCTCGATAGTGATGCGATACCTGATGCACATCCTGATTGTGACTATTGCCGCTATCGCGACATTGCGGGGAAGAAGTTACTCGCCTTGCACACGGAGAACAAAAAGAGAAAATAAAAACATGAATGTGAAGATAGAGTCGTCATGGGCAGCACATCTACAGGGCGAATTTGAAAAAGCCTATTTTGCAGAACTGACGGCATTTGTAAAAGATGAATATAAAAAGGGAGTAGTGTATCCAGCGCCAAAAAACATTTTTCGCGCTTTTGATCTCTGTTCATTTGATAAGGTAAAAGTCGTGATTCTTGGACAAGACCCGTATCATGGAGTGCGCCAAGCCAACGGTCTTGCGTTCGCAGTTGACGAAAACACTGCAATCCCGCCTTCACTTCAGAATATTTTTAAAGAGATCGCGAGTGACTGCGGATGTCAGACATCCACAAAAAGTAACGGGGATTTGTCGCGCTGGGCAGAGCGGGGGGTTTTATTATTGAATGCGACACTCACAGTGCGCGCGCATCAGGCCGGATCGCATCAAGGGCGTGGCTGGGAGCAGTTTACCGATGCGGTCATTAAAGCTCTATCTGAAGAACGCGAAGGGCTTGTTTTCATGCTCTGGGGCAACTATGCCAAAGCGAAGGGCGCGCACATTGATAGAAGTAAGCATCTGGTATTGGAAGCTCCTCACCCCTCGCCATTCTCCGCCGCCTCTGGCTTCTTCGGCTGCAAGCACTTCTCTAAAGCAAATGAATATCTCACCGCCCACGGCGAGACACCTATTGACTGGTTGTGATTTCCAAAATACAGCCAATCCTGTGGAAGTCCGACTTCAACAAACCTGCTAAACTACAGAGTTAGATGTGCAAAAGGGGAAGGAACTTTTCTTTTTGCGCATGCGGGCCGATTATTGCGAGGTTTAACTTTTCTGTGCGAAGAATGTCATTGGCGACGCGTTTAATGTCGGCGGCGGTTACTCTATCGATATTTCGCAAACTCTCTTCTAGTTTGCGGATTTTGCCGATAGTTACAAGCGATGAAGCCGCGTCGCCAGCAACTCCATCGCTCGTCTCGAGCGAGATCGCCAATGTGCCCTTGATAAATGACTTCGCTTTCTTGAGCTCTGCCGCCGAGACATTCTCGCGCTTTATTTTTCTGAATTCAGCGAGAACCGTCTCGACCACCTTTTGTACCTTTGCATGTTCTATGCCCGCCTGCACTACAAAATAACCGGTATCAGGATATTTTTCTGCCCATGCACGCACAGAATACGCTAGCCCGCGCTTCTCGCGCACTTCAATAAAAATGCGGCTGCTCATTCCTTGCCCGAGAATAGTCGCGAGTACCGCGAGTGCATATTCGTCTTTATGTAGATACGGGTAACTTTGCATACCAATCATAAGCTGTGTCTGGTCTGTTTTCTTTTGTTTTATAAAGACGCGCGGCTCATTTTGAGTACCGGTGAACGGTACGAGCACAGGCTGCTCAGTGCGTTTGATGCGTCCAAATTCTCGACGGATCTTTTCGAGCACTTTTGGTGTAGAGAACGAGCCCGCGACGCAGACGACCGTATTATCTGATGTGTAATTCCTCTTTAGATATTCTGTAAAATCTTTTCGGCTGAATGTACGAATATTCTCTTTTGGCCCGATGGTTGTCCGCCCGAGTGGATGTTCTGCACCGAAGACAAGAGTTTCGAACATGTCACCGATGTCTCTCATCGGCATGTCTTCGTACATGTCGATTTCTTGAATAATTGTGCCGCGTTCTTTTGTTATTTCTTTGGCGGGCAACACAGAGTTGAGGAACATGTCGCTCAATACATCAATAGCGGTATCGAGATACTGCTTTGAAACCTTAGCCCAATAGGCGGTTTGATCTTTTGAGGTGAAGGCATTGTAGACGCTCCCGATCGCTTCGAGCTCGCTACTGATGATGCGCGCATTAGGACGTTTCTTTGTGCCCTTGAAGAACATGTGCTCAAGGAAGTGGGCGAGACCGTTCTCTTCCTTATTTTCGTATCGCGAGCCTGTGCCGGTCATGATAATAAACGTAGCAGTAGCCGCCTCTGGCATCGGGGCGAGGATAACTCGAAGACCATTTTTAAGTGTGTGTATTTCGTATTTCATTGTGCACGAATAGTACAGGAATCTCTTTCTTCGTGCTATCTTTTTCCTATGACTGTTTCAGAAGTGCGGAGTCGTTACCTAGCTTTTTTTAAGGCGCGCGGGCACGTGATTATCCCGAGTGCGGCTATTGTGCCCGAAAACGACCCAACCACACTTTTTACCAGCAGCGGCATGCAGCCCTTGGTGCCGTATCTCCTCGGTCAGCCGCATCCAGAAGGGAGGCTCCTTGCTGATTCGCAGCTCTGCTTCCGCGCACAAGATATTGATGAAGTGGGCGACAATCGCCACACGACTTTTTTTGAGATGATCGGTAACTGGTCGCTCGGTGATTATTTTAAAAAAGAGCAGTTGCCGTGGGTTTACGAATTCTTGACAGAGGAACTCAAACTCCCGAAAGATCGTTTGTGGGTGACGTGTTTTGCCGGAGACGAGACATTTAATTTACCGAAGGATACTGAGTCAGCAGAGATTTGGAAAAATGTGGGCATGCCGGAGGATCACATTCTTTTTTATGACGCGAAAAAGAATTGGTGGAGTCGCCCTGGCACGCCCGATAAGATGCCGGCTGGGGAGCCTGGCGGCCCGGATTCAGAAATCTTTTTTGACTTCGGTACACAGCATGACCCGGCATGTGGAGAAGAGTGCCATCCGAACTGCGACTGCGGGCGCTTCATAGAGATTGGCAACTCGGTGTTTATGGAGTATGTAAAAAATGCGAATGGCTCATTTGATAAACTCCCACAACAAAACGTAGACTTCGGTGGCGGGCTTGAGCGGCTTACAGCGGCAACGCGCGGGAATCCAGATGTATTTTTGATTGATATATTTGACGCTCCTCGCGCCGTGCTTGAGAAGAATTCGGGTAAGAAATATGAGGAAAAATATCAAGGTTTCGCCTTGATACAAAAATCTTTCAGGATAATCATGGATCACACCCGAGCGGCTTCGGTCATGTTTGATGCTGGACTTCGCCCTGCTAACACAGAACAAGGATACATTTTGCGCCGCCTCATCCGTCGCGCGATACGAGAAGTAGATCGTCTAGGTATCAAAGAGGTGATACTCGGTGAGATTTCTGGTAGACACGATGATGAGTTTCGTGCAGAAGAAACGCAATTCAGAAAGACACTAAGCAATGGCATGCGCGAGCTGGAGAAGATGGGTAGTGACATTGACGCATTTATGCTCTTCACGACCTACGGATTCCCGATTGAGCTCACGGCAGAAATTGCGAAAGAAAAGGGATTTTCTGTTGATCTTGAAAAAGTGGAGAAGCAGATGCAAGAGCATCAGGCGCTCTCGCGCGCGGGGAGCGAGCAGAAGTTTAAAGGCGGCCTCGCTGACGCGAGCGAGATGACGACCAAGTTGCACACGGCGCACCATTTGCTCCTCAACGCACTGCAAAAAGTGCTCGGGAACGAAGTGCATCAGCGCGGCTCAAATATCACGAGCGAGCGTCTGCGCATCGATTTTTCATACGGCCAGAAGATGACTCCCGAGCAAATTGCTGAAGTAGAAAAAATAGTGAATGAGAAGATTGCCGCAGCGATACTGGTCGTGCATGACGTGATGAAAAAAGAAGATGCCGAGAAGCTCAATGCCGAACACGAATTTGGCGCTACCTATCCTGACATGGTCTCGGTCTATACGATTGGCGATTCAATAGAATTCTGCGGCGGCCCGCACGTATCTAATACCAATGAACTCGGCCATTTCAAGATTCTCAAAGAAGAAGCCAGCTCCGCTGGCGTCCGTCGCATCAAGGCGATATTGACTAATAAGTGAGTTTGCGACATTCTTCCCCATGAATTGATCTTTACGTGAATCATCAGAAAACAAGAATGGAGGTGTTAGTATGAAGAAGATGAAGAAAACGGATGAGGAAGTTCCTTATTTTGAGGACGAGGACTCGAAGCTTCACCCAGGGCTTCATGTTGTTGAACGTCCCACAATCAACGTCATCCTCTGGAACCCGCGAACAAATGAGTTCGTTTGTCTCGATTGGCAGAAATTCGGATGGAAAACCTTCATCATAGGAGGTATCGAAGAGGGAGAAAGTGCCGAGACAGCCGCATCGCGGGAGATCGAAGAGGAAACGAGATACACGGATGTCGAGTTTGTCGCAGAGCTGGGGAAATTGCGCTCGGGCTATTTTGCCGCTCATAAAAATGAGAATCGAATCGCGAATACCACAGGATTCCTCTTTAAACTCACCAGTGATGGACAGAAGGTGAACGAAGACGCCGCAGCACTCCCACACGTGTTTGTGTGGATACCGAGAGAACGGGTCGCGGACTATCTAACTCCTTCATCGCAGAAATATCTCTGGGAGAAGGCACAACCGTTCCTTTCTTGATTCGGGTTTCTTTCGGACCTGCAAAGCTGTAGCTTTGCAGGTTTTATTTTTTACATACTCACTAGCGTTTGCTGTACCAAAGCAATTTTCGTATAGAGAAATATCCTTATCTGCATCCGGTCGGTAAAGATAGTGAGATTGACTAATGGCTAGTGCGTGTGCTACATTTAGCCCAGAAATAAACCGGCTCTTTGTCATTTGAGCCATAACTGAATTGGAGAGGAGGAACAAAATGCAACAGATTATCTATATGTACCAGGCATATACCCCCAAAGGAGAAAAAGTGTTTGTATTCTCAACGGGCAGTTTACCAATCGAGGTGAAATCCATTGAGGAACTCGCACCTCTTGTTGCGGAAAAAGCCAAATTAAGTCCCGAGCTCGATCTCACGGTAGCCAATATTTCGTCGTCAAAGATCAGCTTTCTGTTTGGAGTTGAACCGCGTCTGTGTCGACCTTTGACGGATAGCGAACTAGATGCCGTATGGGCTCATGTGAAAAAAGATTGGGACGATTCCTAAAGTAATCTCACGGAAGTTAATTCACATCATTGACCGCTGGTACGCCCAGCGGTCTTCGTTTTTTAGATGCTAGAATAAAGCAATGAGTTTTTTAAAGAATCTTTTCCGCCATGATGAAAAGCACGCCGAATCGATTGTGCTCATAGATATTGCTGCTGACTCAATCGCAGGTGCATATGTGCATTACATAGAATGTGAGACACCAGTGCTTCTCTATACTCGACGTCTCCCGATAGAGGTTCGGAAAGACGAGCCACACGAGTGTGCCATGATTCGTGCACTCAAGGTGCTTGGTGATGATCTTGTTCGCGAAGGTGCACCAACCCTCATGCGTGCAACAGGGAGCGGAAGTGCAAACACTGTCCTTGTCTCTATCGATACGCCATGGCAAGAAACGAATGTACGCACCGAGAAATTCGAACGAGCGAATCCATTCACGTTGACCAAACACATGGTTGTTTCGGCGATTCAACAAACGAGTCCCAAGGTGTCTGGAAAGCTTGTCGCTGATGAAAGCATCATTGGCACTATTCTGAACGGCTACGAGACCCATCACCCGTATGGGAGAAAGGTGCATCGCGCCTCGGTCGTAGTGCTCACTTCGCTGATTGATAAAGAGATTGCCGAAAGTATCAGCACGACACTCCACGGTTTATTCCACACCAAGCGCATTTTCCCGATTGCCGGCAGCTCGCTGCGATATCAGGCGATGCGAATTGCGTTTCCGCACGAACGCGATGCGTTGATCCTAGATTCAACTGGCCAGATTTCAATCTCGCTGATTCGGAGAGATTTATTCATCGCTCTCGCAGAAGTGCCGCGTGATAACAAACGCTCATGGATAGAGAACGTCATGGACGAATTTGCTACTATTGCTAAGAAATACCCATTGCCTCGCATAATCTTCTTGCTCGCGCGTGAGCCAGAACTTGTCTCGTTGCAGAAAAAACTTGATGATGGGGACCTTGGAAAACTTTGGCTCTCAGACCACCCACCCAAGATCGTCCCAGTCCTCGCGAGCCACATCGCCGACTCAGTGCGTCAGGCGACCACGACACCTCCCGATCTTCAACTTCTCCTCATGGCACTGTACCAGCAGAAGCGTATTTCAGAAGAAAGCTAATGCACATCCTTGCCTTTGGTTGGCTGGGAGGGTGGTATACTGGAGCTCATGCGTACACTTGATGACATCGTTCCGCCGTCTCGGCGTAAAGAGACACCACCGTTTATGGGCGACACCTCTACTAATACTAATAATAACGCGAGCCGGGAATTGCAACCTAGATCCCGTTTTCCTTACCTGACGTTTATTGTGGTCGCCCTCATTATCGCCGCTTCGGTCGGCGCTCTCTTCTATTTCTCTAGTGCCAAGGTCGAAGTAACACCGAACTCTGTTTCCGCTGCAGTGCAGAGCTCCTTCACCGCGACTCAGAGCACCGGCAGTCTGCCTTTTGAAATAATCACTGCCGAAAAGACTGCATCCCAAAGCGTCGCTGGTAGTGGCACCAAGGTTGTGAATTCCTCTGCTTCAGGGAACATCACCATTTACAACACCCAGACGCAAGCACAGAAGCTCATCACGAATACTCGATTCGCTACTTCTGCCGGACTCATCTTCCGCATCCACGCGGCGGTTACTGTGCCTGGCGGCACTTCCGCGAAGCCAGGCAGCGTTGTCGCAAAAGTGTATGCCGACAAGGCTGGTGATTCTTATAATGTTGCCCCGACGTCTTTCACTATTCCTGGATTTGCAGGGACACCGCAAGCGAATCAGGTGTATGCTCGCTCCTCGGCAGCTATGACCGGCGGTGCCTCTGGTTCAGTGCCAGTTGTTGATGCAGTGACCGAGACTAAGGCTCGTGACGCTCTCATCACTGCGCTTGGCCCTGATCTCGAGGCAAGTATTCAAGCGAAAATTCCTGAAGGTTATGTGCTTCTCTCTGGTGCCTCGACTACTACTTATCAGGAACTTCTTTCGACGCCTTCTGCGACAACAGGTCAGGTTGATGTGAAGGAGCAGGGGACGGTTACTGCAATCGTCTTCCCAAATGCTGCACTCGCGAAGGCGATCGCCACCTCGGTCACAGGCCTTGGCTATCAGGGCGAGCCACTCACTCTTGCTTCTACTAAAGACCTTATCCTGACGGCTCCTAGTGCTTTTGACCCGAACGCGACCTCATTCTCATTTACCCTCTCCGGCACAGCGTCGCTTATCTACAGCATAGATTCAGCACGCATCGCCGCTGCGGTCGCTGGGGAGACTCGATCGGCAGCTGAAGTTGCACTCACGAACTATCCGGAGGTGAAACGGGCAGTTATCATCCTCAGACCGTTTTGGAAGCAGACCTTCCCCAAGGACCCGTCCTCTATCTCAGTCGTGGTCGTCCCGGTACGTTGACGATTCTTGAGGCATTTGCTACATTGATTGAGTACTTGTATGGCTGATCCAACCGATAGATAAATGAGTGACGGCGAAGATACAAAAACGACGGTGAATGGCACTGTTGAAGAAGTGTTGCCTAACTCGCTTTTTCGCGTTCGATTAGTCGCAAGTGAAGAGGGTGGAGAAGAGGGAGGTCTCGTGCTCGCCTACCTCGCGGGCAGAATGCGATTGCATCGCATCCGAGTCTTGGTAGGTGATCAAGTTGAGATGGTACTCGACCCGTATGGGGGCCGTGCGCGGATTGTGCGTCGATTAACTTAGAAAAAATAAAAATGAAGGTACAAGCCTCGATCAAAGTACAACAACCAGGAGATCAGCTCGTCCGTAGAGGCGGGCGCTTGTATCGTATTAATAAGAAAAAGCCGCGTCGTAAGGCGCGCCAAGGATAGGTCGTACAAAATTTTCAATTCACAATTTCCAATTTATAAAACTATGAGAATCGCCGGTGTCACTATTCCAGATAACAAGCAGCTCGCGTATGCGTTGCCGCTTATTTTTGGCATTGGACCAACGCGCGCACGAGAAATTTTGAAAGAAGTCGGCGTTGCGCCGACCAAGAAGGGAAGCGAGATCACGAGCGATGAGGAGCAGAAGATTCGCTCACTCGCCGAAGGTTTTACTATCGAGGGCGAGTTGCGCCGCGAGATCGGGCAGAACATCAAGCGGCTTAAGGATATTCGTTCGGCACGCGGTGAGCGTCACACACGTGGGCTCCCGGTACGCGGTCAACGTACCAAGACCAATTCGCGCACACGTCACGGTAACGTACGCAAGACGATGACCTCTGGTCGCCGTACGCTTGAAAAGACATAATTATGGGAAAGAAACGTATCATCAAGAAGAGTGGCAAAGGCCTTGATCAGGGGCGCAAGGAGCGCGCCATGTCGAAGCTCAATAAGCATCATTTGGAGAAGGGCATTCTCCATATTGAAGCGACCTTCAACAACACCAAGGCTATTCTCACCGACGAGAAGGGAAATGCTGTGGTTAGTTCGAGTGCAGGCGCACTTGGCTTCTCTGGTGCGCGAAAGTCCACACCTTATGCAGCGGCGAAGGTCGGTGAGTTTCTTGGTGAGAAAGGCATGATGATCGGCTTGAAGGAGGCGACTGTTGTGATTCGTGGCGTCGGTGCTGGGAGGGAATCTGTCTTGCGCGCTTTTTCTGGGAAAGGTGTCCAGATCCGTTCCATCAAGGATGTCACTCCAGTGCCGCATAACGGTCCGCGCCCGCCGAAACCGCGTCGCGTATAAGATATTTAAACATTTAAATATGAAAACAGGACCACGATATAAAATAGCGAAGCGTCTCGGAGCATCAGTCTTCGAGAAAGCGCAGACACAGAAATTTGCGCTCTCTGCTGACAGGAGCGCGAAGAACAAGAGGCGCGGCCGCGGAGGCCGCCAAAGTGAATACGGTAAACAGATGCTGGAGAAGCAGAAGGTGCGCATCACCTACGGCCTGACTGAAAAGCAGTTCCGCAATTATGTGAACAAGGCCCTGACCTCACATAATATGAAGCCGACCGACCGTCTGCACGAGCTCCTTGAGATGCGTCTCGATAATGTCATCTGGCGCCTCGGTTTGGCGAAGACGCGCCGAGGCGCGCGTCAGATGGTCTCGCATGGCCATGTGACGGTCAAGGGTTCGAAGAGTCGCGTGCCGTCGCAGGCGCTCTCGGTCGGCGACAAGATCGCGGTGCGCGACGGTTCCAAGGAGCATGGCGTTCTCGTCGGCTTCGCTGACCGATTCCACGAGCGGCCTCTCCCATCATGGCTCTCTTGGAATCTTGCGAAGATGGAGGGCGAGATAGTAGTGCGCCCGACAGTCGCGTCGGCTGATCCGGCTGGCGACCTGGTCATGGTGCTCTCGTTCTACACACGTTAGTTATTTATTGGTAATTACGATTGCGTTATGGAATACCACATCACACTTCCGAGTAAGCCCCGCATTGTCTCTGAAGAGGGACTACAGGGTGTTTATGAAATAGATTCTCTCTATCCGGGCTACGGCCACACGCTCGGCAACTCTCTGCGTCGCATCATCCTCTCGTCACTTCCTGGAGCGACTATCACCCAGGTGAAGATTGAAGGTGCGGCACACGAGTTTGCTACGCTTGAGGGCGTGCGTGAGACGGTCATGGAGATTATTTTGAATTTGAAGCGCGTCCACTTTGTCCTTCATGGCGATGAACCGCAGACCATTTCGCTCACAGTGAAGAGTGCCGGTGAGGTAACTGCGAAGAATTTTAATCTTCCGACACAAGTTGAGATAAACAATCCTGAGCAGCACATAGCCGATCTCTCTGGCAAGGCGTCTCTCGAGATCGAGGCGACGATCGAGCGCGGCCTCGGCTACGTGCCGCGCGAGGTGTTGACTACCGATAAGGTTGATATCGGCACCATCGCGCTTGATGCAACTTTCACACCGATTCGCCGCGTGAATTATGAAGTAGAGAACATGCGCGTTGGTGATCGTACCGATTTCAATCGTCTGCGCATTTTAATCGAGACCAACGGCACTATAGCTCCAAGGGAAGCGCTCGAGAAGTCGATCGAGACGATGATCCATCAGCTCAAGGCGGTGATCGGATTCCAAGAGAGCGCCGCTCCTGCTTCAACTGAAGCTATGGAGAGCAAGGAAGGCAAGAAGGCTGCAAAAGAGAACTCGTTTGCCGCTGATGCAACCAAGATCAAGATCGCTGAACTCGGTCTCTCGGCACGTGTCGTCTCAGCACTCGAAGGTGCTGGGATCAAGAGTGCCGCTGGCCTCGCACGCAAGACCGCGAGTGCTTTGAAGGAGCTTGATGGCATTGGCGACAAGGCGATCGAAGAGATCTCGGAGGCGCTTGCTGGCTCTGGCCTCACGCTTAAGGGCGAGTGAAATATTTAAATATATAAAAATTTAAACATGACATTCGCTCGTAAAACACGCTTCGCTCGCCCGCGCAATCAGTATCATGCGCTTATGCGTTCACTCGCACGCTCGTTGGTCTTGGAAGAGAAAATTTCAACCACTGAATCAAAAGCAAAGGCGCTGCGTCCGCTTGTTGAACGTCTCGTAACGTATGCGAAGAAGAATACACTCGCCAGCCGCCGGCTCGCGAAGACTAAACTCGGTGACGCCGCCGCAGTTAAGAAACTCTTCGACTCGATTGGTCCGCGTTATGAGAAACGTGCTGGTGGCTACACTCGTGTGACCAAGCGTACGCTTCGTGGAAGTAACGATGCACGCAAGCTTGCTTACATTTCATTCGTATAGTATCCATACAGTATCTTATGACCAGCAACACCAAACCGGCACCAAGCACCCACGTCATCGATGCGACCGATCGCACCCTCGGACGCGTGGCGAGCGAGGCTGCGCACGCACTCCTCGGCAAGCGCTCGGTACACTTCGTTAAGAATCAGGCGCTGCCGGTGAAGGTCACCATCAATAATGCGTGCAAGCTCCATCTACCTGCGCGTCGCACCGCAGGCAAGATCTACACGCACTACACCGGTTATCCGGGCGGTCTGCGCGAGCAGAGTATGGAAGTTATGATCGAGAAGAAGGGCATCGCTGATGTTCTTAAGAAGACGATCGATGGAATGATCCCACGCAACAAGCTTCGCGTGCCACGAATGAAGAACCTCATCATCAACTCATAATATGCCTTCAAAAAAATTCATCACTGCCGTCGGACGCCGCAAGACTGCGATCGCGAGCGTTCGCCTGAGCGTCGCGCCGAAGTCGAGCGTCGTCGTCAATGGTCAGAGTGCAAAAGAATATTTCAAAACAGATTTACGCGCGAAGGTCGCTGAAGAGGCGCTCGCGACCGCCGAGAGCGCGGAGAATTATGCAGTCATCGCACATGTTGAAGGCGGCGGTGTCGCTGCACAAGCCGACGCACTTCGCCACGCGATCTCGCGTGCTCTCACTAAGGTAGAACCGAAAACTCGCACAGTCCTCAAGGCCGCCAAGTTCCTCAAGCGCGACCCACGCGCCAAAGAGCGCAAGAAGCCAGGGCTCGTCAAAGCTCGCAAGCGCAAGCAGTGGTCTAAGCGCTAAGTATTTTAAAAAACAAAAACCGCCCGCCAACATCTGCGAAGTTGTGGCGGGCGGTTTTTGTTTTGATTGACGATAGCGGAATGTCGTGCTAATGTCGCGAGTGGAAGCATCGCTGAAAATAACAATAAAATTCTAAGAGAAGGGGAGGAAATGAGAAATGTTGAAGCAACTAGAAGATGATTTAGTTCCGCTTAAGGGGTTACAGATTCATAAACATGAGTACATCAAGACATTTTTCCGTTTAAACCGAAAAAGACTTGAGGCAGTGTATCGAAAGCTGAATGTATCTTTACGGTTGAACGCGGAAAACTGGCACCGGTATGTGAACAGTAAGGAGCTGTTTGATATGGTGTATCCGCTAATGTGCACGGTGACGTATTTTACCAGAGACGCGGTAGCTCACAGCGAACCCGCCGACTCTCTCGGCATCGAAATGCACACGGAGAAACATGAGATGTATATTGCAATGTCCTTCGAGCTTCACGATAATCTGATGATTATGAATGTTGATCTCGGGATCAAACAACATGCGACGAGAGCGTTCATTACGATGCTCAATCATTTCATGTTCAAACATCTGTACAAAAAGCCGTTCACGATTCTTCAGGGAGCCGGTGGTGACATATTTCGCCTTAACGAAAATCTCGATTATGTTTACGCGTATCACAAACTAAAATCTGAAGGAGGTAAGTGAAAATGGGGAGTATCAACGAGAATTACGCGGCGCAGGGTATAAAATTTGGGCCTCGTTGCGACATGGCCACCGAATCGCTCAAAATGCTCAAGAATCAGGTCGCAAAAATGTACGATGAGGAACTCGTGTATCGCCAGCAACAATCTGAATCTAGAAAGAATATCTTAAATAGTTTCGAAGAGCCGGCGAGGTCAGCTGTGAAGCCGTTATTTGAGAAAATGGACGAAGATATGAATGAGTGCGGCTCTCAAATATATCAGGTTCTCTGGGATGGCGGTATAGGAATTATCCGTGCCGCATTCGGGAGCGATGCTGTTGATTTGGTTCTGGAAGCACTTAAACGTGAGAACCCTTTAGACTGAGTTTCATCTTCTACTAGCACAAAATGCCGCCCCAAGAAGGCGGCATTTATTATAATGTCCAACACCGAGTGTTGGACAGGTGCGCGGGTACCCAAAGTTTGTGCCGGTCGGCACATAGCGTGGATAGTTGCTGGAGAGAGGAGGGTGTAGCTTCGCGAGGTCGAACCTCGCGACAAGCGAGATTGACGGGAGGAAAATGTCGTGGTAGTTTTGCAGACGGAAGCACTTGGGAACAAAATAAATAAAACTGACTTTAAGAGGAGGGGTGTATGAAAGACGGGAACAGAACAATGGAAGTTGGTGAAATCGAAGTTCAAGCTGGCCGAGTCCTTCTCATTCCTAAAAAGGATAAGGGGTTTTATCACGTCATCACAACAAAAAAAGAAATAAAAGGATTAGAGATTGGTGACACCATTGAGTATGAGCCTTATGGAGGCAATTTTGGATTGTTTGTTGCAAAAAAATAAAAAATCAAAGGAGGTAGATGAAGTATGTTCGACGACAGGAGTATGTGCGCGTCCCAAGGATCGCTTCTTGAAGAACATAAACGAGGAGCCGTCGAGAAAATTCGGTCACTTCGAGAGAGGATCAGGCAAATGACTAAATCTGAATTCGAATTGGCGAAGGTCGACAGTGTTCGGGACAAGGAGAGCGAGGACTTATTCAAATCGATATGGGACGCCGGAATAAATTCCATCAGGTCCATATTTGGCGATGAGGCTACAGAATTCGCTCGAAGAAAAATCCATTTTGAAGGGATGGAGAGTTAGTCTCTCATTCAGTCAGGATGAAGCGCCGCTCTATAATGGGCGGCTTTTTATTTTGACTATAGAGAGATTTTCGGGCATACTGAAAAAATGCAGGAACCAGATGATATAAAAATTGAGTCGGAGGTCGAGAATTCTGAACGTAGTGAAGAATTCGAAGATCCCGAGCGAAGCGAGGGAGAAGAAGAAAAAGCAGAAAACAAAATCGCAAAGATGCGTGAGGAACTAAACGCGTGCCGGAAGGATAAACAGGAGTATATGGACGGATGGCAGAGGGCGAAGGCGGACTATGTGAATGCGCTGAAGCGCTTTGAAACCGACACCAAGACGGCAGAGTTAAGAGGGAAGGTAAAGGCGGTAGAAACTTTACTACCAGCCTTTGACGCTCTTGAGAGAGCTAAAGAGCATGGGGAAATACCAGAGGGATTTATGGCTATCGCAAAACAAATAGAGAGCGCATTTGCAACACTCGGGCTTGAAGAGGCTGGGAAGGTCGGCGAGCAGTTCGATCCCGCAATACATGAAGCGTTTGGTCAGGATAAGGTTGATTCAGAAGGAGAAGAAGGTATAATTACAGAAATCCTCGAGAAAGGTTGGCGCATCAATGGAACCGTCATACGGCCAGCAAGGGTGCGCGTGGGACATTATTCATAATTCAAACACTTATGGCAAAAATCCTTGGTATAGATCTGGGCACGACAAACTGCGCGATGGCGATCGTCGAGGGCGGCGAGCCGCGCGTGCTTGAGAACGCTGAGGGCGCGCGCACGACACCATCTATCGTTGCGATAGGGAAGACTGGCGAGCGTATTGTCGGTACACTCGCCAAGCGCCAGTCGGTCACAAATCCGCTCAATACTATTTTCCAAATCAAACGCTTCATAGGCCACTCCTATGATGAGCCGGCGGTGCAGGCAGACAAGGCCTCTGTGCCATTTGAAATGCGAAAGGGCGAGACAGGTGGCGTTGAGGTGAAGATGAACGATAAGTGGTATCGCTCCGAGGAGATCTCGGCGATGATATTGGGGAAGTTGAAGGCAGATGCCGAGGCGAAGCTTGGAGAGAAGATTACCGAGGCGGTCATCACGGTCCCCGCCTACTTCAACGACGACCAGCGCAGCGCGACCAAGGCCGCGGGAGAGATCGCTGGGCTCACTGTCAAGCGCATCATCAACGAGCCGACCGCTGCCGCGCTCGCATATGGATTTAATAAGAAAAAGGATGAGAAGATTGCGGTCTTCGACTTCGGTGGCGGTACCTTCGACATCTCGGTCTTGGATGTAGGCGGTGATGTGATCGAGGTAAAGTCTACTGATGGTGACGCACACTTGGGCGGTAAGGATATTGACCAGAAAATCATCAACTGGCTCGCGGATGAGTTTAAGAAGGAGAGTTGGATCGACGTGCGCTCTGACGCGCTCGCGCGCCAGCGCCTCGACGAAGCCGCCGAGAAGGCGAAAATTGAACTCAGCAGCGCGATGGAGACGGAGATCAACATTCCGTTCTTGACCTCAGATGCTTCTGGGCCAAGACACTTATTGATTAAGATGACGCGCGCGAAACTCGAAGATCTCGCGGGAGAATTTATCGAGCGCGCGATGGCAATTACCAAGCGCGCAATGGAGGCATCGCCCTTTAAGGTCCCCGAGATTAACGAGGTGATTCTTGTCGGCGGTCAGACGCGTATGCCCGCGATCCAGGCGGCAGTTGAGAAATTCTTCAACAAGAAGCCGAACTTGACTGTGAATCCTGATGAAGTCGTCGCTATTGGCGCGGCTATTCAAGCCGGTATCTTGCAGGGAGATGTGAAGGACATTTTGCTCGTGGATGTTATTCCACTATCGCTCGCGATAGAGACCATGGGCGGCGTTGCGACCAAGATTGTGGAGCGCAACACTGCAATCCCGACCTCACGTTCACAGACATTCTCCACCGCGGCAGATAATCAGGCTTCAGTAGAGATACATATCACGCAGGGCGAGCGCGCGATGAGTGCTGATAATAAATCGCTGGGCAAATTTATGTTGGATGGTATCCCGCCAGCACCGCGAGGGCTTCCGCAGGTTGAAGTGACCTTCGACATTGATGCGTCTGGTATCTTGACCGTCACCGCTAAAGAGAAAACCACTGGTAAAGAACAATCAATCAAGATCACCGGCTCCACCGGCCTCTCAAAAGAAGATATTGAGAAGATGAAGACAGATGCCGAGGCACATGCTGCTGACGACGAGAAGCGTAAGGAGCTCGTCGAGGCACGCAACATTGCCGATCAAGCAGTCTATGCAGCCGAGAAGGCAATAAAAGATAACGGAGAAAAGGCGGGTGTAGAAATCGTGAAAGAAGTGCAGGATAAAATTGATGCACTCAAGACCGCTCGCGCGAGCGAGGATGCGGCGCTCATCAAGACTGCAACCGAATCACTTTCCACAACGCTCTCGAAGATTGGAGAGGCGATGATGAAAAATCAAACCCCGCCCTCAGATGCTTCGGGCGGGCAAACTCCTCCGCCCGATGCCGCCGGCCCCACCGACGCCGAGTTCAAAGAGAAGCCATAATTCTGTGGAAGTCGGACATCCACAAAGTTAGCCGTATTTTAGCTAAGCCAGAGGTCCGTTAAGTAGTCAACAGCTTCGCAACACTTCGAGCGGAGTTTGGTATTGAATTCCCATGTGCAAACGTTCGCCGTTATAGTACGGCAGATACTCTTTGAGTGCGGCTCTGAAATCAAAAAGGGTG
>JBAZRE010000007.1:0-45756 GCA_041663025.1 Minisyncoccota bacterium
TACTGCTTGTGGGCCAACAGAAGTTACCAACAGCACCCCGCCCTGTTACGCCCCTTCTAACTTCGACAGCATCTTCCGCGGCCCTATGACGCTTGAGACGGCTCTTGCACAGTCAATCAACATTCCCGCTATTAAGACCTTGTATTTAGTGGGAATACAAAACGCAATCAATCTCGCGAAGTCATTTGGGCTCACTACTCTCGGCAACCCAAACCAATACGGCCTCACTCTTGTTCTTGGTGGTGGTGAAGTGCGCCTCCTCGATCTTGTTGGTGCCTATTCAACATTTGCAAATGATGGGGTAAGAAATGCTTCAACTGGTATTCTCACAGTGAATGATGCTCAAGGTACTGTCCTCGAGCAGTATGCGCCACAATCAACAGTGGTGTTGCCAACAAATATAGCGCGTGATATTTCGGCGATGTTATCAGATGCTCCTGCGCGTGTACCGGAATATGCGCTTGATTCTCCACTCTCATTCTCTGGATATGACGTTGCGGTGAAGACTGGTACGACTGATGACACACGTGATGCGTGGGTGATCGGCTACACTCCATCTATCGCGCTTGGGGTGTGGACTGGTAACAATGACAACTCGAAGATGGTGAAATCTATCGCAGGATTTATAGCTGCACCAATGTGGCATGAGGTCATGGCATACGCGTTATCAAAATATCCACAAACATATTTTGGCGAGCCAAGTCCTATTTATAATTCTGTGCCGCCTATGTTGCAGGGAAATTGGCGCATACCTGACGCGAGTGGGGCTATTATCCCTCACGATCTGTTGTACTGGACTAATAAAAACAACCCCCAAGGAGCTCCCCTTTCAAATCCAGCACAAGACCCACAATTCGCCTATTGGGAATATGGAGTTTCTGCGTGGTACAACTCTCATCCATCATTCTTTACTTCCAATCCGACAATTTTCGCACCTATTTCTGCTCCTTCAGTTCCTGAAACTTTTTCAACAACAACTGAAGCTATTACTATATAACGACTGTTATTGATTCATTGGAGAGACAAGGTAGAGAAGTGATGTGTCACCTACTCCTTTAATGATGAGGGGGCGACCGATGCCGGCGGCAGTGATAGAGAGACTCTCGGTGGTGGTGAGGGCGAGTGCAGCTAAGAGATAGCGATAATTAAATGAGAGATCGAGCGCACTGCCAGAGATACGCGCCGAGAGTGTTTCTACTGATTCTCCAATATCGGTATTTTTTGCGAAAAAAGAAACGATATTCTTTTTTGGATCAAAACTGATACGCACTTTTTGGAATGAATCTGCAAAGATTGTGGTTTGTTTGAGTGCTGTCTCAAAATCTTTTTTCAACACAATTGCTTCGACCACTGACTCTTTTGGTATGATCTGCCGATAATCGGGGTATGTTGCATTAGTAAGTCGTGAGACCAACATCCCTTTTGTACTTACAAAAGCACATTGATGTTCATCAAATGAAACAATAATATCATCGTCTGGGAGTGCTTGGGCTATATCGAGAGCGTTTTTCGCAGGAATGAGGAATTTACCTTGAGTGCCTTTATTAATAAGTGGTACTTTTTTTTCTGACAACCTGAATGAATCGGTTGCAACAGCGGTCAAAACACCACCTTCTATAGATAGATAAATACTAGCTAATTCTGGGCGTACAATTGAGGTTGAGGCGCATGATGCGATAGATGTAAAAAGTGAGCGTAGAAGAACTCCTGGGAGAACCACCCTATTTTTTGGATTTTCAGGGAATGGGATAGATGGGAAATCATCATAAAGAACTGTTTTTATTGAACTTTTTCCAGTACCACTAGTGAGTGAAATAATATCTCCAATATGTTCAAGAACTATATTCCCTTCTGAAGTGAGTGAGTTGGCTATTTGTTGCAGGATAGTTGCTGGAATAGCGACCACTCCATTCGATTTACACTCTCCTTCAATTTTTAGATCTATACCTGTCTCAAGATTTGTAGCACGCATTTTTATACCATCATCTCCGGCGATAATAAGGATAGAAGAAAGTGCGGGGAGTGTAGTATTCTTTCTTTCCGCGAATCGTGCCACAATATGCACTGCTTCAGAGAATAATTTTTTATTTATTGAAATATTCATACTATGCTTATTAGGAGTGTGGATAAGTGGAAAGAAACAAATAACATAGACAATACCTGTATATTTTTCATACAATTTTCCTTATAACTTGTTGATAAGGTTATGAATAACTTCATACAAGAAGGGTGCGAATAGTTTGAATCTCTTTTGCTAGATCAGTATCCACAACTATTTCACGTTTTATTTTCTCACAAGAGTGAATTACAGTTGTATGATCACGACCACCCATTTTTGTACCAATTGTTGGATATGAAATACTAAAATCTTCTCTCAAGAGGTACATAATTACTTGTCGTGGCCGCACCACCTCCCTCCGACGAGTCTTTTCATAAATACTTTCTTCATCAATACCATAAAATTCAGCGACCTTATCCACCACATTCTTCACTGACACATTCTTTTGTGGTCGTGTGAATGAACGAAGTGATTGGCGCACTTCAGCGATATCAGGCACCGACCCTTTTACTTGAGCATGACAGACTATACTGTTTATCATACCCTCTAATTCCCTTATAGATCCAGATAAAGAGGTCGCTACATATTCAACAACCTCATCTGAGAGCATAAACCCATGTAATGCAGCCTTTTTTCGTACAATAGCCATACGTGATTCTGGATCTGGTTCTCCAATATCCACAGCCATACCACTCGATAATCTACCCTTCAAACGCTCGGCAATATCAGGAATAGAGGCAGGAGAACGGTCAGAAGAAAAAATAATTTGTTTATTTGTGTCATGTAGTGCATTAAAGAGATGAAAGAGCTCCTCTTGAGTTTTGTCTTTCTTAGAGAGAAACTGTACATCGTCCATGATCAATAGATCATACTGGCGATATTTATCTTTAAATCTATTTGCAGTCCCTGCCTGCACTGAGTCAGTATAATCAACTGCAAATTTCTCTGAAGTTAGATAAAAAACTTTTCGCCCTTGATATTGTTTTTTAAATTGATTACCAATGGCCTGAATAAGGTGTGTCTTACCTCTCCCTGTATCACCATAGATGAAAAGTGGATTATAGGTGATACCTGGTCGACCAAGTGCTGCTTGTGCCGCCGTATAGGCGAGTGTGTTAAAAGAACCAATGACGAACGTATCGAATGTGTAACGCGGGTTTAAATTATCGCTCTTATTGATGTAGAAATCATCCAACGGAAGTTCCAGCGCGCCGCTTGTATTCTTTGTTTCTTTTATTACCTTCCTTCGTTCATCTTTTATAATCAAATATTCAATATTTCGGAACTCATACGAAACATCACGAATGATCTTAAGGAGTAGTGTGTGGAACTTTTTTAAATACCAATCTTTAAAAAATTGACTTGGGACGCCAATATACACCACCCCATCCTCATCTATCTTTGCAATGAAACTACTACAGAACCATGTGTTGAAATTTGCTGCTGATATGGAAAGCTCAATTTGCGTCAGCACATATTCCCACAACTCCTGAGGATTTCCTTTATTCATAGATGTAGAGGAGTATACTCTTACTCGCAAAGTAAAGGATAGTAGTTTTTTGTTGAAAAACTGTTAGTATCATGTGTACAACCTAATTTTCATTCAGTATGCCAAAACAGACATATCAACCAAAAACGCGTAAACGAGCAAAAACACACGGGTTTCTATCGAGAGCCAAGACCAGCTCTGGCCGCAAGATTGTGCAAAAGCGCCGTCGAGCCGGCCGCTCCAAATTGACGGCCTAAATACTGTGTTTCCGCGCCAAAAACGGCTTTCGCGCGCCACATTACCCACTACGCTAACGAGGGGGAGAAGGGCCTCATCAACACACTTCTCCATAGTTTTCTCTACCACCACTGGCACAGGGTACGCGGTTGTAATCCCTAAAAAGGTCGCCAGACTCTCAGTCACACGGCACCGAATTAAACGTCAGGTATACGCCGTTTTGAGGACAATACCACTCCCCAAGGCACTTATTGTGTTTCCCCGTTCAGACGTGAGTAGTGTAAGCTATCAGGATATAAAGACAGAACTTGCTAACCTTATTCCGTGATTTCAACTTTCTTTCACACTGTTTTCTATAATCCGATCTATAACGCACTCGTAGCGCTTGTGGCGCTCGTGCCGGGCTCTGATGTGGGTATAGCAGTCATCCTTATCACGATCGTTATTCGGCTTATTCTACTCCCCTTCTCGCTCTCAGCCGCACGCACCCAGCGCGCCATGAAGGTGTTGGAACCGAAGATAAAAGATTTAAAGGAGAAACATAAGGGCGACAAAGAAAAAGAAGCACTAGAGACACTCGCTCTCTATCGCGAGGCACACGTTAATCCTTTTGCGAGTATCCTCACGGTCTTTATCCAGATTCCTGTCCTTCTCGCGCTCTATTGGGTCTTCTCCTATGAACCATTCTCAACTATCAATACTGCTCTACTCTACTCCTTCACTCCAATTCCACATTCAGTCTCGCTCCAATTCCTCGGATTGATTTCAGTTGCGGGCAAGAGCATCACGCTCGCCATACTCGCTGGCCTCACTCAATTCCTCCAAGCGCATATGGCACTCATCGGGACCATGAGTCCTAAAAATAACACCACCCAAGGCGACTTCCAGAAGATTATCGGCATGCAGCTTAAATATGTCTTCCCCTTCCTCATCGGAATCATCTCCTACACCACCTCGGGCGCCGTAGCGCTCTACTTCATCACTACCAACCTCGCGGGCTCCCTCCAAGAATGGCACGTGCGTCGCAAGCTAGATGCAGAAGCAGCAGGCAAGGCGTAAGAAGATGAAACTCCAAATCAATTTTTATCCAGAAACAGAAGAGGGAAAGAATTATATGGCGGTACATTTTTAGCCGATGCTATCGCGTACGAATCTACACTCGCTCCGAAATATAAAACCGCATGGGATTGGGCGCTTAGTCTTTCAGATGAAGAAAAACAACGGCTTTTTAAAGAAGTTTTGAGCGGGAATATTTCCTCCATCATTTCATAACCAAGTACCCCCAATTTTCTGCGGTCGCAGTATTTGTGGGATACCACTCATGTACCTTAATTTACGCTATAGCGTTAAATATGGTACATGACCCAAACACCGCAAAGCGACGACTCGTGGTGTTTGGTGTGTTGTAATTTTGTTGACACAGAGGATGAGAAGCATATAATCTAAATGTAGATCTTCGCCAACGACGGTCTACAGAGTATCGGTTCGCCCAACTGATTGTTCTTTCCGGGATATTGATCTTCTGATCAACTTCCCAGTCTTGGTGCGATTCGCAAATGCCTTTGGCTACCAGACTCTAAACATATCGCTTGTTCTTTCCCTGCTCTTTCCAGACAGACATCATCACCCCCTTACTCCTCTCTTTTCATCCTCCCCTTTCTCGATCTTGTCTGTCTTATCTAACCCGGACCCTCTTTTGGTTCGGGTTTCGTTTTTATATAGCAAGGCGAGATGAAAATGCGCCGACAAGCGAGTCGAGTGACGATTGAAAAGATGTGAGTGTCTCGGGCGTTGCACGCGCGAGGTCGAGGCCGCGGAGCATAAGGAGCGCCTCTTCGTATGCCTCGGGGCGGTGTAACGCACGAATATAGTTGGCGGTGTTGTATGCGCGCTCGAGCGATTCTTGATAGCGCGAATCGTCACCAAGCTTCACTGCGTTTATACAGCGCGTGACGTCAGCACCAAGATTTGCAAAATAAAATGCAGCATCGCGCGTCATAAGCCAAGAAATGGAATTGCGAGAGCCACAGTTCTCCGCACCGCCTTCCGTGTCTCTTCACTTGCAATTTCCATAGTTCGATTCCCTTGCATCGGTCGAATGTTGATCAGCGACGTGTATTCAATCGCTGCGTCCCCCGTCTCTTTTGGATAGATATTGAAGCCCCAAATATTTTGCTGTTCTGAACCTTCTTCAATTAAACGATTGTTAGCATCCATGTGCCACTCGCCGCCCAGAGCCACCATCCCGAGCGAAATATCAGCAACACCCTTCACAAGAGAGAAGTGCCAAGCCTTGGCGAGTGCGAGCAGTGTCTCCTGATCTACTGGCTTGTGAACAACAAGAATTTCCATAGGTGTCATTGTACCTTAATTCGCAGAGCTACTCCCAGCAAGGTCTCGCCTTGCTACTCCGCACAAATTATCACAAGGTATTGACAGATTTGGAAGTAGTGTGTAGAATACCCCCAGATTAAATAGTTCCCCGTTTGGGGTTTGTTCTCTAACATTCGTTAAACAAAAACAAGAAAAGGAGGTAGGAAGATGAAGAAGATGTGGTTAAGAGTGCGGATGATGGTTTTGCTGTGTGTTTTGGGAATTGTGGCTTGTGGCGGTGGAGACACCACTAACAATTACACAGTGCCAGCGGTGCCGGCACAAAGCGGCAAGTCGGTTGTTGTTCTGGAGACAGCCAAAATTGACTCTGGCCTTCAGATGTACAAAGGTCAATTTGGGAGCGGAAACCAAGCACAGATGCTGCGCGTCCAAGTCTCGGGTGGGGCCCTGGTAACAGGTATTACTCTCGCCCTTGCTAATGACGTAGATGGCGACGGGTACTCAGGAATCACAAACTGGAGTGTGCCCGGAGTCGGCCAAGGGTTCAATGAGCACGTTGATGAAACTGTCGATGGCGGGCAGGTGATTATCTCGGCGACAATTCACAACCAAGATTACCGGTTAACGTCTTTTGCTCAAGGAGCTCTCGTGCGCGGCGCAGTCATTCTGCAGCTCGACACAAAGCAGTTCATTGGGCTAGACGAATTCTTCGTCGACATCGTTCAGTCTGTCCCCGGAGGATTCTCGTTCGAGGCGATACGCCTCGTGCCGAATCCTTATGGAGGGTGCGGAGCGACAGGAGTTATTGTCGAAGGGAGTTTTGATCAATCGATCATTAGAATTTTCCCCTCGCAAATAAGCATCTTTTATCCACCCGTTGTACCACCTGACCAGTTTCCGCCATTTCCACCACCTCCTGTTCCTGAACTCCTTCCGCCTCCACCGCCTGATTCAGGCGCGAAAGGATAAGGAAAATCTTTAACGCCCCAGCAAACATTGCTGGGGCGTTTTACATATCTACCCTTAGCAAGCGCCTTGCTACTAGAGCTGATACGACCAGAGTGAGGAGTCGTTTTTGTTTACAAATACAAGCGTGGTGTTGAGCGGATCAATCGCGAGAGCGGTTGCGTCAAGGGAACTATCGGTTTCTGTTGGGAAGTCGAGCACGAGTTGGGCATAGCGACCCGCGACATCTATTTTCCAAATACGATCAGAGAATGACACAGCGCCCTGATACCAATCATCTGGATAGGAGTATTCGGTTGAAGGGTCTACAGGGATGCCACAGTAAATTGCTGAATCATCGGCCGTCCACACACATTTATCAGCAATGGTAGCGACAGGGAGAGAAGTTATATCGCCCGTCGCGGTGTTCACGAGCTCCATCTGAAATAGATTATTTTCGGTATAACTCACCAACAACCACTTCCCTGAGTGGCTCGCGAGTGCAACAAGGCCGCTTTGTGGCCCACTGATGCGAGAAAAGGTTCCTGCAGCATCGACAATGAATGCAGCGCCAGGGAGAGCTGCTGAGGGCTTGGTATACGCGAGGTAGTGAGACTTGCCCGCGAATGAAACGTGCAATTCAGAAAGAGGGGTGGTGAAGATTTGTGTTGTGCGGGTGTTGCTCACACCTCCGAGCGAGGCAACCGAGCCGTTCACGCCCGACGCGAGCGTCAACACACTAGTCGAAGAGACGTCTATGTCTGCAAGATTTTGCGGCAAGAAATATCCCTCTGTTGAGCCAGAGGTTGCAGGGAGTGCATAGGTATTGATGGTGGAGAAGTCGTCACCCGAGAGATAGCGGACAAGTGCCGTTGCACCATTTGGGAGCCACGCGGCTGACTGAATACCCGGGACTGTCTGGTTACTTGTCCGAGTGATTGTCCCAGCGCTTGGACTGTATGAAAAAACATTACCGCTCTGTCGCTCGATATAGCTCACTGCCGCCTCTGGCGGTGAAGAGCTAGCAACGCGAATATTGATAACCGATTCACCTAACACAACCGGCCCCACGCTCACTTTAACCAGCCGCGCCGTCACAGGAGTCGGCTCGCCAGGGAGTGTGGTATTCACATCTGTTGTGGGAGTTGTCCCCTGCCCTGCGACTGGCAAGCCAGCGCCACCCGGCGCGACAGTGATAGTTGCCTTAGTGGCGAAGAAATAAAAATAAATAAACACGCTTATCCCTATCAGGACTATCGCTATTGCCAAGATGGTAAGTGTCCGTCGCATAAAGTTATTGAAATGTAACGCACTTCACCGCCAGACTTTCGTTCGTAATACAGGCCATAGATTGAAAAAGTTTTTTATCAGCGCGTCCGTTTGGATCTTCAGTCCCGTCTTTCTTGAGACACACAATAATTCCAGAACTTGGGGTTTTTGAACCGCCCTTAAGTGTACATGCCCTCTGAAGATCGGCGCAGGTACCAGAAGAAGTGCAGTATTGATATGGGGAGTAAGTTGGAGTGATGGAGACAGTGGTTTTTGCACCTGACGGCGAAGTTTTTGCTCCGGTGGTATTTGTTGCTGGCGTTGTAGCTGACGTTTTTGTATCAAGCGCAGGAAGATTCAACGACAGGTTCAGAATACTCGGATTTATGATGGAGAAAACGAGCACGGGAGAGAGGACGAGGACGAGGCCCAGAATTGCTTGTTTGATATGCTCCCTCCCCTCACCCTGCTTGCTTATCGAGTCCTGAGTCGATATCTCAAGGCCGCCACGAATAATTTGAATGACCGCAAGTATTGCGGCAATGCCGATAAGATATTTGTAGAGATTATTGAAGAAGTTTGCGAGCCCGGCCTCATTGGCCATCACACCTTGAGTGAGACCAGGAATTGGCGCAAGCGGGACGAACCCTTGAGCAAAAACATGCGGAACGAAGAGAAGTAAGCACGAAATAACAAGCACGAAGCACGAAACAAATCCAAAGATTTTAAAATTTAAATATTTGAAATTTGTTTCGGATTTCGGATTTCGGATTTCGGATTTTAATATCATAGGCCGAAGAAGTTAAAGCCGCCTGCCGCCGCACCGAATGAGAGCGAGAGATCCGTTGTTGCGCGCGCCGATTCTCCAGCCGAGGCAGTGAGTGAGAGTGAAGCACTACCCTCTCCACTCCCGGTTGGCCGCAGAGTTATCGAAGAACCTGTTTGTGCGGTAGAGCCATTCAAGAACCACTCAAGAAATGGCACCCCGCCTGTGGTGGGGAATGAAAATGGTGCTGCGTAGAGTGTCTTCTCAGTATCGGTAATCGAATAGCTCCCCGGGAGCGCACGCTCATAGCGAATACCGAGGAGCGGATCATTTTCATAAATACGCACCAAGGGCTCGCTCGGGGTGAGTGACAACGCTGCGCCGCCGACCAAGCTCCCACCAGGGCCCGCAACAGCCACCGAGACCGAGCGTGAGCGATACTGGAGTGGCGATGCGACAAGAATCGTATCCTTCCCGATACCTGATGCACGCGCGATCTGTGCGCCATCGACGGTCCAGGCATATGAGTAGGTAGAGGGATCAACCACCTTCCCTTTGGCATCCCTTAAACTCGCCATCGCGACCACGCGTACATCGCCCTCAAGTGGCACCAGTGATTTGCCGGGGTAGAGTGGAGGTGACGATGATATCGGCTCTGCGATAAGCACAACATCTTGTGGTTGGATAGAGAGTGTCTGACTATAACTTGTCCCGCCAGCAAGCATTGTTACCACCACGGCAGTAACACTCCCAGCCTTGCCAAGAGGAATGGCAATCGGCTGCACATTTCCGCGGTATATTTCTTTTCCAGCAACTAAGACCACCATAGTGGCGCCAGTGAGGTCGAGTGTGGATGAAACCGCCGAAAGTGCCGCTTGGCTCTGTGGCGCCGGATACTGTGGGTCTACTGTGACGGTAAACGCGTCCATACTTCCTATTGCTTGTGCCGATGCGGCCAGTGGCAGAAAAAGAAGAAGGGAGAGAGAGGAAACGAGGAGGGCGCGGCGCATGTCACCAGTATAGCGCTTATGAGAGCCAATTATGCCGCCTCGGGTATCTCTTCGGGGATTTCTTCTTCTGGTTCTGCCGCTTCCTCCTCTTCTTGCTCGCTGCCCTGATCTAATTGCCCGGCACGCGCCCACGCAAGCTCTGCCATTCTTTGATTTTGTTCCTGCTGTTGCTGGGCGGCTTGCTCGGCTTCGTATTTTTTAAGTGCTGCACGTTCTTTCTGTATTTGAGTCCGATAGATACCCCATGCCATTATAAAAACACTTGCACCAAGACCTTCAAATAACCAGATGATGGCAAGCGGATTTTCGCCGAGCGCACGCGAATTCGTCGCGGCGATGAAGAAAGTAACGGCAAACCATCCGGCGAATCCGACTGCTATCGCCATGATAGTGCCAAACGCGATAAATACCGCTGAACCGCCGAAGCCAAGTGCCGCGGCTCCAGTCACACATACAGCCGTGAGCGCCCCTCCGATCACCGCAGTGTCGCCTACTTTAGCAGTGCAATAAAGTCCGACCAGAGCCGGCCCAAATAACCAGAACATAAGAAAGAAATACCGCAGTGCGTCGAATATCCCGCCGACGATAAGTACCGGCGACGCTTTCTTCCACGTCATCACCTTCGGCGGAGAACTACTTCTTTTCTGCGGCATGGCGCGTCTTTTCTTCTTTTATCGCTAGGAGTTGTGATGGGTCAGAGGTGATAATTTGATCCTCGGTGTAGCTCGCGACCACTTTGATTGCGACGTGCTTCAGCCCCGCGAAGAAGAGCCCTTCCCCCACGCCGGCCTCAAGCAGGAGATATTTTTCTTCGTCAGTGAGATTAAATGTTTTTTGCAGCACATCTATTGTTGTTGGTGACTGCTTCAATAGGAGCTGTAGCGAAGAGTTGGTGAGAATCGGTCGGCCATACGGACTCTTCAAGAAGTCCTCAACGTCTTGTGTGATAGTACACACACCCAAATAATATTTGCGTCCGCGCTTGGCGACCGAATAGAGGAAGGAGGCAGTGTCTTCACTCTTCATCATCCACCATGCTTCGTCGATGATGAGCAAGCGCTTCTTCATGTCATGACGTACGGCATTCCAGATATAGTGCGTGATGATATACATCGCGACTGGCTTCAACTCATCTTCCATATCACGCACGGAGAACACTTCAAACTGCTGCTTCAGATCGATGTTGGTTGGCTGGTTTAAGAATCCAGCCCACGAGCCGCGCGTATATTTAGAAAGTCGCTCAACGAGAGACTCACTCCCCTCCATTCCCGAGAGCACTTGTTCAAAGTCAGTGAGGAGCGGTGATTCTGCACCGGTAAAATCTGCATCGCCAGTAATATCCTTCAGCGCATATGTCTCGCTAATAGCGCGATCGACGATAGCATCTTCTTCAGGCGAAAGGCCGTTTAACATAATGCGGAAGAGCCCCACGAGCGCAATGATGTTGGAACGTAAAATGTCCTTCGGATCCTCGTCCTCCTTCACTGGCGGTAGGTCAAACGGGTTAATGTGATGTTCAGAAGAGAGTGAGATATGGAAGACGCGCCCACCGGTCGCCTCGGCGAGCTGGTCATATTCACGTTCAGGATCAATCACGATGATGTCGGTACCAAACATGAGCGAACGAAGAATTTCGAGCTTGGTGCAGTAACTTTTCCCGGAGCCAGACTTGGCAAAAATAACTGAATTGTAGTTTTCAAGTGAGAAGCGGTCGAAGAGGATGAGCGAAGAGTTGTGTCTGTTTATTCCATACAAGATTCCACGGTCACTGGTTAGGTCGAAGGAGACGAAGGGGAAGATGGAAGAGAGTGGTGAGGAGTTTAGTTTGGAATTAACCAAGAGCTCGTCAGTGCCGAGCGGAAGACATGAGCGGAACCCCTGCTCTTGTTGGAAAAGCGCCGGCTTTGTGTAAACAAGTTTGGAGTCGAGAATACCGCGGATATCGCCCTCGGTCTTATCGATCTCTTCTTTTGAGTTACCGTAGAGTGCGATATAGAGGCCAACATCAAACAATTTTTCTTGAGCTTGCTGCAGATTATTCCTCAAGCTTTCAAGATCCTGATATGCCGTGTCGAGTAAAGGGTCGCGGACGAGCCCCTTCGATTCGCGTTCGCTAATCTGGCTCTGGACCTCGGCAACCTTCTTCTGAAAGCCGCGCAATGCTTGTGCAGTCTCGATTGGATGAATGAAGAGAGAGACATCAAGCACTTTGTCGAGATTGATGACAGGCGAGAACCAACTGTCGGTGAGGAATCGTGGATAGGAGATGGTATAAAAAGCCCGAACAAACTTTTCTCCCAGCTCAATTTCTCGAGAGCCGATCTTGAGTGCGGTCGGTGCGATCGTGTCGACAAGGTTGAGCGATCCTTGTTTATAAATATCTTTCGGCAACACCGGCACGACCTCCGGAGTTTTTTCATTTTTTCGACTTAAGAAATCAAGAAGTGCCATAATTATGCGTCGAGGCGAATCGGATTTTCCAATTCACCAGGGTTAAACGAACGATACAGGAGCTCAATAACTTCTTCAGTGCCAAGCGGGACTGCACGCACCCCAGTGCCCGCGAGACCATCTGCGACGAGCGAGACTCTCTGCGCGAGCTGCGCCCGGTCTTCTTCAAAAGATACTTCAGCTGCGGCGCTCTTCACCGCCGCACTCCCCCGTTGCAAGAAGCTCATTGTACTCGCAGCAGAAACATGCGAAGCATACGGAACGACCACATAAAATGATTTGGTCATAATATTCGCTTGATCGGCAAATGAACGGATAAACTCCATATACTCACGCAACTGTATCCGCATAAGTTCGGTTTTCTGATCATTCATCTTTGATTCCATCAGACTAAGATAAGGGCGCAGATCCATCTTACGCGAGTTAATGACAATCTGAATCGAGAAGTCGAGCGTGTTAAGGAAATTCTGGAAGCCGAGCATAATCGCATGTTGTTCTTCAGCCGATTTGAGCCCGAAGTTGATAGAAGAACAGATGAGTATGCCGCGATAACTGCCGTCCTTGAGGACAATGGTGCCATTCCGAATCTCTTTGATTGGGACGAACTGTTGTGTCGCGCCTGATGGTTTTTCTGTCATACCTCGGAGTCTGGGGACTTAACATCTAGTGACCATGCAAGCTCAGAGAGCTTGCCGCGCGTAAGTTTCGGTGTACCTCTGGTGGCACGCAGAGCAGCATCGGTCGCCGCAGCAGCGGTAACTGCGGCGCTTCTCTCACCCGCATTCGGTTCATCATGTTTCCACAAGAGGAGTTTTGAGCCGGTATAATAATGCAATCCAGCCTCAAGCACATCAATGAACGGCTTCCCATTTACTTTATAAAAAGCGAGTGCAGCTGCGAACGCTACTACCGGCAACGATAGCAGAACGGCGAATAGGGCTGAAAGATATGAGAAAAAGATCACGCACAGTCCAACCGCACCGGCGATATAAATGAACTGTCTCAAGGTCAGCGGCCCGACAACCTTGTTCTCAACCTCAATGAACTGTGGCACTTGGTACTCCATCTCCTACATTATACCCCACTCCCCTTGATATCTTTTGACTGGATAGGGCTCTCGATGCCGGGCGACCACTTCGCGTTGATAACGCCAAATTTCTTTTCATATTCATCGACTTGGTGTGCGAGACTTTGGATCAGGCGCTTCATGTGTGGCGGCGTGAGAGCATAAGCCTGCGCCTGCTCTCCGACGCTCATAAGCATGACAAAATTTTCTTGTGAATGACCAGCGACGACGTTCTCACAAAACTGTTTTGGTATTTTGTTGAAGTCCATAGCTCCAGTATAGCAAAAATAAAAATGAAAAAGCCCTTGAGAAGCAGGCTTCTTCAAGGGCTTCGTTGTTTCATCTGTCGCGAACGCGATGAATCTCGTTCCGATCTCCAGCATTGCTGCGAGAGGTCATGATTCTTGTCCGGAGCTCCTCTCCAGAACACTTTGTGTCGAGCATGTCTACGACTCTGAGTTCTAAGCAGGACTCGAATCTTCCTGCCACAACCACAACCGCAGTATTTCGGCATACTTCCCTCCTTCCGTAACGTTAGAACATCTAAAGAGACAATACGCTCTTATTTAACAATGTCTAGCCACCAGCGATAAGCCCAAAGAGCCAGAGGACGAAGTTGAAGAATGGTGCGGCGAAGATGTAGGAAAAAACGAGAAGGAAGAGAATGAGTGAGATTATGCCAGCGCCACGGATCTGATGCTCAAGGTGGATAAGGCGTGATGAAGAGTGCCAAGGGAGTGCTGAGCGCAATACGGTGAAGCCGTCGAGCGGTGGGAATGGAATAAGGTTGAAGAACCCAAGGAAGAGATTGATAAAGGCGATGGTGGCAGCAAGCGATATCATTGCCGCATCAAGCCCGATTGTTGAACCATAGCGCACAATAAGCCCGAAGCTAATAGCTAGCAGAATGTTTGTTGCGCTGCCAGCGATCGCGACCAGGGCCTCGCCCCAGCGTTGATTCTTGAGATTGTATGGGTTATAGGGCACTGGCTTCGCCCAGCCGAAGAGGATTGGTGATTGGGTGAAGACAAGCAGAATCGGGAGAATAATCGAGCCCATGAGATCGATATGAGGGATGGGGTTGAGGGTGAGGCGGCCAGCCAGCCGAGCGGTCGGGTCGCCGAGCGAGTTGGCGGCATAGCCATGCGCCACCTCATGGGCGATGACTGAGAGTATAAGAATGATAAGGGTGAGAGCGGTGGCCATGTATCTGAAATTTGCTTAAGGAATGCCTCAATGGTAGCATGCAACAACTATGGCACGTAGCTGCGAAATCACCGGAAAGAGCACGCAAATCGGCGGGCGGTATTCAAACCGTGTCCGCGCGACCCAATTTAACCCGACCGGTAAGGTGCGCCGCAAGGCAAATCTCCAGAAACGCCGCATCTACGTCCCCGAACTCAAGAAGACGGTCATCGTCGACGTCTCAGTCAAGGGTCTCAAGACCATCAAGAAAAACGGTGCCTTCGCTGCACTCAAGAAGGCGGGGGCTATTTAGTTCGATTTATTGTCGAGACAGAAACGCCCGCAGGGGCGTTTTTTGATACTGTAGCGCCGAGATAGATAAGAGCTGCGTAGGCGGCGATAACGAGCAGGAATGGGAAGCGATCAAGCGTGAGGGTAGCAAAAGGTAATGCGGAACTTTTTTCAGCGATAAAGATGAAATAACGCGTGAGGATATAGATGGGATACCCAACAACAGTAGCGATAATCGGAACAAAATATCCTATTGTCATGCCAACGACGCCTGCGATGGCGGCCAGAGCCATCGCGAGTGGCACGAGCGGATTGACGAGGAGGTTCGCGGGTAAGGCGACCAGCGAGAGGAGCCCGATGCTGTAGAGCAGAAGCGGCAACACCGAGATTTGCGCCGCAAGCGTGGTTGCAACGGCGTTGACCAAAAAGCCGCTTGAGGAAGAATCTTTTTGAGAGCGTTCCGCTTTTCCTGACGGAAAAGTTGCACTATGCATAATTACTCTCAAAAATATTCTCCTCTTCGCGGCTACAAGAAGTCGTTCGATAATCGGCGAGAGCCAGATGATGCCCGCGGTCGCGGCGACCGAGAGACCGAAGCCGGGATCAAAAATGAGATACAGAGGATTCCATATGAGCATGAGCAAAACGGCGAAAAGGAGTGCGCGACTCGCGTAATAAGAGCGCCCTGTCGCGCGCGCATAGAGCGCAATAATCGCCATAATCGCGGCGCGCACGGCGGTAGCAGAGATGCCGGCAATCCCAATAAAGAGGAGGAGTGCTGCCCCGCCGGCGAAGAACTGGAGCCGTCGCGGCAGCCGCAGGAGCGCGAGGAAGATCATCATCCACTCAGCGACGATCATCACATTGTATCCGGAGAGCACGATGATCTGCACAAGGCCTGATTGTGTGAATGCGTCGGTGAGCGCGGTGCCGAGCCCCGCCTTCCCTCCTATGACTATGCCGCCAGCAAGCGCGGAGTCAGGCTTGGGCAGCGCTCGATTAAGCCCGTCGAGAAACGCGTGCTTCACGCGCGCCAGCGCTGCGGGGAGTGAATACCAAGGTGCTGGCTCTTCGGTGCGGATTGATCCGAATGAGATGAGGAAGCGGATATCGCGCGCCTGCAGGTATTTATCATAGCGGAAGGTGCGGCCGCCGTCGGTATCAAATGCTTGTGGCAGAGAAAGTGTTCCATTCACGCGCACGCGATCACCGACACGCACGAGGGCTGTGAGCGGCATCACCGCGAGCGCGTCAGTGACGTTATCGCCACTACGGACTTCAACAGCGATGCGTTGACTCTTTTCGCGTACATCCGGATCACTCACCACGATGCCCTGATATGACACACGATGCTTCAGGTCGCGCATAAATGCATCGGGCGCGGGTGTGTCGGCGATCATCGCGCGCCCTATCCCGAGCGCAACAAAAATAAAAAACACCGCGCCGAGTGCATACACTCGTCGCGGTTTCAAAAATCCTGCTGCTCCATAAATCGCCGCGAGAAGTATCAAAAAAATAATCGGTTGCCAACTAAAAATAAAAAGCGAGCGAAGTCCTACCCCGCTCGCAAACCCTGAAACAATAGCAACGAGTATGCTCATGCAACACCCCTATCCATCGCGGCATTGGCGAGTGCGTCGGCATCGGAATTCTGCTCACGTGGGACGTGAGTGAATGAGACAGTGCCGAAATTCGCCATGACTTTTTTCAGTCGCGCTTGTTGCTCTTTGAGTGTCACGTTTTTAACTTTATATTCTCCGCGCATTTGCTTCACCACTAATTCACTGTCCATTTTTACTGTCACGCTTGTTTTTCCACACTTTCCTTTTGGTACCAGTTTGGTCAATGTTTCAAACGCGAGGATCACCGCCTCATATTCTGCAAAATTATTCGTTTGCTTTCCAAGGAATTGCGAAATGCTCGCGACGGCGTTGCCGCGCTCGTCGCGGATCATCGCTCCCGCGCCCGCGGGCCCAGGGTTCCCTCTCGATCCGCCGTCGGCATGGATAAAGAATTTCATAAGGGCAGTATACACTGCGCGCCGAACGGGCGAGGTGACTCCTCACGAAGGGAGATGTCTCCTCGGCCGGAAGTCGCAAGGAGTCACCCCACTAACAAGTAACAAGGGTGCCCCTTGCAGCAAGGGGCACCCTTGTTACAAGCGGATATCGAGGAGGCGCAGGCGGACAGGATTGCCACGAGAAAATGTGTCGCGTTCAAGATGCGCAAGAATGCTGGCACGAGCATTTGGCACGAGTGTTTCAACTGTTCGTGCCATCGCGCCTTTTACAAAAAAAGTGACTGCATCAATACTAGTATTTTTTTCATCAGCACCTATTTTTAATTTCAAATGTTCCCCCGCCTTACCGAAGCGTGAGACATCTCGCACGACAACATTGCGTAACAAAAAAACAGGTTTTGGATTCTGCTGACCAAAGGGCGCGAGTAACTCAATTTTTTTTAGAAACGATGCAGTTGCTTCTTCAGCTGTTACAACAGCATCAGCATGTTTTGAAAGGTCATCAACATCTTCTTGTTTTTCAAGTCGTGCATAGGCATCCACCAACTTATCTTCGAGGAAAAACACCGCGTCATCACGCACAGTGAAACCACCCGCCGCGGCGTGCCCGCCGAATTCTACGAACGTGTCTTCTGCGGCGCGCATGAGGTCGAGCGCGTGCACACTCCCACCACTTCTCATCGATCCTTTAATACTTCCATTCCCTTCTCTCCCCCAGAGAAATACCGGCCGCTCGTGTTCATCAGCGATGCCGCCCGCGACAAGTCCGAGGAGTGCCGGCCGCCATTCAGGATCGCCGAGTGCGATCACGCTGCGCATCTCGCCGCGCTCTTTGAGTCGCGCGTGCACGGCACGCGTGAGAGCACCTGCCTCCGCCTTCCGCTGTCGATTTGCTTTCTCTAATTTATTCGCGAGCAGTTCAGCTTTGTTTTCATCAATGGTCGTGAAGAGATCAAACGCATCGCGTGCATCGCCCATCCGGCTCGCGGCGTTCACGCGAGGCGCGATCATAAAGCCGATATCATCTTCAGTAATCGCTCGTTGTTCAACGCGTATTGTGCGGCAGAGTTTCTGTAGTCCGATGCGCGGCGACTTGCGCAGCACCATAAGCCCATAGGTTGCGAGTACGCGGCTCTCTCCCACAAGCGGCACCATATCTGCAATAGTTGCTAGCCCCACCATATCGAGGAGCCACTTCTCCCAGCCCTCTGGCACTTTTTCTCGAAGCGATGGCTCGATCGCGAGTGTCGCACAGACTAGCTTCCACGCGACGCCTGCGCCGCAGAGCTCGTGAAAGGGGTATGTTTCGTCAGCGCGTGCGTTTGGATCAACAATGGCGAAGGCGTCAGGGAGATTTTCTTTTGGCCCGCCTTCGCTAGGAGCTGCCCCCTTCGCCGAAGTGGCTACGAAGGCCGAGTCGGCGAGGCGAGGCATGTGATGGTCAGTAACAATCACTTCTATACCAAGTTCCTTTGCGCGCGCGATAGGTTCAAAATCGGTGATGCCAGAATCAACTGTCACAATAATTTTCACCCCATTTTTTGCAAGAGTCTCAATACCGCCAACATTCATACCGAACCCTTCATCGTGGCGATGCGGAATATAGTTTTCAAAATTCGCACCAACTTTTTTTAAGAAATCGTGTAACACAACTGCTCCCGGGATACCGTCGCAGTCATAATCGCTCCAGACAGCAATCCTTTCTCTTGATTGGATTGCTGCAGCGAGCCGCTTGGCGGCGAGGGGCATATCAATCATCAGGAGCGGATCATGCAGATGCAAATCATAAGAAGGATTCAAAAATCGCTCGGCATCTTCTTTCGTCAGAATCCCCCGCCGTGCGAGAAGCGCAGCGGTGAGATCGTCATACGAAGCGAGTTCTGCGCGCAGATCATCATCTAATACATCATGAAGTGGGAACATTAAGACCTATTGTATACTTGCCATATGGAAGACACCATTTTTATGAAAATCATTCGTCGTGAGATCCCAGCTGAGATCGTCTATGAAGATGCTGACACACTCGCTTTTTTAGATGTGAAACCAGTTAACCCTGGTCATACCCTAGTGGTGCCCAAAAAATTTGCCCGCAATCTGCTCGACGTTGATGAGGGATCTCTCACTGCCGTGATGCACACCGCACAGAAGGTCGCGATAGCGCTCCGCGCAACTGGCGCAGAGGGCGTCAATATCGGTATCAACAACGAAAGTGCTGCAGGGCAACTCGTGTTTCATTTCCACGTTCACGTTATCCCGCGCTTCGCGCATGACGGTTTCCAGCACTGGCATGGTAAAGAATGCTCACCAGACGAATTCAAACAAATCGCCGAAAAACTTCGTGAGAAACTAACCTAACGCTTCAATGCCAGGAAGAGTGCCCTTTGAGAGATAATCGAGCATCGCACCGCCGCCGGTCGAGACAAATGAAAAGCGTGAGAGGAGTCCGAGATTTTCAATAGAAGCAACGGTGTCACCACCACCGACGACCGAGTGCGCTTTTGATTCTGAGATTGCGCGCGCGAAGGCATCAGTCGCGTCGATAAATCCATTTTCATAATTCCCCAACGGACCATTCCAGAGGATTGTTTTTGCTCTCTGCGCGAGACCGGCCAATAGTGCGATTGTGCCAGGACCATGGTCAAGAATCGCCTCATCTGGCCGTATATCGCTCGTGGCAACGCGCGCCATCGCGCGGGCGCTCGCCGTACCGACGACATGCGCGGGGATGACTAGAGAATCTATCGGCCACACAAGCTTAGGGTTGGCGAGAAGTTTTTTGATCACACTTTCGTCGGTATTTGAGACAATCGACTTCCCCACCGCTTGCCCTGACGCCTTGAGGAAGTCATGTGCGAGAGCTCCCCCTACAAACACATGATCGTATTTTCCCAAAAGGGTTGTGAGCACCGCTTCTTTTGTTGCGAACTTCGCCCCGCCGATGACAGCGAGCGCCAGATGGTTCGGCGTGAGAGCTTGTGAGAGCTCCTGCATCTCGTCTTCAAGAAGGAGCCCAGCATATGAGGGGAGTAGCTTCGGGACACCAACAATCGAGGCGTGTGAGCGATGGCAGGTGTCAAAGGAGTCTTCAACAAATACATCAGCGAGCGACGCGAGCTCTCGAGCAAATGCCAGGTCATTACCCAGCTCCCCCTTATCACGTCGCAGATTTTCGAGGACAAGTACATTGCCTGGAGCGAGATCGCGAATAGCTGCGCGCACCCGAGGCCCGATAGTCTCCGGGAAGAATGACACACCATCGACGAGTTTCCCCAGCGTTCTGGCAACTGGCTCGAGCGTCTCAGTTCCTTTCTCTCCGATGTGGCTTATAAGAATCACCTTCGCACCGTGCTTCGCAAGGAAGCGGATGGTCGGCACTGCGCGACGCAGACGATAGTCATTCGCCACTTCCCCGTTTTCAATAGGGACATTTAACGCAGCACGTACCAGTATCGGAATATTCTGAAACAGTTTTATGTCGCGAACACTTTGCATATTATACGAGCTGCTTCACGAGCAGCGTGAATGTATGAGGATCGACTGATGCATGTCCGACCAAGAAACCGTCAACACCAGAACTGGCTGCAAGGTCGCGTATGTCTCCCTGTTCGACCGAACCGCCATAGAGTATAGGAGCGTGAGAGGAACTTTTCCCTGGTAGAAGTTCTGAAAGTACTTTGCGAATATAGAGCACCATCTCTGCAAGATCATTCGGTTCGATTGCAGAAGCAGAAGTTTTACCAATCGCCCACAATGGCTCATAGGCGACAATAACTTTCGCGCGTTCTTTGGGCGCGAGTGGTTCAATTGCCCGCGTTAATTCTTCACGCACGATCGAGAGATAGCGTCCCTCGTCGTCACGTTCATTTTCACCAACACAGAGGATCGGAGTGAGACCGTGTGCGAGTGCATGTGCAAGTTTCTCGGCGATAATCATGTCGGTATCACCAACCGTGCGCCGTTCAGAATGTCCAATGATCGCATATGTCGCACCACTCGCTGCATATGCTTGTGCTGTTATTTCGCCAGTCTGTGCTCCACCAGTTGTTACTGAAACGTCTTGTGCGGCAAAGGCAACTCGGGATTTATTCCGGAGTGCGAGTGCACCAAGTAATGGTGCAGGCGGGGCGAGCACAATGTCGCAACCGCTTCCGCGAACAAGATTTTTCGCGACCGCAAAGAGCTTTTTCGCTTTCGCGAGATCTTCTACATACGCCTTCCAATTTGCAATAATAAGCATACCTACATAATACCAGGAGAAGAGGAGTTATTTCTGCCACCAGTCAACGAACTTATAGTCAGAGGATGTAATGGGGGTGAAGGGTGGCGGATTATTCGCCAGCATCCGATCGAAGGAGTCGATGCGTGAGAGGTATCCAGCATTCGTGCCGCTGCCGCACCCATTCACCCACTGCGTTCCCGTACGGAAGTTCGATATCGTCGAGCCGACAAGGGTGAGCGTACCGCGCGGCTCATAGCGCGAGTCACAGCCGGTAAGATTCCCGGAATGATTAAATGTTCCGTACAGATTTCTGCCAAAAGCTCCTCCTTGGGCGACAAAAATACCACGGATGCTCATGTTCTGCGGCGAATTAGGAGAGATAAGTATGTTGTGTTCTGAGATGAGCGTGAGACCGGCGGAACCATCGTTTGCCGCATAGCTTATATTTCCTTTCAAGAAGGCGTCAGGAGCAACACCACTATTAGTGACATTTGCGACGACGAGCGTGATTCTGGCCGGTATGACTCCTTCGACCCATGTATTGTCCTCAACGAAGATGAGTGAGCAGTCTGTCGGTATCACATAATCTCGATCGCGAGACTCATTGTTGATCAACGTGAAGTCCTTTGAAGAGTCGGAACTGTTCACGGGTATAACGCTTGACTGAGTGACCGATGACACATTCCAAACCGTAACCGTGCCGTCCGCATTGAACACGAGATGATACCCTTTGTGATACGCAGAGCTATTGCTATTACCTGAACTGTAGCGCGGGAGATATAAACCGCTCGACTGAGCTATTGTTTTAAGCGACGAAAAATTTGACGCGATGCCAGCGAAGTCAACCTGCGGTGTTGGATAATCCCAGAGATCCTGATTCGTGCCAGCACCGAATACTCCAGGTTTCGTAGCACTTGGAGAACATCCGAATGAGGAAGTGCAGGTCCATGTCGAGAGCGAGCTGGTGACCGGTGCGTTCGCCGTTCCGTCCATTCGAACGCCGCCGTTCGAGTGGTAGGGGCCGTTAATGACGCGATCAGCGCCTGCCCATACGCTCGCGTTCACAATGTAGGAATACATCGCAACCGAAGGGCGCGCATAGCGCGCGACCACAGTCTGTTGTGTTGCGGCACTTTCACTCGGCGAACCGGTCGAGGTAATGTCGATGGAGATTGCCTGTCCGCACGAAGTGTTAGCCGCGATTGCGAGTGATGCAGTCCCGGCAGTGCCGCCTTGTGGGTCTGGGATAGTGACGGCATAAGGGCCCGCGTGTCCGGTGCCGTTTTGAAGGTCATTCGTGAAGTGTGCTAGGTGCCAGCGATAATATTCGAGCCCGGCCTCGGCTATCGCAAGCGCCTGCGTCTTTAGCCGCTGGGTGTCTTCGGCGCGATTTTGAGAAAGCACGTAACTAGAGAGTGCGACAAGCACGGAGAAGAATATCGCGCCAAAGACGATGACTAGAAGTGAAATCGAGCCCTTCATGCATCGAGATGGAGGTTGCATACTCATTGGGTATTCATATTGTGTACATTTCGCAGTGTTGCGCTGCCCGAGAGCATGTATACGGCAGGAGCGCGGTTAGGATTTACGTCGGTGTACACCATAATCCGAATAGATGCGACTGAGACAATATTAACAGGAGCAGTAAGCGCAGCACCGCTGGCGTCAAAGTACGAAAAGAGCGGCGTCGAGGTACTATTGCGAATATTGTTCACAACCAACGTCGTTTGTTCTGGCTGTCCAACATAGGATGGAGGATTCCCGGATGAGGCGGTGTTGCCGCGATAGAGTGTCGTGCCAGCAAGGTAATACCGAACCTTATCTACTGCCCCACTTCCGTCGATGTCAGCATAGAATGTTACCGTCGATGTTGCTGCCGCGAGGATCGGATATGAGCCGTCGGCGCCGTATGACGCTTGGCGAATATCGCTCATTGTGTGCGCGAGGCTGGTGCGTGCGCTACTTATCGCCTGTGTTTGTTCAATGGTGTATGCATTCGTGCGGTAAAAATAGAAGATGATTTCTGTGAGCGCAAGCATGACAAACGCAGTGAGCGCCACCACCACAACGGTTTCAATAAGAGTGAGTCCTCGTGTATGGATTGTTTTCATAAGGTCAAGGGAATGTGGCGCCATACGTCGATGCTCCAGAAATTTGCACATTCGCAAATGTCGTTGTTGTGTATCCTGTTTTCGAGATCCTTACCGTATAGTCATTCGCATTTGTAATTGCCCCAAAATATGCGTTGCCACACGATGAACTGGAGTTTGTTTTGGAATATCCGGTACGCGAGAGCGTAACGCTTGCTTCCGATACTGGTGCGCCAGTATTGTCCGATACAAGCACACGGAGCGAATGTGTCGTAGCAGTACTGAGGATGAGTGAAGCTGATGAGACAGATTCGGGTGCAACCACGAATGGGGGTGATGGGCATGCGTCCACAATGTTGTATCCAGAGATTGTCGGTGTGTACTGATCCCACTCGAGCGTACGTGTTGCAGAGGCTGACTCACCTGTCGTGTCGTTTACGATTGTTTTATAAATTGGATTGCCCCCTCCGGTGGAACCAATCGTTTTTGCCCCGGTCAGAGTGAATGGAATATTTGGCAAAGGTGTCGGTCCTGCCGAATAGGAGAGTGACCATTCGGTGATTGATGGAATGGCGCCTGAGGCGAGAAGCGACGCGCCAATAGCGAGCGATGGATATGTTGACGTGGCAATTTGTGAGAGTGAAATTGGGAATGTACTGAATCCAATCACATTGCCTGGCAGAGTGGAGTCTGGAATCAAGTTTCCAGCGCCGTCATACATATGGAGGAGAACGGAAGAATCTGATGGAGCGGTGGTCGTAGCAGCAAGTACCCCCCAACTCACAAGGAGATCAGGCGTTGTTGCCACGGATCGCGCGGATCCTTGTATCTCTGCTGCAGTAGCAAGTATCAGCACTCCGTCGGAAACAGTAGTCGAACTCATATTCGCGAGTTTTGAATCGTCCACAAACGTGTCAGTGAAGGTGCTTGTCGCAATTGGCGAGAATGTCGCGAGCGAAAACGTCGCCAGCAGGTCGATTGGGAAAGTGCCGGTTGTCGTTTGATTGAGTGAGATGGTTAAGTAGCCTGGATTTGGGTTCTGATTCGTTGAGTCGCGCGCATAGGTTTGTGCACTAGAGTACCCGCTTTTTGACACACTAACCTGATAGCTCGACGATACTGCCGCGCCCGGGAGACTCACGATCCCATCGATGTTCGAGGAAGTGGTGATGTTGACCGCCGGAGAAAGCGCGGTGTTTGTGATCGTGACTGAAGCGTCCGCAATAGGCGTACCAACCGCATTTTCAACCTTAATGATAAGCGTGCCTCCGTTTGTTGCCGTCTCAAGGCCAGGAGGTGAAAAATTCGAGACAAGGTCGATTGATTTCGACTGTCCGCTGATCGCATAGGTTACGGTAATCGCTGCCCGCTTGTAGTCGGTGACGATACCATTCGTGTCACTCGACCCGACTCCATCAGCTGGATCGTCGATATAATTGATAAACGTGTGAGCCACGTATACGATGCCGTTCTGAGTTGTGGTCGCGAATTGTGGCACACTACCGGTCGGGATACCGCCAACGGTACCGAGTGACGCGTAGGAAAGGCCTCGCAGGTATTCCATGTGAGTTTGCGCTACCGCAGTGGCTCCAGCTTTAGCACGTCCCAAGGTCGATAAGATAAGCGATGCCTTGAGAAGGCCAAAGAGCGAAAGAAACATCACAATCATAAGCGCTATGCCGACCACGACGTCGACAAGACTGAATCCGCGAGACGAGCTCATGCTAAACAGCAGATGAAAGCTGATAAATTGGTGCGATCATCGCAACAGCGAAGACTCCAACGAACGCACCAATGAGAAGAATGAGAACCGGTTCAATAATGGTCGAGAGATCCTTAGTCTTTTCTCCGACGTCGGCTTCATAGAACTCAGCGATTTGTTTTAACATCGGTGCGACTTTGCCAGTTTCTTCTCCAACAGCGAGCATCTCGCTCATAAGGATCGGATATAACTTCGTATGCGCAGCAAATGATGAAGATAGAGTCTCGCCCTTCTTAACATGCTCTCCTGCTTCATCAACCACGGCAGCAAAAGCTCGTGCGTGAACCACTTCTTTTGTTATAACCAGTGCGTCAAGTACAGGCACTCCGGATGAGAGGAGTGATGAAAGTGTGCGAGCTGCGCGCGCTGAGTAAGTCTCGCGTATAAGCTCGCCCACTACTGGTAGATGGAGTGCACATGCGATTATGATTGTGCTCCCACGTTCCGAACGGGCAAAGCTCACGCCACCCACAAGGAGTGCAATGAGTGTTGCAAACACGAGCGTAACATTTGCGACCATGAAGTCTGAAATCGCCACAATGACTCGTGTCGCGAGAGGCACCTTCACGTGCAACTCGGTAAATGTTTTGGTCAGAGTCGGCACGACGTAGATGAGCATCAAGACACACACAATGACGATTGCGATAACGACGATTGAAGGATAGATCATCGCGCCCTTGACCTTGCCTCGCAACTCTTCCGAGCGTTCCATCTGGAGGCCGACAATGGCAAGCGAGTCAGCGAGGGACCCAGATTCCTCGCCTGCTCGCGCCATTGCCACAAATATTTCTGGAAACACTTTTGGGTAGTCGGCCAAAGCTTCATGGAATGAAGAACCCTTTTTGATTGAGTTAGACAGTCCTTCGGCAACCTTCTGCAATCGCTTGTTGCCAGATTGTCGTTCGATAACCGAGAGCGCGCGAGAAATAGAGAGACCAGCAGAAAGCATTGCAGAAAGATTCCTCGTCATCTGGACAATCTCGATGCGTTTTATACCAGTACCAAACGTGATCGAGAGGAACGCAAGAAACTTGAATCGGTTAGCTTTTTCTTCAAGGCCGACCACAAGCCCACCTTCTTTTTGTATTTGCTCGTATACCGCAAAACGCGAGACGGCTTCAATAATACGTGTTTCGTCTGGCGCTCCTTCTTTCCGTATTGTGGCTGTGAATTTCATATTATTCGGTTACGGTGCGAAGCACCTCTTCGATGCTGGTGATGCCGCGCGCGGCTTTATAGAGACCATCTTGAAGCATCGTGAGCATTCCCTCTTTCTTTGCTTGTGCCTCCAACGCATCGCTGGTGCTGGAGTGAAGCATGATTTCGCGAATTGTTGGCGTGACCGCCATCACTTCGTGAATACCTATACGACTCTTATACCCATCCTCGCATTCGGGCGAGGGTACGGGTCGATAGAAGTGTAGATCATCAATGTGCGATCCTTTTTTTACCAACTTCTCGTCCTGCAACGCTTTGAATGCTGCATTGAAGTCAGCATCACTAGCAATTTTTGCACGGGTAGTTGTATCAATTGAATACTCTTCTTTGTTTTCGGTAAGTTGCCTGACGAGTCGCTGCCCGATGATGACACGAATAGTCGAAGCCAAGAGGAATGGCTCAACACCCATATCGATAAGGCGCGGTATCGCACCCGCGGCGCTATTGGTGTGAATGGTCGAGAGCACCAAGTGGCCGGTCAAGGCAGCATTAATTGCAAGCGAGGCTGTCTCGCTGTCGCGGATCTCGCCGACCATAATGATGTCTGGATCTTGACGCACCAGGGACCGCAGCCCATTGGCGAAAGTGAAGCCAATCTGCGGATTCACCTGCGTCTGATTGACGCGTTTCATCTGATACTCGATTGGATCCTCTACAGTCGAGATGTTTACATCTGGCTGGTTGAGAATATCGAGCATGGTATAGAGCGTCGTCGTTTTTCCTGAACCTGTCGGTCCTGAAATAAGGATGATGCCGGTCGTCTGCTTGAGTGCGTTATGGATGCGCTCCATATTCTCGCCATGCAAGCCAAGCACCTCGAGGGTAAATCCTTCGCCAGTCTCGCGCAGGAGACGCATCACTGTTTTTTCACCAAAAAATGTTGGTAGAATAGAGACACGGAAAGAGACGCGCTGAGATTCAGTCTCCATCTTGAATCGACCGTCTTGCGGGAGACGCTTCTCATCAAGCTTCAGATTAGAGAGCACCTTAATACGCGCGACAATGCCAGCGGCAGCTGCCCGCGGCAAGGTCATTGCGTCATGAAGAATACCGTCGATGCGATAGCGGACGAGCACCTCAAGCTCCATGGGCTCAATATGAATATCAGAAGCATCCTGTACGATTGCGTGTCGAAGAAGAGTATCGACAATGCGCACAATCGGCAGATCTTCAGCCATCTTCTTGAGCTCGTCACTCGAGAGGTCTTTATTGCCTTCTGCGACGACACGGATCTTCCCTGCCTCAGTTGAGATGATGTCGCCGAATTCGTCTTTAAGCGACTTCTGATACTGCAGGAGTGAGTGTTTGATGCTCTCGGTGTCAGTGAGCCGCGGCAATATCTTGAGCCCTGTCTTCTTGCGCACCGAATCGATTGATGCGAGATCTTCGACGTCGAGCATTGCTACCTCAAGCGAGTCATCGGTCTTTTTAAACGCAATGATGTTGTGCGTGCGTGCAATCGGCTCGGGAATAAGTGCGAGCACATCGACAGGGACACGATGCTCCTTCAAGTTGACGAACGGGATGCCGAGAACATATGCCTGGATACGCCGCAAAGAATCTTCGGTCAGCGAGCCGCGCGAGACGAGCATCTCGCTGAGCGGCTTACCCCGCGTCTTGGCATCTTCAATAGCCGCATCGATATCCTTCTTGGAGACAAGCCCCGAGTCGATAATAAACTCTTTCAACTCACCATCCGAAACGTGCATATGTGTTTAGTATAACGTGCCCTGCCCTCATCAATACGCGCATTGCACACATTGTTGACGAGCAGAAAAATTTTTGTTACCTTTGTAGTAACTGAAATGCTCCTCTGGGAGCTTTCTTTTTAAAAGGTGCGTACATACATATTCCATATGATTGATCTCAAAACCATCAATGCAGTCCTCGGGGAGTTTGAAGATCGTGGCATAAGCCGCGACACGATGATCGAGGCTATTGAGAGTGCGATGGCGACTGCCTACAAGCGCGAATACGGCAAGCGCGGTCAGGTCGTGCGCGCCAAGCTCGACCTCAACACCGGTACGATGCAGTTCGAACAGGTAAAGACGGTTGTTGATGAGACCACAGTCCGCTTCCCCACTTCTGACGAAGAGGTGATAGAACACGAGCATGCACATGCACACGCATTTCATAATGAAGAAGAACAGTTGAGTGAGGGAGAATTACCTCGCTTTGACTCTGAGAAGCACATTCTCCTTGAGAACGCTAAGCTCATCAAGCGCGGTGCCTCGGTGGGCGAAGAGATCATCTTCCCACTTGAGCCGCAAGACGACTTCGGTCGCATCGCGGCGCAGACCGCCAAGCAGGTGGTGATTCAGAAGGTTCGTGAGGCCGAGAAGCTCTCCATGATGGAGGAGTTTAGTGAGAAGAAGGGCCAGATTGTGAGCGGCATCGTCCAGCGCATGGAGCGCGGGGCGATCTTTGTCGACCTTGGCCGCACCACGGGCATCATCCCGTATGAGGAGCAGATCCCCGGCGAGCGCTATCGCATGGGCGAGCGCATTCGCGCGTATCTCTATGCGGTTGATGAGGGATTCCGCGGTGTATACCTTAGACTTTCTCGTGCGCACCCGAAGTTTGTCGTGAAGCTCTTCGAGCTTGAAGCCCCAGAGCTCGCCAGTGGCGCCATTGAGGTCAAGGCGCTCGCACGTGAGCCAGGGAGTCGCACCAAGATCGCTCTCGCTTCTCTTGAGGCGCACGTCGACCCGGTCGGTTCTCTCGTCGGTCAGCGCGGCGTTCGTGTTTCTACAGTTATGAGCGAGCTCGGTGGCGAGCGCATCGACATCATTGAGTGGAATGATGATCAGAAAGAATTTGTGAAGGAGGCGCTCTCGCCCGCCACACCAATCAGCGTTGAACTTGATGAAGCCGATCATCGCGCGATTGTGACGGTCTCTGAAGATGAACAGTCGCTCGCGATTGGTCGCGGTGGTCAGAATGTCCGACTCGCAGCGAAGCTCACCGGCTGGAATATCGATATTAAATCTGCCGGTGGTGGCGAGATTGCCGGATCAGACGGCGATTCTGTCGTTGTGGCAGCGGATGAAAATACAGACGAAGCGACTGGTGTCATGCCGACTGAAAGTGCAGAAATCATTACTGACGAGACACCTGAAGTAACACAACTCTCTGCAGAAGAAGAGTCAACCGAGATCCCCGCAAGCGACGAAACAGCAGCTGATGCTGAAGAAGATCGTGATCCGGCAAAAGATGAGTGAGCTATACTAATTCACATTAAAAATACAATACAATCGTATGAGCACAGCACTAGAACTTATTCTCGCGAGCGGTCTTGTGGCACTTCTCTATAGCGCGTGGGCGGTAAAGTCCGTTCTCTCCAAGAGCCCAGGGAACGCACGTATGCAGGAGATCGCAGCCGCTATTCAAGAGGGCGCTAGCGCGTATCTGAATCGCCAGTACCGAACAATTGCAGTTGTTGGCGCGGTTATCTTCGTGCTCGCATGGTACTTCCTCGGGTGGACGGTCGCTCTCGGGTTCTTGATCGGTGCCGTGCTCTCAGGAGCGGCAGGCTATATTTGTATGAATGTTTCGGTACGCGCCAACGTGCGCACGACTGAAGCATCGCGCCAAGGGCTTGCAGAGGGGCTCTCCATCGCGTTCCGTTCAGGCACCGTCACCGGCCTTCTTGTCGTCGGTCTTGGCCTCCTTGGTGTCGCTGGCTACTACGCCTTCCTTGTGTACGGTCTTGGTCTTGATATCAATTCGATTGAACAAGGTCGCACAATTCAAGATTCGCTCGTTGCCCTCGGCTTCGGTGCATCGCTCATCTCCATCTTCGCTCGTCTCGGCGGCGGCATCTTCACCAAGGGTGCTGATGTCGGTGGCGACATGGTGGGTAAGGTTGAAGCAGGTATCCCAGAAGATGATCCGCGCAATCCTGCCACGATTGCTGACAATGTCGGTGATACAGTCGGCGATGGCGCAGGTATGGCGGCAGATCTCTTTGAGACCTATGTGGTGACCGCGGTCGCGACGATGGTACTCGCCTCTATTTATTTTACCGGCGAAATCAAAACATCACTGATGCTTCTCCCACTCGGTATCGCAGCACTCTGCACCATTACTTCAATCGCCGGATCCTTCTTTGTTCGCCTGGGTGCCTCGAAGAATATTATGGGAGCGCTCTACAAGGGCGTGATTGCGACAGGAGTTCTCTCTCTTGCTGGTCTCTGGCCGCTCATGAGCACTATTATTCCTGGCGGTATGAGTGCAGTGCTCACCACGACAGGAGGACTCTCGTTTACTGGCAGTGACTTATTCTTCTCTGGTCTCGTTGGTCTCATCGTGACTGGAGCTCTGATCTGGATTAGTGAGTACTACACGAGCAAGAGTTACCGACCAGTTCAGAAGATCGCTGCGGCGTCGGTGACCGGACACGGCACCAACGTTATTCAAGGGCTCGCGATGTCTATGGAGGCGACGGCGATGCCCGCACTCGTTATTTGTTTCGGGATTATTGCCTCATATTCTCTCGCAGGACTCTTCGGTATCGCCATCGCAGTATCAACCATGTTGTCACTCGCTGGCATGATTGTCGCGCTAGACGCCTTTGGTCCAGTGACTGACAACGCTGGCGGCATTGCCGAGATGGCCGGGCTTGAGAGTGATGTGCGCGAGACAACTGATGCCCTTGATTCAGTCGGCAACACCACCAAGGCAGTGACGAAGGGGTATGCGATTGGATCAGCTGGCTTGGGTGCGCTTGTGCTCTTCGCGGCGTATACCGAAGACTTGAAATATTTTATCCACTCCGGGGCGTATCCTTTCTTCGCTGGGATTGATATTCCGACATTCAGCCTCACTGATCCGTGGGTGGTCGTTGGGCTCTTCCTCGGTGGTCTCCTCCCTTATCTCTTCGGCGGGATGGCGATGACCGCCGTCGGTCGCGCGGCGGGCGCAGTGGTAGAAGAAGTGCGTCGACAGTTCAGAGAGATGCCGGGCATCATGGCTGGCACACAAAAGCCTGATTATGGTCGTGCGGTGGACATGCTCACTAAGGCAGCAATTCATGAGATGGTGATCCCCTCTCTCCTACCGGTGCTGTCTCCAATTGTCTTGTTTGTGGCAGTGAACAGTCTTGCGGGGAAGACCGCAGCATTCAATGCGCTTGGCGCGATGTTGCTCGGCGTTATTGTTACGGGCCTCTTCGTCGCGATCTCGATGACCTCGGGCGGCGGCGCGTGGGACAATGCGAAGAAGCATATTGAAGATGGCAATCACGGCGGCAAGGGCTCGGACGCGCACAAAGCAGCAGTCACTGGTGACACCGTCGGTGATCCGTATAAGGATACAGCGGGTCCGGCGATCAATCCGATGATCAAGATAGCGAACATTGTTGCACTGCTCCTGCTCGCGACACTTGCGGCTCTGTTCTAAAAAAGTAAGAATGGAACATATGGAAGACGAAAAACTTCTCCCCCCAGGAGTCCCCTCCCCCAAGGCACAATCGTGGGGAGCGTTCATCTCGATTGTCATCATTGTGCTTATGATTATCATCGGTGCGTTTTATTCTTGGGGTAAGAGAGTCTCCCAGAACAACAATTTACCAGCGCAATCAACCACCCCGTAACTATGAATCTTATTCCAATGGTCGTTGAGAAGAGTCAGTTTGGCGAGCGCGCCTATGACATCTACTCGCGCCTCTTAAAAGACCGTATCATCTTTCTTGGTGGCCCGATCGATGATGACACAGCCAATCTCGTCATCGCGCAGCTCCTCTTCTTGGAGGCTGAAGATCCGAAGAAAGATATTTTGTTCTACATCAACTCACCTGGCGGTTCGGTCACAGCGACCTTGGCGATGGTAGATACGATGAACCATGTGAAGCCGCATGTCTCGACGGTGTGCGTTGGCATGGCGGCCTCGGGCGCTGCGATACTCCTATCTGCAGGTGAGAAGGGTAAGCGCTTCGCGCTCCCGAATGCTGAAGTGATGATTCACCAGCCAAGCGGCGGTGCCGAAGGCCAAGCAACTGACATTGAGATTACGGCGAAACAGATCTTGAAACTTCGTGCGGTGCTGAATAAGATTCTAGCTAAGAATACTGGTCAGTCATTAGAAAAAATTGAGAAGGATGTCGAACGCGACTTCTTCATGACCGCCGACGAAGCCAAGAAGTACGGCCTGATTGATAAGGTGTATTAGTAAAAGTAGGCAGTAGGCAATTTGCAGTAAATGAAAACGCGCCTCACAAGGGCGCATTTTTTGATTTGACAGCACTATACCAAAGTATATACTTTGGTAATGATTACGAAAACAAACACTAAGACATTGCTCACGGTGAAGATTGATAAGAAGCTTAAGGAGCGCGCGAAAAAGACCGCGGCCTCGTTCGGATTACCGCTCGGTACCATGATCAACTCCTTGATTCTTAGGACAGTCAACGAGGGTAGACTTGAGTTGATTGATGTTTCGCCGGTGGCACTACGGCGAATTAACAAAATCCGTAAGGAGATGCATGAAGGCAAGGGGCACGGACCGTTTACTGTTGACGAACTTTTTAAAGATCTTTATCGCTGAACATGTTCCTGCATTACAGCTCACGTTTCAAAAAATCATTCCGCAAACGGCCAGAATGGATACGTGAACTTGTTGAAGAACGCACGCGACTTTTTGCTCAAGATCCGAGGCATCCACTGCTCGGTGATCACCCACTTGGCGGCAAGCTCGCGGGTCTCCGTAGTTTTTCAATCATGGGCGATTTGCGTGTCCAATACGAGCCATTCCCAGACGGTTCGGTACGCCTTACAAATCTTGGCACGCACAGTGAACTGTACGGATAATAAAAAACCACGAATGAATCGTGGTTTTTGGGTTTAATGCGGTTAGAGGGTTCATTTCTTCCTCCACCACAAGTCTCTGAAGAAGATCATAATGACGATCATCGCAACCGGAGCGAGTATTATGATGACCTCAGTCGTCAGGTTGAGTGCGGTGAACAAGAGATATTTAAACACTACTGCCATAAAGTACCTCCATTTAGGTAGTTGCCGAAGTTAAAAATCTTTTCTCCAATGAGATCACAACCAGTTTGTGGTCTCAACAAGAGAGGCAAGAGAGATTGCGAACTCTCTTGCCTAAATCGCAGTACGTTTAACGTCGTGTGCGGGACGGGGCTAACAGTTTTCGCCGCTCGTTTTCAAGATAACGAGAAACTTATGATTCAGTTTGGAATGCAACGCAACTGAGTTATTTCACATCCACAGCGCGGACATATGTCGACGACAAGATTGCTCACTCTGCGCCTGGAGCTGAGCGTTTTCCAGTAACTCCAGATTCTTGGAAGAAATTCGCACCCGCCGAGATCTCTGTAGATGCCATGTAGCTCATAGATCTTTTTTTCGGACCATTTCTGGCCTCCCAGAACCGCGAAGACTTCCATCAGGGCGATTACAAATTTTTTCTCTTCTTCAGAAAGCTCGACTGTCTCGAAACTGGTGAGCTTGTGTTCGAATTTCTTAAGCTTTCGAACATAGCTCTCTTGTAGCCCCGAAATTTCAAGCTCGGCTCTCAAGACATGAAGAACCATCTTTTTCTCGCTAGCATCGACCGCTATTTTTACATGGTTAACATTGGCGCTGTTCCGACTCGGTTGCCTTATTGGGGCTTTCTCCGGCATGATACGTTCTCCTCTTTTGAAGTTATTGTAATGAACATCTGTTTCGTCCTCTTGGACTCATCAGGAGAGATACACATCTCTCAACAGCGACTCGTTTCGTGAGTCAATCGGACAGTAGGTTGTCGGCCAAGACACGAATTAGCATTTCGTGCCATGTTGTCAGGCGATTGCCTACATATCGCCTTGCTTTCGGGGTTCATGACTCCCCAAATAGACAACTTTCGTTTTTTCCGCTTTGGAAGGGAGAACGCGTCCCTAGCAATGCATGTTCCGCACAGCCAACCTATTAACGCCCATTGCCAGAGCCAGCCGAAGCTATAGGTTGGGGGTCTCGCCGATGGTTTGCGCGCAATGCTCAAACCCGAGATGCGGAACATTCTCAATCAGCCAACGAATTATTCGCGAGCTGAATTAAGGAGTGGAACAAGTTCCACTCGTGAAGCCGCCCCTTATGGGGCGGGTACAGGCCGACCATTTCTGATCGGCTTCGCCTGGGCGAATTTCTCCGCCCAGAACGCCTGCGCATCACGCTCCGTCCGCCACCGCGCCCTGAGTTCGGGTGAAGGGATCACCTTCGCCTTCACTCCGGCAGGGGCAAGTGCGAGAGCCTTCGCGCCACAGGGCTTGTGAACCCTGCGGTCGGCTTGACCAGCCACTTGCAAGAGCCACTCAGCTCCGCGTGTGCCCTCGATGCGGCAAAACGAACAGACATGCTTCTTTTCCATAGCTAATCTCCTTTCATTGTTGCCGCATCAGTGCGGACTTCTTTTAGTCGTGTGACCCGAAATCACTAGGAATTGCTTGCGCAATCCCTATACCAAGCGGAAATGGTAGAGGAGTACGGCATTATAATGCGCCGATTTGTCTCGCTCATAGACCATTTCGCGCTCGGTTAGGAATCACGAAACTCAACCTTCTTTCTATGTAGATTTCAGCGAACTTGTCAGCAATGACTGACTGAACCCCTTATACACCTAAGGGTCTTTTCTGTCAAGCATTTCTGACACTTTTCTTTTACAAATCGCTATAAATCCTTATTTTAAGCCATATTTATTTACCACAAATGATATTTACAATTACCAAAGCTATATAAAATTAGATGTTCAGCATGTTATTAAATGTCAGAAGATATTGACAGATTTTGTCGTGTCTGCTAACCTAGGGAACAGGAATCCAATGGAGGGTTCAGCCGGCCGAAAGGGGGTGATCACATGCACGGCTAATCTTGTTTTCCCCGCATAGCTCTTGGTAGTAGTTATGTGGGGTTGTAGGGTTAACCGGCGTGTCTTGCCAAATTTCCAAGGCTTTAAGTTCATTCAACTTATGGAAGGGGGTGGTGTAAAAAATGTACGGCAGATGCTAAAGGGTAAGAGTCCCGAAAACTCAGTTGCGGTCATATTTCGCCTCAGTGACGTGCCCCACTCCTAGATCATAACAGGATGGGACGATGTCAGAAAACGGAGTTAGCAACAAAAAAAGAAGATTTTGTTAGAAATAGCCAGACGCATTGCGCGTCTGGCTATTATTCTTTTGTGGGAGCGTTATCAAATGCTAGTTTGAATAGTGACTTGAGTGTCTCTGCGACATCCTTGCTTTGAATAAAGATAGTAGCAATCGATTTCCCCATGGTGACTATCTGCACTCGGTCTTCGTAGATAGAAATATCGCAGTACAGCGGATATTTTGCTCCATCTATCTTAATGCGCTCACTCAATTCGTTTGATGATAACGTTGTTTTGTTTGAAGTATAGAGTGTCTTTGCCTTTATATTCTTGCCCGGGCGGATTTTTTGGACAGCGGTTATCTCGCCAGAGCTAAAAACCTCCTCTAACAGGTCTTTATCAAAAAGAGCGTACACAATCCCCTCTTTATCCTGGGCGTTGAAAAATAAAAAATGATTACTGAGCGCCGCCTCGCGCCCTTCAAAGTATTTCACCAATGGTCGTTCGCCACTTGCACGTTGGACACTTTTAATCTGTGGAATAATGTCGCCAAGTCTTTTTGATTGTTCTTCAAGCACCATCTTCTGTCCTTCGACAAACGTCTGAAGCCGCTCTGGCGATTCTGCTTGATAGTGAACTTTCTTCCCGCTTTCAGTCTCGCTCACCAAACCTTTCTCCATGAGCCCTTCAAGCACCACATACACCGTTGAACGATTTATCTTCGTCTCTTTCGCAATAGCAATAACCGAGGCATTATCAACTTGAAGCAGAGCGAGATACATGATCGCTTCCTTTTCGTTCAACCCGATTTCCTGAAGGTATTTTTCAAGCATATGGGAGATTATAGCAAACATACTCTCCGATAGTGTTTTGTGATAGAGTTCGCCCATACCGATTCGCTGATTGGCTGATACGAAAGACGCGCTGTTTGACCCTTACTTTTAACTACTGGGCGCTTTTATGTCACTCAAAATCATATTGATAATGTTGGCGCTCTCTGGCGTCGGCGGTATTGCGCTCGGCTATGTGCTGCGCGTGCTTATTGGTCTTGCCCAGCGTGGCTCGATAGAGCTTGAGATCAAACAAAAATTACTCAACGCCCAAGAACGGGCGGCGAAAATTATCGCCGATGCCGAGTTTCGTGGAGAGGTTTTTGAAACAGAACGGCTTGCGCCAATTGAGGAGCGTGAGGAAAAACTCACTTCGAAAGAAGGACGTCTCGATTCACGAGAAGAATTTCTTGATTCTCGCCAACGCGATCTTGATGATAAGGAAGATGAAGTGCGCGCGCGCGAGCAGGAGGCGATACGCGCGCGAAGTGAGTTCGAAAAACTAGCAGTAGAACGCACGAAAGAACTCGCGAAAGTCGCACATCTCTCAGAAGACAAAGCACGCGAAGCACTTTTTTCTGAAATTGAGCACACCCATGAAGAGGCAATTCTCCTGCGATTGCAGAAGCTCGCAGCAAATGGTCGCGAGCGTCTTGAGGATAAGGCACGCGCCATCCTCATTTCAGCGATTCATCGTCTCGGCAATGCGGTGAACTCTGAGGTTATGTCTGTCTCAGTTGCTATCCCCTCAGAAGAAATGAAGGGGAAGATAATCGGGAAGGAGGGTCGCAATATCAAGGCTTTTGAACGCGCAACAGGTGTTGATGTCCTCATTGATGACGTACCGGGTCGCATAACGCTCTCTTCTTTTGATCCACTTCGTCGGTATGTCGCTAAGATTTCTCTGGAGAAACTTATGGCGGATGGTCGTATTCAGCCGGTCAAAATAGAAGAAACGGTTGAGAAGACGCGTGTCGAGGTTGCCGATATTGTGAAGCAGAAGGGTGAAGCTGCTGCTTATGAAGCCGGCGTTATCGGGCTCGACCCAAAGCTGACAGAACTTCTTGGTCGGCTTTATTTCCGTGCCAGCTACGGCCAGAACATGCTCCAGCACTCTATTGAAGCGGCACATATCGCCGGTATGCTCGCACAGGAGCTTGGCGTAGACCCAATTGTCGCACGCACCGCCGCCCTCCTCCACGACGTCGGCAAGGCGGTTGATCATGAGGTGCAGGGCACGCATGTAGAGATAGGGATACGTATTCTTGAGAAATTTAATGTCGACAAACGTGTTATACAGGCGATGCAATCGCATCACGATGAGCATCCGTACGAAACTCCAGAGGCGGTTATTATCCAAGTGGCCGATGCGATTTCGGGGAGTCGCCCGGGCGCGCGGCGAGACACGGTTGATCGTTATCTTGAGCGCTTGGGCGACCTCGAGCGGCTCGCCGGCACCTTTGAAGGCGTTGAGAAGGTGTATGCCATCGCAGCAGGACGCGAGATACGCATCTTCGTAAACCCCGGCAAGGTCTCTGACCTCGCGATGCACAAACTCGCGCGCGACATCGCGACGCGTATACAGGCCGAATTGAAATATCCGGGTGAAATTAAGGTGAACATCATCCGCGAAAATCGCGTAGTGGAGTTTGCCCGTTGATTTTGTGCTATCCACGGCTCTTGTAAAGGCCTATTGCGTAATGTGGCGCATTTCCTATACTTCCCCACATACCCGCCTTCGCCTCGCCGGAGCTCGGCTTCGACAGGGCAAGGCCCACCTAATTTAGAGCGTAGGCGGGCTTATCACTAACTACGTACTCATGAACAAAGCAGACATTGTCGACAAAGTGCACGGCGTTCTCGGCTCGACCAAAGCTGACGCAGAGCGCGCTGTCGAGACAGTCATCGACTCAATCGTTTCTGGTCTTAAATCTGGCGATGAGGTATCGATCGCAGGTCTTGGCATCTTCGCGACGAAGGCGCGCCCCGCGCGCCAAGGCCGCAATCCTCGCACGGGCGAGACGATCCACATTTCCGCTTCACGCACAGCGAAGTTTCGCGCCGCAAAGGCGCTTAAGGACGCAGTTAAATAGTATGGAAGGCGAAAGAGGTTTTTAAACCAACAAAACAACACGGCGCCCAAGGGCGCCGTGTTGTTTTCTGAATTGTGCGGGATGGGAGAGTCGAACTCCCCACCACAGTTTGGAAAACTGTTATTTTACCGATAAACTAATCCCGCAGCGCCCTTCGTAGCTTTAGCGAAGTAGGGCTTAGTGCGAGAATACCATTTTTCATATAAGGATGCCCATCCTTCCTCCCTGTGCTCGTCTCGCACAAACATATGAAGACATATGTTTGTGTCTCGACTTGCTTGGTAGTAGCCTATGAAGATGTCGCGCTACACACCATATTTCGGCATCGTTTATGGACTCGTATTTGGCGCCTTTGTCATTACCCTCTTCAGTCATGTGTCCGTGGTACGCGCTCCTATAATTTTTATTCCTCACGCATCGTTGACTCCTTCTGTGGTGATAACTGTATCGGCTACTTCAACACCAGCAACCTCTACTCCGAAGAAGATCGCGTCGTCTCCACAAGCCACACCCGCACCAGTACCTGTCGCATCTGTAGTGCCAACGCCACCATCAGCTGCAGCTATCAATGCAGCGCTTGATGTTTCTGCATCTGCGCTCAGAAGTGCACTCGTGAACATCATCTGCTACGCACCCGCAGGAGGCACGATACGTTCCATTTCAGGTAGCGGCATCATTGTTGATCCGAAGGGCATCATCCTCACAAATGCGCATATTGCGCAATATTTCCTTCTCGCCGATCGTGGCGTCTCCTGCACTATTCGATCGGGGAGTCCGGCTGCAGACCGCTACAAGGCCGCCCTCATCTACATTTCTCCCACATGGCTTCAAGTGAATCCGAATGTTTTGACCAAGACGACGCCGGGCGGGACCGGCGAATATGATTTTGCCCTTCTTGCGATTTCTAAAAGTGTAACGACCAATCCACTTCCCTCCTCATTTCCATATGTGCCACTCGCAACAATGCCACCCACCACCGGCACACCGATTGTCATTGCTTCATATGGCGCACAGTTTCTCGCGCCAGATCAAATAGCGTCTAACCTCTCCCCCACAATCGTTTTCGGTTCAGTGAAGGACGTATTTACCTTTGGCACGAATACAATTGATGTGCTTGCACTTGGGGGATCGGTTGCTGCACAAGAAGGTTCTTCAGGTGGCGGTGTTGCTGATGTCTCGGGCGATCTTGTAGCCACGATTACCACCAGCACAATCTCTGGCGCGACCGACACGCGTTCCCTGAATTCCATCACATCTTCATATATTCGTGCAGAATATGCGACCGAAACAGGACAACCACTCGATCTCCTACTTGAGAAAGCTCCCACGCAGGTCGCTGCTGACTTCGCACCACAAATATCCGCACTTGAGGCAATCATTACCGCAAATCTGCCGTAGCTGATACTATACAAACAACGGGCCGGAGTATGCCGGTAGTACGCCTGCTTTGGGAGCAGATAGACCGAGTTCGATTCTCGGCGGCCCGACAGATTCAGACGATTTGTGGCAGGTAGGAGACGTGTGCCATGCCGTCGCGGCGGCGGAGCCAGACTAGGCAACCATCTACCTGCCACTCCCCTTCCCACTTTTTCTCAAGGACATACCATTCGCCCGTTCTTGCCACCTTTCGCACCTTCGCTTCGTGCAAATTGAGCGATGGGTCATACTCATCTTTTCCACTTTCTTCTTTTGGAAAGTTGTCAGTCAAAACAGTCTTCACTTCAACAAAGTGCAGCGCACCTTCCTTCTCTGCGATGACATCCAACTCCCCTGTTTTTTTAGAAATATTTCGATCACGAATAGTGAATCCATGCCGTCTGAGGTATTCGCAAGCGACACTTTCTCCCAGATTTCCGACCTCTTTACTGGTCTTAGAGGATAAGTCCACGGCTTTTAGAAATATGGCTCACTTCCTCACTATTTCACAGACTTGCCAAAAAGTCTCCTGTCCTTTATCCCCAGTATGCACAGGTTTGTACACACATACAAAGTCGTTTTGAAATCACATTTTGTGCGGATAGGGAGAATCGGACTCCCGTCTGCGCCTTGGCAAGGCGCCGTTCTACCACTAAACCATATCCGCAACCAGTTCATATATTCTCATAATATGCCTTATTCATCAATTCATTCGGTAAGAGTCTCAACCATTCAAGCATCTTCACTTTAAAATAGGTACTTGAAATGCAGATTATGCATACCCCGTGTGTTATTCGCCGTATTTTATGGCGCCCCTGTATGGTGCTACTTTTCGTAAAGTATTTGAGTTCAATACCTGACTTACGGGACCAGTATTCCCTGCAATTTTCCTCATTGAGATCTGGATACACAAGCAACTGGGCCTTTATTTTCCCTTCTGGAATTCGGCAGACGTTTTTAAGGAAGAATACATACAGACGAATTAAATTTGGATCAATATTGGTGAGTTTAGTTAAATGCCTCGTTAATTTATCTCCTTCTCCCCAGTAGAGCATTAAGCCGGCGATAAAAAGAGGATTGTATTTCATTCTTTCAAATTCACCCCCTGCTTCTTCGGTGGCCTCTTTATAAGCATGTTTCAAACGTTGACCCCGTATCTTGTTGAGCTCAACGAGTCTTGTCGTATGTTGCTCCTGCATTTCAGACGCAAGTTTTTTCTTGAGCTGTTTTGACCAATCGACTTCGCTGAACCAGCCAGAAAGGGTGGCAACAGGTATCTTAAGGGCATCACGAATTTCGGTGTAGCTTTTACCACCTCGACGAAGATTAAAAGCAATTTCCTTATCTTTCCGCATTCTATAATTATATACGACGAGAGTTCGCTTTTAGCCCAAACACCCACGGATTGTGGAAAACTTTAGATTGGTGCCCTCGCCAGGATTCGAACCCGGAATAGCTGATCCGAAGTCAGCCGTGATATCCATTTCACCACGGGGGCGTATCTACTATCTGCATAGTACGGCACTGTGCTACGATTTGGAAATGCACTATCGCATTCCTGAAGAGGTCGCATCGGTTGACAAGAAGTTACGAGAAGATGGTTTCGAAGCATACCTTGTCGGCGGATGCGTTCGTGACCTCATCATGGGTCGAGAACCTAAGGACTGGGATATCACCACCAATGCGTCCCCAGAGCAGATCCAGGCCGTATTTCCTGATTCTTTTTATGAAAACGACTTTGGCACGGTCGGAGTTAAGACTGAGAGTACCGACCCACGGCTCGCCATAGTGGAGATAACCCCCTATCGTATTGAGTCAGGGTATTCTGATAAGCGTCGACCAGACAAAGTCGAGTTTGGTACTTCCCTGCTCGAAGATCTCGCTCGCCGCGACTTCACCATCAACGCCATGGCGCTAGAAGGCTCTCAAGGACACCTAATTGACCCGTACGATGGTCAAAAGGACATAAAGGACAAACTGGTGCGTGCCGTGGGTAAACCTGCTGAGAGGTTCAATGAAGACGCTTTGCGTATGTTGCGTGCCGTTCGCTTAGTTGCCGAGCTTGATTTTGGTATAGATGGAGCCACCGCAGCCGCAATAAGTGAGAATAGCAAGCATTTAAGCCATGTTTCATGTGAAAGAATCAGAGACGAATTCGTGAGAATACTTAATTCAGACCAACCAATGAATGCTCTAGTTCTCGCAGAGCGGCTTGGTATTCTAGAATTTATTTCTCCAGAGCTCGCTCGTTCTATGGGTATCGCACAGAATCAGGCCCATAGCTACGATGTCTTTGAGCATCTCATGCGTGCTGTACAACACGCAGCCGATAAGAAATTCAGTCTTGAAGTACGGCTCGCTGCCCTACTCCACGATGTTTCTAAGCCAGAAGCACGTCGTCATTCTGAAGAAAAGGATGATTGGAGCTTCCATGGCCATGAGGTAGTTGGTTCACGTGCAACAAAAAGGATCCTTGAGAACCTGCGCTTTCCACGCGAAACAATTGATAAGGTTGTGAAGCTTGTCCGTTGGCATATGTTCTTCTCTGATCCAGAACAGATTACCCTCTCTGCTGTGCGGCGTATGATAACGAATGTTGGGGAGGAGAATATATGGGATTTGCTCAATCTTCGCATGTGCGACCGTATAGGGACCGGCAGACCAAAGGAGCAGTCCTTCAGATTCAGGAAGTATGAGGCTATGGTTGAACAGGCTCTTCGTGACCCAATCTCTGTTTCTATGCTTAAAACCGATGGAAATCGCATTATGGAAAAGTTCCACGTGAACCCTGGGCCAAGGATTGGCTATGTTTTGAATGCTCTCCTCGAAGAGGTTCTCGATAATCCTGACCTAAACACGTCTGAATATATGGATAAAAGAGCAGAGGATCTACTGAATATTCCCGAAGATGAGCTAAAGAAGCTGGGTGAATCAGGGAAGGAGCGCCGAGAAGCTGAAGAAGATAAGGAAATAAGCAATATTCTTGGGAAGTATCATGTGAAATAGGTTCAAGGTAACTCCTTACGCAGTAAGGTGTTTCCTTGAGTTTGCGTTCCACGCGAAACAACAAAGCCACCCAAGTGGTGGCCAGAGATGAAAAGGAGCAGGGGCAAAAAATGGTATCTCCAGCCCGAGAAATGTGGGTAGCCTTTGTTACTTCTAGCGCTCCTCAAAAAGGGAATCCATGCCGAATGGCTTGTAATTGCGGATACGCCGCGGCGCAGGCAGGAACTCTGAATGATGGCGCTCTAATGCCGATGGAAAGATCAAGAAAGAACTACCTCAGCAGCAACCCCTTACCGGAGTAACGAGTGCCGCCTCTGAATCCAAGAATAGCGCAGTAAAGGACAGTGTAAAGGACATGGGTGGGGATAACTTATTGAAATGTCCTTTAGATAGTCACGCTAATAGGGCAGTGGTCGGAGCCGTAAATCTCAGTGTGGATTTCGGCTTTGCTCATGTGCTTTATGAATTCATTCGCGACAAAGAAGTAGTCGAGGCGCCAACCGACGTTGCGGTCGCGGGCGCGCGTGATTAGATCCCAGTAGGTATAGGCTTCTTTGGTATGTGGATGAAAATGACGGAATGAGTCAACATACCCTGCGCCAATTACCTCATCTATCCACGCGCGCTCTTGTGGTAAAAAGCCAGTATTCTCCTCATTTTCTTTTGGCCTCGCGAGATCTATCTCCTCATGCGCCGTATTCACATCGCCACAGAATATGACTGGCTTCTGCACACGTAATTTTTCTATAAAAGCGAGGAAAGCGTCATAAAATCTCATTTTATAATCCAGTCGCTCGGGACCCATCCCGCCATTGGGGAAGTAGGCATTTAAGAGCCAGAAATCCTCATATTCTGCGCCTATAATCCTGCCTTCCTGATCAAACTCCTTTATCCCCATGCCATAGATAACAGACAATGGTTCGGTCTTTGAATAAATCGCCACACCGCTGTAGCCCTTCTTCGTTTGTGAAGAGGAGAAGAATGAGGAGAAGCCAGCAGGGGAGAGCATTTCTTCTGGCACTTGTTCGGGACTCGCCTTGGTCTCTTGGAGGCAGAAGATGTCCGGCTTAACGCCACCCAAGAAACTCTCCCAGTAACCGTTCTTTCCAAGTGACCTCAACCCATTCACATTCCATGAGACGATTTTCATTTAGCCATTATACCCTTCGCTGGCAGTTCAAAAAATGGTCGCGCTCCGGGCCGCTAGGCCAAGTCTTACTACCATTTTTCAAACTGCCAGCTCGGTTGCAGTTGTGTATACAATGTGTATACTAGCTGTATGACAACAAAAGCACCAGCAAAAGCGATAGTGAATGTGCGAACTGACGCGGCGACAAAGCGCGAAGCGCAGCGTGTGTTCAAGCGCATGGGATTTGATTTATCCACCGGCGTGAATATGTATCTGTATCGTGTGGCGCAGGATAAAGCGATGCCGTTCACCCCGCGTACGGTAAATGGCTTCACGCCAGAATTTGAAGCACGCGTACTTCGTGAGGTCGCGCACGCAAAAAAGTATGGGAAACTGTACAGTACAGTTGAAGATGCACTAAAGGCGGTATCATAATCTCATGTACCGAATTGCATACGCGCAAAGTGCGCGCAGAGCATTAAAACGGCTTCGGCGAAGCGGGTCGTTTAAAGAGGCTGTTTTCAAGGAATTACTAGTGTTGTTCATGTACAACAGATCGTTACCAATTCATTTTCAAGATCACGCACTCCATGGGAGTTTTATGGAATATCGAGAGTGCCATTTGGGGTTCAATCTTCTCTTGTTGTACGAACGAGACGAGGTGTTGAAGATTATCACCATCGCGAATATTGGCACGCATCCAGAACTCTTCGGCGAGTAGTAATTAGCGGCTTATGCCGTGAAATTTTTTGTGGATCTCGCGGAGGTGCGAGTCGGTGATGTGGGTGTAGATCTGAGTCGTATTGATTGAAGCATGGCCGAGGAGCTGTTGGACCGATCGGATATCAGCGCCGTTGTTGAGGAGGTCGGTAGCGAAGACGTGGCGGAGAACGTGCGGCGTCATCTTCTTAGTAATGCCGGCTTTAGTCGCAAGTTTTTTAATAATTCGTTCTACCGAGCGGGGTGTGAGGCGCGAGGGAATAGAGATATCGGTGCGAGCGTTGACGAAGAGTGCTTCGGCCATGTCCTTCCGCGCCTTAAGATAGGCAGCGACCGCATTCTTGGCAGCAGGGGAGATGAAGACGACGCGCACCTTCTCTCCCTTGCCGCGTACCGAGAATGAATCCTGAGTGAGATCCAAGTCGCAATCAAGCGCACAGAGCTCAGAGACGCGGAGACCGGTGGAGAAGAAGAGCTCGAGTATCGCCTTATTGCGAAGGTCGCTTTCTGCAGGTCCCTCGGCGGCTTTCATAAGGCGGACAAGCTCAGTAGGAGTGATGAGGTCGAGTTCGCGCTCAGGGAGCTTCGCGAGTTCGATTTTCTCAGGAGAGATGGCGGCAATGTCTCGCTTACGTAAGAATTTAAGAAAGGCGCGCAGGGCGATCATGTAGTAATTCTGTGTGCGGCGTTTCATCGAGCCATTATTCGTCCCCGACTGGCGATTGAGCCACAGGCGGAACTCGCGAATGTTCTGTTCACTGATGTCGCCAGTCTTTTTTATGCCCATATGCGTGAAGTAGCGCGTGAGATAATGGTCATAATTCTCAACCGTCTTCACCGCGCGCCCGCGCTCTATTTCTATGTATTCTAGAAACTGGCGTTTTGCCGCTTCGGCTTCCATAGAACACATGATAACACCAAATATTGTGCGACATTGCAAGCGTATGAGTGATTACACAGGACCGTTAAGTAGTCAACAGCTTCGCAACACTTCGAGCGGAGTTTGGTATTGAATTCCCATGTGCAAACGTTCGCCGTTATAGTACGGCAGATACTCTTTGAGTGCG
>JBAZRE010000008.1:0-40036 GCA_041663025.1 Minisyncoccota bacterium
TCTGGTATGTCACAACAAGGTGGAAGAACCGGAGACGGTGTTGGTTCTGGGATCGGTTCTGGAACTGGTGCTGGAGGTGGTGGTGGCGGAGGAGGAAGCACTGGTGCAGGTGCTGGTGGCGGTATGACACAGCATGGCGGTAGTACTTGGGCGAGAACCTTAGCTGGCGTTGTAAGACCAGTTGCAAACGCAATTGCCATACCGAAAACAACTGTAAGCAACACGGTAAAGAGACCGGTAAAAATCGGTCGATCATTCAAATATATTTGTGTTGCTTTCAGCTTTGTCATTTTGTAAAATTCTTATCCTCTCTCACATGCCGCTCGCGCGGCGTACGAAAAGGGATTTGGTATGGCGATACGCGTAGAACGCATAATCGCCATACCTATCCCGTTGGCCTATTGCTTCCCCCATTCACCCCACGGCCAGTAGAGTTGTGGTGCGCCTTTCGGAATTTCGGGCTTGGTGTAATACACCGTAGCCCTTTTAACTTCCGACTTGGTGTTCAGATAGTCAAACCATCTGACACCAATAGCGTCAGAATGCCCAGCAATCCATTCTTGCCGCTTCTCACCGTAACTCACGGACGCCGCGAACGAGACTGGACTCTTTGGAAATTCCGGCCACTCTGTTGATCCGCGTTCGAGACAGAGGACAGTCACATACAGTGACTTCTCTGCGACAAATGTTGGGAGTCTTAGGATGTGCTCACCCGGCACAGGAACATAACTCCCCATGATCCGGACTGGTTGACCGACAACTGCCGCGTCCGCCGAGAAATCGCAATGAACATTCGAGCACTCATCTGCCCACAACTGTTCAAAGTCTTCTTCCCCTGCCCTTTTGACCGCAATGCAGTCATCTTTAACATCTTTTGGACCAAGGAGTGCGAATCGCACACCAGAGTCACCCTGTTTTGTGAAGAAATGAATCTCCACACAGGCCTCTTTTTTCGGTGCCGGTTTTTCAACCGGATTGGTACAGTCAGATGCGAGCACGATCCGCTTAGTCTGCGGGTCTACCCACGCCTTCTCACCTTTTTTAAACGGGCGAGAGAGACAGTGAAGTACTGGTTTGTAATCTTTGCCCGAGGGCTTAAGACATGAAATCCAATACTCGCCTTCTGGCGCCGGTGCTATCTCGAGTCTCTTCAAGAAAGCCGGAACCTGTGCCACATCCGTGAGGCGGGCTTCAGGATCTGATTCCTTGAACATCTCGAAATAGTTTGCGGGACTTGCACACGAGCCGTCGCGCTTACAGCGCTCCGGATCGATGATGCTTGTCCCTTTCGGATTTTTCGCGAGCGAGGCTTGCACCTTGTCCGCGAGTTCCGCTGGGGTTTTTACCCCATGCAGAAACGGTTTACCGATCGGTGCTGCAAGCATCACCGAGGCCATTGCCAGCGTCGCAAACAGCGCTAGCACAACAATCACTATTCTTTTCATTGCACTACCTCCTTTTGTTGTGCCGCGAGTGCGCGGCCGTTGATTGGATTATAAAGAACACCCCCTCCCTATGTTGCGGAGAGTCATCCCTCTCTTCCTTTATGGAAGGGCGGGATGACTTTCAACAAAATCTGCGACAACAACGAAACGATCCGTCTTCTCGGCAAACGAGTTACAGGTCACGAGCGTGAGCGTCTTCCCAGTAACCAAGAGAGGAATTGCTGAATTGCTATTAGCACTCTCTTTCTCTACGCTCTTCACCCGATAGGTATATGCCGTACCAGATGACGAGACAATTACAGAATCTCCTGCTGTGATCTTCTGGATGCCGTTGAAGGTTTTGTACGCTTGATTCAGCACAACTGGCAGATAACTCGAATGACCGAAGAGGACCACATTGCCATCTTCTCCCAGCTTTGCCGACGTCGGGTAACGCACGGCACCTTTCAATAGATCCTCATCGAGCGTAGAAACATCAGTCGTCGCTGGATTCGCAATAGTCGACGAGAGATTTATTGCGGCGATTTCTATCTTCGTCGGCAATTCAGGAACTGCAGGTGTCGAGGTGATTGTGTTCACCACGACTGGTGCACTTGCTTCAACTTTCGTACTCACCGATGGCAAGAGATCTAAACTCGCAAGCACGGCAATATTCGCGATGAACACGAACACAAAAAGGCAGAGAAAACTCCACTTCTTGAGATACGCCCTTTGACCAGCGAGGATAAGCCGCGCGGTGATGGTTATAAGCCCTTTCATATGTACATACTGTCTTTACAAGATATACAGGAGGATGTCAAATCTGTCAAGCTATTGACAGATTATGGTATGTAGAGTACTGTTCCAAACAGAGGGATTCAACCATCTCAATTCCGAGATGGCGATTGCCCAAGGAGGTCTTTATGAAAAAGAATATGGTAGTACATGGGCTCGCCATCTTGTTGATGGCGGTGTTTATCGGAGGATGTGCAAGTTTGGGTGCAGGAAATCTCACCATGCGCGGTTCAAAGGCCGAAGCTATACCACCAACCAAGATCAACAGCATCAGTGCAATTCCTACAGGACAGTCAACCTATCATTACAAGATCGATATCTACCCGGGGTTGGACGATAAGTTCGATCCGAATCCGAAGCTAACTCTCGCGGAGTACAACCAGATTTCTCAACTAGATTGGTATTGTGCTAAAAGGGTTGATGAACTTGGAGGAAGATTCCAGGTGATGCTTAAACAGGGCGTGACTTATGGAATACTTCAAGGGATCCTTGGAACTGCTGGCGCCATGATCGGTTTTGGTAGCTCAATCCGTCCGAGTGAATATCTTGCCTATATCGGCATGACAGGTCTCGGTGGAGGATTGGCCAGTGGAACGATCACCTATGACATGATGCTAAATGTTGCGCACGGCTATTGTATGACTAGTCAGGTCTACAAAGCCGATGAACTGGAAGGAAAGCTGAAAAGGATTACCATTGTCCCGCTTTATACTGGCAATGCAGATCTTCCTTCTGTTTCTAACGCACCAGCCCCAACGTATTCCAGGGCACGTGAAGAGGGATTTGTTCCTCCACCTCCTCTGGTACGGTAGTTGTATAAAAAATCGCGTGATTCCCTTTTGGGAGTCACGCGATTTCTATTTTATATAGTGCGTTACTGAGCCGCCTTCTGCACCTTCAGGAGTTCCACTTCAAATATGAGTGTTGCGCCAGGCGGGATTACATCTCCTGCACCTTGATTGCCATACGCGAGATCAGCAGGAATAACGAGCTTGCGCTTCCCTCCAACCTTCATCCCCACAATGCCTTCATCCCAACCTTGGATCACTTGCTGGACACCGAGCGTGAAAGTGAAGCCTGTTGTGCCATAATTCTTAGAGGCATCGAAGACGGTGCCATCGGTGAGCGAGCCGACATAATTCACTGTCACACTATCACCTGCTGTAGCAATTGCGCCGGTGCCGACGACCTCATCGGCAATCTGAAGTTGAGTTACATTTTCTGTAGGCATAGTGGTTGATTCATTTTGGTTAGTGGTAATTTCAGTTGATGCCCCTTCTATCGTTGGAGTACTGAAGAGTGATGTCCCTCCGAACACAAAGAAAGTCGTAACAACGACAAGAGCGAGTGCAACAGCGATACCGGTCTGGGTTGGGTTCATACGTAGAAGTATAAAGGGGTAAGTATAAAGTATAAAGGGTTACGGTTTCTGGAATTCTTTAAAGCGCTTAATCTCTTCAGCAACCGCGTTTTTCGCGATCTCCTCATGATCAGGTACTTCGCGATCGAGAAATGTCTTAATAGCAAGCACATCGCCAGCTTCTGCAAGCTTCGCGAACTCTTCGCGCTTATCCTCTACCAATTTCCCGATCACCGAGAGCGTAGCGGCCTTGAGCGCAACCTCGCCGAACTGCGATATGAGCTGCTGCTGTTCGGCAAGCGGCAAATCTTTGATCCCTAGATCGGTGGCAATTGCGGCTGTTAATTCGTCTTGCATAGGCGATATCATATCATGGTTATTTAATAAGTTTCTCAAAATTCTTCGGATCTGGTAGTTCAATCGGCTTCGAGAAGAAACCGGTGAACCATGAGGTGTGCCCCGCGGCCGTCTGGGCACCGAGCTCATCTACCTGAACACGCGATCCAAACAGAGAAGAAACAGTGTGTGCAAAGCGTATAGACTTTCCTTGATTCTCTGGGTGAGTCAAGAAATCCTGAATGAAATTGTATCGTGCCTCATCACTACCACCGTAGGCCACAAGGTATGTTTCTCCCGTGGGTGCTTGTGCTTGATAAATTGCCGGTGCCTCTGAACTAATCGAAACATGGTCAACACTCGTAACAAATGTCTGCATCTCAGGAACATTCGGAGCTTCGGGTGTTTGAGTATGATTCTCTATCGGAGTAGTAGGTGTCTCGACGTGAGAGACAGATTGCTCAACAGATGGATGTGCTGCTTGATAGTCTCGCGCGGATTTCGCTGCGTCTTCAATATCGTTCGGCAAACTCGCACGCGCTTCAGCTGCCTTTTCGTGTACTTGCGCATACATATCAGGAGTCGATGATTCTACAACGGAAGATACTGGTACTTCAGGATGATACGCCGGTGTTATGTGCGCGCCTTCGGGCGCATGGGTGGGGAGATTGTAGTCAGTCGCGTCATTTTCAATATGTATCTGACCATCAGGGAGAATGGTGAGGTGGTCATCGGGATTGATCTGTACACTAGTGCCATCGGCATTAAAGAAGCCATGTTTTGAGTCCATCGCGATTCGATGCACAACCCCATCAATTGATTTAGCGTTAGCGGTAAGCAATTTATGGATGTCGCTATCTGGAGCAAATTTATTCGGGTCGAGACCCTTGCCCTGCAACTGCTCCCACAAGCGCTTTGTCATATATTCGTAGCCGTGCCCAGGCGATGCTTTCACCGATACCTCATATGCCGCTGGCGCGGATGATGGGTGGTGAATGACTGCTTCACGCGCTGCCCCTCCGGTTGTTACCTTCGGCCCGGTGATTGGACTACTGTTGCCAAACGGCCAATGGCTACTCAGCCAATCGTGCACAGCGTGACCCGCTGAGGTATCAGCCGCCCAGTTGACCGCCTTAGTGATTCCGTAACCAAATCCGAGTGAGTATAATAGTGCGGCAGCGGCCATCGCGTCTGCCTTTCTCCGATTCTCTGACACGTTAGCGGTCAATTTTGCGAAGTATTTACTATCCTCAAATTTCATAAACATGCTCGACATGCCCATCACTCGCTGTAGTGCGAGATTTGATACACAAGCAAGTGCGAGCGGTACGGACACAGTTGAAAACGCGGTGGCGCCAACACCAAGAGCAAGACCGACTCCGAGTTTCGTTTTCCAATTCAGCTTATTGTATGCCTCACCTTGCCGACGGAACCAGCCCTCTATACCGAGTTTCTTCGCCTCAACATCTAATTCAGCCGAACGATTCTCTAACATTTGCTTTAAGTTTTCAGGGTCGAGTTCCTTATTCATCTCCCCTACAAACTCACTTTTTGCTTCATTTTCTACAATTTTTTCTTTCTGTTCTACTTCTTCTTTGCCGGCGAGTGCTTCAACGAGTTTTTTCAGCTTTTCCTTCTCTTCCGCTGGTGTTCCTTTATTACTTTGATCACTTTCAACGACTTCTTCATTCTCCTCTTTGGCAAGGAGTCCTTTTCTATTTCTTTCCAATCCGCGCAACTCATTCTCGAGTTTTAGCATTTCTTGTTCTGGATTATCCTTGGAACCAGCACTGATTCTTTTATCAGTAACCATAAATCTCTTAAGTGGATGCTTGGCTTCATTTTCTAGTTTAGCGAGACGTTCGCGAATTTCTTTTTCTTTTTCTATTGACTCAATTTCCCTAATTTTCGCTTCACGCGAAAGAATCTCTGCTTCAAAATCAGTTCCGTTTGTGTTGGGTGTAGTCTCAATCCTTCTGTCATTAACTTTAAACTCAGGATGTTTCTCCTGCTCTGTAAGCTCATCAATTTCTGTCTTTAGCTCTTCTATCTTTTTAGTTGCCTTGGGCGCTCCTTTTTTCTCTTTGACTGAAGTACCGACTCGCGTACCAACGGTCGTATTCTTCTTGGATTTTTCAATCGGATTCTGCGATGCTTCCTTTTCCACTCTCTTCCCCTGGTGACGTTTCTCAAGTATCCCAACCAGTGTTTTCTCATCACTTACACCCGCATGAGCAAATAATTCAGCATCTTGTTCTACATCTCCAGAAAATCCATTCTCGATCAACTGTGCATTCTTTCTTTTGTCGGCAACCTCTTCTGGAGAGATTTCCCCTTTAGCTTGCATCTCCGCAAGCGTTGTGTCGAGCGCACTTAAAAAGTGCTTTTGCACAGAACCTTCTGACAAATCCTTATCATCTTCATCGCTTGTTACTTCTTGCTTTTCTTTGTAAATTTCATCATCTGGTCCTGGGACAAGAGACCCTGCATCAGCTCTGTGTATGTAAATCTCATCTTCTGGAGCAACGGCATCTTCACTTGCAACAGCTGCATTTTCAGAAGCACGAAAACGTTCATTTATTTCTTTGAATTCACGTGACTTTTCTAGAAGTTCCGATCGGCTCAGCCCTCCGTTTCCGTTTGTTTTTCCTGACAATGGGTTTTTTTCAGACATATTTTACGAGAGGTAACGCTCGCGAATCATATTCTCAACAGTAGCACGATCACGGCCGTAGGTGAGCGAGGATAGGTGGATTAGGTCGTCTATCTGGTCTGGATTACCAGATGGGAATTTAGGAACCTTCATATCAAACGCCTTTTGCGGCACGCCGGCGGCGAGGATTTTCACATAGGCATTAAAGTTTTCTATATTCACAAAGTCTAATGCTTCAAAGATCGGTGCGAATTGCTTCGCGAAGAACTCTGCGTCTTCTTCGCCAACGCGAAATACTGCCATATTACCAACGTTGCCAAAGACGGCATCGCGTGTCTTCTCCTCTATTTGGCTGAGGAACTGGTGCGCGACCGTGAGCGACAGCTTATACTTCCGCGCTTCCGAAAGAATGCCGGGGATAGAATCGGTCGTCACATTCTGGAACTCATCTATATAAAGGTAGAAGGGCGGATAAGGCGCGCGAGGATTATCCGCGCGCGAGAGCGCTGCCATGAAGAGCTTCCCGACAATAATGAGACCGAGCAAATTTGCGTTCTTCTCGCCGAGACGACCTTTGGAGAGATTGATGAGCAATATCTTCTTCGTATCCATCACCTCGCGGAAGTTGAACGAGGATTCTTGTTGTCCAACAATGGGGCGGATGAAGTCGTTGGCAGTGAAGTCGTCAAACTTGTTGGTGATATAGGGGACGATATTCTCGAGTGCAGCGTCACCGCCCGCTTTGGTTGCAATCTCTGTCCAGAACTGGCGCACGATCGGGTTCATACACTTCGCGAGCTTCTGCTCTCTGAACTCTTTATTCGAGAGCGCGCGCGAGATGTCGAGAATAGTTGAGCCGCTCGTCGGATCCTCCATCACGAGCATGGTTGCATTGCGGAAGTATTGTTCAAACGCAGGCCCCATCGATTCTGGAACGTCGCCATAGAGCCGGCGGAATATCATAAGGAGCTCGTTGACGATAAAAGTTTTTTGTTCAGGTTTCGAGAAGTCGTATTCAAGGAAGTTTAAACTGAAGGGGCGCGAGAGATCGGCAGGGTCAAAATAAATCACGTCTTTATATCGCTCCGGCGGCACCGCCGCGAGAATGTCGAGGATGTCAGAGCCGTGCGGATCGATAAAACAGCATCCTTCGCCTGCTTTAATGTCCTGCATGATCATCGACTTCATGAGTCCGGTCTTACCGGTGCCAGTCTGGCCAATTATATAGAGGTGTCTGAGGCGATCTTCTGGGTCGAGATAGATGTGCGTTTGTTGGTCGCGATAGGTGTTGATGCCGAGCAATGCGCCCGTCTGCGGGAGCGAGAGCGGCGCTGGTGCGTGAGTAAATCGTGCTTGCTTCAGATGTGGCGATGACTCAATGCCCGATGGCGGGAAGTGATAGAGCGTCGTTAGCTCGCGAAGCGAGAGTGGGAGTGCGTGAGCATCGGGCGTGCGGAATGAGAAGTCCTCAAAGACACTGAGCTCGTGCCGCTCCGCGGCACGAGTGAACTTCAATTTATTCCCTTGCGTGTTCGCAAATTGATTAAATGCCGCTTCAAGCTCACCAAGTACCTGATCTGCTTTTTTCTCATCTTTTGAGGAGGCAACAAGCCGCAGGGTCACACCGACAATTGGTGCTGCTATTTTTTTCTCAACCTGCTCAATGAACACTTTGTTCGCCTCGATCTGGCGTGTCTCTGCCTCCTTCGCTTTCTGTTCATCCTTCGGCTTGTTTGAGAAGAGCGTCCGCCCAATATCTCGCGCGAAGTCACCAAGAGCGGTCTCGGGAGTCCCAAATGCCGACTGGCGTTTCTCGCCCTTCCGCAAGGCTTGCAGAATCTTGCGATAATGCTTCACATGTCGCTCACCGCGTGGCTCGATAATTATCTGGAGTGCCGCACCCTCATTTGTCTGTTCTATCTTCGCAAAAGCATTAAGGACAGCATTAAGCGGATCATAATCAAAGTCGGTATATTCTTTGAGTGGCAGTGCCGGATGTTCTGCAAGCGTCGCAGTCGAGACGAACGCAACACCTCCTTGAACAAAAATGTTGTAATCAGCAGGTTGCGGTACCAGATGCGCACGTGGAAAGATCGCGAGAAGTTGTTTTTCAAAAAGACTGCACTTATCGTTTGGTATCGCAGCATAAAATTGCAGCTCAGGACTATTCGCCGGCACCGCCAACTCAAGCGCGAAGTATTTCGGCTCACCCGCCACAGCATCCTCAACAGAGAGCAGTCCTGAATAAAACTGTTCCATCGCAGAAATAAGCTCTTTGAGCGTCTTCGCGCGTGCGTTCGGTTCACTAGCCTTCGGTGCAGGAAGTGAGATTTCATAGAGAGTCATGTGAAGCGCTTGGAATCGCGGCATCTTTTCATCAAGCCCGTTTGCCGTCATCCCTGCCGCGATATACCGCACGAGATACCGATGGAAGTCGTCTGCGACATGCGGATCGTGTAGCTTCTCAAGCACCGCGAGCGCGTTCTTAATTCCCCTCTCCTCCATCGTTTGCCGCAGACTCTTAATCGCCTGCTCACTATCACCAAGATTAAGGGTGGCGAGTATTTTTTCTGCGGCACCGCTCGCCGCCTTATCATCCATGTGATATGCCGGCGCAAGAATTTCTGCTGGTGCAGCCCGATGTTCGATAATCTTTTCAGAAATAATCGTGGCACGCTCTGGCTCGCCATTCTTCGCAACTTCTGCCTCCTTCTGCGCGACCTGCTCGCGCAAATATGCCAACTCCTCCTCGGGTGTAGACAGTGCTGGTGCCGATTCCATTCATCTAGTATAAAGCATAGTGCCCTGTACAAGGAGTGCAGAAGTGCTAATCTGTCGCCAGCGTTTATCAAGGAGATAAACACCGTGCCGCGCGGATATCGCGGTTGATCATTGAATTGAAAGGGGGTTGTACTATGAAATTTGATTTTGGGCGTTCAGAAGTACTTACTAAGGTCTTTCATTCCGGTAGCTCTGCCGCAATTCACCGGGCATTTCATTCGAAGATTATGCATGTCCAAAAAGAAAAAATTCAATTCATTACGACCGGTTACTTGAGAGACATGAGCACAGTAGTGGTTGATTTGGGTCCTTTAGGGGAACAGACGCAGGAAGCGATCATTGCTGCTGGCAGGAAGGAGTTACTTCCAACTCTATGATGGAATTGGTACAAGGGCGTCGGTTATTACAACCGACGCCTTTATTCATATCTCTGTAAATTCTGTGGATATCTGATATCCACAAGAATGAACAAGTTACTATGGGAAAATGCGTAAAGAAGATTTTACCGTTGGGTCATATGTTCATGTCGTAAAACGCGGAACACGCGGATTGCCGATTGTTCGTGATGATATTGATCGTTTTCGCTTCTTACTTATGCTTACGCACTTTAATGATACTTTTTCACCACTTAATTGGTATCGTGATTTAAAAGACGCCAATTTGCACAATTCATTATTACGTCCCGAACACTGGCCTGTACAAAAAAGACTTGTAAACATCATTGCTTTTTGCCTTGTCGAAAATCACTTTCACCTAATTCTTCAGGAACTCGCCGAGGGAAACACAGCTCGTTTTATGCAACGGCTTGGTATCGGAATGGCAAAAAAATACAACGAACGATATAAAGAACATGGGTCACTTTTCCAGGGAGTCTATGGAGCAAAGACGATTGATGACGACCGTTACTTCCGCTATGTGAGTGTGTATGTGCAATTAAAGAACGCGCTCGATATGTATCCTGGCGGGCAAAACAGCGCCCGAGAAAATTTTTATCTTGCATATGATTGGGCGTGCAATTATCCCTACTCGAGCATTGGCGATTACGCAGGTAATTTCGATAGACCCACCGTAGACACGGAATTTCTCTCTTCACTGTTTACGCCAGCTGAATATAAAGAATTCGCGAAGGACGTTATTCTCGGGCGCTATCTGCCCGACGAGGATGAAGACGTGCACAAATCTGGATTTTTCGACTGATTCTGTGGACATCTGATATCCACAAAAACTTTATTCGTATTTATTTGATAGAATGAATACGAATGGACGCCTTTCTCGCCGCACTAATACATCTCGACCCGATTGCGCTCGTGAAGGCGGGTGGATATGTTGGCATCGCCCTTATCGTCTTCGCCGAGAGTGGTGTCCTGCTCGGCATATTCTTTCCCGGTGATTCACTCCTCTTCACCGCCGGGCTACTCTCTGCTGGCGGATTCCTCTCGGTGATACCACTCATGATTCTTGTCTCGGCAGCAGCGATACTCGGTGACTCGGTCGGCTACTGGTTCGGAACAAAGGTGGGAAATGCTCTCTTCACCAGGCCAGACTCTCGCTTCTTTAAACAAGCATACGTCACGCGCACACAAGCTTTTTATGCGAAATATGGTGGCCGCGCGATTATCCTCGCACGCTTTGTGCCAATCGTGCGCACTATTGCACCAATTCTCGCCGGAGTCGGCTCGATGACGTATTCACGATTCCTTTCCTACAATATCCTCGGCGGCTGTCTCTGGGGTGCAGGAATGATCTTACTCGGCTATTCCCTCGGCTCAATTATTCCAAATAGCGAAAAGTATGTCTTCCCGCTTGCACTCGTCATCATTGTGCTCTCTTTTATCCCCATTCTCATTGAATACGCTCGAAACAGGGGCAAAAACTAATATCCGAGACCGTTTAGTGTTGAGGTGTATGAGTCGAGTAACTGTGGGATCGCGAACGCGAGCCCGATTATGGGGAGAACAATAAGCGCAATAGTGATGACGCCCGTCCAAAAAAGATATTTGCGTACTTTTTCTGCGGCGTGATATGCGGCATCGGCTTTTGCACTTATCTCATCAAGCTTGGCAGCGAGTTCTGGTTCAATCATAGTGGAAATTATACCAAATTCACGACTACATAAATCACCAGTGCACCGAGGAGTGTCATACCGGTCGTCAGGGCGCGTGGGTGCTGATGATGGCTCTCGGGGATAAGGTCACTTGATGAGAGATAGATGAAGGTGCCGACAAAAATCGCGAGGATAAGGCTTAAAGATGCTTCTGGGATGATGAAGAAAAGCGTTGAAACAATACCAACAACTGGAGCGGCAGCATCAACTAATAACCATTTGAGTGCCTGCATCCTGCTCCTGCCGCTGCGCACTATGAAACTTACAGTGTTGATGCCATCGGAGAAATCATGTGCCAACACAGCGACTGCGACAACAATACCAATGGTGGTAGAAGCTTGAAAAGCGACACCAACCGCAACGCCGTCCAAGAAGCTGTGTGATGCTAGCGTAAGCGCGCCAAAAGATCCTCGATGCGACGCCTCGTGTCCAGTTGAGTCTTCATCATGCGTATGCAAGAGAATAAGCCGATCCAGAATCAGATAGCCGAAGAATCCGAGTGCGATAAAAAGCGAAACAGTGGCGACATCGTGATATTTTGCACCGAGCTCAAACGCTTCTGGTAACAAATCAAAGAGCGCAACACCCGCAACGGCACCCGCAGAAAAGCCAAGAATCAGGTGCAATCTGTCGCGAAACTTAAGTGCGAATACACCGCCAACCAGCGTCGCTGCAAATACCGCAATGCTAATTAAAGCTAGGGTCATAGTGAATCTCGCGGACACGGAGTGTCCGCAAAAACCTCATTACTTCAGCAACGCATCAATCACCGACTGGAACTTCGCATAGGGATACGCACCCGCGATAACTTCTGTCCCAATGACGAACGATGGTGTTGAATTGATGCCGACCTTCTGCGCCTCGGCCTTGTCAGATGCTATCTTCGCTTGATAGGCGCTTTCATTCGCCTTCACATCAGCGGCAACTTTCGCCGCATCAATACCAGAGATAGTTGCATTTAACTTATCAATTGAGGCTGCGTTGCCGAAACCTTGATCTCCCTCTTGATCTTGTTCTGTAAACACAGCGGTGCGCCATTCGAAATATTTTTCTGGATACAGCTTCCAGATTGCATGGCTATACATAGCGGCCGTGATTGAATCATTCCCTAAGAATGGGAAGTCCATGAACACAATTTTCACCTTGCCTGTATCAACGTAATTCTTAATAATGTCCGGGAGAGCCGCCGGTGTCGGGATTTGCGGAACGCCGCCAACCTCAATCGCTCTACAATAAGGGCACTGGAAGTCACTCCAGAAAGCGATTGTGAACTGAGCATTCGCTTGGCCGATATACGGGTCGCCATCGGTCTTCACATTTTTAATATCCACTGCTACGGCTTTTGGTGAACCGGTCGAATCTGTTGGCGCTGCTGCTGGGCGCGAGCCATTCCACATGACTGCCCCGGCGATAAAGAGCCCCGCGACTATAACTGCTGCTGGTAAAAAGTACTTGTTTGTTTCATTTGTGTCCATATGCGAGCGATTATAACATATGCAAAATTATGCACGTTTCCACTCTGATTTCTCGCCGCGGCGGCGCATGTCCACCATATGAAGCTCTTCATCAATACCGTCAATAAGTTCATAGTCCGTAGCCTCATCTGAAGATATCCACGCGAACTGGTCAGTCTCACTCTCTTGGAGTACAACTTCGCCACCCGCCCAATCCGCACTACAGGAAATTACGAGCAATGGGGAGTTGTCCTTATCGAGTGTCGCGAGCGAAATTATATAATCGATATTTTTAATCTCGAGACCAACTTCTTCCTTTACCTCTCGGCGCACAACATTCTCAAGAACATTGTACCAAGCATTATCGCTATCCTTCGGTAGATTCATATAATCACTCGTCTCCAACTTCCCGCCTGGAACGGTCCACATACCCGGAAATCTTTTCTTGGTGAGTGTGCGGCGCGTGATGAGATACTTTCCATCCTTCACCACGATGGCGGTAATCGCCACCTCATGCAGTAGCTGTGATTGGTTTTCCATATCTATATTTTTAGATATTTTATCATTGATACTGAATATAGATCGGCGCGGGAGTGAGCGAGATTACTTCGGCAGGCGTGAGTATACCAGTCGAGGGTGGCTTAATATCGTTTTTATAAAAAAGTTTTATGCCCGTGAACTGCACTGGTTCTGGGTAAATAACTCTGTTGTATGTTCCATATTTTTTTTCTTTTGTGCCAAAACCATCCATGTCTATCACAATCTGCACTTCCGGTAGTGGTTGAATATTTTTATAATTCGTCACCATATCTTGGGTGAAGCGATGCACAATGAGAACTTTTGGCGGCAGATTATTTTCGCGGACGAGTCTAGCGAGGTACTGCGCCGCATAATTAATGTCCGAGGCATCGAAGGTGCCGATGACTGTGCCAGGACGATCGCCAGATTTCATAGAGAATTCTGGATCAATAGCGAGATGCACCTGCGGCATCTTCAAATATTTCTCGAGTTGAGGTAATTCATATTGCAAATTGCTGAGTGCCACCTGCACATCAAGAAAAACGAGCCCTTGTATCTGATTCGCGAGGTCAAGCGCATGATCGATCTGGTCGTCTGGCATGCGGAGGATATATTTCCCTTCTCTACCCGAGCTCGCCTGGGCAACCGTCGCGATGTAATGTATTGCTGGCACTGCTGGCGTCTTTGGATCTGCCGCGGTCCACATTGCAGTCGTACTCGCGAGCATCACGAGCATTTGGTCGGCTGGATATTCTCCAAGCACTCCCATGCCCTTAGAATAAAAATTTCCGTAGTAAGCAACAATCCTCTTGAACGGCAGGATTGCGCCGGCATTTGGATATACGGCATTCACCGGCCAAAGCCGCGGTGTTGAAGTTGCTGTAGCATCCACATGCGCAAGCGCGAGAAGTCGTGCATCATAGTCGGCCCTGTCAAATACTGGTAACGGGATAAATCGCTCAGGTTTGCCTGCCGCCTCTGAGAGATATTCAGTTGCAAAGAGACTGGAAAAGAAAAAAATGTAGACGAGAGCGAGAGCAGTGACACCAATAATTAATCCGCTCTTCATCTTCTTATCCCCAATTATTTTTTTGAACTTTTTTTCAAACATAAAAACGAGATGACTTATACCAGCGATGAATGATCCATCCGGTTAAGATACCGAGGATGGCGCCGATGATGATGTCACTCGGCCAGTGCACGCCCACATAGATGCGCGCAACGCCGATCAGCGCGGCGGCGCCGAATGCCCACCAGCCGATTTTTTTATTAAAGCAGTAAAGCACGGTTGCTAATGCGAAAAAGAAGATTGTGTGGCCAGAGGGGAATGATTGCAGATTTTCCCACGAAGAGACACTAATGAGTGGCTGGACTGTCGATAGAATGACAAATGGCCGCGGCCGCGGGAAAGCAAGTACGATTCCGGCTTTTACCACATATCGCGCGATCAGCGCGGCGGCAACGCTCACGATCACCGTCATGCGATTCCTCATTTGTTCTCTGTTTGGCCAGAAGAAAACAATCGCGAGAATCGCTGCTGTCACATACGTCACGTACTCGGCGAAGAACACACCGATCGCATCCAACACCGCCGAATGATGGCTCAGATTATAGAAGAACCAGAAGAGGGCGACGTCGATATTCTGTAGAAATAACACTCCTGCAGTATAACAAATCAACCCCCGCACTTCATAGTGCGGGGGTTGAGTAAAGAACTGCTATTAAACGAGCTTCCAATTGATGTACTGTCCGGCTCCGAAAGGCATCGCGGTTTGTGTACCTATTGGATATGACAATGGGATCTGCTGCTGCTCTCCTCGAACAAGTTTTAGAGTGCGTGACGATTTCGGCAAACAGTGAAGTCTCCGCGCGTTTCGACTCGTGAAGTTAACAAACGTCTTCACTCCTTTTTCAGTCGCAAGAAGGCCATCCAGAGCATTTGCATACAATGGTAGGAGGAACGGTGCAGTGAATGCACCGCACGCACAGCACCCTTTTTCAACCTGTTTTGCAGATTTTGGATGGAAGGCAGAATCGCCTCCGGCAATGACCCAGTCGTAATCTTTAACGACCAAACCAACTAAACTCTGACGATCATTTTCCGTTTTGATTGGGGGTTTGCAAACTGAACGTACGTCACCAAAGGTCAAATCTTCATTCGTCGCCAGATGATGAGCCGTCAGAGTCACATAGAATCTGCCGATTACCGCCATCTCCTCCCAATGAGGAATGCAGCGCGCATCGGTGCCATGTTCCCAAACAATCACTGCACTCGTTTCCTCTAGATACATCCTGACTATTGGTAAGAACGCGAATTCTGCGTCGCGATTGCCGAAAATCATTGATGGATGCTCTGGATGAAAGTGGACCTTCATCCCGACTTCACCACAGTGTCTTATAGTCGGCAGGATCTTCCCATAGCGCCGCACACCGTTTTCTGATTTTGTCGTACGCATAAATGGGTAGACTTTCCCGTCGAAAATTCCATGCTTCACACATTCATCAATGTCCCACTTCGTCGTCGACTCAGTGATCATGACGAACGGGATAAATGAAACGTTCATCCATGAATACTTTCGGGATTTAAACCGGTCAATATATCCATCGACCTGTTTGGCGGTAGTCAAACCTTTTTTCGTGTTCGGCATAACGCCAAGAACGTCGGCTCCACCACTGACCGCTTCTATGACAAGAAATTCGGCAATTTCCTTTTCTCGCAAATGCGTATGTACATCTGCGAGTGCTTCAACTTTAATCATTTGACTCATTTTTCCTCCTCTCTCATCTCCCTCTCCACAAACCGCGTTGGCTTGCAGGGGTTGGTGAACATGGTCCACGGTTTTCCTTTTGTGGGGAAATGGATCGTGCCGTAACTCACTGCCTCTGCACCAAGTCTCTCCGCTGCGTATTCGATATCCTTGAACTCCATAATGTCGGGACAAATGACAGGAAGTGCTCCTTGTTGGACAAGTTTTCCAACGGCCGGCCAATTAAACTCCTGTGCCGGTTTGCCAGAAATGCCACCACCGCCACCACCGACTTTTTTCTCGAGTCGCCAGAGCGGACTTCTCTGCCCAGGGTAAACGATTTCAATTGGCACGGTATTGAGACTAATCGCCTCGACATACCCATTGAGACCCTCCGCAATTGCACAATAATCTTGTACACAAGAGGCCTTGATAATAATTGGGTGCCGAGAAGTCTTTTTTACTGCCTTTCCACTTTCTATTACCTCTTCTGTTGTCGGCATTCTCTTCCCAGTATTTGGACATGATGGATTAATCTCGATTGCAACAAGATTAAAACGATTAAGATCTCCAGCCATGGCCACCAATTCAATAAGCGTACCCTTGATAGACACGATGATTTTGTACTTATCGAAGTCAATCTTCGGTGCAACCTCATCGCGCCACCATATGAATCCATCGTTCGTCAGACCAACCTTGTTCACCGCCCCGCCATTCGGCAGAAGCTTCACACAGCTCCAAGGACTGAACGGGAGCCATGTCCACGGTTTCCACCAGCAGAAATTCCCTACTTCTGGATAGAGCGTTAAGGTCTTTAGAACGACCGCGAATAATTCGGGTTTGATACGCCCCATCCATACTAGCCACTTCTCCCAAGGCCATCCTTTGCCGTCGAAGGCAAGGGCACCGCTTGCGATTACGTGCCGTAACACATAATCATTCGACAACTTAATTCCTTTCATTTGCTACCCCCTTTTCTTCTCGTTATATGGTTATACCTCTTTCAATGTTCAAGTTTAATGACTTGTCGATTCCCTCGACTCCGGCGGTAACCTTACCCGAAAAGCATGAAAAATCAAATAGAGGCTTGACAAACCGGGTCAAGCCATGATAGCGTTATATTGGTTCGGGCAATTGATCTTCCCCGCGCCACCCTCCTTTCAGTGCCCACCCTTACCGCATAGGGGTGGGCACTTTCTTATTTTCCAAGATCGAGAATGTCGTCGATGCGGATCTTCTCGACGAATTCGGGCACGTGCGAGACGAGGATCATCGCACCCGCATATTGATCAAGCGCTTTAGCGATGACGGGCAAGTGTCTGAAATTTATATGATTCGTCGGCTCATCCAAAATAAGTAGGCCGGGGCGCTCTAAGACCAGTGAAGCAAAAGCGACCAAGCCCTTCTGCCCTTCAGAGAGACTCCCGATCTTCGTCTGCATCACGTCGTTGGTGAGGAGGAATCCCGCGGCAGTCGCACGCAGTTTCTGTTCGTCCGGCTGCCCCATCGCCTTCATCAACGCAGCAAATACGGTCTGCTCGAAGTCGAGAGTCGAGAAATCTTGGCGATAATAACCGATCTTCACTCCCTCGGTAATATGTGCGCCTTCGGGTGAGCCGAGGACGAGCCGCTCGAGGAGTGTGCTCTTCCCGATGCCGTTTGGCCCCTTCAAAAGCAAGTGCTCATTTTTCCGCAGTGAAATATTCGCCTTTTTCGTCACCGGCTTCTTGCCGCCATGGAGCGTATACGAAGTGAGTGTGAGTATCACGCCGCTTAAATCCTGTTGTGCGGGGATCGTGAACGGCCTGATGGTTTTGTCCTCTTTACGCACATCCACCTTCTCTTCTTCCATTTCTTCAACTTCAGTACGCATCTTCTTCGCGACGAGGCGCATCTTACCACCCTTCTGGGCGAAGAAGTTTGCCTTATCTTTATTTTCTTGAATCTTTTTCTCTAGCTGCGCATTCTTCTTATTCTCACGATCGATACGCGCGACGATATCGCGCTGCACGTCATTATAATTTCCGTTGTACTGCTCGATCTTGCGGGTGAAGACATCGAGATACAGCACACCTGTGGTGAATGCGTTTAAGAACGCCGCGTCGTGTGAGATGACGATGCAGGTGCCAGAGTAGTCGACCAAAAATTTCGTGAGATGCGCGATGCCAGCGGCATCGAGATTGTTCGTCGGCTCGTCGAGGAGCAGCAGGTCGGGGTTCTGGATGAGCGCCGAGGCGAGGAGGAGGCGTGCCTGCTGGCCACCTGAGAATGTTTTTACTAAACGGTCTTTTGGCGCATCCAGATTTACCACCTCCAGCACCGCATCAATCTTCGGATCGATGTCATAGATCTTCTTATCAAAGCAGTTTAAAAAGAATTCACGCACCGTGAGTGTTAAATGGTCGCGCGGGATTACCTGCGAAGCAGTCGCGATGGTGACGCCACGCGAGACATGTATCTCACCTGACTCTGGCTTAAGTGTGCCGGCCATAAGCGCGAAGAGGGTCGACTTCCCTGCGCCGTTCTGACCCATCACGGCCATCTTCATCCCACGGCGCACAGGGAAATCGACCTCCTCAAGGATCGGCTTGTTGTGCCCATATCCAAACGAAACTTTCTCAAAGCGCAAGACGCTTTCTTCTCTTGCCATCGCCCAACCATACCTCACTTCGCATTAAAATGGAAAGAATGTATAGTGCCGAGATGACCGACGAGTATCCAATGCGCATCAACAAATACCTTGCACACAAGGGTATTTCGACGCGCCGAGGTGCGGATGACATCGTGGAAAAAGGAAAAGTGCTTATTAACGGCCGCGTCGCAATGCTCGGAGACAAGGTACAAGAGAGCGACAAAGTTGAACTGCACGATAAGAGCGCGCCAAAAAAATATCTCTATTTCGCTTATAACAAACCGGTCGGTGTCATCACTCATTCGCCACAACTGGGCGAGAAGGATATCAAGGAGAGTGTCGCGACCTCAAAAGAAATGCGAGATGTTTTCCCGATTGGTCGCCTCGATAAAGATTCAAGTGGCCTCATCATTCTCACCAACGACGGCCGCGTGACTGATCGGCTCTTGAATCCAGACTACGCACATGAAAAAGAATACCGAGTAACGACTGCCCTGCCGCTCCGTGAGGGATTTAAAAAAGCGATGGAAGCAGGTGTCGATATTGAAGGATATCTGACCAAGCCCTGCGCGGTGCGCAAAACTGGTGCTAAGAGTTTTACCATTACCATCACCGAGGGTAAGAAGCATCAGATACGTCGCATGGTCGCTGCACTTCACAACGAGGTCGTCGCTCTCGAGCGAACGCGCATTCTTAATGTACGTCTCGATGAGCTGAAGTCAGGCGCGTGGCGCGTGATCGAGAGCGAAGAGCTCGCTACATTTCTCGCTCAGATTGGGATTAGAACGGTTTAGAGATCTTTATTCAACTACCCCTTGAATAAAAAGATGTCCGTCTTTTGTTAGACATTTGTCTGGAGCGTCTGAAAGCGGCTGATTGCCTTCGGCGATACACTCATCATAATTAGTGGCGGTAGAATCTTGGGTTTGTGCGGAGGTATCTGTGGATGTCTGTTTTGTATTTGCGGATGGCGCACTTGCCGGCGACTTTCCGTAATAGAAAAAGAAAAATCCTGCCACAACTAACACCGCCGCAATGACAGGCACCAATAGGTTTGATCTCATCCTGACATTCTACTATTTTATTTTGCACGAAAGCAAGTCGGTCTAACATCCTAATTGCTGCGGGACTTGGGGTCGAACCAAGATGACGACTTTCAGAGAGTCGCATCCTACCATTAGATGATCCCGCAATGGCGCGGCGCGAAGCGCCGCGCACTTGGTGCACGATACTTGAAAAACTGATTTTATTCAATATCTTTTAGAACCCCTGAACAGCCTGGGCAGAGGCCGCTGCGGCTTGGTCGAGCTCAGCAGAGCCGTCCGAGGTCTGGGATAACTCGGCCGAAATAGCTGCTGTGGTATTGTCGCTCGTGGCCTGTGTATTTGAGGTTGGCGCTTGCACAGGAGATGAAGAGAAGTACCAGAAAGCGAGTGCGATAATAATAACAATGCCGACGACGTACAACATCTTGTTTGAAGAATTCTGATCTATTGGTTGATTTGTTGGTTGGTAGTCCATAGTAGTTTTAATGAATAACTATTTGTTCCTTGCTTCGGTCGAAGTCGCGTTCTTATTGTCATCGACTCCAGGAATTGCTCCGAGTGTTTGAAGTGCACTCTGCACTGCCTTGCGTGCATCCTTCATCGTTCCATCGCGCAGAGCAAAGAGATCCGCGAACAACGTGGTGTGAAGACTTTTAAACGATGTTCGCAGACTTTTCATAATCTTCTCCTGTCCGCTTGAAGTTGTGGTCGCCGTTGTAGGGATGGTCGATGGATCAAGCGTATATGTCTTAGCCGCTTGCGCAACTACGGCAGTTCGAGCGGCTGCGATCGCATCCTGTGCCGATTTAATGGCCGCAGTAGTGCTTGCAACATCTTTCCCATTCCCTACCGCGATGTTTGCTCGGCTCTGGATCTTTTGCACGAGAGCGTCATAGTGATCAAGTAGTTGTAAGAAACGGTCAGTCCATGTTGAGTTCAGATTCTCGAATTGGTTGGCAAGCTTTTGCGCCATTTCCTGTTTCGCCTTGTCTTGAATGTCTACTAGGCGTTGTGCTGCCTTCTCGCGCTGCATCGCCATACGCGCAAGCGCTTCATCACGTACGACCTTCATACGCTCACGCGCAGTTTTTCCATCTTCTCTTTGTGTCGTTGTTGCTATGAGCCCACGTTGTTCGCCTTTTTGGTTTTCTCCTTGAGTGCTCGTTGCCTGCTCTCTGGCAAACACGACAGTCGTAGAGAGGAGGATCGCCGCAACGCTACCGATTACTCCTATAGTTTTAAGTGTACGCATAAATAATATATCTTTAAATTGGTAAGTGTCTACTCACTCTCTTGAGTAATTGTACCATCCCTGTCAATACATTCAAAAAACGCGGTATGATGAGTGCATGATTCGTAGCATCGCGCATCAGCAAAGCAGTGCATGGCATCGCGCTCATCTCGCGCGCCATCGGCGCGCATGGCTCATCATGGCTGGTGTGATTATTGCGACGGCCCTGCTTGTTCTCTTTGGTTACTTTAGCGGAGTAGATTGGCCCACACTCGGCAACGCCGTTTTTAATACCACCTATCGCCTCGTGTTCGCCTACGGCATCGCACTCGTGCTCGGTGTCTCAATCGCGCTACTGGTTGGATGGAGTCCTTTTGCTGACACGCTCTTTCCCTTCTTCGACATCTTGCAAAATGTTCCATCATTCGCGCTCATCCCATTCTTCATTTATTTTTTTGGCTACACCGGCCAGATGATTATTCTTTTCGCGGTGAGCTCGATTATCTGGCCGATTCTCTTTGCAGTCTTAACCGCGATTAAAAATGCGCACAGAGATTTAAGCGACGCCGCAACAATCTTCGGCGCAAAGGGGCTGAAGCGTATTCCATATTATCTCGCGCCGCTCTCATTCCCCGCTATTCTAACTGGCTCGATCGTCGGTATCGCCATCGGCTGGGAATCGGTCATCGGTGCGGAGATCATCGTGAACAGTATCTCTGGCTTCGGCGCATTCATTAGGAGTGCGAGCATCTCGGGGATCAATCAGGCTGCAATCGCCGGCATCTTGGTCATCCTTATTTTAGTGTTCGTGGTGAATCGTATGGTATGGGCGCCGCTCTTGGCCGAGAGCGCAAAAAGATATGCTGAATAACATATGACAGCTGACTCAAACATGACACTTGTTCTCTCGCGGGTATCCGCGATGTTTAATGATGGTGAAAAAAATGTGTCAGCCCTCAATGATATCTACTTCTCCATTCCAACTGGTTCATTTGTCTCTATCATCGGTCCATCGGGCGCCGGCAAATCGACGCTCACGCGCGTCATCCTCGGCCTCATGCCACACACGAGCGGCACGATCGTACGCAACTTCTCCAAGCCGGCGATGGTGTTCCAAAATTATGCACTCTTCCCTTGGCTCTCAGCACTCGACAACGTCGCCTTTGGTCTGAAGATGGATGGTGCTCCATGTGCAGAACGTGAGAAGATTGCGAGAGAAAAATTACGCGAAGTGGGTCTAGAACATCTCGAGAAGCATTACCCAGCCGCCCTCTCTGGCGGCCAGCGCCAGCGCGTCGGCCTCGCGCGCGCACTCGCGATCTCACCAGACCTACTCATCATGGATGAGCCATTCTCTAATCTCGATACTATTACTTCTGAAGCACTCAAAGCTGATTTATTGAAAATATGGCGCGCCTATGGCATGACGATTCTCATGGTGAACCATCTCATCCCCGACGCGATTGAGCTCTCTGATCAGATTATCGTGATGGGCGCTCACCCCGGCCATGTTCAAGAAACAATCAGTATCAATCTCCAACGTCCGCGTGACACGCGCGCCGAGCGATTCTTTAAGGAAGTTGATTACCTCACCGAAATCATCCGCAACGTTTCCTGAATTATAGGACATCCGATGTCCCCGCGCATTTGGACATCGGATGTCCCCATATTCCGAAGATTATGCAAAGATGGGTGTTGCTATGTTGCGAACTGTTTTGGAACCAGTACCAAATACCTTCGACGCTTCAAGTACTTCAATCAAAAGAGGTCGATCATCCTTGGTAAAATGCACGATGAAATTACCCATCTCGCGAGCATGGTCAATGCGCCCCCTCACAACCCCTGCGAGTGTGAGGACATCGGCATCTGCATCGTATGAAGCTTTAGGTGTCTTTTTCATATTGTGATTTCAGACCTGGACCGAATAGGCATACCCACATCTTATCATCCCCTATTTGTGCGGTCGTCGTATTTAGGGGTTAAACGAAATATTCTTATTATCTCCGGTCGGTAAAGATAAGGAGATTACAAAATACATAGGTCAGATCTATGTATGTCTACAAGGTTAAACCTTGTCCTATTTTGAGGCGTATATATTGGCTTTCTGGACGACTCGCTCAAAGGCTTGACAGGATAGGTGTGGTGTGCTAGGATAGCACCTAGATACAGCTCCTTGAATATGACGGGAGAAAACTAAAATTCAACGGGCAAAGCCCAAAAAGGAGGACAGATCATGGGACTTGGTTTCGGTATATTTATAAAAGAATGGGGGGTGGTTAGCAAAGAAGATGGCAAATGGAATCATCGAGGTAAACCAATTAACACCGTGTGCTATCCTTTGTCGTTGAGTTCTTCGGCAAAAATAGTTGACGAATTAAAATTAACTCTTGGAGAGCCCCCGAGCGACCTAGAAGTTGGATATTACGATGAAAAGAATCGCTGGCACGGGTGTCTCTTTTCTTCATTAACGAGAGCATGAGCGGATAACCATTTACGTCATGTTCCTTTAGGCCCTGCATCTACAAAGATGTGGGGCTTTTTTATTTCCTCCTCTTCCGCGCGATGGCGGCTTTGAGGAATTCGGTAAACAGAGGATGCGGGGAGAGCGGGCGGGCTTGGAATTCTGGGTGGAATTGCGTGCCGAGCATGAAGGGGTGCACTGACTTCGGCAGCTCCGCGATCTCCATCAAAATAGAATCGGGAGAAGTGCCAGAGAAGACGAGCCCAGCATCTTCAAGTTTTTTCACATATGCAGGATTGATCTCGTAGCGATGACGATGGCGCTCATCTACCATCTCCTTTTTGTACGCATTGCGCGCGATGGTGCCCTTCTTCAGGTAGCAGGGATATGAGCCGAGGCGCATCGTGCCGCCATACGTCTTATCAGAGAGATGCTTCTTTTGCTCAAGCATAATATCTACTACCGGATCTTCAGAATTCTTCTGGATCTCGGTCGTGTGCGCATTCTTTAATTTCAAAACGTTGCGCGCGTACTCAATCACCATCAGCTGCATGCCGTAGCAGAGGCCGAAATAGGGGATCTTATGTTCACGCGCAAATTGAATCGCTTTAATCTTCCCTTCTATGCCGGTCTCGCCGAAACCGCCCGGGACAATGATACCCTGATAGCTTGCTAATTCTGCAAGCGTTTTTTTATCACCTTTCTCAATATTTTTAGCATTCACCCATGTAATCTTTGGCTGCCGGCCGAGCTTCGCCGCAGAGAATTTTATCGCCTCAATAATCGAAAGGTACGCATCAGATAGTACAAAGTCGCCCGTATCAAAATATTTCCCGACGATCGCGATCTTAACCTCCGGCGCCTTGGTGTTCAGCGCCGCGGTGGCAAACTTACGCCATGCAGCGAGCGAGGTCTTGCGCTTCTCGGGTAATTTAAGTGCATCAAGAAGTTCGTCACCCAGATGATCCTTCTCGAGATTGAGCGGTACCTCATAAATGCTCTTGATGTCTGGTGCGGAGATAACTCGATCGGTGCGTACACTGCATTGAATCGCCAATTTCTCCTTCCGCTTCTCATCCACCGCATGCGTTGAGCGCGCGACGATGAAGTCTGGCTGAATACCGTATGAGTTGAGTGCGCGCACCGCCGACTGCGTCGGCTTGGTCTTCATTTCGCCGAGCGTACCGGGCACCGGCAGATATGAGACCATGACGAAGATCACATCGTCGGGATAACGCATCTTCATCACGCGCGCAGCGTCGATGAAGAGCGCGTTCTGGAAGTCGCCAATCGTGCCACCAATCTCGATTACGGAGACGCGGCCGCCGTTCTCGGCGGCCGCGGCCTCAATTCTTTTTAATATCTCATCGCGCACGTGCGGGATCGCCTCCACGCACTTGCCGCCATATTCAAGTGAGCGTTCGCGTGTGATAACCGACTGATATACCATACCGCTCGTCATATAATCTTCGTCGGTAAGATCGCGATCCAAGAAGCGCTCATAATTCCCCATATCCTGATCAGTCTCGAGACCGCTCTTGAGAACAAACGTTTCGCCGTGTTCAGTTGGATTCATCGTCCCCGCATCGACGTTGAGATAGGGGTCAACTTTTACCAGATTTACCGGATATCCCTTCTGCTGGAGCAGAAGACCGATTGAACTGGTAACAACACCCTTCCCCACCCCGCTCATCACGCCGCCGAGGACGAATATATATTTGTGACCTTCCTTTGCCATACCCCGTATGACAACTTAACGCGCGAGGCGTTTACTAATAACCGAAACGAATGTAGAAGTTGTCATACGGGGCATATCACACTTTAAGATACCTGCGAATAGCGAATATAGAAGCAATTGCTCCGAGCGCGATGCCAGAACCCATGATAATAAAGAAGATGGTTACGAAATGGCTGTTGTAGTAGCTCGATACATTGAAGCCCCCAAACCATCCTGTTGTTTTTACACCCACATACCACGTCGCCGGCACGAGGACGAGCAACACAACGACTGCCGCAATAACGCCCGTGATAATTCCCGCGACAATAAACGGCCCCTGGATATATGCATTAGAGGCACCAACAAGCCGCATGACGCCGATTTCATCTTTTGATGTGTAAATTGCGAGACGGATGGTTGCGAAGGCGATGAGAATAGACGCAATCGCGAAGAGAATAACAACAGCGAGACCGATCTCTCGTGTTGCGTTAATCGCGAGCGAGAGTCGATCAATGACCTCCTTATTTTGTGCGTAATTGATGCGGTCGACTATCGATGTACCGCCAGAAGAGAGCGCGGGCGACGCCTCGAGGAAGCTCACAATACTTTCATATTCTGAAGGATCTTTCGCACGCACCTCAAGCGAGGCATCGAGCGGATTGCCGCCGAGCTCATCGAGCGCCTGGAGTGTCAGCTGGTCATTTGCATGTCGCTCTCGGAACGCTTCGAGCGTATCGGCGGCGGAGGTGTAGGTGATGTTCTCTACCTGTGGCAACTTCTCAAGCTGGTCCTTCACCGCGAGAATTTCCTCTTCACTCGCGGTAGTGACGAAATAGACCGACACATTGACCTTGTCCTTAATGGTACCGAGTGTGAATGTGAGGAGTGCTGAAAGAAAGATCAGAGAACCAATAATCGGGAGTGTCACGGTCATGATAAGCACGGTTGCGGCAGAGACCGCACCGCCACGACCAAAATTTTTGCCGCCGCTCACGAGTACTCGTTTGATAATCATCCAGTTCATAGAGAGATTCTACATGACATACTTGCCTTCTGCATCATCGCGAACCAACTTCCCACGGTCGATGGTGATAACGCGTTTATCGATTGCGTCAACCACGCCCTTATTGTGCGTCGCGATAAGAATAGTGGTACCAAGCTCGTTAATCTTCTTTAAAATCTCCACCACTTCATAAGTATTGATCGGATCGAGATTGCCTGTCGGCTCGTCGGCGATGATCAGCTCCGGCTGATTGATAATGGCACGACCAATCGCCACGCGCTGTTTCTCGCCGCCCGAGAGTTGATCGGGGAAATGGCGAGCTTTGTCGGCGAGATTCACGAGTTCAAGAATATAGGGCACATCGCTTGCAACCTCGTCATCAGTACGGCCAGCGGCCTCCATGGCGAACGCGATATTCTCATAAGCCGTCTTATTCGGGATGAGGCGGAAATCTTGGAAGACCATGCCGATCTTCCGGCGATAATGATGCAACGCCGAGCTCGGTAAATCGTTCACATTCATTGATTCAAAAAAGACATTCCCCTCTGTGGGGCGTTCTTCAGCCAAGAGGAGCTTCAATAGAGTCGTCTTCCCTGCGCCCGAGTGGCCAACGATTGAGACGAATTCTTTGGGGGCGACAGATAGAGTAACTCCATCGAGTGCTTGCATATCTCCATATCGTTTCGTCACCTTGTCGAAATAAATCATGCTTCGCTCCATATTGTACCTTATCCGCTCCTACCCCGTCCAGAAAAGGGGATAATAAAACGTCCCGGGCGGAATTGCTCGGGACTGATTGTTGTTAATATCTCTTATTTCCCATCTGTTCGACTAGTTTGATCCATACATGTGAAATGGATCATCGCGACTTGGCCAGAGCCCAGGATCAAACCGTTCCTCTTGTTGTGTCGTCAAAACGGATTCTTCTTTCTTCTCTTCTTCTTTCTCTTTCTCTTCAAGTTTTCTCTTTTCATCCATAACTCCTCCTCTCTTGATCCTGCCTACGTTACAGAACAAAAAACACATCACCCAATGAGAGATTAGTCCTTATCTTGGAGACTGTCAAAAGCATCGATGAAGTCGTCCAGATCTCCCTCGAGGACTTTATCGGGATTACCAGATTCGTGCTCGGTGCGATGGTCCTTGACCATTTTGTATGGATGGAGGACATAAGAGCGAATCTGACTCCCCCACTCATTCGCAGTCGTCGCCGCGATTGACCTACCTTTTGCAGCTGCCTCCTGCTCCTGCTCCTGCTTCTTGAATATTTTCGCTTTTAAAAGTTCCAATGCCTTCTCACGATTGGCCTGCTGACTCCGCTCGCTTGAGACATGTACCGAGAGATTGGTCGGGGTGTGGACAATGCGCACTGCTGTTTCGCGCTTGTTCACATTCTGCCCACCCGCGCCGCCAGAGCGCGCAAATTGCATCTCCAAGTCATCCGGTTTTAACTCAACCTTGTCACTCGCGACGAGTGTCGGCAATACTTCAACAAGTGCAAAACTTGTCTGACGCTTCGCGTTGGCATTAAATGGTGATTGGCGCACGAGGCGATGCACACCAGCTTCATGCTTTAAGCGGCCATACACGCCAGCGCCTGTTATCTCTAACATGACGTTTCTATATCCACCTTGATCGTTTTCATTTGAGTGAAGCTCGCGCACGCGCCAACCCTTCAAGCTGGCATACCCCTCATACATGCGGCGCAGCATGCGCGCGAAATCTTCAGCGTCATCGCCTCCTGCACCGGCGAGAATCGCGAGCGTCGCGTTACCAGAATCATGCGGATTGCCAGAACCACCTTCTTTAAGCATCTGATATTCCTGCACGAATTGCTGTGCCTGATCCTTATCGAGCCAGAACTCTGGCGATGCCATCATCGCTTCGAGTTCTTGCAACCGTTTTTCACTTTTCTCATCCATCACGACCAAGTATAGCAAATTCTGCGGCGCACTTGACAAGTCAGGCGCTATGTGTATAATGGTTGCGGAGGTGCGCGAAGTACCTTACAAAATATCAGGAGGTGCCATATGGGCACATTCAGTAGGGGTGAACAAAATCTTGGGGCGGTAATGACATACATTATCTCTCCGACACGAGCGTTGCTCGTGATTGATGAATCAAAGTGCAACCCGCTATGGAAAATCCCTGGCGGAACGATTGAATTGACCGACGAGGGCGTTATAGCCGCAGCGACCAGAGAATCGTTTGAAGAAACCGGCGTTCAGCTTCTGCCGGAAGAAGTGGTGCTTTTCTCGAAAGAGAAGCGTAGGGATGGGATTTATTATCCACATCTCTGTGTTGCTAGCGTGTCAGAAGAAAAGCTCGACACGCGAGCAAGGGTCACTTATGAAAGTGGCGAGAATGATCGTCCACTTAAAACCGGGGTCTTAAATCGGGCTGAAGTCCCGGTGATGCTCGATCTTCTTGAACGGCACCGTCATTTCGTTCACGAAGTCGAGGGTTATCATGTGCACTAATCACTTACGGGCCGCTGGAGATTTTATTCCAGCGGCCCGTTTTATTTTTTCTGGAGCCGCCTCCCAGGATCGGACTGGGGACCTTTGCGTTACGAATGCAATGCTCTACCAACTGAGCTAAGGCGGCGAGCCGAGAGTCGGGATTGAACCGACGACCTGCGCCTTCGCTTAGACCTCCTCTTCAAATATACAAGAGGGCTAGACTGTATCTTTATCCCGCAAATTGCTGGACACCTTTGTCAGTCGTTCGGGCGCAAAACGATTTACGCCACGGTCTTGTCCATTATCCATGGAGTTTAACCGTTATTCAGGATTCACTCGCCTGTTGCCAGAAGAGTGGGCAGGGGTTTGCGACCCACCATGGCGCTGCTCTACCAACTGAGCTATCTCGGCTTATCGCACTTACATAGTGTAGCGGAGTTCCTTCAGTTTTTCAATTTCACCAATTAAAATATCGCGCAGTTTTTTATTACCAAAATAGATCGTCAACACTCCATGTTTGGATTTCTCTCGGTATGTTCCGATGCTCCCTGAATGAGTAATGATGGTTTTATAAAACTGCTTGGCATTCACGCCAAGAATTTTTTGCCAAAATTTCTCTTCTTTTTTCTGATCCATATCTGTAAAAATCTGAATGGCGAAACGCAATCTCGAATTATTAATGTTGTAAAACTTTCGCAAGAAAAACAAAAAAACTCGTATAAGATCGGGGTCTGTATTCCCCAGTCGAACGGCAGTTGAATTTCTTTTAGTACCTTCGCCCCAATATAAACCGAGGCCTAGACCAAAAAGAAAAGAATCTTTGTTCATTCGAAATACCTGCAGTGAAAAAGGATCGCCGTCTGGATTGTGTTTCGTGTACACCGCCTCGCTTATAGAACGTTTGGAAATGGAGAATTTTTGTAACCAGTAATTTATCCCACTCTCTGAGCGTTTAAGCATACCAGCAATATCACGCACCGATTTTTTGTCATGAACATACAATTGCTCTAACAACTTTTTATCCATCACTATTCAGTATCCCCCCTAATAAACTATTTAGCAAAGCAACACCTGTGGATATCCTAACTCTACTAGTACAACAAAATCCCAATCACAACGATGAGGTTCGCAACCATCATGAGTATGTTTGCAAAGAAGATGTGCTTATCTTTGTGCACTGCTCCATAGAACGCCCAAAGAATGTTAACGACCACAAACAAGGCCCATGTAGTCAGTGAGATCCCTGAAGCGTCTTGAGTTGTATAAATCTGAAGAATTTGTGGTATGAGTACAACTGGCGCAAAGAGACCAACGCCATACATTATATAATCTAGATATCGCTTCCATGCATTTTTTGATGGAAATGGCTCGAGGCCTTTAGTCACACGGACTCTCCTACGCAAATGGTGAAAGCCAATCATTATGTTATCGTTATACCATGGAACACCTCGCCAATTATGAAAAAGAAGAACGCCCGTGGGGAAACTTTGAGCGATTCACCCTTAACGAACAAACGACCGTTAAGATACTCGCGCTCAACGCCGACGAATCACTCAGCTTGCAGACCCATGAGCGCCGCGACGAATTCGGCCGTGTTATCAAGGGCTCTGGTATCGTCCGCATAGGGGAAGCTGAGACTGAGGTACGCGAGGGCGACACCTTCTTCATCCCGAGGAATACTGCCCATCGTGCCACCGGCGGGCCAGCAGGGCTTGTCTACATCGAGATATCCTTCGGCGAATTTGCCGAGCATGACGAAAAACGCCTTGAGGACAAATACGACCGCGTATAAAAAAGGGTTCGGCTTTCGCCGAACCCTGTGAAATAACGCTCTAATTTTTTGGTTTTCTCTTTTGCTTTGGCTCGCTCTCTCGCCCTGGTTTTCTCAGCCCTTATGGCTCGCTCTCCTTCTATGGTTTTCTCCGATAATATTGGCTCGCTCTTGTGCGATGGTTTTCTCCGGGACATTGGCTAACCTGCTGCTGCTACCTTTTGTTTCTTTTCTTCCCTATCTACCATATCCCAAGGGGAGATGATATGCGTGTGGCCAAGATATTCAGCCGAATATGGCGCACGCGTCGGCAAGCCCTCGGCTTCACGCCAGACCAGCCATAAGCACGCTAAGAACAGTTTGATCATCTTGCGTAGAGCCTGATTATGAACGTGCCCTTCGCTGATGATGTCTTCCGGCTCATAGCACTTGCCATTTTGCTTAGGCAACTTGCTAGCCGGTACTATTTTGATTCCCCTGTGCTCATACCTCTGCAGATATTTTGCTTTTTCCTCGGCATAGAAGTCGTAGAAACACCCAGATGATTTCATCAGTGACCCGCCAAGGCGCCAACACATGGTTCGCAGTTGGCTATTGTATGACAACGTGCCACCGCCCTTGACTCTCTTGGGTGCTTTGCCATCAACTACTCCGTACCCAGCGAACTGCCACAACGCACTGACCGAGTTGGCCTTGTTGATATCGATGAGGCCGATTACCTTCCCGATATTCTCCCGACCGACACCTTTGACACGGCTGAACCAGTGATACGCCGGATGCCCTTGGATGAGCGCGGCTACTCGACCGTCAGCGTAGTCCTCCAGGTTTTTGATGCGAACGAGCAATTCGTCCGTCTCATCGTCTTGGCGGCCACGAAGGGTGAGGTGCGTCTGGCGCACTTGTGCTGCCACTCGCAATTTTTCAATCGTGAGTACCGCATTAACCAAAAATTCAAACGGCTTCTGTTCGCTCCTTTCTATTCCTTCCTGCCCATTCTCTGGCTCCTGCCCTTCTTGTAACATTTTTCTCTCCTTTCTTGATTGATTGTTGAGCGTTATTTTGTAGAACAATCTGATTACTAATTTAATACATAGTGTTTATAGTGTCAATATCTCGGCAAGTGTTACTGTCTCGTCTCCAAAATATGCCTTCTCGTATACGTGGGCTATAGTTGTTTTCTAACACGACCGTTTAATAAGCTCCAGAATCCAATCGGTATTGCACTGCACTCTTTTAGAAAGCGGTTGCAGAAGCGGCGTCTCGGTGCAACAGGAAAAGGTACTGCGCCCGCGATGCGACATGAAATCTTCGGCAGTGCCATCGTGGAGCTCATAGACTGCTCCCTTTTTTATCTCCAGGTCACCAAACGATCCGTCTTTCAGAATAGGAAAATGTTTCTCCCCTGCTTGTATCAGGAATTTCTCATATGTTTGGTCGCCAAATGAATAGAAGTAAAAACTTTCCCCCGTTTCAGAATCTTCGTGCATGCTTAAAAACATGGTGGGCTTATATTTTTTCATATCTTTCTTAATCACCCCGATTTCTTTTGCAGGACTTTCACCATCTGAATGAATCCAATTCGTATTGCAGCTCACACCTTCGCGATTGAAACGTTTGTTTCTACTGAATCCCCAAGGATTGACCAGTGGGTAGATAACGAGGTTCACACGATATTTTTCCGCAGCCTTTGCAATTTGTTGATAGTTTTTGAAGATGGCGAGCGGCGGTGCCGGCTCTTCGCCATGGCAACCAGCCATAAGCATCAGTAGGGGCGCTTTTGCAGAAATATGCTTAGTGAATTTCACCAGTTTGAACTTCTCATCAGGCACATCTAACAGCTCGACCTTAAAGTATTTTTGAATTTCCGGAATATTTTTTAACAACTGTTGATACGTCGGATGAGCGAGCTTCATTTGATTCATACTAGCACTGTAAAAAGAACCATGCACATTACGTGCATGGTTCTTTTCTTACAAATGCGCGGTCGATGGGACTTGAACCCACAACCTCCCGCGTGCACGATATCCACTATTTTCATAACGGCGTGGACTATATCTTCACCATAGGCTTTCACCCTTAGGGTTCCGGTATCTAGTCTCTACGGCGCCCACATGAGAGTCATGTGGTTCCCTCGGTATTCGCATATTCGCCTTACGGCGAACGTAGCCTTCACCGATATCCCAGAAAGTTTCAATCCCAATTTCTCGAGAAAGCTGCACGTCTACAGGCGGGTGCTCTAACCAGTTGAGCTACGGCCGCAAGCGAGGAACAAAGTGAGAGCTGGTTTTCACTTTTTCCGAGCGCAGCGGACGAAAGCCTACTTCAGGCTTACAACCGCAAACGCTCATTGCTCATACTACCAAATTCTCTCAAAAATGTCCTGTTTGCGAAAGACGATGTGCTGGAAGAAGGACTTGCACCTTCGACCTTGGCTTTATGAGTGCCATGCTCTAACTACCTGAGCTATTCCAGCAATGTAAAAACTCTAACACAAACAGGCTAATTCGTCAGTTGCAGGATCACGTCAAAATCGTCGTCTTTTGATGCTTTGTTTCTCCTCTCGTGCCCGCAAGTAACGCATCGTTGCAGAATTACGTACCCTTCGCTCTCAAGCGCCGCATCAATTGGCTCCATGAGCCCTTGGCAGGTCGCGGCGCGATCGCCAGGGAAAACGTCAACATGCTTGCTCCAGAGGCATTTCGGGCAGTGATTCGTGTAGCCGTTCCCCGTCACCTCCGCTCCACACTGCTCGCAGGTAAAATCCTCTTTATTCTTCTGGAATTTCTTCGTCGCCATCTTCCGATTTTACCACCACAAGCACTTCTGTGGGCACCGGGTGTCTACAAAAATAACAAGGTTTAACCTTGTTCTATTTCGCGGCGTATTTACTGACTTTCTAGGCGGTCTTGCCCCGACTTCGTCCAAACGCTTGACAAATGACTAGACTCGTGTATACTCTCAAGAGATAAACAAAAAAACGAATCGAAAGGAGAGGGTTATGAGAAAGAGTTTTTTGTTGCTTTTAGTTGTTGTGTGCTTAGTTAGTTTTGTTAGTTTTGCACAGGCGGTTTATGCGGATGCATCGGACTATCAGGAGGAGTATGTCGTCGAACATGGCGACACACTAACCTCTATCGCGGACGAAGTGCATCTAACCGTTCAGCAACTGGCCTGCATGAACGGAATCAGCCCAAAAGCAAAAATCAGGGTTGGCCAGGTATTGAAATACCCCAAGCCCTACTACAAGACAAGATACCGTCGCTCATTTCGGATAAGATGAGCATGAAAGGCCCCTAGCATGACAGCACCTCGCAAGGGTGCTGTTTTCTTTTGTTATACTAAAGCAGATGGCACATATCATACAGAATTTTGAAAAGCTTGCGGAGAATGATCAGAGGCGAGATGCACTCGCGATAGCGGAGGCTGGATATGAAGCAATCAATGTCGGCAATGCTCTGCGACGCAAACTCAAGATCGAGGATGATGAACTTATCGTTGACGCCTCTGCGAGGAGTCACCTCACGGATGCCGTAAGGAGACACCTCGCCCTTGCGGGACGGAAGGTGTTTTTTGTTGGTGTTGGGAAGTGTGCATTTGCAGCAGCTGAGGCGATCGAGCAGTTTTTAGGTGACCGGCTCGAGAGCGGCATTGCCTTTGATGTCTCGCCTACCCCGCCGAAGCTCACCAAAATCAAAACCTTTGTTGGCACACACCCGCTCCCGAGCGAAGTGAACGTGCAGGCGACCACGCGCATTATCGAATTCCTTTTAGACCGTACCGAAGAAGATCTAGTCATCATGCTTATCTCGGGCGGCGGATCTACCCTACTCTGTTCACCTGAAGAGCCAATGACCTCTGATGATGAAAGCACTCTCTTTAAAGAGCTCACTGCGCACGGCGCGACCATACAAGAGATGAATACCGTGCGGAAGCATATTTCTCGCGCGCGCGGTGGTGGGCTCGCGCGCGATGCATATCCGGCTGAAGTTATTTCTCTTATCGTTTCAGACGTGCCGAAAAATGATATTGCATTCGTCTCTTCTGGTCCGACCGTGCAAGACACGTCAACAATCAGCGACGCCGAAGCGATTCTCATGCGTTATGGCATCAGACCTCCAGCAAACATTCGATTCATGGAAACTCCGAAAGAGGCAAATTATTTTGACCGTGTTGCCAACATCCTCTTCCTCACCAATCAAGATGCGCTCTCGGCGATGCACGACGAAGCTGTGCAGCGCGGCTACGCGGCCGAGATAGTGGACGATCATTTCACCGGCGAAGCACGCGAGCTCGGTCGCGCTGTTGTTGAAAAGCTTCATGATGCACCAGCAAAAACGGCCCTGCTCTATGCTGGAGAGAGCACTGTCACGCTCGGCGAACATTCCGGCACAGGTGGCCGCAACCAAGAGATGGCACTCGCTACACTAAAAAATATTCGCCAAGACGAAATTATTCTGCCCTTCTCCTCTGACGGGCATGATGACACTGACGCTGCTGGAGCAATTGGCGACAGCATTTCGTTTGAACACGCTCGCACACACGACCTTTCTATTGAAGATTCTCTTGAGGCTCACTGTTCGTATGATTTCTTCTCCACAACCGGCGACGCACTTCATACCGGTTATACTGGATCGAACGTGTCTGACCTTATCGTCGCACTTAAAAATTAAAATTCAAAACTAACTTTATTTGTATGGCCGCACCCTTTATTCTCTGGATGAAAAACGTTAGCATGGAGGACGTCTCGCAAGTCGGCGGCAAGAATGCCTCCCTCGGCGAACTCATTCGCTCAGTCGTGCCCAAGGGCGTGCGCGTGCCAGAAGGATTCTGTGTCACCGCCGAGGCCTATTATTATTTCCTCAAACAGACCGGTCTTGATATTTTTATTTCAAAAACACTTGATGGATTGAATACACAAAATTTCAAAGAGCTCTCACGGTGCGGAAAGCTCGTGCGCGACGCCATACGTTCTACTCCCCTCCCTGCTGATCTCGAGAAAGCCATCGCTGAGTCGTATGCGCAGATGGAAAAAGAATACGGAAAGAACGTGGATGTTGCCGTGCGCTCTTCAGCTACTGCTGAGGATCTGCCGGGAGCTTCATTTGCCGGTGAACACGAAACGTATCTGAACATCCGTGGGGCAAAGGATGTCACGAGAGCCACAGTCTGGGCAATGGCATCTCTCTTCACCGACCGTGCGATCTCCTACCGAACCGATAAGGGTTTTGCCCATACTAAGGTTGCCCTCTCGGTCGGCGTTCAGAAGATGGTTCGCTCTGACACAGGCGCTTCGGGCGTTATGTTCACGGTGGATACCGAATCGGGATTCCGCGATTTGGTGCTCATCAATGCAGTCTGGGGTCTTGGCGAGATGATTGTGCAGGGTCACGTCACGCCAGATGAATATCTCGTGATGAAGTCAAAGATTGGCAAAGTGAAGAATCCAATCATCGCCAAAACACTCGGTGTGAAGAACAAGAAGATGCTCTATGCCAAAGGAAAAATCGGCGTTATCCAAACCAAGGTGGTGAAGACGTCGACAAAAGAACAGACGAGTTTTGTGTTGAGCGAGGCCGAGACTCTCGAGCTCGCACGTTGGGGCGCACTCATTGAGGAACATTATTCAGATAGAGCGAAAACGTGGACGCCAATGGATATGGAGTGGGCGCGCGATGGCAAAACAAACGAGCTCTACATCGTGCAAGCGCGCCCTGAGACGGTACAAGCGCGCCGCGACTTCTCCAAACTTATTGAATATAAGGTCACCGGGCAAGGTAAAACTCTCGTGCAAGGCATCTCCGTCGGCTCCAAGGTCGCCACTGGCATCACTCGCATCATCATGAATCCGAAGCAGATAAAGGAATTTAAGAAAGGTGAAATATTGGTCACAACAATGACCGATCCAGATTGGGAACCAATTATGAAGATGGCATCAGCGATCATCACCGATCAAGGCGGGCGCACGTCTCATGCTGCCATCGTCTCGCGCGAGCTCGGCCTGCCCGCGATTGTCGGCGCCGGCAATGCGACGAAGGTACTCAAGACCGGCACACTCGTCACAGTGGATACAACCGGCAGCGTCGGGATGATTACTGCTGGCAAAGCGAAGATAACCACACATGAGCACTCCATCGGAGCGCTCCCCGAGACAAAGACGAAGATTATGGTGAATATCGCATCGCCAGATATCGCTTTTGAAAATTCCTTTTTGCCGGTTAAGGGCGTCGGGCTCGCACGCGAAGAATTCATCATCGCCTCAAACATCGGCATTCATCCGCTCGCTATTCTTGACCTGAAAAAGCTCTCGCCGAAGTTGCGTACGGCTATTCAGAAGAAGACCGTCGGATGGAACAATCCTGTCGACTATTATGTCGACAATCTCGCGTATGGCATTGCGAAGATCGGCGCAGCATTCGCTCCACGGCCAGTGATCGTCCGTTTCTCTGACTTCAAGACCAACGAATATTCGACTCTGCTCGGTGGTGAAGCATACGAGCCAAAAGAAGAAAATCCGATGCTCGGCTGGCGCGGCGCCTCTCGCTACTATGATCCGAAGTTTAAGGATGCCTTTGTGCTTGAGTGTCGCGCACTTGTGAAAGTGCGAGAAGAGATGGGCTTAGATAATGTCATCCCCATGATTCCCTTCTGCCGCACCATCTCAGAAGCAGAACAGGTGCTCGGCATCATGGCTAAGAACGGCCTCGTCGCGAAGTCGCTCGCAAAAGGTGGAGAAAAGACGACTCTTGTTTATGTGATGTGCGAGATTCCAAGTAACGTGCTTTTGGCTGAAGAGTTCCTTGATCTCTTTGATGGTATGTCGATTGGCTCAAACGACCTCACTCAGCTCACCCTTGGGCTCGATCGTGACTCCGGTATTGTCACACACATTGCAAACGAAAATGATGAATCCGTGCGCGCCCTTATCAGCCATGTTATTCGGAAGTGTACGGCGCGCGGCAAATATATCGGCATCTGCGGACAAGGCCCCTCTGACCTGCCCGACTTTGCCGAGTTCTTGGTCAAAGAAGGTATAGAGAGTATGTCGCTTAACCCTGACTCGGTCGTGAAGACGCTTGAGAATATCGCAGAGGTTGAAGAGCGACTGACGCGCTAACATATGCGTATCGATCACGTTGAAGCTAGATCGATTCTCGACACGCGAGGGCGGCCGACCATCGAGACAACACTTCTCGCCAATACCCTCTCGGCGGTAGCATCGGTGCCGTCGGGTAAGAGTACCGGCTCGCACGAAGCGCTTGAGCTTCGCGACTCTGATGGTGGCGTCGCGCACGCGATTGAAAATGTGAATGATGAAATAGCTAAGGCGATTGTCGGAAAACGCTTTGACACGCCGGATGATCTCGACGCATTCTTGATTGAGCTTGATGGCACGCCGAATAAATCACGCTTGGGATCGAACGCCATTCTCTCGGTCTCTATCGCAGCCATGCGGCTGGCGGCACTTCTCGAAGATGTTCCACTATGGAGCGCTATTGCGAAAAGGGCTGGAACAACACCAGCCGCGCCGCGCTTATATGTCAACGTGATGAACGGCGGCGCGCATGCTGACTTCAAGCTACCCTTCCAAGAATACTTACTGGTGGTTGAAGGTAAGACAAGCGAAGCATTCCCTATCGCACAAGAACTGTTTGCAAAATTGGGTGATGTTTTGAGGATGTCAGACATCCACGGCAACCGTAGATGTCTGACATCCTCGGGCGATTTGGCGATGGGCGACGAGGGTGGCTACGCGCCAACGTTTGAGACACTCGAAAAGCCGTTTGAGATTCTCGCGGAGCTTGTGAGTAAATATCAAAATACTTCAATCGCTCTCGATGCCGCCGCGAGCGAATTACTTCATGACGGTACCTATCAACTGCTAGGGAAATCATACTCGCCCGACGAGCTTGCTGGTGTTTATCAAGGCCTCGCCTCGCTATTCCACATCCATAGCATTGAGGATCCGTTTGCAGAGAGTGCATCTGAGGATTTTGCAAAATTGACTGCAGCGATCGGGAACGAAGTTATCATTATCGGCGATGATCTGACTGTCACTGATCCCGCGCGCATCAAGAATGCAGCCGAACAGAAAGCGATAAATGCGGTACTTATTAAACCGAATCAGATTGGCACGGTGCGCGAAGCGATTGAGGCGGTCAAAGCGACGTACGCCGCCGGCTTTAAGGTCGTCGCCTCACATCGCTCTGGCGAGACTGCCGATACCTTCATCGCGGACTTCGCCTATGGCATCGGCGCTCACGGCCTTAAAGCCGGCGGCTTCGCCCAACGCGAGCGCCTGGTGAAATATGAGCGTTTACTCGCCATAGAGCAGGAAGCCGAAACACGTTAGAATAGAACGATATGAAAATACATTATTTTGGAGGTGAGGCGTGGGAACAAGAGTATGTGCGTACTAAACTCTCGGGAGAAAATGTCACTTTCCACGAGAAGTCTCTCTCGGAGTCGCCTGATGTTACTGATCCAGATGCCGAGGCGCTCTGCACATTTGTAGAATCACCCATAGGCGAAGCCGAGCTCTCGCGGTTCCCCTCGCTCAAGCTCATCGCGACGCGCTCCACTGGCTTTGACCATATCGACCTCGCTGCCGCAAAAGCACATAATGTCACCGTCGTTAATGTTCCCTATTACGGAGAAAATACTGTTGCTGAATTCGCGTTCGCTTTATTACTTGCACTTTCTCGCAGAATAATAGATGCCGATGAACACGTGCGCGAGAGCGGCACCTTTTCACAAAAAGATCTTCGCGGCTTCGATCTCGCCGGCAAGACGATCGGCGTCGTCGGGGGCGGGCACATCGGCGTGCACGCGATACGCATGGCAAATGGTTTTGGTATGAAGGTAATCTGTTTTGACGTGCACCAAGATGCCGAGCTCGCCGCGAAACTTAATTTTACGTATGCATCGCTCAATGATCTTCTCGCCGCCTCTGATGTCGTCACGATCCATGTCCCCTACAATCCGCACACGCACCATCTCATCAATAAAGAAAATGTCGTGAAGTTTAAGAAGGGCGCGTATCTCGTCAACACTGCGCGTGGCGCGGTCGTCGAGACCGATGCGCTCGTGGAGGCGCTCAAGAGCGGTATCATCGCCGGCGCTGCGCTCGATGTACTTGAAGAAGAAGGTGACATGAACGACGAACTCGCACTCCTCACCGCTCCGCATCCAAAAGAAGCTGAGCTTAAAGTCGTATTAGAGAATCACTACCTCATCAATCATCCGCGCGTTATCGTCACGCCGCACGTAGCCTTCAACACCACCGAAGCCGTGGAGCGCATCCTCGACACCACCATCGAGAACCTCCACGCCTTCGCCGTCGGCACCCCCACCAACCTCGTAGAAGCAAGGTGACTCCTCGCGGAAGGAGGTGTCTCCTTGCTTTTCTCGGCCCACCGTTAAGTAGTCAACAGCTTCGCAACACTTCGAGCGGAGTTTGGTATTGAATTCCCATGTGCAAACGTTCGCCGTTATAGTACGGCAGATACTCTTTGAGTGCGGCTCTGAAATCAAAAAGGGTGT
>JBAZRE010000009.1:0-39817 GCA_041663025.1 Minisyncoccota bacterium
GCAGGTTGTACCACCCAGACTCACTCCACCAGTTGTGACTGAATGTAACGCATAACGGTTTCATCCCATATATCTTGGTTAGCACATGAAGCTGGAATGTGCTGTCTTTGCCGCCAGAGATCGGGATGATGCAATCGTAGTTGTCGCCTGATGCGGCTTTTGCTCCATCAAGAATTTTACGAAGTTCCTTCTCCCTCTCCACCCAATTGATGTGAATCTTCTGTTCTGAAGACTGACAAGCGCGGCAAATACCCATATCGTCAAACACCACTCCTTCGGTTGTCTCCGGGATGCAGCAACGAGTGCAGTACTGCAGGTGAGGAAAGAGTGGCTGAGCGTTTGTCTTATTCATAATTACAGTACAGAAAAATCCTTTTTTAAGAGTCCGTATTCAATGATATCCACGTATTCGCCATTTTTATAGAGTGTCTCGCGGCGTCGGCCTTCTTCTTTCATACCGAGCAGTATTGCAAGTTTCTGCATCGGTACATTGAATGCGGAAGTCCCACAGTAAACACGATGGAGGTTTAGAGCCTTGAATCCATGTGTGAACAGTAAGCGTGAGGATTCTTCACCTATACCGCGTCCCCAATAGTCTTTATCTCCAATAATAATCGCGTATTCTGCATTTCTACTTATGTAATCAATTTCCTGTAGGGACACATTACCGATATGTTTCCCATCCTTAGTAACTATTGCGAGCACGAGCATATTCTTTTGCTTCTGTGCATCTGAAACATACTTCGCAGCCAATTCGCGATTATATGGATATGTGTGGTGTGAATTAAACTGACATATTTCAGCATCATTGAACCAGTCAACATATGTGCCTTCAACATCTGCAAGAGAAAGTGGCCTCAAATCTACAGAGGATCCTTTTATAAAAGGTTTTAGATTATCTGGTTTCATGCATGGTTTTTTCAATTAGACTGACAATGCGTAGCAACTCATTTGGGGACATCAATTTTTTATTCGTATCGCTAGAGAAATGAAAATCAGTCTTCAACTTCTTGCCAATTTTGAAATATTTCTTGAACTCTTTTTTGACATCTTCGTCACTGAATTCTGGCAGGATGACAAAATAATCTTTGAGCTCAACCGCGTGCTGTGATTCCTCTTTGGTGAGTAATATCTCGTGAATCTTCTCGCCAGGCCGTATACCAACAACATTTCGCTTTGCATTTGGAGCAAGGATGTCAAAAAGGTCTGTGAGCTTCATTGTAGAAGCTTTCGGTATGAATATTTCTCCTCCTTCCATATGACTAAGAGCGAACAGTACAATTTGAAAAGCCTGCTCTAGATCAATCCAAAAGCGTGTCATTCGTTCATCTGTGATATGAACAGTGTGTGCGTCCTTTGATTTCAAAAGGGTTTCAACTATACTTCCGCGACTTCCAACCACATTACCGTAACGAACCGCACTAAATCGAGTCGCGCCTCCACCGTATGCATTACCAGCCACGATGAGTTTTTCCGCACAGAGCTTGGTAGAACCATAAAGATTGATCGGCATGGCGGCCTTGTCTGTGGATATTAGAACAACCCGATCAACTTTCTGGTCAAGCGCTGCTTCAATAACATTTTGTGTGCCGACTATATTTGTCTTTACTGCCTCAAACGGATTGTATTCAAGCGCCGGCACTTGTTTTAGAGCGGCAGCGTGTATCACGATGTCAACACCCTCAAATGCTCTGCTTAGCCGTGGCAAATCGCGCACGTCACCGATAAAGAATCTTACGGTCTCATTATAATTAATCTCGGCCGCCATCTGTGACTGCTTTAGTTCATCGCGAGAAAAGATAATGAGCTTTTTGAGCTGCGCGTGTTTGAGCAGATGCTTCGCAAAGTTCTTGCCAAACGAGCCGGTGCCACCGGTTATAAGAACTGATTTTCCTTTGAGGGATGCGTATGAATCCATGCGTGAGTACTTTACCTTATGCTGGTAATAAGTCAATTGTTTGTTTGTGTAACGATAGTCATTGGTTCTGGGAATAGTTCCTTATGGTCCAAATACTCTCCCAAAAGGCCATGCTTCATAAGAAAGTCTGTAACCCGTAAATGATAGGGTTTGAATTCCGATTCAAAGAAAGTTTTGCCGCTTGACTTCGGTTCGTACAACTCTATTGTGTTTTTCTCTATTTTTGGCAGAAGCCAGAGCATATCATTTGTGGCTGTAATAATGGTCTTGCACCCTAGGTCGTGTATAGTGTCCGACGCCAGAATTGGGGGGCGGTTCTGGTGGATTATTGCCCCGTGGTCAATCTGGTCGTCTATGATATGGAACGTGTATCCTACGAACTGAGGTTTCATAAAATAGATTGGCCAAAAGAGCGTTGCCGCCCCTCTGAAGGATGGGGATAGGCCTGCGTGGAGATTAATGACCCATTTTGGCGTGACGCGCAGAAGTGGCGCTTTGAGCAATCCAGGGCCATAGACAAGCACGATATCTGGCTTGCTCTCAGACAGAGCATCTATGACCTCTTGCGAATGCAGATTCTCTTTTGAGACTTCAACGGAACGCGGCGTCGGGAGTATTTCTTGTGCGAATGGTAAAAAATACTCTTGCTCCTTTTGGAGACGTAGGTCACTGTGTTTTTTTAGAAGCTGGAGATCGCTTTCTTGATAGGCATGTTCAGGTATTTCGTCCGTCAGGACATTGCTTCGCGTTTCTTTGATGTGCAAAATAACATTGCCTGTTTCTATTATCTTATTTGCATAATACACATGCCGATATGCCGTACCAGTAATAAGTGCAATTTTCATGGCAGTGATAACGTTACGAGATGTTTCTCCTCCATATTCTTAATAAAAGCGTGCACCTCGTCAAATGGCACTCCAGTTTTTTCTGATAGTTCAAACATGGAAATCCCGTCATCAAGATTAAACAGGATCGCGTCTATGTTCTGCGAAGCATTGGGATATATTTGCCAGTCTAGCCACAGTCCGTGACGAGAGAGATTCGGCACGCCACGATAGGTCTTGGTCACTACCCTATCGGCATCAAAGATTGCGAGTATGCGTTGTACGTATTCCAAATACTTCTGTGCTTGTTTGAAATCAAAATGCTCTATAGAATCACCACTCGTATGATAGTACGGGAAGTGGAACCAATCTTTCGGTGTAAGTTTTTTTGATCTGGAGAGCGAAATACATGGAATATCTATACCTGGACTGTTATAAAACCCATCATCGTTGACGATGTGCGTAAAGCAGTCTGCAAACTCAACCCTTTCTTCAGAGTGTCGCAACACCGAAGCGGCAACCACATCTATACTGGAATCCTTTCGCTTAGCGTGTTGAAGAACAATCGGATAATTTGGAGTCCCAGGTGCTTCACAGAAAATTGCCCCTGCCGTTTGCGCGAGTATCTGTGGATTGTGGTGGAGATAAGCGATTGATCCAATCGTCTCTGATAGAAAATGCATGCGAATCGTATATGTCGGCTTAGTTCCATGCAACGATTCTGCTAGTTTTATGAGAACTGCTGCACCAGCGAGTCCATCATTTACCTGTGCAGGATGATCAATATGAGAGATAAGCGTGATGCATTTCTTGCTTTTCCCTTTGATGACGTGTTCGCCAACCAGAAGTTCGCCATTCACATATTCAGAATCTATAGCGACGTAGTATTCGTCGTCAGTCAGCTTCTTGAGATCCTTCTTTGCCATACAAAAACCCCAATCAAGTTCATAATATTTGAAATGATATGGGATGTGTTTTGGATACTTTTCGCTAATTGCAATTCTTTTTATGAGTTCTTTTTTGGATATCTTAGTGCGCTGCACTGGTAATGACCCAACGATGACGTGCAAAGGATTTTCTTTCCAATCAAGCACACGCTTCCCTGAGAGGGTTTCTATATAGGCATCACGTATGACCCATTTTTTCGGAATAACCCAATCAAAACACTTCGTTCCGGTTTTGTATGCATGCACAGTAAGTGGAATTCGCTCGCCGATGCTGTGCAATGTCTTTGCTAGATCATCGGAAACAATAGCTCTGTTAAGTCCCGCTGTTTTGGATAGAAATTTCTTCATAGTTTTCAACTAGGAGTTCAAGTTACCACATTTTTCTAAGATCCTTAACGCTATGAATTTTGTGTATCTTGGTAAAAGGCAGCGGACAATGTGTACCATTCGGCATGATGCTAATCGTTTTTTTACCGCAAGAGAGTGCTACAACGAGTGCCATACTCTCAATACCGACTACCACGTTTGCTTTGCGCAAGTCAGTGAGAATATTTTTATTTTTGGTGATGCGCACATCAACTTTTTTTGCATATGAAGCGATAAGTTTTTGGTATGCTGTCTTTTGCTCGCGTGGATGTAGACGCACGCGTACCGGTAAACTTGGATTATATCTCATCACAAGCTCAAGTGTGTTTCTCAATGTTTCAAAACCTTCATGATGAGGTTGAGATATAAATAAAAGTCCTTGCTTAACGCTTATAGGTTTCTTTTTATATTTACGCTGTATCTCAAGAAAATATTCATTTGGCACAAGTATTATCTTTTGTACCGGTAGGAGTTTCTGTGCGAGTTTCATCGCATATTGATCACCAACCCATAAGGTATCTGGGAGGTGTGACTTCCAATCTCTAAGAGGATAACCAAACCTTTCTCTATACGAAACCCAGTGATCGAGATACCCAACAGTCTGAATGCCGAGTTTCCTACACTCTGTTACATATTTCCATGCGATAGGAGAACCATCCCCTGTGCCCAACAATACAAAATCTAACAGAGGGTAAGTTTGCAGTGACGAACGAACTGACGAGATATTGTTGCGAGCAGTGGCAAATGTGATGCCTCGCCGTTTAAAGACAGAGGCCGCAGCACCCATAGCTAGAGCATGATACGCAAAATGCTGTGGATATCGTTGAAGATGGGCGCCTATAATCTCTGCCTCGCCAGCGTCGTGCACAACGACCAGCACACGTGGTTTATTTTTTGATTTCTGTACGGTGGGCATATACTTTGTGAAATGCTTCAATGACTTCATCAAGATCGCTCTTCTGCATACCTGGGCGCATCATTTCGTGCGAGACATATTCGCTGTTATGGAGACGTTCTGCAACTGGACACAGACCTTTTTGATAGTGTACCTCCCCATGATAGAACGGGGAACGGAAAGGGTAGCCTTTAGATCCAAAAGCGATTTGTTGTTGGAATAGTGGTAGGAGATAGAGCGGTTCTGCATATCCGCCAGAGATGAGTGGACCTTCTCCTCGTCGCATCTCGGTTTCTGGGAGCTCTGCCTGTATTGCAGCGATGAATGTATTACGTGGGACTCCAATGATATTTTCACTATAAAGAAACGGGTGCTGGTAGAAGACAGATGTGCATCCTTCTCGTATGAGCGCGGGACGAAATCCGAGCATATCCTGACAATGCTCTGCAATATACGCGCAATTTTTTTGCCGTTCTGAAATTAGCATATCTAGTTTACGAAGCTGCTCTCGTCCAATAGATGCTTCTAACTCCGTCATGCGGAAGTTGTAGCCGACCATGTTGCTAAGATTATTCACTCCCTTATCTTTCACCACCGCCTCTGCATGGTTGCGTATGAGCTGGAGTCGTTCAAAAAGTACATCGTCCTCTGTCACAACCACTGTTCCCTCTCCTGTATGAATGTGTTTGTGGTAGTTGAGTGAGTAAACACCTATGTGTGAGAGTGTTCCTGTTTTGCGCCCTTTATAGAGCGCGCCGGGGGCTTGTGCTGCATCTTCAATTACCTTCAGCCCGTGTTTTCGCGCTATAGCCATGATTGCATCGGCATCGTGTGGAGCCCCGAATATATCAACGACTAGAATGGCTTTGGTGCGAGGAGTAATTGCGGCCTCAACTGATTTTGGGTCAAGGCAAAAATGTTCTGACTCTATATCGGCGAACACCGGTATCGCACCATAAAAGAGGGGGGCTGTAGCAGAAATACACATTGAATAAGGCGGGACTATAACTTCATCTCCTGGTTCAATGCCGATGGCTCCCAAAGCCGCGATGAGACCTGATGTTGCAGAGTTCATCGCAATGGCGTGTGTGACACCAAATTTCTTTGCCCATTCAGCTTCAAATTGCTGGACTTCTGTACCACCATAGAAGTCCTGACTCCATTCTCCAAGGAATTTTGAAAGTACTCCAGAATCAAGTACACGAATAGCAGCATTTTTCTCTTCCTCTCCTATGCTGTTGTACGCGGGATATGGCTTATCCTTCCCTCGTACTGGAGCGCCGCCATTTATTGCTAGCAATTCCATATTTGTTGCTGCATTGTAGTATATTTTTGCCATATATCAAATTTTCTTCAGACTAACGATGACCGCCTGATCGTCTCCTCCTGTAAGAAGCTGATCAGCTTTATTTGAGAGATGTATTGTTGGTATTTTTTCTACTAACGTATAAAGTTGAGTGGCCGTGAATATTTCCCAGTAGTTCTGTTTATAGGTAAATAATTCATCTTTATAGTGGTATGGCACCGCTTTTGGCTGAATAGGATAGAAGTCTTGTATAATGAGTAAACCCCCACTTTTGAGTACACGATCCATTTCACTGACCGTTTTTAGGAGGTTCTTCCTACCAACCCAATGAAAAACATAACTGATCATTACTACATCAAACATTTCATCGGAAAATGGTAACTCGTGAGAAAGTCCTCTTTGCAGAGAGATATGAGGATATTTTTTCTTCCCTTCATCAACCGCAAGTTGAGATGGTTCAATGCCAAAACATTTCCCTTTTAATCGGGCCAGACGACGACCATCTTGTGTTCCAATGTCTAAAATGTTTCCTCCCAAAGAAAGAGTATCTAGATACTCATCAAGCAAATCAGATTTTAAACCTTGATTTCTCAAGTGATAAGGATCTCCTTCGGTTAAAAATGCTGTTTCTTGATTCATACTATCTTAGCGCCCCTTTCGCGAGCCGTAGGCATACTGCTTGTGTTTTGATAGCGTCAGCGACTGTTGTTCTTGGTTTTTCTTTTCCATCAAGTACGTTTACGGCATGGTTCATAAGATTTGGCAGTGCATCAATAAGTCCTGTGGCTATAGTTTTTTCTTTTCCTAGGATACGATAACCATTGAAGAGTGGGTCTGAAATTACCGTTTGTGTGGTGAGACAGAATCCTTCTTCTGTAAAGCACAACCGTGCTTTCTCGGTCAAGATATCAAACTCAAGCATAAAAAATTTCCGTCCATCTCCAGTCATAAGGTAAAACTGCGGACAACGACCAAACGTTACTACACCCCCTACGGATGATTCCCCAGAAGAATTCTTGACTATGATTGAGCTCTTTGTGCTTTTTACTTCTCCAAACAAGTACCGCGCCATATCTATTACATGTGAGCCGTTATGCAAAAGTCCTCCTGTATAGATAGCGTTTGCACAAAGCACCTTGCCATAACGTCCGTGAGTAAGATCAATTCGTAACTTCTCAAGTGTGGTATCAAAGCGACGCCTATAATTCACGAGTATAGGTACGTGGGAACGTTTTGATAGATTCAGAACTCGTGCCTCATCTCCTCGGGTCGCTACAGGTTTTTCACAAATGATAAGTTTTGGTTTGAGTTCCACTACCTCTTCAAGAAGTGCAACGTGCGTGTTATCTGGAGACGCGATGACAACCACATCGGGATGATGATGCTCATGCATTGTTTTGACATCTTGATAAGAAGCGACACCCCAACGTTTTGCTTCACGCTTCCCTCGCGACGCATCTGTATCCACAAGGGCTACAAGCTTCATGCGTGAGTTCAGTGTGATTGCATGTGCGTGAGTGAGCACCTGCTTTGTGTGAGGGGTGTCAAATCCCGAGCCAATGCGTCCAGCGCCAATAATTGCTGTGATGTAGATTTTTTTATAGTTCATAGAGTTCTTTCTGCCTCACATTTGAATTCTGTTCAGCTACTTCAGGATGATCCAGCAAGAATCGCACAACATCAGGTGCTGAGAAATTATTTTTGTCTTTCATTGCCTCAAATATATCCTGTAGCACTTGATAATCTGCCTCTTCATCAAGCGTCACGCGAAGTTCGGGCCCATAGGAATCCTTTGGGGCTTCCCAATTGCAGCATCGATATCGCTCTGGATGGTTGTATATATAACACGAGACATGCGTTCTGTCTATAGGGTCGTTGGTGAGTGATGCAACCTCTGCGAGTACTGTTGTTTGGAACACTTGCACATCAAATCCATTCGGGTAGGTGGGTGAAATAGTATTTGATGCATAATCTACATCACGAGCAAAAAACTCTTCTATGCCGCGGTCAACGAGTGCGGGATCAACAAAAGGACAATCACCAGTAATCTCAACGATTATATCAGCACCGAGCGATTGTGCGGCTTCGAGTACACGTCCGAGCACGTCTGTTTCACTTCCTCTAAAATGTGTGATTCCCATTTTTTGCGCGCATGCCACAATTGCATCGTCGGCATGGTTAATCGTGGTCGCCACACAAATTTGATCAAGATACTGACTACGCTTCAATCGCCCGATCAAAAGTTCCAATGCTGGTACACCGCCAATCGGCATAAGCACTTTCCCAGGCAGTCTGCTGGAGCTCATGCGCGCTTCAATAGTTGCAACTATTTTTTCTTTTCTATTTTTATACATGTTTGTTTTCATCTATATTATGCAAGAGCATCGCGATGCGCTCTGAAGAGTGGCCATCCATCATGAAATTCTTTTTAAGAAAAATATCCGCGCGTGCGACCAAAGCTGTGCGATTATCTGTATCCTCCAAAAAGCTAGTGTGTGCCATAAGCTCATCTGTGGTGCGCGCCATGAGCACAGCACCAGCCATTTCATACTCATCAAAATCACGGTCTTCTGTGCGAGGTACATACATAAGAACTGGCTTGTGCATTATAATTGCCTCCAACACAACCGACGAATTGCCAGAGATAACGAAGTCGGAGAGCGCAATTAAAGTCTGTAGATTTTCCCAACGCCCAAGATACACATCTCCAGTAAAAAGCGCTTGCGTTTCTTTTCTATAATACAATGGCTCAGCATTACCGGGTCTTGGTCTGAGTATTAAACTGATAGAGGTATGCTGCTTTTGCAATTTGGCGATATCTTCAAGAATAGTTTGCGCGGAGTATGTCGTGAAATCGCAGTGACCTGAACCAAGAAATATTGCTGGTAGCACGACGAGTACTGTCAGATTCCCTTTTTTGAACTGCATGTCTTGCCGAGGGTGCTCAAGCTCTTCTGGAGCTATAGGTAGAGTGTATACATCAAAACGTGGTGAGCCACACTCAACAATACGCCATGATTCAACACCGAACCGCCCATAATGTTTCTTTGTGATACTACCGTACGCCGCTAGGTATCGCGAAAAGAGGTGAGCATACGGATTTGATGGTTCAATTATTTCAAGAGAATGCTGCATCTCTACTGAGGGGATGTTCATTCTCTCTGCAACTTGCGCGATGAGATTGTTGTAACCCTTTACCGAAGAGAAAAGAAGTACCCTGTTGATAGAGTAGCGCGTAAGAAGATTTTTCGTGCTCTCTATAGTCGCGATAGCATCCTCGGAATGCTCAACGACTATTGCTTGAAGTACATTTTTTACGATCGGCCAAAATGAGATGTCTTTATATTCAAAGAGTTTAGATATATTCGGGCTCTCTCCCAACTCACCCCAAGCACGTGCAAACTCTTGAGACTTTTTCAGTGCAAGCGCGCGAATACCACGATTGACGAAATCAAGTCGGTGATGGAAGCGTGCTCGTGTCTTCCAGATATTCTTGATGCCCATGACTAGAATCTCCTTTCGATGCGTCATAATCACCTCTGCATCTTCCATTTCCTTAATAAACGGTTCTATGCGCGCCCACGGATCAGTTGAGAGTATTTTGATATGCCTGGGTCTGCGAAACACACTAATCGCGTTTACGATGCCGACAGCAAGTCGTACCACGACTTTGGAGATATTCGCCAGTAGCATAGATAGCCAAACACTTCGTCGACGCTCTATTAAAGAAATTGGTTCAAAAACAATACCATAATGCTTTGCAAGCAAACGAGTAACATCAACCGGCAGGCGTTCTTTGAAGATATCTATCGGGTCAATGCCTGTGTCGGTACCATGATGTCTCTCTGGAATGATGATTTTCGTAGGCGAGAGCTTTGATATCACCTGCTCCATTGCGGCAAGATAATAGACAAGGGCTGCAAAGTAGTGAGAAAACGCACCTCTGTACTGTTCTCCAAGCCAGACTCCATCACGTTTAAAGAACGCAAAATCTGCAGAAACATACCAATCCTTTGCGAGTCGTCTTATAAATTCAAGCGATTCACGCTCTCCCTCTGGTGATGCAATAGCAAGTGTGCGTAGTGGAATAAACAGGATCTCCTGTCTCTTCAGTTCAAGCTCAACTTCATAATTGAGACCTACTATCTCAAATTTCTCCCCTGCCTTTAAACGCGAATTGAGTACTGGGATATGTTCCAGTTCATATACAAAAAATAGATGTGTTTCTTCTTTATTCATTTTGATGCAAATCTATCTCTTACCTTTGCAACACGGCCCTCAACTGAAAAATATCCGTTTATCACTTCACGTAACAGATACGAGAATGACACAATAGCGTACGCGATAATTAGTACAGAGAGCAGAGGATGATTATGCACCGCTGGAAAAAATACTATTTCAGAAACAAATGTGAGGAACAAAATGATAACCATGACCGCGAGATATTCTGATGCATACACCGCTTTGCGTATCAAACGAACGGATGAATGTATCCAAGTGAGTGTTTTGGGTTCTATTGGTGTAGCTGTTTTTGTTTCTGATTGAACATGAGGAATGGTGAATAATTCTGGATGCGTACTGTACTGATGTACAAAAAGTACCCTATGTAGATCGCCATTCGCCCGCCGTAGTGACATGGAAAACGCCCCTAGCACACCAAGAATGAGCACGATTTGGCGGAGAGGATCTGAAAGTCCTTCTACAACCCAAAAAGTGAGCGCGAGGAAAAAAAGTCCGTGTGTTATCAGATGATTGACGAGATCAAGATAAACACCACGCAATGAATATGTCTTTCGGTAACGCGCTATTTCACCATCAACAGCGTCAAGTAAGATACTAAAGTAGACGAGAAAGAATCCTAGCCATATATAACCTAGGAATATGGCGGCCGCGCTCAATGCTCCCACCACTAAGACAGCAGCAGAAACTTGATTCGCTGTGACGTTTGTTATGAGGAACAAACGAGTCAGATAGATCGAGAGCACCCGTTGCAAGATCGGATGACCCAACACGTTGGTTTGCAATTTCACCCGAAGTTCTTTAATGGATTCCATAAATTATAAGATTTCTGTATAAAATTGCACAACGTCTTCCTTTGATACAGCACGTGGATTGTTACCAAGCCGTTCGACGTTCACTTCTGCGGCGAGAGAAGGAATGTCAGCGGCTGTAACCCCAAACTGCGACAGATTCTTTATACCAAATCTCTGTAACAGTTCTTTGACTGTTTCGGCAGTTATCGAAGGATTGGGACAACTGAAGTTGTTATACGCCCACACTCCGGGCAAGAAGATGCTTGCGGCGGTGCCATGCGGGACGCCGAAGCGATACGTGAGCCCATAGGAGAGCGCATGACAGGCTGTCGTCTTGGATATGTTGATAGCCTTACCAGACAAGTGCGCTCCGAAGCAGAGCGCCGTAATAGCGGCAGGATTTTTTTCTTCTATCGCAGGAATGATGCTCCCCCAGATTGCCTCCAATGCCTGTCTTGCATAGGTACGCGACTCGTCGGTTGCCTTGTTTGACCAGAGCGATTCTATCGCTTGGCAGAGCGCATCGAGGGCGCAGGCAAGTGCGGTATCCTTGGGGACACTCATCGCGAGATGGGGGTCAACGATAGCGAACGTCGGGATTATTTCTTCATGTTCAAGCGAGGATTTGTGGCCGTCTTTATAGACGACGGCGAATTGTGTCGCTTCACTGCCTGTGCCTGCGGTGGTTGGTATAGCGATCAAGGGCTTCTTGCCGGCAAAGAAGTTGATGGCCTTCGCCATGTCCATCACGTGTCCGCCGCCAACGGCGATAATGAGGTCTGGATGATACGCGGTATAGACTTCAATTCCCTTTTGTATATCCTCGTGAAGTGGTAGCTCCTTGAAGTCGGTATAGTGCAAAACGTCTATTCCTGCGAGCGCATTGGCGACCGGTTGTGCTGCACCAGAGGTGGTATAGGAGCCCTTCCCAGTTACTAAGAATACTTTCTGTGGCGAAAGCTCGCTAACAATCTCTGCCAGATGAGAAATCGCTCCGACACCGATGTATTCTGTTTGTTTCATATACGCAATTAGTATCTACCTTATAAAATCCATAAACTTTTTCTTATTCTCAATCGGACTTTCCACCGGGCGGCCGAGATCCTTCCGAGACTCTAGATTTACTTTAATCTCCAAGAATGCCGGGCCTTCTTTCTTTTTAAGCGTCTCGAGGAGCGGCAACAATTCTTCTTTCGTTGCAGCGGTCGCTGCGAACGCATAGCCACAACTCTTTGCCACGCCGGGTAGATCGATTTCTCCAGCGGCAGTAGGCTGTCCGCCAACTGACTCATGAGCGTGGTTGTTGAGCACAATGTGTGTGAAGTTGTTGGGTGCGACACAACCAGCTGTGGCTAGACCGCCCATGTGCATGATAAAGGCACCATCGCCATCAATACAATAGACGCGCCGATCTTTTTTCTGATGCGCAATCCCCAAGGCGATTTGCGAAGCGTGACCCATGGAGCCGACCGTTAGGAAATCTTTTCCGCCACTTTCACCGCGCTTCTGCCTAACCTCATATACTTCACGCGAGATCTTGCCAGTCGTGCTCACGACAATATCTCCCTCACCCAAACTAGCGATAATCATCTCGATAGCCTGCTCGCGAACGAGCGAGTGAGCCGACACTCGTGTAGACGACTGATATGACTCAAAGGTACCTGCGCGAATGACGAGCGCGACCGGACAACTCTTTTTATGAGCAAGTTCGACAAGATACTCTATTTCATCATCTATCGTAGCCTCATCCATAGAAGGCGCGAGAACGGTATGCGGAATCTCGAGCGCCTTCAACAGCCGCTCGGTGATGCGACCCTGCTTCTTGTGTTGAGGCTCATCCTTCACCCCAGGCTCGCCGCGCCAACCGATGATAAGCAAGAGTGGTATTGCATATACTTCTGGATCAGTAAGTGAGGTGAGCGGATTGACTGCGTTACCAAGCCCCGAGTTCTGCATGTAGACCGCTGGCACCCTGCCCGTCGCGAGATGATACCCCGTCGCGATACCGATCGCGCCACCCTCATTGGCGGCAGTTATATGCTGCTCTTGCGGTATTGTATGTTCAAGATACGCGAGAAAATCTTTTAACAGTGAATCAGGGACACCGGTAAAAAATGATACTCCGCTCTTCTTGAGCGACTCAACGAATTGTTTAGTGTGCACCATTGCCTTTGCGCTCGATGAGCGTGAGTATTTCTGAAATTGGCATGCAGTATTCTGCGGATGCCTCACTGGCTCTGCCGTGAGACAAGATAAGTTCAGCAGTCTTCAACATTGCCGGATAGGCACTCCGCAGCAGATGGTTGGCATAAATGACGACGTTGACCCCAGCCTTCTCAAGCTGCTTTTCGGTAATCGTGTCATAAGTTGTGGGCACCGCCACGAGAGGCACTTTGCACTTAAACTTCTGATATCCCCGACAAAACTCAAGAACCTCATTTGGACTCTTCTCCTTACTATGGACCATAATGCCGTCAGCACCTGCGTCGATATACATCTTTGCGCGCTTCAGGGCGTCTGCGACACCCTTACCAGCGATCATGCTCTCGAGCCGCGCGATGATATAGAAATCTGGTGTCACCTGCGACTTTTTACCGGCACTAATTTTTGCACTGAAGTGTTTGGGGTCATCAAGAACTTGCTTCACTGTGGTGCCAAAGAGAGAATTCTTCTTCAAGCCACACTTATCTTCAATAATCACGCCGGAGACACCAAGCCGCTCAAGCGTGCGCACCAGATACGGAAAGTGTTCAGTCAATCCTCCCGTGTCGCCGTCATAGATAATCGGCTTCGTGGTGATATCCAACACGTCATGAATGGTGTTGAGTCGCGAGGTTGAGTCCACAAGCTCGGTATCGGGCTTACCCTTAGCTGTAGAGTCAGTTAGACTTGAGAGCCACATAAAATCAAACTCTTCATTTTTAGCGCCTTTTTTGACCGACGCATGTTCAGCGATGAGCCCTGTGATGCCATTGTGCACCTCAATACCGCGAATAATTGTCTTTGCCTGAAGAAGACGATGGAAACGTTTGAGACGAATGTCTGGGGTAGTTCCTACTTCTTTTAGCGCATTGTTAAGTGTGGTTGAGGAAATATCGCGTGTGTATTCTATTTCTATGAGTTTACCTCCCCACTTTTTAAGAGTATCTATAACCTGCTGGCGAGTCTCTCGTTGGACACCAGCGCGCCAGTCATCACCATGCACGACATAATCAGGTTTCAGTTTTTTCAAATTTGGACGATAGTCTAGAACCTCTTGTGGAACAACACGAGATACGTCTTTTATATTCTCCATCACTATCTTGCGTTGCTCGTAGTTCATATATGGCAGACGCTTGTAGCTTGCGATAGCTTCGTCTGTTAGGAGCCCTATGACAACTTCACCAAACTTGGCCGCTTCTTTGATGATGTTCAAATGCCCAGGATGCACCAAGTCTGCACTCATAGCGACATAGACTGTTTTAATGGCTTTTTTGCTCATAGAAGAAATCACTTTACCATAAGTATAACTGCCACACGGCTGGCCACGGTTTCAGGGTCAATAGCGTCAAGACACCTCGCATAACCGGGGTGCTCGTGCCTACCCTTACAGATACCCAAACAAGAAAAGAGCGTACGTGTCTCTTCGCCATACATATCCGGCGACCACCATTGTGTTCCGGCACAATGGCTAGCGAGTACAACGAGAGGTTTACCCATATGAGCGGCAATATGTGCGGCGCCGGTATCAAGCGACACTACGCAGGCACTGTGGTCAATAAGATGTGCTAACTCTTGAAGTGAGGTATGCACCAATATTACCTGGGGTGGAAGATCTTTTCCCAAACTTTCTCTCTCTTTATCTCCACCAGTGAGAGCTAATTTCCAATCTTCTGGCAATACTTTCATCAATGAAGAAATTAGTGCATGTTTACTATTTAGAGAAAGGCCGCGTGCATCGCTGCCAGCAAAAAGATGGAGCACCACATACTTTCCATTCTGCAATCCGAATTTCTCTAGCAGATGCGGCTGCTGGAGATAAGTGAAAGTCAGGCGTTCAACGGAGAGTGGAATGCCTATGGCCGCGAGAGCGTCTGATTCAAGAAGCCGCGGCGCGCGTGAACGTCCGACTAATTGTATAAGTTTTGTAAACAGAAAACGGTTCAGGTGTGATGCATCGGTATAGCCGATTAGCGTCTTGGCGAACAGTCGAGCAACGAGCTTTGGCAGGATACCAAAAACTCCGCCAGTATATGGTGTTATGACGATATCGCGTCTGCCACTCGCGAAAAAACGCCATAGCGATGCTGGGTTTTTATTCACTTCAATTACCTCAAGCCAGTGGTACGCGGCAAAGAGATCGCGGATCATTCCTACACGGCTTGACACAGCGAGCGTACAACGTGCATCAGGATATGCGGCACGAATATTTTCCAGTAGATATTTCCCCATCAGAGAATCACCTATTGAAGAAGCACGGAAAGTTAACACGGTTTTCATATTATTTGAGCGCTTCAAGCTCCCACGTCAGACACTCGGTTGGTATGAGAAGAGATAGATACTGGTCGTAAAGAGTTGGATGCGCGTGTATAAAATCCTTGAATACTTGTCGCAGAGGATTATGCGAGCGATGCGGCCAACCATACCAAAAGCCTTTTTTGACGAATAGCTTATCGGTATAGTTATATTTGGAGAGCCCGCTGTCTTTGGTGAAGTAATCTAGCGTACGCGCGGTAAAGAAGTGTAAATGCGTCGGATCACTATACGCATCAATGGAGCGAAAGTGTGGTACTTGGATAACGACACGGCCACTCGGTTTCAGCACGCGATGTATTTCATTCATAACATCCACAACGTTAGTCGCGTGTTCAAGAGCGTGATTGAGTAACACGAGGTCAAAGCTGTTGTCAGCAAAAGGCCATGGCGTCTTATTAAAATCATGCAAAATATCAACACTCGGTAGTGCGAGAATATCCATCCCTGTTGAGCCGACGAGCTTTCTTCCGCCGCATCCCACATCAAGCGCACTAGCACCACTGAGTATGTCTTCTTTGGCAAAACCATTGAGTGTAAATATACGTGGAGCCCATGGTGCGATTTTAGGTGTCATATTACTGGTTATTATCAACCCAAAGTAACGAAACACTCGACAGTCCTGCTAGACGATATTTTTTAGAACGCAGAAGGCGATAAATCTCGTTTTCTTGTGGTGCGTCTGGATTAAAGTCGCTTGACTCAATTGCGATTATCTTTGGTCGTATTGACCAATCGTATGACTGAAGCACCTGTAGATCATTCCCTTCTACATCTATATTGAGAAAACCAATTTCTTTGACACCGTGATTATGCACAATTTTTGATAGAGGGATGATTGCTCGCTCTACACTACCAAAATATTTAAGCCGACTGATTCTCTTGTATGCGCCGACGTTTTCAGTATTGAATGTGTTATATGCGCCGTCGCTGAACATGTGGTATTGACCAGTGTTTTCTGCACCCACACCCGCCGCTATAAAGGTGTCTCGAGGCCGGAGAAGCCCGTAGAGCGGCTCCAGACTGCTGTTCGGGTCTATAACCAACCCTCTCCACCCTTTCTTATAGAGCGCGTAGGTATTTGAGTACAAAACGGGATGATACGTCCCCACGTCTATATACGTGCCAATAGTCTCCTTGATGAACGACTGCAATATAATGTCCTCTCCAAATTGGCTGTACGATTTATGCACGCCATATCCAAGGCATAATTTGGCTTTGGTCTTAAGATATTCAAGAAGTATACACATAATCAATGTATGCGTGTTTCTATAAAATTTGAGATGTGCTGTGCGCGTTCTTCCCATCCGAGCCCTCGCGCTGCTTTGCGAGCATTTTCTGCTCGGCGTTCTGCATCATTTGGATTTTCAAAAATCTCATGCGCCGCCGTGGCTATGGCCTCTGCGCTGTCGGGCTCAACAAGATATCCCATAGTACCGTCCATAACATCAGTGATGCCGAGAACATCAGAGGCAACGATAGGTCTGCCGGATGCCATATACTCCATAAGTTTTGATGGAGATGATTCGGTAGCGCCAGCTGCTTCCTTGGCAGTATTCGGGATGCTTAATATATCGGCGGCACGTAGCCAGAGCGGAATATCCTGATGCGGTTTGCGCCCAACAATAATGATATTTTTTGGCGAACCAGCGTTTTGCCATTTTTGTTTAAAGCCCTCTATGTCTTCATCGGTACCGCCGACAAAATAAATAGTCTCGCCTGTCTTAAGGTGCGAATGAACATCAAACAATACGTCCACACCTTTGACTGGGAAAAGATGCCCGACATAGAGAATAATCTTTTTATCTTGTGGGAGGTCAAGAATCTTACGAGCTTCTGCCTTTGGCGTGTCAATGCCGAACCTTTCAAAGTTGACGCCACATGGCGCATAGAGAATTTTCTCTTGTGGGACTTTATAGTCGCGTGTGATATCAGTCCTCAATGGCTTGGTAGCCGCGATGATGCCTCTCATCAGCTTGAAGCCGCGTCTGTTTATGAAGTCAACGCTGCTGCGATAATACATGTGTATTTCACAAAAAGTTTTATTACTCAACCAATGAGTGGTAAATGCATCGCGCAGGTCAAAGAAATAAAATACCGTATCTTTGCGTCCATTCATAAATAGAATCTTGAAGAAGACGGAAGTGATAAAGCTTCCCAACATAATAAAGAATCCTAGCTTCCCTGCTGAATACGGCATCAAGTCAATGACCGGCAGTTTTTGTATCTTGAAATTATGTTCAATAAGATGATATTCAAAAGGATCAGTATGAATTAGTTCATTGATGTTTTGACGGCGTGGTGCCCAGAGCTCTACTTCAACTCCCTCTCTGGCAAATCCTTCCAAGACCCGCATCATATACGGGGCCATGGTCTTCTCGGACGGAAATCGCCAGTGGGAAATACAGATAAGCTTCATAGATTCTGTTGGTTATTAATGACTCATTATAACGGCGATTTGTTCTATGTAGTTACCGTAGCAACAATGAGAAATTGCTTTCCAAATATACGCCATACTATTGGGAAATGTAAGTATACAGAAACAAAAAATGCTGGGTACTGCGGCCCGTTCGCCATAGTGAATGGCATGAACTTATCAAGACATTTTTCTATATGGAATCCATGATGTGACAATGCTTCTGATAGTGATTGTTCGGTAAGCGGTAAACAATGGTCGCAGAAGTCCCAGTATGCGACAGGGAGATATTTTAAGTTCGGTCCCATAGCGATGATTCGCCCACTTGGCTTGAGACACCTTTTTATTTCTTCAAGAGTGCGAACAAGCGTTTGTTCATCAGGAAGATGCTCAAAAAAATTGCTAGTGAATACTACATCCAGACTATTGTCTGGTAGAGGCCAGTGTGTTGAACAATCCTGCGTTATCACTTCGACACCTGCGTTGACTTTGTGTACTGTGTCTGGATTCAAATCAATTGCATATTTCTTACCGCAATGGACATTATTTATGAACTCTCCATACCCTGCTCCTAGATCTAATACAGTATCTCCAGATTGAATATATTTTTGAAAATAATTTCTAATCAACACATTCCATACCCTATTTCTATATTCAAGTTTCCCTTTGAAGCGGTTTTGATAGATGCCCTGTAAATCGCTCCCGTTGAGTGTTTCGTTAGAGATGATAGATTTCATAGCGATCATCTTCATACACGCGCACCGCTCCGAGAGCTTCAGGATGGTACTGCAGATCTAATATTTTATCTTTTAGAATAAAAGAGACATTGTATTTTTTTAGATATGCTTTGATATTTGGCTTGATATCATTTTTGAATTTCTGTTCTAGATCAGAGAAGAATTTGTCACCAAGCAATTCGGCTGGAGTCTGCGGTGTACCGCATTCTTTGTTCTTATCCCAAAAGAACAGTATGCGACAAATCTTTATTCCACGCTCAATAGACTTAGCGCGATGATGTGCATCTTGTCGACCAAGGTATGTATCCATATCACTTTTCAGGCTTGTAATTGTTGGGTTATCAAAGTATTGCGAAATGAGGTATCGCTCGCGAATCTCGTCTTCAGAAACTAGTTGCCATGTTGTATATGTCGTGAAAAGTGTGAAGTGTTTTGTGAATATAGGGAGGTTGGGAGTTATGTAATCGTGAGGATTACTCCACACTACTACTGGTTTTTTTTCTTCTTGTTCAAGCCACTCAAATGGTTTGACATATGTCTGCTCTGTCTGCCAGAACTCACGGTTCGATTCTACTTTGAAAAATGGAGCGAAGTAGACGTATGTAAAGTACATACTCGCACCAGCACATACCGCAACCGCGACGAATGATAATGTCTGCAACCATTTTGATAATTGCATTCGCAGCTCCCACAGATATACCCCAACAATTATGGTAGTGAATGCAAGCCATGGCAATATCAACATCTTCACGTGTTCCCCTGTTTCTAATAATTTACCTGTGATGAGATTACTCCCTTGCATAATCCAGAGGCCGAATCCGCTTACTCCAACGAAAATACACAAAGAGATAAATCTCTTATCACCACGTAATGCACGCACGCGCCAAAAGAGCACCACCAAAAGAGCGAGCAAAATACCAATCCATCCGCCAGAGTACACAATTTCGGCCATAGGTAGATGTGTGTTCACAAGACCGAAACGGCTCATGCTCTCCCAGAAATATGGGGAGGAACGAGACAGCCACAGAATATAGAGCGGCACAGGAAGCCCTATGATGCCTCCAATGAGCGATGATAGAAGCGTTGCCTTCATAAGAGACCCATTCTTTCGCACGAGCGAATAGAGGAATAGGAGTCCAAGTGTGACAACTACAGTCTGCCACCAATACGCGAAGATATAAAAGGATATGCCTGTTGCAAAAGCGAGCAGGCCTATATTTAGGCGGCTCTGTTCTCGCACAAGACGAATAATCGCAACATAGAACAAAAAATAGAATGGGTACACCGGCTGAAGATTGACTGCACGCCAGACATGGGCGTATGACTGAATATACAAAAGTACAGTGCCTGCAACGGCAACCCACGATGGAACAAGCACTTCTCTGAAGAGCCAGTAGAGAACTCCGGCAAACAACAGACTCCACAATATGAAATTGAGCATCAGCGTTGCGTTGAAAGATAAACCTGCAAGAAGCGGAATTGCGTTCAGCCACGCTCCACCAAAGATGACTACTGGCGGACCAGAGCTGTGTTCCAGAAAATACGGGTTACCGTCGGTCAGGTATCCCTCTCCTATTGCACGCACATGTGCAAAATAAATAGTCTCATCAGTAAATGTTGGAGGGAATCCTTGCCATGAGTTCCCCAAAACAAGAAACGTATCAAGAATCGGAATCAGCGTAAGCAACAAAACAATTCCCATAAGCACTGTCGCGGCACGATGTTGTCTAAGGAATACCTTTACTTTGGCCATAATTACATTATATGTATTCAAACCGAAATATGCTAGGATTCTGTCGGATGTTCATTTCAAACTAAACAATCATAAACGAAAAGGGGGTGTATATGTTGAGTAAACGGATGGTATTTGTGGCTCAATACTTCAGTATTGAGCCGCTCGGCATTCATCACTTGGTTGGCCTCGTGAGGAATGTAGGCTGGGAATGCAAGGTTGTGCTAGTGCGCGATCACGACTTTGCGCCGCTCTACGACATGGTTCGTGAATGGATGCCCTCCCTGGTCGGATTTCAAATCTGGACAGGCTGGCATCTTCAAACATTCGTTGCAACCGACGTGGTGCGACGGATGGGCGTTCGTGTTGTCATAGGCGGTCCGCATGCGACATACTTTGACAGAGAGTGTGGGACACATGCGGACTGGGTAATCAAGGCGACTGGCTTTGGACTTTTGAAGGAAATATTAGATGGCACATTGCCACCTGGTGTCCACTTCAACAAAAACGGAAGAGGAATGTCATTTCCTTTACCAGACAGAAGCGTCACTTATGAATCGTATCCGGAGTTTGCAGAAAGTCCGATTAAAAGTATGCTCGCGTCAGTTGGATGTCCGTTCACCTGTACATATTGCTATGCAGCGAAATTCAACGAGATGCACGGTGGATTCAAATTCACCACGCGTTCAGTTGCAGACATCATTACCGAGGCTCGCGCCATTCAAGAACGATGGCCACTGAATCTCGTTTATTTCCAAGACGACAATTTTGGATACAAACCAAAATGGCTCAAGGAGTTCGTGAGGAGATGGAAAAATGAGATTGGAGTACCGTTTCATGCGCAGATTCGTCTTGAATTTGTGCGTGGCGAATCAGGAGAAAGACTTTTGGATCTTTTTGCTGAAGCGGGCTGTACTGGCATCACTCTCGCAATTGAATCTGGAGTTCCATTCATACGAGATCGTGTGTTATTTAGGCACATGTCTGAAGAGACCATTCTCAATGGATGCAGAGCGATCATGGGTCGCGGTATGTCGCTTAGGACAGAGCAGATCATGGCTGTACCGTTCAGTAATACGGATACAGACCTGATGACCCTTGATCTAAACAATCGGATCAATCCTACGATGGCATGGTGTTCGCTACTAGCTCCATATGGGGGAACCGATATTGGGACTATATGCACGAACTTCGGATTTCACCCAAGCAACAATGATGATCTCGAGGGTCGTTCGTACGAGCGAAGTCTTCTACATCATCCAGCAGGAGGTCCTCGTGACATTGAACCTATTGTTGACAGGATTGGTATTAGCCAAGATGTGAAACCAAATCTACAACCGCTCCTAAACATGCGGGCAATCCGCAGGGGGGATGGGCCAATAGCCGATGTGTGGTATCAATCCGGAAATGGTTCATCAGATACACCAAGACTTGTCGGAACAATAGAGTATCTAGGCCCTGAAGAAAACACACTCTACTGTAATGATTCGTTTCGTTTACAGAGGCTATTCAACTTCTTAGCAAAAGTGCCAGATGCAAAAGGCCTCGGCAAAAAACTCTTGCGACTTGATGGAGATGAATGGAGTTGGAAAGGCATCGGCAAATTGATTGCTGACCATCTGCAAAAACATGTTTCAAGAGATACCTTTGAGAGATGGCGTCATGATCTCGCGCAAGAGATGCATCTTTCTTCTCCGAAAGCATTTCCTGAACCAATCAAGCAGAACCCATATTACTTCTGCTATTTCCTCGCCGGCGGTATTCTAGCGAAGAAGTTGATTGAAGAAGGGGTGTTCAAGTCTGGTAGGACTACGGCCGAAATAATTGATGATGTTAGTACAATCTCGCGACGTCACCTATTCCATTTCGGTCTTTATAAGGTTGAACCTTGTAATGCTCCTATTGCTGTATAGAGATGTTCGTGTACCACTGGGGCTGCTCAACCGAGCAGCCCTTTATTTTTTTACTGCGAAATATAGTACAATGACGGGATAAAATAAATGACTCTCCTGCCAACAATCAAGAAGTTTCTGGAAATGCGCCCTGCACGAAGTATGGCGACAGGAGCTGCCGCTGTTGTTGTTCAAACCATAGTGTTTGAGATTCTAGGGATTTATCTGCATCTGTTCTCACCAAGTACAGCAGTAGTAATAAGCGCGGAGACAGCTATTCTAACGAATTTTTATTTGAGCAATCGCTTTGCTTTCAATGACCGCCAACATAATATTTCGATAGTATCGCGCATCCTGCGTTTTCATCTTGTTGTAAGCGGTTCTGTCTTTTTGCAGTGGCTATTCATATTCATAATTGAACACCAGACGAGCAACCATCTCTTTATTAATGCTGCCTATGCTGCAGGAGTCATACTAGGGTTTGCTTGGAACTATACGTTCTATCTTTTTTTCGTATGGCGGCAGCCAAAACCACAGGATTTATCTACCTGAATTTCTTTAAGTAAAAATAGGGGCGAGCATGTCTTTGTGGGAGATAAGCCATTCGTGAATATCATTCATAATGATTTCAACACCACGTTTCGGCTTCCAACCAGAAAGTTTTTCAAAGCGAGAACTGTCAGAAATATAGAGCTTTACGTCTCCCCAGCGAGTCTCTGATACTGAATCAATGATGATTGTGTGGCCACTTATCTTTTCGCATATTCGCGTCAATTCTTTGAGAGATGCGCTATGCGCTGTTCCACCTCCGAGATTGAACGTATTCCCAACACAAGCGTCAAAATGATCTAACTGGTAGGAGAGCGCATCAAATAAGTCGTCTGGATGAAGGAAATCACGTACCTGCTTCCCCTCTCCGCCCCAGCCGATATATGAGAGCTTCTGTTTTTGGAATACATGTCGTGCCATCCAGAGAACAGCGACACCTTGATCAACTTTTCCGAATTGCCAAGGCCCGGCTATAACTCCGCATCTGTTTATAATGGCTTGCGTACCGTATAGAAGCGCATATTCATTGATAAGCATTTCTGAAGCGAGTTTTGTGGCACCATAAAGCGTGCGTTCAACACCAATCGGGAACTTTTCGCTTATACCGAGCGCAGTAACACCAGATATTGTCTGATCAGGGGCTATCATAAATCGTGTATCGGTTTCAACGATACTTATTTCATTCAGCTCACGGACCGGATACACTCTGCTGGATGAAGTAAACATAATCTTTGCATTAGTGCGGCGAGAAAGTTCAAGAACATTGACGGTCCCCCAGAGGTTCGTCTCAAGCGCGTATAGTGGAGAACCATCCTTCCCTGCCAATACTGACGGTTCTGCGGCGCAATCAAAAATGAGATCGACCGAATCAAAAGGTGTGAATGTCTCGGCATGACGTACATCGCCTTCTATGCACTCAATGCCAGAAGCAAGCAAGCGAATTTTGTTGAGTTCGGAGCCTTTGCGTGAAAGATTATCAATAGTTGTTATACGACTCTGTGGGTATTTTTCTTTTAGTCTAATGGCGAGAGAAGAGCCGACAAACCCACATCCGCCTGTTATCAATATGTGCTTGTACTCCATAATTATGAACGCACATGCGCACATAAGTCTTTTAGTGTTGCGTCTATGTCATAGGTAATATCCCATTTCGGATAATGCGATTTGAACTTCCCTAGATCAGAGATGTACCAGATGTGGTCTCCGACTCTCGGAGTATCTTTATAAACTATGTTTGCTTTCTTTCCTGTGAGTTTTTCTATCTTCGCTATCGCTTCAAGCATTGAGATATTGGACTGACGCCCCCCTCCGGCGTTATACACTTCGCCAGATCGCGGCTTTTTGTGGAAGTGCCAAAACATATTGACTAGATCGTGTGCGTGAATGTTGTCACGAACCTGTTTCCCTTTATACCCAAAAATGGAATAAGGAGTTCCTGTCGCAATGCATTTGACCAAATAAGAAAGGAATCCGTGTAGCTGTGCTCCGCTGTGGTTTGGGCCAGTGAGACATCCTCCGCGAAATACAGCGGTCTTTAGGCCAAAATATTTTCCGTATTCTTGGACCATAACGTCAGCGGCAACTTTAGAAGCTCCAAAAACGCTATGAAGTGTTTGATCAATACTCATTGACTCATCTATACCTTTATGAAAAGCATGTTTCGGATCAATTTCCCATCTCGTATCTTTCTCTATAAGTGGCAAATAATTTGGCTGGTCGCCATATACTTTATTTGTTGAGGTAAAAATAAACGTTGCGTGAGGAGCAAATTGTCGCACGCTCTCAAGCAATACGAGCGTTCCGAGCGCATTTACAGAAAAATCAGTGTGGGGTTCTTTGGCAGCCCAGTCATGGCTTGGTTGAGCCGCGGTATGAATGACAATGTTTGGCGAATGCTTTTTTACTATTTTTTCTATCTTTGCGCGATCGCGTATATCAACAGAGTAATGTTGGTATTGTGCCCCGAGCTGTGCGGTAAGTTGTTTTCTGTTCCACTTCGTTCCAGCGTCTTCACCGAAATAATATTTGCGCATATTATTATCCACACCAACTATCTGGTATCCTTTCCCAGCAAAAAAACGAGCTGATTCTGAGCCAATCAGCCCTGCAGAACCTGTTATGAGTGCCACTTTTACCATATCGTATCGCGACCATATTATCACAAGTTTGTGTTAGAGTCCTATCATGAAAATGGCAATAAGTGTGGTCATCCCAGCCCATAATGAAGAGGGTTCTATTCGCGAGACTGTGGAGTCTGTAGCAAAAGTTCTTGTACGAGAACAGATCCAATTTGAAATCATCGTAGTGAATGACCACTCAACTGATACGACAGTTACAATGCTCACTGAACTTGCGAAACACATACCGCAACTACGTATTGTGCATAACGAACAACTGGCTGGGTTCGGCAGAGCGGTTGTGAGTGGCATCAATGCAGCGCGCGGCACGTATGTCGTCATTATGATGGCTGACCTATCGGACGACCCAGAAGATTTGGTACGTTATTATCGCGCGGCGAAAGAGACTGGAGTTGACTGCGTGTTCGGCAGTCGTTTTATAAAGGGTGGCATCACATATGACTATCCGCGATACAAACTGATACTGAATCGCTTTGCAAACACGCTTGTACGGATACTTTTCCAAATTCGTTATAACGACTGCACCAACGCATTCAAACTCTACAAAAGAGAGACCCTTGATGGCTTACGGCCGTTTATGTCGCCACACTTCAACTTGACTCTCGAATTGCCTCTGAAGGCGATTGTGCGCGGATACACTTATACCGTACTTCCTAATTCGTGGAGAAATAGAAAGAGCGGCACATCAAAACTCAAAATAAAAGAGATGGGTAGCCGCTATCTATTTATTCTTTTGTACTGCCTTATTGAGCGCTACTTCAGCCGCGGAGACTTCAAGAAAAGTACTGAATAAAGAGAGCCCCTCTCATTGAGGGGCTCTAATCAAGATCTGCGTAGAATACGAGAGGGCAAGGATTGACCCATTGAATGCTCGTAGAGCATCGCTGGTCGGCTCTGATTGAACGGGATGCCAAGTTTCTCGCGAACCTCTGCTTCCAACTTATTACGTCGCGACACCAAGGTTTCTGGACTCAAAGAGTCAGTCCAGACATGAGACGAGTACCCGTCGTTTGGATCGCCTTTGTAGTAATCGGCATCTCTGCTGTAGTCAACTTCCTCTTGGTATAGTCGGTCGCCGTTCTTACAGGTGTAGACCCACACTGGCTTGCTGTTATGAAGCTCTACTGTTGAGATCGCGTGGTCATAATAGGGCGAACCTGGGTACGGTGTTATAACCGACACGTCAAAGTCAAATGGTTTGACTTCAATGAGCCAATCGCGAGTCTCTCGGATTGTCTCCTCTGATTCGCCTGGGTGGCCGAGCGACATCAAGGCCTTTACCTTGAGGCCGTGCCGATGTGCGATTTCCACACAGCGAGTGTTGTCATCGCGCGTTGCGATTTTCTGGATATTCTTCAGAATACGCGACGAGCCAGATTCAAAGCCGATGAGCACTTGGCGAAAACCTGCTTCAAAAAGCGCCTCCGCTTGTTCGTCGGAAAATCGTTCTGACTTGACGAACCCGCGTAACTTCCACTTTGTACCTACATCACGACCAGCTTTGGCGATTTTTCGCATAAGTTCTGCCATCTTCGGATTGACGTTGAGTTCGTCATCGTAGAACATGAACCCGCGATAATCATACTTCTGGTACAAGAACGTCATCTCTTCAACGATATTCTCGTCGCTTCTGGTGCGCATACTACGCAACATTGGAGAAGACCTCCCTGCACAGAGCCCGCACTTGTACGGACATCCGAGTTGGGCGATAAGCGATGTCGCTGGTACGCCATCAATGGTGTAGCGGTAACCCGCAAGGTCAATGAGATGCCTTGCTGGGAATGGACCCGCGTCAAGCTGTGAACTAGTCAGAAAGTGCGGGGACTTCTTATTGTCCGCATCAATCAGTTTAGGCGCATCATCCTGTGCGGCCAGGAAGATGGTCTCTTCCCCATCGCCAGCAACAATGACATCAAAGTTTTCTTCCAGTTGATGATACGCGTAATGCGCTCGTCCAATTTTTTGGTGCGTATCTTCGTACCTACATGCTGCAACAACGAGTGTCGCGTGCGTACCGCCGATAATTATCCGTGCATCTTTTCTCACCGTACGAATTGCTGTTGCAATTCTCACAGCTGCGGGAAATTGTGGCGTTGTTGCAGTAATACCGAAGTGTCGTGCCGCTGAATTGCGTGCATAATCTTCTACCACATCGGTGAAGTTGATGATTCCAGAGAGGTCAAGAACCTCAACCGGCCAGTTCGCTTCCTCTAATACCGCCGCTATTTTGAGCGGCCCAAGGAAGGGGAATACCCTCTCGTCCAAGAGGAACGGAGAGGGTGGAATAATCAAGCAGACAGGTTTTACCATTTCGTCCTCCCTTCAATTCTATGGGTTATTGGAATGAGCTCCGAGTGAGAGCCTACCATTTCTTGAAGAATTCGCCAAATACCGAGACGATATACTTGCGCTCTGCTGGAGTGAGCATCTGGTGCGATGCGATATAAAAACCGTTATTGTTTATCCATTTTGCGATGGGGTACTGCGCTTCAAGATCTCCATAGAGAGAACGAATGTAGGGTTGATTAATAAGAGGCACCATATCGCGCGTTTCTATGTTATGCGTCTCTAAGAAATGCGTGAGTTCTGATTTCTGCACGGGCGAATTCTTTTTGATGACGATTGGATACATCATGAACATATGGTCTACTCCTTGAGTGGTCGCGGGTAACTGGAGATGTTTGCTAAAGGGTGCAAGATATTTATTAAAATACACGCCATTTTTACGGCGATTATGGACGATGTCTCTGCGACGTTCAAATTGCGCACAACCAAGTGCTCCTTCAAACTCGGTAACTCTATAACTGTACCCACGGCGCACAAAATTGAATCGTCGTGATATGACTTCGCTCAGTTCCGCATCGCTTTTCCCTTTATCATCATCTATTGATATATAAATGTTGTCGCGCCCATGGTTGGCAAGACTGCGCAGTATTTCGGCATATTTTGGATTATCAGTTACCGCGAATCCACCTACTCCCGTCACTAAGAAGTGGGCAATATAGGTTGAGAAGCATCCGATATCGCCAAAAGATCCAACTGACTTCCCCTTATATTTTGCAAACATAGTCTCGCACGAATCCTCTATGACGCGCAATTTGTGTTTTTTAGCGATTCTCATTATCTTGTCCATCGCGGCAGGTTGACCAAAGAGATGCACAGCCATGATTGCCCTCGTTCGCAGAGTGATTTTCTCTTCTATTTTTTTCGGATCAATGTTATACGTACGCGGGTCAATATCAACAAATACCGGCTTGAGATTGTTGGCAATGATTACATTGCTTGAAGCAACAAATGTGACTGCTGGGCAGAGTACCTCATCGCCATCCTTCCATCCATATACTTCTTTCAAACACGCGACCGCCATCTCAAGGGCGCTCGTGCCACTATTGACCATAACCGCATAGCGCATATTGTGCGCAGTCGCAAACTCTTTTTCGAAGCGTTTTGTGTACGGCCCATAAGAGAGCCGTCCTGTTTTTAGAACATCATTAACGTAGCGGCGTTCCGTGTCAGTTATCTCAAAACATCCAACACCAATTTGTTTCTTGATTTTTTTCATATCTTATTTTTCTTCACGATCTCCAATTCATATTTAATCATCAAATCTACCAATTTTTTGAAAGTCGTTTTTGGTTTCCAGTGGAGTATCTTTCGGGCAAGACGAGCATCTCCTCGCAAGTACTCCACCTCGTTTGGGCGGAAGTAGTGCAAGTCAATTTTGACACGCACGACCCCTGTTTTTGCGTCAACCCCAACCTCTCTCTCTCTTTTACCCTTCCAGTGCAGTTTAACGCCAATCGCACGAAATGATTCTTCAGCAAGCTCACGCACAGTATGTGTCTCACCTGTCGCGATGACAAAGTCCTGTGGCTTCTTCTGCTGAAGCATTAGCCACGCCGCTCCCATATACTCCGGTGCATAACCCCAGTCGCGGGCGGCATCTAAGTTGCCAAGTTCAATATATTCGCGCATCCCAGCTGCAACTTCAGCAACTCCGTGCATTATTTTACGCGTAACAAAATTGATTCCACGACGTGGAGACTCGTGATTAAAGAGAATCCCGTTGACGATAAACATTCCGTAACTTTCGCGATACACCCGTGCAATCTCAAATGCGTAGAGCTTGGCGACTCCATAGGGGCTCCGCGGTTTGAATGGAGTTTTTTCGTTCTGCGGTGCCTCCTTCTTATCTCCGCTAAAGAGTTCGGAGGTAGACGCTTGATAGATTTTGGAATTCAATCCTAACAGCCGCACTGCCTCAAGAAGTGAGAGTACGCCGAGAGCATCCGCTTGCGCGGTATATGATGGCACTTCAAAAGATATTTTGACGTGAGACTGCGCGGCTAGATTATAGATTTCGTCTGGTTGTACGGATTTTAAAATTGACATAATGGAATTCATGTCGGCCATGTCCCCATAATGCAGGTGTGCAGCACGCTTGGCGTCAGTTGTGAATATATGTTCTATGTTGTGCCGATTGAAGGTGCTAGAACGGCGCACGAGCCCATGCACCTCGTACCCTTTTTTAATAAGCAGTTCTGCCAAATAAGAGCCGTCCTGTCCGGTAATACCGGTAATAAGTGCTTTTTTCATTGGAAAATAATGCTCACGTACTATACCGAAGGACCTTCGCTCTGTCCATATTTCACGCTGATGTACGCGCGCAATGATTTGTCCCACGGGGGAAGTTTCGGGAGTTTGGTATTTTTAAGTATCACGCTGGGACGCATCGCACTTGAATGGAAACCCTTCGCCACTACAAGACTCTCTGGAGCACCTAGAGCACGCGCTATTTCGCGCGCTATTTTGTAGCGCGAGGCGCCGCCTTCGTTCACGATATGGTACACGCCGTTTTGCGGCGAAGAATCTATAAAATCTTTGACAATTGCTGCTGCGAATTCGCCTCCATACGTTGGGACACCGCGCTGTTCCGACGCTTCAAATGGTTTTCCTTGTAACAAAGATTGCGCAACCTCGTCAACAAAAGTATCGCGGTACGCTGAGTAGAACCAAGACGAGCGCACAATGTACCACTGTGCATCACTGCCGCAAGTGGTCACTGCATCTTCAGCCTCCGCTTTTGTCTTTCCGTACTCATTCTCTGGATTTTTCATGGCATCCTCTGCATACGGTTTGGCGGAATCGCCAAAAACATAACTGCTACTCACGAAAAGTTGCGGAATAGCGCGCGCCGCTGCGGCGCGCGCTATTGCAGTCGCACCTTGAACATTGACGCGCCTACCAAGGGCAGGGTTCTGTTCAATAGTATTCATGTTGATGATCGCCGCCGCGTTGATAATAAAGTCCGGTTTTTCATCTGCGATTATCTTTTCTACTGCAGTAACGTCAGTAATATCCACACACGTGTGCAGCGGTGCTATGACGGTGTGAGCTGCGAGCGCGCGCGAGAGTTCTCTGCCTACCATTCCAGACCCACCAAAAAGAAGAATTCTCATTTCGAGAGTTTTACTATCCAAATTTCTGGACCCAGTTGACGCATTATAAACACATCTAGAGCAGGCCCGCCATAATTGTCGGCGAAGATGTTGACTGCCTTCCCTTCTGTGGGGAAACGCGCGACTATCTCACCTTTGGCGAGCAACGCTTCAAGTGCGGGATATGGAGCGGTAAAGCGGTCAACGATTGCGTAGTCAAAGTGCTGCGATGCCAAGAATTGTGGTGTCAATTTTGCTACTCCATCGCTAGAGAGTGTCCCAATCTCAAAAACAGAATAGGCTGGTGCAGGATAGCTTGATGTCGCGAGGGAGAGTAGCGTCTGGTCAACTAAGCGCGATGATTTAGGGTCAAAGGCTAGACGTGACTGAAGCGCTGTTCTTTCTGGTGTAACGACTTTCATATTAGGAACATAAGAGATGATGCTGGACTGTTGCGACACGTTCTCTTCTATATATGCACGCGCGCTGTGTCTCGTGTCTGGCAATGTCCAGAGATAACTAAAGCGCAACGTCACAAGTGCTGGCAAAATAAAGATGGCGATAATAATTGCCGCTCGCATCCATCGCGTCTGCGCCATTTTTACAATCTCATAAGCCCCAACCCCTGCAAAAAAAATAAAAATGGGCAGAATAAGCAACACATAGTGCAAGAGATAGTAGTGGAAGAGGTAAAGAGCAACGATAGAGAGAATCGTTGTAAGTGCTAAAACAGTACCAAACCTCTTGTGCCGCATAAGAAAGAAAGAGAATCCGATGAGCCCGAAAATTAGTATCATCGTTTCTGATTGCGCGAATTCGCGCATTTCAATAACAGCCATCTCGGCAAAACCATAGAGCGACTTCGGAGCAGTCAGAGTAATTCCCTGTTCATTTGGGCCAGCTAGCAGGTTGTTGAGGATTAGAGGGTGAAGTGCGAATATAAGCGCAGTGATAAGCCCTGTTATGCTTATCATTATCCAAAATCCCGTACTGCGTATTTTCTTAGCAAAACTTTCCTCTCTGAAGAAGTGTGCGAGCGCTGGTGCGAGCATTAGTATGCCTGTTACCACTCCAGTTCCCACTGCGAGTCCTCCAAATATTCCTGAAAGGATATACCAACGTTTTTGTCCAGACTGATAGATGTTGTATGAAGTCCATAACAATCCTACGATGAACAAAACTGACAAGACCCAATGTCTCGCAACGTGAGAAAAGAAAACGTGAAGGAAGCTTGTCGCCAAAAATAGAGCCGCAAACACACCACTGCCTTTGTACATCTTCTCCGCGAGCCTGCCCAAGAAATATACGGTGATAGCTCCTATGAACGCAGAAATGATGCGTGTGGTAATCCATGCTGGCGTCGGATCAAGTATGAGCTGTGTCGCGTAATCACCGAGTGAAGAAAAATGCGAGAGCAGATACATAATCCCCATAACCGGCGCGAGCACCAATAGGTAAAGATACGCCGTAACGGGCGGATAATACATCGCCGCGAAATCCGCAGGATGCAACGCTGGAATAAGTGTCTTGAGCTTGAGCATGGTGAGCGCTCCGCGTGTTAGTGCTGGCTCGTCAGGAGCGAGGAGATCTGGGAATCCATAAGTAATCCCCCATATCCGCAAGAAAAACGCGCCTACAGCAATCAAAAAAATCGGCTGGCGATAAAGCGGAGTACGCGGCGTGATACGAGTGTACTCCCACAGTGTCTGAAACAACTTCATCTTTGATTTGCCTTTCTTAAGGTTGTAATCATAGGATAGCGGCACTTCTGCAAACTTTGAGGTCTGCTTAGATATCTGGAGCAGAATCTCTGAAATAACCGCAAAAGATTTACTCGCACGAAATGGAGGGGGGTCAGCAATATATGCCCGCAATGTTGAACCACGGTATACGCGGTAAAGTACTGAATAATCTTTAATGTTTGGAACATTCCATAAGAGACGCAAGAAAAGATTTATGAGCGAACTTCCCCACAGCCGATACCACGGGAAGCCGATTGATTTTGCTCCTGTTGCATAACGAGACGCAACAACAACATCGGCTCCTTTGTGTATCTCTTTAGCCATATTCGAAACGCAAGCGATATTGTTAGTGCCGTCTGCTTCAAGAGTAAAGACAAGGTCTTCATCCTGAAGACGCGGTCGGAGATAATCAAATACTGCACGAAACGAAAGTGGCAAACCCTGTCTTGTTTCAAACGAAAGAGTATGTACTGGGTATGAACTCTCAAGTTCGGCAAGAACCCGATCGGTACCATCGGTGCTCCTGTCATTTACTGCGATGATATGACGCTCAAAATTAGGAGGCAATTCAGCATTCATGATGCTCTGAACAACAGAAGCAATAGCCTTCTCCTCGTTGTATATCATCAAAACAAAATATGCTCTTGCCATTGGATTGGAGTGGTGGCTGTATACTAACAAGGCACACCGATGGTTACAAGCCGAGCCTTTTTTCGTATCTCCTCCATCAGTGGTCGCGTAAATACATCCACTCTAAAGTAGTTGCGAAATGCTTCACGAGCCCGCAACTGCATTGACTTAAACTCTTCTGGATTGAGTGAACAATGAAAAGACTCAATATGCTCCCCAAGATGTGGCAACTCACGGAAGTCTATTATGAGAGAGAAGGAACGGTAGTCAACGATATGCGATAGAGGCAAATTACGCTCGGTGTCCACAATGATTGGAACGCGCCCAAGCGAAAGCATCTCAAAAAGGCGAGTTGATGCATTGGCGTCGCCACGGATATCAAGACCATAATCACTACCTAACAAATTGTCCACAAATTCTTTGCGTAATGTTTCTGTTTTATTTGATGCAGTATCAATGTGGCCAGAATACGAACTACGGGCGAGAACATTCAGTGAAACTTTGGAAAAACGTTTTAGTATCGCAAGCGCTGTGCGACGGAAGAATACTCCTTTCTTTTTTGCACGATAACGACTCATAAATATGCCGCGAATACGATCTGGCAACTCTTTGAATATCGTTCGCATTTCCTGCATCGGCGTGAGCGATGCCCAACCGCTGAATCCTACTACAGGAGTCTCGCTCCACTCCCTCAAAGAGACCTTTCCTCCGCAATATACTTCTAACAGGTCATTGGCATAAGGCGGAATGATGATCTCGTTTTGTGTACGTGAAAAACGGTAGCCTCCGTAACGCAAGACGAGCACGTTAGTAGGAACAGGATTCTCAATGTCACCAACCCCGTCAATCAAGAGAGGCTTCCCTATTCGGAGCGCAATCTCTTTGCACTCTGAAAATAGCTGCGGCATAGCTCGCAGGACTAGATTGTGCGTGTATGGCATCAGCACTATATCAGCCTCGCGCTCATTGCTTGTAATAGTGTAGTACTCCGTGTCAAAACCATATTGTTCAAATATTGCGTATTGAAAGGGCACTCGCTCTTTATCAAGGCAGTTTCCCCAAAAGGGATACAACAACGGAATGTGTTTATATTTCTCATTACGCCAGCTTGTTGATACGAAAAAGACTATTTTTTTGTTTTCAGGCATATCTATATGGTCTGCATTGACTTTAGTATCTCTGGGATGAGTTTCTGTAGTGAATGATTTTCACGCACGTATTCAGAACTTTCGCTCTCGAGCATCTTTAGCGCTGGATCACTCGTGCGGACTGGCAGTCCGCACGCTAGTGCTTCAAGAACCACCTTATCAAGACTTCCGGTCTCACTCGTATGTATCAAGTAATTGGCTTTTCTGTATTCATCACGAATTTGCGAGTGGTTTAATGCCCCTAAAAACCGCACGCGAGCGCCAAGCTCGCGAGCGAGCACCTCAAGGTGTTGACGCTCGGGTCCTTCGCCTGCGATGCGCAATTCATTCCCTTCTTTGGCAGCCATGCGGATAGCCAAATCATGTCGCTTGCTCGGCATAAGCCGCCCGACGGAGAACATCCAATCTCCGCGCACGATACTTGCATCATGAAAGAAAAAGCCCACATCAATGCCGTGTCCCATTACTTGCAGTTTTTTAGTGCGCAAACGGAAACTCTCTTTAGACGCAGTAAAGACTTTGTGAGAAAAGAGAACCGCGATGCGTAATTTCAGATTGACGCTTTTGTGCGTATACCATAAGGCTATACGTTTCTGCATGAACCGCCATAGAAGACCAGCTACAATGATGTATTCCGGATTCATGTGCACAAACACCGTGTCGTACTCTTTGCGTCGCGATATGCAGATGCGCCATAGTTGAATTGTTCGTGAGATGCGTGATTCCTTGTCAAGCACAATCACTTCAACATTATCTGGTAACGAATACTTCCCGGAGCGTAAACAAATTACAGTGACTTTCTTGCACTGTTTCGCAAATTCTTCTATCCAGCGCACAAAAAATCCTAGATCAGAATCCTTAGCATCAACTACTTGTGTACAAATAAGTAATTTCATACACGTGAGTCAAGCCATTCTATCAGGGGTAACACTACTTTGCGCGGAGAGAATTCGCTAAGCGAAATCTCTCTTGCGCGTTCGCCAAGACGCGCGCGCAACGCAGAGTCGTTTTTCAGCTCTAGGATTTTCTCAGCGATATCGGCTCCATTCCCCGGCTCTACCATACACACATCTTCGCGATTGTGCAGAACTTCGAGTGCTCCTAGAGACCGTTCAGTAATTACTGCCTTACCACAACTCATACATTCATAGACTTTATTTGGGATAACACGCATTGCCTTTTTAGTTGTCCCGAAAATTCCGAGACATATATCACCTCGTGCAATGGTGGATGGAAGTTCTGTAATGTGTTTTCTGCCAAAAAATTCAACGTTCTTTAGATTGAGCTCTTTTGCTAGAGAGGTAATGGTGGTATACAACTGTCCTACTCCGGTGATCTCAAAACGCACATTCTCGTTCTTGTCCTGCAGAATCTTCGCTGCTTCCATAATATATTCAACGCCCTGCAACGGAATAAACGAGCCATGAAATTCAACAATAAAATTGTCTTTTATTTTTTCTAATTCCGTCGGTTTAAAAAGATCAGATCGACATCCGACTGGCAGGACGATGATTTTCTTTTCATCAACAAGAAATTTCTCGGCAAAAAATTTCTTGTGCTCGTGCGTATCAACAACAATCGCATCGGCAACAAAACATGAAATAAAATCCAATGCCCACAAAAACCATGCGCGAGTGCTAAAACGTGACACACGTTTTCTATCAACCACTTCAGTGTCATATTGCGACACGAGTACATCAAGAATGACCGGGATACCTCGCCGGCGTGCAAGATACCACGCGAGCGGCATGAGATAGTAGCCCATGAAAGTTACATATATGGCATTAACATCTGAAATATTTCGCCATTTGCGGTATAAATCACGACATTTCGCAAAAAACCCACTGACATTCGTTTTACACTGTTTGACTTTTATGCCATTTTCTACGAGTCCAGTTCGCATAGCCCATGCTCGTCCACCTTCGTCAGACTCATCATATCCAAAGAAACAGACATTCATATGAGCGTCTCTCGCCAGCGTTTCGCCCATTCTTCTGCGTTCGGCATCTTGATCTGCAGTTCGCCTCGCTGGCCGGAGTGAAGGACGCTGCTTACGACACTACTAAGCTCAGACCGATCGGCTATAATCGCTCCCGCTTCTTTGGCAATGCCAACGTCAGGAGCAACGACCGGCACTCCAGCAGCAAGCGCTTCTACTATGCTTGCTCCCCAACTTTCATGTTTTGAGGTACAAAGAACAACATCTGTGATCGGTAGATACAAACGAGGATCCTGCCAACCGGGGAATTCAACCGGTAAATCTTGAGTCGCCTGCCGCACTGCTACCTCCAGACTGCCCGCACCGAGCATAACGAGCTTTGCATCAATGCCTTTTGCCCGCACTTCTTTCAAAACCTGCACTGCAGAAAGAGGATCTTTTTCTGATTCAAATCGCCCGATCCAGAGAATCATCTTTTGTGCATGCGGCTTCGACACCAGATTTTTAAAACGGCTCACATCAACATAGACCGGCAGCACATGAATCGGTGCTGTCACACCCATCGCTTGCACCTGCTCTCGTATTTTTTCCGACACAACGCGTACAGAATCCGCTCGTAGCAGCAGAAAAGATGCGAGTGAACGGCGCAGAAATGGTTGTGCTGACAGATCAGTGTGGACTTGAAGATTCAGTTTCGCTCCTGTCCGCCTTGCGACTCGCCACGCGAGAAGTCCGCGCCAAAAGGGATCCTGAGCAGTGACCACGTCATGGTGATTCTTTTTTGCGGCTCTGCATATTTCGCGCATTGTGTGCATATGAGGCCACACAAATACGTCAAGCTGATCTACCTGACTTCTTTGTAACCCCAAGCGAGCATGCGCCTCGCTCCCTTGCACCAGGAGATTTTTGTCACCGCTAATCATTAAAACTTTCATGCGGGCTTTAAGCAAAATAGAACCTTTATGGTGTTGTTTATGTTACACTATTGCTCGTGAAAATCATACTTGCCACACCGGTCTATCCACCTGAAATTGGCGGCCCTGCTACCTATACAAAAGAGCTTGCGAAACGGCTCCGTGACGAGCATGAAATAGTCATTGTCGCCTACGCGAGCACCTCAGAAATCATCGAGGGCACGACTCTCTTTGTTGCGAGCAAGCGTCGCCCACTCCCAGTGCGACTTCTCAAGTTTTTCATCCTTCTCTATAAAGCATCGCGCGGCGCCGATGTTATCTACGTTCAGAACGCGATGGCGGCAGGATTCCCTGCTGTTCTGGTGAGTATGATGCGCGGGATACCGCTTGTGCTGAAATTCGTCGGCGATGAAGCATGGGAACGCGCAAGCCAAGAGAGGCGGACGAAAAAGCGTCTTGAAGAATTCCTAGCGGCTCCCGAGGGCGGATGGCGCACAAGTCTACGCATGCTGATCCAAGGATTTGTTCTGCGTCATGCCAACATAGTCACCACACCCTCTCTCTATCTGCGTGATGCCATTGTGCGAACGTATCGAATTAAAGGAGAACGTGCAGTAGTTAATTATAATGCAGGAGAAGAAACCGAGACGGCACCATTCTCTGCGACGCCAGTGCCGCACCAGATCGTCACAACCGCACGGCTCGTCGAGTGGAAGGGGCTTGATGGCATCATCCGTGCGGTCGCTATTCTCAAAAAACGATTCCCCGATGTACGAGCTGTTATCTTAGGAGATGGGCCAGAAGAAGAGCGCTTGAAGACACTCGCGAGCGAGCTTGGTATCGCCGACCATATTTCTCTCCCAGGCCGCGTATCGCGCGCTGAGACGTGGCATACCCGGAAGAGTTCTGAGGTCTATGTACTCAACTCAACCTATGAAGGACTCCCCCACACCGTGCTCACCAGCTTTGCGGCACACATCCCAACGGTTGCCACGAATATCCCCGGTACAAACGAGGCGGTCTATCACGAAAAAAGCGGGCTTCTCGTACCCGCAGGAGATGATCAGGCGCTTGCTGATGCTATTTCCAGACTCTTTGACGAGCCCGCGCTTCGTGCACAAGTGGTTGCAGGCGCCGATCGTATTTTGAATGAAAAATTCTCGTGGGAGGCGCACCTCAAAACCTTACTCGCCTTCTTTGAGTCGGTTCGCACGAAACCACGCCACTAGTCGCGTGATGCCCTCTTCAAGCGAAGTTTTTGGTTCCCAATCCAAAAGTTTTTTTGCTTTCGTAATATCAGCATAGGTTACCTCCACGCTCGCTTCGTGACTTGGCCGGCTTTTTACCTTCGCCTTTGTGCCGAGTACTTTTTCAAAAATCGCCAATAACTCACTGAGAGAGACCGGTGTGTTGTTACCAAGGTTAATGACTTCAAAGCCGAGCGGCTTCTCCATCGCTAGAATCGTTCCGCGCACGATGTCGCCGACATAGGTGTAGTCGCGCTTCCTGCTACCATCTCCCGATATTTCAATCTCTTCTCCCCGTAACAACTTTTCCGTCCAGATATAGGGCACCATGCCAGGACGGTTATTCTCGCCAACGGCATTAAAGAACCGCAGGCATGTGACATTCATGTTGAAATTGTGATGGTAGGTGTGCGCGAGATGCTCGACTGCGCGCTTCGTCGCGCCATACGGAGAAATAGGCCGGTCTGCAGGTTGGTCTTCGGTAAACGGAACCTCTGATGAATTGCCGTACACCGAAGATGATGAGGCGATAACCAGATTTTCAACGTTATATTCTTTGCAAAGCTCAAGTATGTTGAGCGTGCCGTCTATGTTTACCGATATGTAGAGGCGCGGAGTCTGCACCGCATTGCGCGTGTCTGCTTTGGCGGCGAGGTGGACGACATAGGACGGCTTCTCCGCCTCAAACACCGCCTTAAGAGCGTCTGCGTCTCGGATATCGACCCGTTCGAGCTCAAAATTCGCATTGCCCTGAAACGGCGCTATGTTGGCTTCTTTGAAGCGGATGTCATAGGTATCGTCAAAGTTATCGACACCAACAACGCGATACCCTCCTTCGAGGAGGGCTTTGGTGAGATTAGATCCAATAAACCCAGCACAACCCGTTACTAAGACTGTTTTTTTATTCATATTGATTTATAGCGCCAGCTTGCCCCGTAGCCAAGCGAGCAGGGCGAGCTTGTGGTACTGGGGTAACGAGGACCGTTTTCATAGGGTTAGAGCTAGTATAAGATGAATTGGATACCGTCAAAATGAATGAAATCACGACTATTTCTGGGCTTTTGAAGCCGCTCGGCTTCTCCCTTGATAAGAAACAACCATACGTGAGCGGCGAACGTTACCTCGCTCTCGGGATGGCAGGTGGCAAGCTGGTGCTCGCTGGCACCGAGGACAAGAGTGGAATGAAAGTTATTATCAAAGCGAGCCGTCAAAAAGATGGTGTAAAAGAAATCGAAACAGAGAAGCAGTCGCGCGACCTCATGCGCTCACTCTCGTTTGCAGATAAGAAAATATTGATCCCTGAAGAATTGTGGTCTGGCACGAGAGGCGAGTACGTTTTCCTTATCATGCGCTTCATCCCTCAGGACAAAGTGTTTGTAGCACACACGATAGAAGAACAATTTTTTATTGCGCTCTCTGCATTTGAGGCGCAGGAATCATTTCATGCGACGACCTATGAACACTTGCGTGCAATTAAAGACGTTTTCCCAATAC
>JBAZRE010000010.1:0-22653 GCA_041663025.1 Minisyncoccota bacterium
TTGTGACCAGGTGTTTGGTGTTGTGGTGCCGAAGGCGAGGGAGAGGTAAGAACCAGAAGTGCCAAGACCAAGGATCGGGTAGTCGGCATAAACGCTCGTGAGTCCGCCGCTCGTCGTCCCACAATCACTCCCCATACCTGAAATAACACCATTGGAATCAACGTGGAGACACTGGACAGAACCGGTGACTCCAGTGAGAGTCACATTATTTGCCAATGCCGCACCGCCATTGAATGTCTGTAGTGAATTCCACGTGTTTGGTGTGGTGGTGCCGAAGGCGAGGGAGAATGTTGTTGCGGGACCGATGAGAGAACCGGCACCGGAGATTTGGAGAGGATAAGTGCTGATGGGAGCAGAGGTTGCAACATTGGCGAAGGTATTAGCACCAGAGAAGTATGGGATGTTGCCGATGACGGCATCGGTTGATGTGGAGAGTCCGTTGAATCCAACAGTTGCACCTGAGAGTGTGATTGGCCAAGCGGTTGAAATGGTGGCTTGTTTTGCATTCCATGTTGCTGCTGATGTGATGCGATCATCTGCGAGTGTGCCGATCCAGTATGGTGTGAAGAGATGTTCGGTGCCATTCGATACGATCGTCATGCCGAGGTTGGTGTCAGCAGTTGATGTTGCGAGTGTTTGAGTGGAGCCGGTGAGGCCAGTGTGGAAGTTGTCTCCGAGGGTTTGGATGGCGGCGGAGAGTGGTGTATAGCCGAAGAGTGAAGATGATGCGATTGCATAGGTTGTGCCATTGTTGGCAGCAACGAGACCGGTGAAGGAGGCGAGGACTGGTGCGGTGGTGAAGGTGGAAGTACCGTTCACTGTAAGACCTCCACTGACTGCGAGATTCGCGCCATTGAGGAGCGCGAGATTTCCATTTTGATCGATAGTGAGTGCAGTTGTTGTGGCATAGGCATTTGTGCTTGTTGAGATGGCAAAAAGAGTAGTGGTGCCACCGGCGGCGCCCTCAACAGAGAAGTTCGCAAACGGAGATGTCGTTCCTACACCGACGTTGCCGGTAGAGTAGTAGATATCTGAGCTGGATGTAGTCCACTGTGAACCGATGTAGGGAGCGCCGTTGACATAGATCGACGTCGCGTTGATGATGCCGTTCACATCAAGTGCAAATGCCGGACTTGATGTACCGATGCCTACATTCCCATTCGCTAGTACAGTCAGCAAAGTTGAAGTTGCCGTTCCAGCGGTAGTTGATGAAATAGTGAAGAGTGGTGTGTCGGCGGTAGTGTTGAGGTTGTTGGAGATGGATAGGAGAGAGTATGGCGAAGTTGAACCGATACCAACGTTACCAACTGAATAAGAAATATCTGAACCGGACGTGGTCCATTGACTACCGATGAATGGCGCATCGTTTTGTAAAAGAGCACCATTAAGGTTGATATTGCCGGCGACAGAAATGTTGCCGGCGAATGTTGAGGTTGCACTGCCAGTTACCGCAAGGTTAGTGAAGCTTCCGCTCGTTGCTGAAACTGAAGTAGCGTTCGTAACACTCCCGCCATCAAATGTTCCTCCGCGGAAGTCGCCATTGCGCACGATGAGATTGGAGAGATCTTGAATCATGTTTACATATCGAATGGTCGTTGCATTCGTCGCTGCCTGTGTGGTAACTGGCTGAATCATGCCGGCAACCGTCCCGAGGATATTTGCACGCATCGATGCGAGTGATTGATTCAGAAGATCCTCAGAGACACCACGAACGACGGTTGTGTAGGTCGGATACGAGTTGGTGGTTGATGGTTTGTAGGTGGTAGTTTGCGAATTTGAATTCGTATTCGTAACAGCAACTTGATTTGTCTTTGGTGCGATTCTGCCAATCATGGGCATCACGATGGTTGGGGGCGGCCCAAATAACGTTGCGAGAGTACCGCTCACCGAAGTGAAGAAATTGTGAATTGTTGTATACGTGGTGAGTGCTACTTCTTCACCCGCAGAGAGTGCTGGGGCTGCCGCAGCAAGTCCTGCTCCGCCAAGACTACGCAGCGTGCGCATCGGTGCAGAATTAAGAACAGCTGCCACTTTCGGTACGCGCGCTATCGTATCGAGCGCAAGTGCGCTCTTGCCAAGTGCTCCGAGATACGCGTTTTCAAATGCAGCTGGTGCTGCAGTAAACATCTTGCGGAAGTCAGACTTCCATAGCTGCTGAGGGAATCTAACAGCAGCCTTAAGGTCATATGCGAAGCGCCCAGTGTATTTGATAAAGGCCAAATAGCGCCCTGAAATCGCGTCAGTGAGTGCTACAAAGCGAGAAGCTACAACATATTCGGCGTCAAAGACAGCTCCAGCAAGTGTTGGCCCAGCTTCGCTAAATCCACGAATGGCACGTGCGATAGTTGCTGGTGTGCGAACGGCTACACCACCTGTAGTGTTCGCGAGTGTATCGCCAGTCGTGATCACGAATGCCAGTACGGCACGCCCTGTTTGTGGTGCTACTTCAGAGAGACCATAAGCCGCAGCAACATCAGCACGTATCGCTGTGTGTGTTACTGCGATAATCGAATTACCAAATGCAAGATTCACGTTGGTAATGAGTCGCGGCATGGTCGCGAGTGTATCGCGACTCGTTGCAGCAAGTGAAAGTGTTGATACTCCTGCGTGACGTATGAGATCAACATACGCGGCAAGAGATGTGTTGATTGCGTTATAGCCAATCTCACCAAGAACACGATAGCCGTTTACGAGAGTACCTGCGATACGTGTCGGCGACGAAATGAGTGTGAGTGTGTCTCCGACAAACGATTGCATATCGCTAAACATCGCTGTTGATGATGCAGAGTTGTTGTGGTGAATAACTGAGAACGTGCCAGGTACATCACGATACTCGGTAACTGCAACAGGTGACAGAGACAGGGTTGGCACTCGTAGTGCTGGTGCAATGTGTTTCGTCAACAATGCAACACGAGTTGATACATGTTGTGAATGAGTTCGCCCTTCTTCTGATGCTGCGTTGATTCTCGACGCGATGCTCGGCAAGATTCCTCCAAATGTTGCGTTGAATCCTGAAGCGGCTTCGATAGCAATCGATTCAACACTGTTCGCAAACTGCGGTATAGCCGCTGCTTGTGCGATGTATGCGCCAGCAGTAACGACCAGAAACGCGGTTAAGGTGGCAACGGCGTGTACACGAAGCGAATTGCCTACGATGCTCTCAAACGGTAATTTGATTGGCTTTGACAATGTCTTCACGACACTGTGCTGTAGTGAGTGGTGTTTGCGGTATTCTGTCTCTCTCGCGCGCGCGAGCGCGCGCGCGTAATCAATCTTACGATCCCCTTGTCTGCTCAAAAATAAAGTGAGTGAGTCTCTATCGAGAAACCAACTGTGCCCAATTCTTTTTCCAATTATTTTTCCGGAACGTGCGAGACGCGCAAGGTAGTCTGAAGTGTACCCGGAAAACTCTCCAGCATCCTTTGTCGATATGAGATTTTTTTCAAAGAGTTGATCCATGTCGGATAGCCGAATTAACTAAATAATAGCTAACTATTCCGGCATTTCCTAGGAATGGTCTGTGGATAAGATATGTCTGATCTGTCTGATACTAAAAATGAATTCCAAAACAGTTTAAATTTACACAGGAGCGGGAATTTTACACGAATAAATCTTCCTTGGTACTCAATGAAAATGATAGCGATAAAAGATACGATCTATAAAAATCTATTCTTACCGCTTCAAATAAGCCTATTGGAGTCGATTCTGTGTCGCGGTATCACTTCTTGAGTGTCGCACAATCATTTAAACAAGATATTTTGCGACATGATAAATATCTAATGTGCTTATATAAAGGTATCTGTGGACGTAAATGATCTGGCACCTAGCAGTGTCTTGTTCTGGTATCTAGACGCCTGTTTGTACGGCTTATATTCAATCTTGCTAGAACGAGAACAGAAAACGAGACGAGAAAACAAGTATATAAGTCACTTATTGTAGAGTGCCATTCCGGCTATCATTCTTGTTTGGCTATTCGAAAGCATGTATTCATCAAAATATCCGCTTCCAGCGATAGCTATGGCAGATATGATTATTGCCAGCATTATTCCTATTATTCGCATTACTCTAGCTGTCTTTCCCCCATCCCTACTGCCCTTTCTTTGAGCCACTTTTTTGTTCTGTGCCTGTTTTGTATCAATGATAGCCTCAACTGTTGTTGTGCGAGGCAGGAGTTCCTCTGGAGGCGGCTGGTAGAGCGGCTGATGTAGTGTGTGGATTGGTATAGATACCTCGATACTTTCACCTACCTCTGCTTCTGATTCTGGCTTTGGCTTTTCTTCTACCTCCTCATTCTTTATTTCTTCAGCATCTACGGGCATTACGCCCTCGGCCTCGATAATTCCTTCGTCAGTGCTTGCGACACCTGCTGATGCTTCTGCTTCTGCATCTACGGCATGATCGAAGCGGTCAAACCATGCTTTCCATGAATCTTCAATATGCTGCGTCTCATCCTCTCTCTCTTGGGTATTTGCAGACGATGGTGAGGTAATTTCTGGTTCAGTAGTATTATTGTCTTGAGGACGATTTACTGAAGGGAGAAGTGCCTCTGAAGACGCCTCATAGCGTGGAGGTGCCCATGTAGAGGCTATAGAGGCCTGTGGTGCGGATTTTGGCCTCTCTGGCACAACAACCTCTGGATTACCGAAACGATGGTCCTGAATAGCCGTTTCAAGAACGTACCAACTACGTCCAACAAGGCGCGCCGGCACTCTACCCTCACGGCAAAGTTGCCCGATATAATCTTTCGCATATCCGGTGATCTTCGCAGCTTGTTTTGACGATACGTACTTTTTTTCTTCTATGAGGATCTCATCCATTCCTGTAGTATAGCCGTATCTCGGCTTGCAAGGAAGAGCTGTGCACAACCACTTACTTTTTTAATTCTTCTATTATGATTTCCTTCAGAATAGTCGGGTTACCAGCGCCATTGGTGGCTTTCATGCTCTTGCCGATTAAATACTGCAGAGAAGCATCCTTTCCAGCTTGATACTCGGCAACCGCTTTAGCCTCCTCAACAAGGACGCTTTTGACTACGCTCCTGAGATCTTCGGTATTATGGATCTGTATAAGCCCACGCTCACGTGCTATATCCTCTGGGTCTCCACCACTTTCAACCATGATGCGCAGAATGTCTTTGGTGCCACGAGAAGATAGTGTGTTTGAAATAACCATATCTATAAGTTTTATGAAATTATCTGCATCAGAAAAAATCATTTCTTCTTTCTCATTGAGCAATGCTAGTAGGTCAGATGTGATGTAGTTGACAGCGAGTTTTACAAAATCAGAAGTTTTACCAAGTACCACTTTTTCAAAAAACACTCCGAGCTCAACTTTTTGTACAAAGAATTCTGCCACTTCTTCTTTCAGCCAATATTCTTCCATCCAACGGCTCCTCTTATCCCATGGCAATTCAGGTAACGATGCATGTATCGACTCTGAAGAAAACTCTGTGATCTCAGAGAGAAAAAGTTTCGGGAGGTCTGGCTCCGGGAAATATCGGTAATCGGCACTTCCCTCTTTAAAGCGCTGGTGGAATGTCTGTTGTTTCGTCTCATTCCAACCACGCGTCTCTTGCACTACCTCTTCACCCTTCTCAAGAAGGGCGATCTGGCGATCCACTTCAAAGGCTATAGCCCGTTCAACAGAACGGAACGAGTTCAAATTTTTGACCTCAACTTTTGTTCCTAGTTTTGAATTTGTTTCGGATTTCGTGCTTCGTGCTTCGGATTTTGCAACGCTGATGTTTGCCTCGATACGCATCTCACCTTTTTCCATGTTCGCTTCGCCTGCACCGAGCGCGCGTAGAAGAAGCTGTAACTCACGCGCGAAGCGTCCTGCCGTCTCGGCGTCCGGGATCACCGGCTCTGTAACAAGCTCCATGAGTGGAATACCTGCACGATTGAAATCAACAAGACTCTTATTGTTCTCATGGATTGACCGAGCAGTATCTTCTTCAAGATGCACTCTCGTAATGGCGACACCAGCGAGCGATCCTCCAGTCACCAACGGTTGCGCATATTGACTGATCTGGTAACCCTTTGGAATATCGGGATAAAAATAACTTTTGCGATCAAACTCACTCACATCAGCAAGCGTGCCTCCAACTGCCGCTCCAATACGCAAGACGTGCCGTATCGCTTCTCGGTTGATGACAGGCAACGTGCCTGGATGTGCCATACAAACCGGGCAGACGTTTATGTTAGGTCGAGTCTCGTCAGGATCATTCGCGGAATCACAGAACATCTTGGTGCGGGTGCGAAGCTCCGCATGAATCTCGAGACCAATGGTGGGACGATACATGCCAAAAGAGTACCCCAAATCCCTTAAAGCACCAAGCACGAAATCCGAAGCACGAAACAAGCACCAAATTTAAAATTCCAAAAATTTTTTATTTATTTCGGATTTCGTGCTTCGTACTTCGAATTTACGACTATTTTAGGAGTTTCGTGAGTTTGTCTGAAAACACTTTGAGTGATTTTGGATCCATGACCGACACTGAAAGCACTTCCCTACCGGTCTCTCTGGCAAGTAATTGCATTTTTGTTTCGCATTCTCCTGGAGAAATGAGATCTGTTTTAGATAAGATGATCGTCTCGCGCTTTTTAACAAGACTATGCCCGAATGATTCGATCTCTTTACGCACTTCCTCATATGCCGCAAGAGGGTCTTCTTGGTCTGCCGAGACGAGATGTAGCAGAATCCCTGTGCGTTCGACGTGTTTAAGGAATTTTATGCCAAGCCCTCGCCCGGACGAGGCACCTTCTATAAGGCCTGGGATATCGGCTATAACTCGACCGTAAAAGTCACCAAGATTGGGCTCAAGTGTCGTGAATGGGTAGTCCCCTACCTTTGACTTCGCCCGCGTGAGCGCGTTGAGGAGAGAGGACTTCCCCGCGTTCGGTAGCCCGATAAGCCCGGCATCCGCGATGATCTTCAGGGTCAATTCAATATCCCCAGCCCCGCCCTTTTTACCCTTGGTTTGTTGAAAAGGGTTCTGATTGGTCGAGCTCTTAAAACGGGCATTGCCCTTTCCACCAAAACCACCTTTAAACACTATCACGCGCTCATCTTCTTTCGTGATTTCACATTCGTCTCCTGTCTCTATTATACGCGCGATGGTGCCAACAGGAACGCGGAGTAAAACATCTTCTCCATTTGCACCATGTTTTAAATCACCTTTACCCCCTTCACCATTTTCAGAATGAAATTTTTTCTCGTAGCGATAATGTGCGAGAGCCGCTAAGTCACGCACCCCAAGCAGAACAACGTCGCCACCCTTACCTCCGTCACCACCGACTGGTCCTCCACGTGCATTTGTCTTGGTGTGCAGCCAACGCACGACTCCATCACCACCCCGCCCCGCCATAGCCGAAATAGTCACTTGATCTGTAAGAGCCATTATCTTTACCCTACCACACAGTCAAATTTGAAGCACGGCTGGTAAATCTGAAGCACGAAGGATGTATACTTCAGGAATGTGGAACAAGATTTGGAGAATAATTTTGAATGCGATTCCGGTTGCACTCATGGTAGGGCTCATACCGATTGTTTTAAATGATTATGTTTTAGCGTTGATCTACATTTTAATTGCGATTACTTCTTTCGTAATTAAGAGAGAAGAACATGATTACCTTGCGTACGCATTTGGACTGCTGGTCATAACAGCAGCGGAATACTTTTTCATTCAGACTGGTGTAGAAACTTTTGTCCGAAATAGTCTTTTCGGAATCATGCCTATATGGCTTCCATTCTTGTGGGCGTACGCTTTTACTTCCATAAAGAGATCTCTTAGAATCTTGGACCAATAAATTTCTCAATGCGTTTCAGTTTTTCCACACAGCCAATATAATGGTACTACCATATATGGTAGTATTTTAGATATGAAAAAGAAAATGGAGGAGTTGAGCGAGAAGGAGCGTATTCTAACGCTTGATGCACTCTATACCGCGGCGGGCACTGTGCATGGGCGTTCTGCTATGAAGCTCTTCCTGCGCGATCTCCTCACTGAAAGCGAGCGTATTATGCTTGGTCGCCGAATTCTAATTGCCAGACTTCTTTTGCAAGACGAAACGAGTGATTCCATCCGTCAAAGAACTGGAGCCGGTTATTGTACTATCGAGCGTATCCGTCGATGGCTTCAAGACCAGATGCCCGGGTATGAGACGGCGATTATGGCAATGGAAGAAGAATTTGGAAAACGCGATTTTAAGAAGAAATATGCAACGAGTATGCTATTCCGCCTCAAGCGACGGTACCCCCTTCATTTCCTACTCTTCCCCGAACCAAAAAACAAATGAATAGAAAAGACGGCTGGCGAGGCCCTACCATATATGGTAGTGCCTATATTGAGACGAACTTACGAAAGTATTTCCCAACCATCGGCGAGGAACGGCTCTGCTTTTTTAAACTTTATTTCTTTCGTCTCGTTTCCTTTCTTGATTGTGACCAAATCGTTCCGACCGTGCTCACCGGTTTTTCGGAGTGGCTGTGGCGCAGAATCCTCTTCCTTCCCTGCCGCAACGAGTGCGGCGCGCGTCTTTTCTTCTTCTGCACGAATACGCGCATCATCCGTTGACTGGAGACGCGGCAACGCCTCAGTAATCGCTGCTTTAATATTTGCCTCAAGCTGTCTAAAACGCGCAAGCCCCTCGCGTCGATATTCAATAAGAGGATCCCGCTGCCCATAGGCACGGAGCGACACTGAACGACGAAGATAATCCATCGTCTCAAGATGTTCAAGCCAAAACATATCGATAACCTGTAGTAGAAGACGGCGCAGATGGGCGACAAACGCATCACCGAATTCTGTTTTCTTCGACTCAAGTGCACTAAGTGCACCTGCATTGTCTGCACAAAAGTCGTTAAAGAGTGCCTCCACTTCAACATCACCTCCCTGAAGCGCTGCGCGCCGACGTGCATAGATCGCAAGGCGCTGTGTGTTCATAACATCGTCATATGCGAGCACCTGCTTGCGTGAGTCGAAGTTGAACCCTTCAATGCGCTCCTGTGCCGTCTCGAGAGAACGAGTGATCATCGCGCTCTCAATCGGCTCGTCCTCTGGAATACCAAAACGGCCCATAACCTTCTTCAACGTATCGGATGCAAACACGCGCATCAGCTTGTCCTCTAAAGAAACATAAAACCTGGTCTCCCCCGGGTCGCCCTGACGACCAGAACGTCCACGAAGCTGATTGTCGATGCGACGCGCATCGTGTCGCTCGGTTCCAAGAACCATAAGGCCGCCCTTATCGAGAACAGATGTGCGCTTCTCGCTGTCGGCAAGCGCACCGCCAAGCTTGATATCTACACCACGACCCGCCAGGTTGGTTGCGACCGTCACGCGCCCTTCCTTCCCTGCTTCGGCAATAATCTCACCTTCTCTCTCGTGGTTCTTAGCATTCAATACCTCGTGAGGTACACCTGCTTCAGTGAGATACGCACTCACAATTTCATTGTCCTCGATAGAGACTGTACCCACGAGAACTGGCTGCCCCTTTTCATACTTCTCTTTGACCGCACGCGCAACAGCACGATATTTCCCTGCGGATGTTTGGAAAATGAGATCATCATAATCTTTACGCTGTGAGGTTTTATTGGTCGGCACGACGACTACATCGAGCCCGTAGACGATATAAAACTCCTCTTCTGACGAGAGCGCGGTACCTGTCATGCCGGCGAGTCGCCCATACATGCGGAAAAGGTTTTGGAATGTGACGGTCGCGTACGTGCGTGTCTCCTCATGCACCTTCACACTCTCCTTTGCCTCGATTGCCTGATGAAGACCCTCTGACCAACGACGGCCGGGCTGCATTCTTCCCGTAAATTCATCAACAATGATGACCTCACCTTCTCGTATGACATACTCCTTATCTTTATGGAAAAGCGCCTGCGCGCGCACCGCCGTCTCGAGGTGATGCGCATATTTTATTCCGCCTTCGGTATAGAGATTCTCGAGACCAAGCGCACGCTCGGCTTTGTGCATTCCTTCTTCTGTAATCTGAATCGCCTTTTGCTTCTCATCAACCGTATAATCTTCTCCCTCCTTGAGCTCACGGACGATGGTGGCAAAACGTTCGTAGAGGTTTTGCGAGTCGCCGGAAGGACCTGAAATGATAAGTGGTGTACGCGCCTCATCAATTAAAATAGAGTCGACTTCGTCGATAATCGCGTAGTGATACGGACGTTGCACGATCTGTGACGCATCGTAGGCGGTGTTGTCGCGCAAATAATCGAAGCCAAGCTCGTTGTTGGTAACATAGGTGATGTCGCATGCATACGCATCTTTCTTCTCAACGGGCTGCAGATAGTCGTAAAAAACTCTGAAGGAACTTTCGACATCGCGCTGAGCATCTTCTTCTTGTGCAACGTGCGAAGGATCATATCGGTATGCGCCGACGCTGGTCACGACGCCAACAGTCAGCCCGCAGTAATCATAGATTTGACCCATCCAGACACTGTCGCGGCGTGCGAGATAATCATTCACCGTAACGATCTGTACACCTTTCCCTGCGAGTGCATGAAAGGTTGCTGGTAGTGTGGCGACAAGCGTCTTCCCCTCTCCCGTGCGCATCTCTGCAATTTTGCCGCGTAGAAGCGCAAGCCCTCCGATTAATTGCACATCAAAATGTGGTTGCTTGAGTGTGCGGCGAGATGCTTCTCGCACGAGTGCGAACACAAGCGGGATATCACGTTCAGGCGTTGCTCCTGCCTCGCGTGCGCGAACGCGTACCTCATCAAGGCGCGAGCGGATCGCCTCATCTGAGAGCCCAATAAGCTCTTCAGAAAGAGTGTTTGTCGCTGCCACGACCGGCGCCGCAACCTTTAAAAAGGCTGCGGATTGGTTCTTAGAGAAAAAACGTGAGAGATCGAGCATCACGATGAACTATACCAAAAAAAGAAAATGCTCACCAGCTGGTGAGCATTTTCTTTTTTTGCTGATTAACCGCGCTTCTTTGCTACTTTCTTCTTCGCGGCCTTACGCTTCTTTGCCATGGTGGTTGCGATTAGGATGAGGTTGATATGTCGACCCGTCCGTGCAAAATTATTTTAATGCACAAACGTTCTATACATCATTATCGCGCGTAAAAAACTTTTGTGTAACGAAAAAATAAAATGTGTGGATAACTTTTATAAAAATTCTACAAAATTTTTGTCAGTTATTTTTGCGTGCCGAACATTTCTACTTCACGTTCAATCATGATGCCAGTCGCTTTGAAAACACGTCCTGCTATTTCGTTTGCAAATGCATCCACCTCTGCAGCAGTCGCACCAGTACTCGCCACAATAACCAGTGGCTGATGTTCGTAGAGCCGCACGTGATCTTTTGAAAATCCTTTGAGCGAAAGGGCCTGATCCAGAAGCCACGCGAGCGATATCTTCACACTATCGCCTTCTTGTGTGAATACTGGTAGACCGGGGAAGTTTTGTGCAAGAGAGCTTGCAAGAGCAGCTGAGGTAATTGGGTTTTTAAAGAATGATCCAGCAGTACCCTTCCCTGCCAACGGAAATTTTGTGGCTCGGATGGCGCGGATGGCACTTGTAATCTCGGTTGGTGTCGCGAGGGGCGTGCCAGATGCACTCATGCGCGCGAGATCTGGGTATGTTAGGTTTGGCAAGGCACTCTTTGAGAGGCGTAGCGCGGCACGCAGGATAATGTATTCTCGATGTTCTTTAAAAAAACTCGTGCGGTATGCAAATGCTGCTTCGTCTCGACTGATGCGCCTACATGTGCCATCAACACTACTTATTACATCTGCGTATTCGAAAACATCAGCGAGTTCGGCGCCATAGGCACCGATATTCTGTACTACTGCGCCACCCACAGTACCTGGGATGCCAGCAAGGTTTTCAATACCAAACATACAGCGTTCATTCGCAACATCAACAACTTTTTCCCATGGTGCTCCAGCATCAGCGATCAATAATGTATTATCACCAGCATTCTCAAAAGCGATGTCCTGTAATGACATCTTTAACACCACACCATCTACACCATCGTCCGGCACGAGTATGTTGCTGCCAGCACCGAGTATATACAGCGATAGTGCACGTTCATGGGCATATGCAATCGCATCTTCTACTTCGCTGTCTGTGTGTGCTTCTATAAAAAAACGCGCTTCACCGCCCACTCCAAATGTTGTGAATGGCGCGAGTGAGACGTGCTCCTGCAAGTTCATTGCCCTATTTGTTTCAAAGCTGCTGCACCCGCGTCTGCCGCATCAGGATATAAGGAGACGGCCATTTTGATAGTCTTACTTGCATTTACCTTGTCGCCAGCTGTGTAATATGCAGACGCGAGCCCGAACCACGTTTCTACACTCGCGCCAGGCTTCTCTGTACGCGCCTTCCATAGAGCAATGAGACGCGGCCAATTTTTGGCGCGATAGTACGCGACCGCGAGTACCTCACTATCCACATTTATAGTGCCAAAAGCACCAATAAGAATCCCGTCTGCAGCCGCCTGATCCCCGGCGGCGATATTACCAGCGGCGGCGTACGTAGCAAGCTCAGTAAACTGCGGCCCGAGTGCATACGCGGTATTGAAATCAGTCTGCGCAGCTTTCACATTACCCAAATCCCATTCGGTAGCTCCTGCCTCAATCCATATTTGTTCTTTCTTTTGTGAAAGTGCCAAGGCTGACTGAACCTCTTTGAGCGCTGACGCGCTGTCCCCTACGGCACGATATATGTAGGCGAGTTGGAGGTGCTCGCGTGCATCGAGAGGATACGCGGCAACCTGTTTCTGCATTTCAGCAATGGCGAGCGAAACGATCTGCTGTTTTTCAGCGTCCGTCGCTGATGAACTCTGGATGATACTTCCTGCGGCCGCGACGATCTGCTCACGAACTTCTTGTGCAGCAAAAGACGGATGCGCGGCGAGATCTTGAAATGCCGCGATGTTTGTCGCTACGCCAACAGACGATGGCGAGAGTGCCGTGATGAGTTTTGTGGCCACCTGCATGCCAGGGACATTCACTGTCCAGATAAGCGCGAGCACAACAATGAGAGAGATCGGGAGTGCGTAGGTTACGCTGTCTTCGGCTCCGAGAACTGGTGCGCTCTCAAGCCGAGGCAGAGGCCTGGCAACTTGTGAATCAATCAGTGCGAGTATTGCAAAGAAATACATATATGAGGAGAGGTTGTCGAAAACGAATATGTTGTGGATGGCATAGCCGACGAGTGCTGCCGTTAGCGCTATGCGCTCAGGGCGCGAGAGTTCAGAACTCTTCCATAGCATGACGATGGCAGAGCCGAAGAGCGAGAGATAGAGCAGGAATGCCGGGATACCTCCAGCGGTAAGCCAATCAATGAAGGCATTATGTGCACGATCGAACCACTGCTCCTGATGGAAGAGCGACGGATCATAGTACTTATTGAAAATGTAATTGAAGCCCTCTTGCCCCCAGCCGGTAAGAGGCCGTTCGAGCACACCATTGAATGCCATGTTCCAAATGGTGAAGCGGGTTTGACCATCGTTAAGCGAGATTGATGCTACACGTCGTAGCACATGATTCCCCTGTACGAATGATGAGTTACGTGCTAGATAAAAGCCACCCACCAGAACAAGAATCAGCACGAACGTGCCTCCCGCGACTCGGCGTATATGTTTCCCCGCCGTACATGCTGTCAGAAGTGCCGCTAGCGCAAGGGCAATGACAAGACCTATGATTGTTCCGCGTGTCTCGGTGAAGAATATAAGCAGTGTTTCTAGTCCAGCGAGCGCGATTAAAGACCATTTGAGCCATGTTCGACTCTCTGTCAATGCGAGCCAGAGCGCAACGAACGTACTGAAGAGGAGATAGATGGCTAGGTACGCAGAGTTGCCAAGAGAAGCATCAATACGCACTGAACCTTGATGAATCGCCACGGTACCCGCGAGCTGTAGAAGCGAGTACACGACAATGATAAGCGAGACCCCTAGCGATACGAAAAACCATGTACGCCACCTTTTCTCTACGCGCAGCACTGCGCTCGAGGCGAAGAAGAATCCGAGAAGGTGAGCAAGAAACACCCATCCCTCCATACGCTCGAAATTGCTCCAGAATGCCTTTGCCGCATTAATCGCGAATGCATCTGCAACAAACATCCATGCGACAAAAGCGAGTACCGCGATTCCAATCCAAGAAAGGCGTGGGCGATATTCTTTATCGAGAAAAGCGAGTGCAACCCAGGCTACAAACACTATCTCAACAAGAATGCGAAAGAAAAACGCCTTGCCGGTGATGAAAGGAAAGAAGTAGGAGCTTGCGACGATTAGCGGCGTGAACGGTATTAGGAAAAGCGCCCCAAGCGCCACCCATCTCGCAATACTCTTCGCCGTACCGTCACTTTGCATGATTGTTGCGATTATACCACATCATACGTTCTGCATCTTATAGAAATATGATTTGCTGTTTTGGAGCAGTTCTTGCGGGGTACCGCGCTCCACTATGCGGCCACGATCAAGGACGAGAATAGAATCAGCTTCTGCAACTGTGGATGGGCGATGTGCAATAATGAACACTGACGTCTTGCCTCGTAGTGCATGAATGGATTCATGGATTAGTTTTTCTGACTCGTGATCAAGAGCACTCGTCGCCTCATCTAGTATTAGGAGCGCTGGTTTTCCAGCAAGAGCGCGTGCCAATGCGATGCGCTGGCGTTGACCACCAGAGAGCATGACACCCCTATCACCAGTGATTGTTTTGAATCCTTCAGGCAGACCGATAATGAAATTATAAATATTTGCCTGTTTAGCGGCATTCTCAATATCCTCAGCAGTCAATTCATGGTTATAAAACCGTATATTATCTTCAATAGTACTGTTCAGGAGAAAAACATCCTGTGATACGTAGCCGATATGCGTGCGCCACTCTTCAAGAGAAATAGACTCGCTAGGCACGTCATCAAGCAGAAGAGACCCTTCACTCGGTTTAAAAAGTCGCAGAAGCAAGTCAGCGACTGAAGTCTTCCCTGCACCTGATGGTCCTATGAGCCCTGCCGTCTCTCCTGCATGTATTGAGAAGCTGACATTATCTAGAATCTGCCTGTCTTCTTCATATGAGAATGAAACCCCTTTGAAAGCGAGCTCATGTTTGAAAATGAATGGTGATGTACCTTCTGATGATTCTTTATGCAGTTCCAGATTACTCTTGAATGTGGCGATGTTCTTCGCATACGGTATCAGCTCGCTCACCGTCTGAAGAGAGTTCTGTCCCGATTCAAGATAGGTGAATATTTTTTGTATCAAATAGAGCGATGCCGCAAAGGAAATAACATTGAAAGATGCTGTGTGATAGGTCAATAAGAAAAGTACCGAAACGAGCACGATACCAAATGGCTGGAAGAAGCTGGTACTGACAGAGTGTACAAGTGATTGTTTTATTGAGAGGTGGCGCAACAAGCGTATATGTGAATTGCCATCTGCGATAGCGGAACGCTCCACTCCTGCGGCTTTGACGGACTTCATACCAATGATGTGCTCGCTCAAGAATTGCGCAAACTGTTTTTCAACTCCTGTTACTTGTTCTCCAATACGTCGCGCACGCCGCAGGAACGGCTGCAAAACAAACATAAGAATCATACCTCCACCAAGCGCAGAAAACGTCATAATAGGAGAGATGTTGACCGCCACGAGTAGGTACATGAGAAAACCGCTGAACGACTGGATGATTTGCGCCACAGCCCCTAAGAGACTGCTGGTGCACTGTACGTCCCTCACCAGAGTGTTGTGCATAGTGCCAAGCTTCTGCTTCAGCGAAAATGGCCATGCGGAGAGTAGCGTGCGGCGCAACACGTCTTCGCTCTCTTTCCCCAAGAAATCTGCACTTATCCAGCCGCGAATGTAACCGAACACCACAACTGATATAGCCCGCAGTATGAAAAGTCCCAGAATGAACCCGAGCAAATATCGGAAGCTGAATGGTATATGTATAAATCCGAAAAGGGATTGGATCGTTTGTGTAATAAAGTCTGTTGCACCATTACTGGCGCCCATGAAAAATGATATGAGCGGGATAGCGGCATTAATGCCGATTCCTTCCAAAAGCGCGCTGATAATGCCGAACGCGACAAGCGCGGCAATATGCCAGCGGTATTTTTTAAACGTATGAAAAAGAATGCGAATGGTGTTCAGAAAACTCATTATACGCTAGGTGAGCCGAGCAAATCCAACTTCAGGAAGCTCACCTTGCAGCTGCTTACTGATATCTCCATTTTGCAATGCCTGAACAATAATACGAAATGATTCATCTACTGCCTTTGCGTATGCAGGAATATCAGAGAGTTTGTGTGCGTAGCTTACATAAATCAGAGTAGTTGCGAGATATCCATGACGCAACATCTCTTGTGTAAAGAGTGCTTTTAGAGTCGTAGCATCAGAGTGTTTGAACGTGAAATTTATAAAAGCCCCAGGACCATCAACGACAATCGGTAGACCATGTTTTTTTGCGAGACGCTTCCATTCGTCTCCGATTTTCCATCCGATACGGTTTACATATTCAGTCACGCGAACTTTTTTCATTTTTCGTATTGCCGCAAGCGCTGCTGCAGGGCCTATTCGCTCTGAATGGTAGGTGCTGCTAATAAAGCTGGCTTCTGCCTCTTTCATAATCTTTCTTTTTCCGATAATCGTCGCCATTGGGAAGCCGTTACTTATTGCTTTGGCATATATGACAATGTCTGGAGTAACGCCGCTCTTGGTGTGATATCCGGGGAATCCAAGGCGAAAGCCGGATGATATTTCATCAAAAATAAGCACTGCTCCTATGCGGTCGGCAATCTTCCGAACTTTTTTCAGAAAATCCTTCTCTGGCAAATGGTGACGCATCGGCTCCATTGCGATAACACCGATCTTGTGTTTCTTCACAATGGCTTCGAGTTCTTCGATATGATTGAACGTGAAAGGGTGCGCGGTTCCGCGTAGCGTGCGCGGTACGCCGAGCGGTTGAAGTCCTGAGAGCAGATGCCCATCTAGATTTTTATCTTTTGCGAGGTTGCTCGAGAGATACCAATCGTGCCAACCGTGATAACCACAAAACGCCACACAGTCTTTGCCGGTGTGCGCCCTTGCAATGCGTACCGCCATAGAAGCGATTTCCCCGCCGGTGCGCGCGTATCTCACCTGATCAGCCCAAGGGTGCAGACGCAAAAGTTCTTCAGCAAGCTCAACCTCTTCTGGATTATTGAGTGTGCTTTGATTCCCAGAGTCAATAACTTTTTTGACCGCGGCATTCACTTCGCGGTCTGCATAACCGAGAAGGTTGGGGCCTACACCCATATAGCTGAAATCAATCCATTGATTATCATCAAGGTCGGTGACCGTAATCCCACTTGCACTTTTAAAATATGCAGGCCATTGCCCAGGCAAAAAACGCTCTGGTTTTTTGCTCAGGAGTGGCACACCGCCATGCACAATTTTTTGCGCTTTCTCCCAGAGCGCTCGCGACTTTTTTATTGTTTTATTATTTTTATTTTGTTTCTTCATCTTGTTTGAGTGATTTATAGTACCCTTCATCTCGTACTATTGAGCCATTTATTTTTGCAATTTCTGGGTGCTTTTCAATATATCGCACGATTGATTCCAATGAAAGATCAGGTACGTTCTGAACAATCTCCCGTATGACCTGGTAATCAAAATCTTCATCAAGCGTCAAGCGCACAGATGACAAGTCTCTATCATTCCTTACCTCTATAACTCTAAAACGTTCAGGATGGTTCCAGATGAATGGCGTCACATGCTCACGCTCGGATGGCAGTTTTGCCTCCTTCCATGCCACTTCCAGCGCCTTAAAAGAAAATATTTCTGTATCCATGCCGTCTGGAAATGTAGAAATGATGCGGCCGGTAGAAATATAGTCGCACTCCCCTTTCTCATATTCTGTAGCTACACGATCAATAACGGCGGGATCAATAAGCGGGCAGTCCGCGGTCATGCGTGCTATATGTTTTGATCCACACACAACCGCTGTTTGGTAATAACGGTCAAGAACATCAGTGAGCGAACCGTGGGATACCTCAATCCCATTTTCTTTGCAATATGCTTCTATCTGATCATCATCTTTCCCTGTAGACGTCGCTACAATAACCCGCTCGATCTTTTTTGCTTTTTTCACCTGTCGCACTGTGTGTCCCAGCACGGTTGTATCTCCCAACGGCAACAGTACCTTATTCTGCAATCTTGTTGAACTCATCCGCGCCTGAATGATGGCTGTAATCATGTCAGATAATAATCTCTGGTGCAGCGCTGTATGAGTGGCGGAGCGCGAGATGACGGTGAATGTTGAAGCCATTTTTATTGACGCCATCGGGGTCTTCGTATCTGCCTATATAGACACGGTCGCCGTTGTGGTCGCGATCAGAGCACCATACGAAGTCATGTTCCCAGAGTTTTTCTCCATTCGTATGGAACCAGTATGAGAAGAATGCAAACGCGCAAGTTACTGCAGTCGAAAATGATTCTTCATGCGCAAGAGCTGCTTCTATTTCTTCTGGCTGTTTTGCCCGCGCATCTTCAAGCACTTGTTTGCGAATCAGGTGCCACTTCCCATCAAGAGGAGTGTTTGCAAAATCTTCTTTCAGATACCAGTCCTGATTATAAAAACAAGGCTCCGAAACATTTGGGTCAATACCAAACTTTTCGCGCAGAGAGTTGATGGTCGCGACACATGGCGTAAAGATAAGCACGTGAGTTTTTGAGTGCTGTGCAAGTTCTTCTTCGCTCCACGGTATGACAGGTGCACTCAAAACGCCAAAGTCATATGGCATCGCCGCCAGCTCATCAGGACCTATGGTTGTGATTCTTTCCATTCTAGATATAGTATCCCATCCGCGAATGAGGCAACGTGCGCCATTTCTTGATAACGTGCAATGCGCTCAAACTCTTGAGTCAAGAGATCGGATCTACGCCCCCAAGGATTTCGCAAAAACCATGGGAGCTCCCGCGCAGGCGCGTTATGGAGAATGAGTGACATCCCAGCGTCGCGCATCGCCTTTAGGAATGTGAGGAACGCCCGATACTGATGGTGTGGCGAAGAAACGATAAGGAGACTCTTCCAATCATTCTCTTTAGCGAGAGTTAGCGAACGTTCGGCTTCTGCGCGAGTATGCGCTGCAGTTTCCTCAAAAATAACTGCTTCCTTTGGTACTTTAAGTGCGTGGAGTTCGGCTTTAAGTTCCCTGCTTGGGACGCTTCCATACGCTAGATCATCTGCTTTGCCCACAAGCACAATAACAGGAGCATATCCTTTGTGGAAAAGTTCGGCTGCGTGCGGCACGCGAGAAAGTCCGTCACCTTGAAGCAAGACGATAGCGTCCGCATGGAGAAGCGGTTGGTTACTCAGAAGTGCAATGAAATGTTCGCGTTCTTCCATAGAAATCAAGCAATATCCTCCCAGCGTATAGGATCGCCGGCTTTGAGGCCCTTTTGTAGCCGCTTTCCATATAACTCCCTCTTGTATTTTGGATATATGCCGAGCGCTGGCCTAAGCTCTTCCATATCGACTTCTTTGAGTATCACGCCTTTATTCAAGTCCTTTGTTGCCGTGAGCCCGCGTCGTTGAACGATAACCGTCTCTGACTCCTCATCGACTACCTCTTTTTTACTCGTTCCCATCGCTGATTCAAGCTGGCGTGCGCGCTCTATCATGCGGGCAAATTCATCAGGCTCCATAGAGTGAGGATGATCAGGACCTTTGTCATTTTTGTTGAGCGTGAAGTGCTTCTCTATCACTTTTGCGCCAAGCGCTATTGCGCCGAGCACCACGACATCCCCAGGTGCGTGGTCGGAGTAGCCCAACACAGTGCCAAATTCATCGCGGTATGCATTCAACACGTTTATGTTGGCACTTTCTATCTTGGACGGATAATTTGTGATGCACTGCAGTATAGCTAGATCTTTATTGCCAGTTTTTTTGATAATCTCAACGGCCTCGCGCACTTCATCCATTGTTGATGCGCCGGTCGCAAGTATAATCGGTTTCCCCTTTTTTGCGACATACTCAACCATTTCAAGCCATGTAATGTCACCAGATCCTATTTTATAAAACTCTGTGCCAATAGAATCCATAAGGTCTACCGCTTCATAATCATATGGGGATGAAGAAGGTGTGATTCCAATCTCACGACAATAATCAAAAAACTCTTTATGCCACTCACGAGGAAACTCTACTTCCTTAAATATCTCGTCCACTGGACGACCCCATGAACCGTGCACACCCTTAAGCTTCATTGAGGAAAATCCTCTGCCAGAGACTATTTTATTTGCTTTAAAGCTCTGTATCTTAGCAACATTACCTCCAGCCTGTTTAACTTCATATGCGAGCTTCTTCGCTTTCTCCAGACTCCCGTCAAAGTTAGCACCGATATCGGCGATAAAGTATGCTGGAGACCCTTCTCCGATTGTGGTATTCCCTATTTTGAATGTCTTGTTAAAATAGTTTTGCATATTCAAATTATATATAGAATCCAGCTTTCTCTGGAATGATTTTTTGTGAACGCAAGTAATCTAGAAATTCTAGCAAAAGATAATCGTTATATTTACGCGCAACCACCTGAAAACCGAATGGAAGTCCTTTAGGAGATCGGAATTGAGGCACAGAGACTACTGGTAGGTGTGCGAGCGTCCACATAAGCGCAGGGTCAGGAAGTTCTGTTACATCGCGATATGGTGCTTCTCCTGCAGTACTTAGAGAGATCAACACATCAACTTCTTGCATATACTCGTCCATTGCATAGATTAGAGAGCGTTGATCGGCTATTGCCTGTTGATAAGATTCAATATCTATAATGTTTCCAGCGGCAATAAGTTCGTTCATGATAGGAGAGACAAAAGAGGATTTCTTGTGCTCATCCTTAAAGTAGTAGGACAATGCTTTGTTATAGATAGTCTCGTGGATACTGTGAGCACGCTCCATTCCTACAGGTAAAGCGATGTCTGATATCTCTATGCCTGTTTGCAAAGCTAGTTTTTTGACAAAGGATTCAAGAGCTTCTTTGGCGTATGCTGGCGCGTTCTCCCATGTGTGTGTTCGAGCGATACGAACTCGCCACGGTTTTCCATCCTCTTTTTTTTGCCGTGAAGGATCGCTTAGTGCGGAGTTGCTTATTGGATAGTTCTTTCCGCGCACACGTAAAGAATCAAACCCTCGCAAAAGGTCAGAACCATGGATCACAAAAAATCCTAGTGTGTCTAGACTGTCTGTGGTTTTTAGCGTACCTGTGCGTGGAATTGTTCCGAATGAAGGTTTCATCCCGTATATACCGCAAAAGCTCGCTGGTCGCACGATTGACCCAGCTGTTTGCGAACCGGTCGCAAGTGGCACATGACCGAGCGCGACGGCAACGGCTGAACCGCTTGAAGAGGTCCCTGGAGTTCTGCTTGTGTCATATGGATTGAGCGTTTTGCCGAGTGTATGAACTGCAAACTCCGCGGTTACGGTTTTCCCAACCACGACTGCACCTTCTCTTTTGAGATTGAAGACGGAGCGTGCGTCATTCCCAGGCGTAAAGTCCTTCCACAATGGACTACCCATCTGTGTTGGGAAATCGCGTGTGTTGTAAATATCCTTTACACCGATAGGAATATACTCAAACAACTTCCCTGCTTCAATGCCAAATGTTTCCTCCTCTTTGCGAATCTGCTCAATAAGTCCGTCGCCGTATACCACCCATGCATGAAACTGCGAATCACTCTCTGCTATGTTGGAAAGCGATGCACTAACTACTTCGGATGGTTTTAACTCCCCACGCTCCATCTTGCGTATAACAGCGGCGATTGAATTGTCTATAAAAAGTCTGTTCATGATGGTAGTACCACTCTGCGATGTCCAACAGGTTTTCCATTAGGATTGAACTTTTCTATTAGTTGCTCTGGGAAAGGCAGTATGCGCTCCTCATTCTCATGAGTCTTGCGCGTGATAGGTATGTTTATACCCTGCATTTGTGGCACGCGTTTCTTCTTCATTGTCTCGTAGAATTCTGACTCGCTCACTCCAGCTATTTTTAGATAATACTCAAACGCCTGTGGTCGCTCTGGATCATGCTTGCGTATAAGCTCAAAAGCTTCATCGCGCGTTAAGAGTCCATTGCGAACATCCATGCTCGCTTGGACAGTAGCGCGACCAAATCCGCGTTTGAGATAACAGGTGAAATCATGCATCCCGGACATAATATCTTCTACGCTTTTATAACGTTTGTAAGTTCCCTCCATCTCGGTTTGTTTCCAACCGTATGTTTCCTCCAAAAATTCCGTTTGCCGCTCATCATCCCAAAAAATATAATCGCCGAGATGAAAGCCCCATACGCCAGCCTTCTGCACCTCTTCAGCTGTCGGCAGATTAAAAGGATAAAGATCCTTCGCAGAAAGTTCTTCGTTCTCCATCTCATGAGGGCTTAGTTTGGCAGACTGCTTAAGAAAATACTCTCGATCAAATTTATGGATAGGATCTAGGTATGATGCACGTCCAGAATCTTCGGCAATAGATTCACCCCAAATAAGAAGCGGGATATTGAATTTGATAGCCACATGGAGCGGAAACGCTCCTACTCCTGCATGATCATGCCAACTAACGTCTCCTATCCCATCTACCGAACGTTTGGCTATTTTGCCTATAAGGGCGCGATTGGGAGAAAATGCAATATGGTCAACATTAAATGTTTCCAGTGAATTCTGCAGTT
>JBAZRE010000011.1:0-12065 GCA_041663025.1 Minisyncoccota bacterium
TTCATCCCTCAGGACAAGTGTTTGTAGCACACACGATAGAAGAACAATTTTTTATTGCGCTCTCTGCATTTGAGGCGCAGGAATCATTTCATGCGACGACCTATGAACACTTGCGTGCAATTAAAGACGTTTTCCCAATACTCTCTTCTACAGAATATCTTCATGACTTTAAAAGACTCAAAGAGTCTATACTTCACTTGTATAATGATGCCTCTACTAGTGCAGTCCTTGAACAAGCTGAGGAATTTCTTATCAACCATCGTCTCGATATTGACCAGTACACAAATTACCTTACCCACACTGATTTCGTTCCACACAATTTCAGATTGATGGAGCACACACTGTATATGCTCGATTGTGTGCCAAACTATGCGACGATCCACTTCGGCAATAAATACGAGGGCTGGGCGCGGTTCTTAAACTACATGATGCTCCACAGTCCGGAGCTAGAACGTCTCTTGGTCGAATATGTGCGCACGAATCGCGACGAAGATGAGTATTTGTCTCTCAGACTCATGCGGGCGTATAAAATCACCTTCCTCCTCGAGTTCTATGCTCGCTCGCTCGCAAAGACGTCTGAGAATCTCCACGAGCTCACCCTCGCGCGCCTCGCCTACTGGCGCGAGGCGCTGATTGCGATACTCGAAGACCGACCTCTCGCACGAGAAGTCACAGAAAAATATATCGCCACACGTGATTCACTTCGATCAGAAGAAGAAAAAGAACGCCAGAGAGACTTTGCGGTTGCTTAAAAGAAGTTCTTCACTGGGACTCAATCAACAGGATATACACCGGGCGGAAGTTTTTCTTTTGATTTAGCAACTTCAATATATCTATTGAGGAACTTTTTAGTATAATCTTTTGTTAACGGAACTTCATCAATAGTTCCTGTTACTTCGTTCTCATCTTCGCTATAGAGCACCCTGATACTGTGTCCTCCCACTTCGCCCTCAATAAGATAAGAGTCGAAATCTGAATATTCTCCAATGTTCGAGAATGTCAACCCGCTTAACAAACGTTCGTCATTAATCTCATCAATTTCTCGACAAATATGTTCAATACCAACTTTCGGTAACCCTTCGCTCATACCTGAATTTATTACTTAATAATGAGCTATTATAGCATTCATCTGAAAAGAAGCTTCAAGATTGCTGCCTCAATCTGAGCGTTGTTACTCATGATCACTTTTTGTGGTTCGGTAGAAAAAGCGATTGACTCCCCTTTATCGTTAACGACTCTACCTCCTGCCTCAAGCAAAATGCCAATAGCACACGCAATGTCCATTGTGGTGAGTCGTCCATAGATATTCGCCTCAACGCGTCCCGCCGCGACAAAACAAGCATCGAGCGCACTGCCGGCGAGATTACTGGTCTTCTTCGCGTGTTCAAGAAGTTGTCGATACGCCCTACCTCCCCACTCTCGCAACTGCGCATCGCGACCCGCGTGAAGCAACACAAAAGAGTTTTTCAAATCGGTCTCTCCAGAGACATGAATCGACTTGCCGTTCAAAAAGGCCCCACCACCCCTCCTGAAGCTAAAAATCTCGCCTGTGACGGGGTTATAGACCGCACCCGCCTCTGGTACACCATCCTGCAAAAACGCGACGCAGACGGCAAAATGCGGAATCCCTCGGGAGAAGTTGGACGAGCCGTCTATTGGATCTATTGTCCAAAGATTCGGAACATCGGTTATTACACCATTGCTCTCTTCAGAATAAATAATATCCTCAGGAAATGCCTCTCGTATCTTCCCAATAATAAAATCGTTCACGGCCAAATCAACCGAGGTCACCACATCGCGTGGATCGCTGTCCTTCTGCATGGTGTCAAACTTCTCTTCTCGTAAGCGCATGAGCAATTCCCCTGCCGCGCGCACCTGCTCAATAATAAAATCGTATCGGTTCATATGCGCCCAAATATACCACTAAATAGAGTGTGAATTTTATTAGCGATTAGATTCCAGTCGTACTTCTCTGCCACAAGTTTTTTTGCTGTAGCTGTTACGCGCGCAACTTGGTCGAGATTGTTTAAAATATCTTTTACTGCCTTCGCAATTTGTTCTGGCGAGTCATGATCAACTGCCCAACCAGTGGTTTCTTTATTAGGATTACGCTTCGCGTCGAAGAGGAAGTCTGCGATACCACCTTCTTGCGTCGCGATGACCGGCAAGCTGGCTGCCATCGCTTCGATAAATGAGTTCCCCATGCCCTCTGAGCGTGAGGGACGAATGAAGATGTCAACGGCTTTCAAGTACGGAGGAAGTTCTGGGACGCCTGGATGCGGAAGAAGTGAAACACGATTTGCAACACCAGTAGCTTCCGCGAGCTTTTGCAGTTTTTCCTTGTCTGGTCCGAAACCGTAATTCACAAAGCGTATGTGTTCCGGCAAAAATTTTAACGCGCGAATAACGTCGTCAAGGGCGTTTTTATGCACGAGGCGCGACGTGCTCACTAAAATAGTGTCTCCTTCTTTTTTGGCCAACACCTGGTGTTGGCCACGGGTGAAGAGTGCGACGTCAACGCCATTCGGAATTATCGAGGTTAAACCTTGATATCCCATGCGATGTGACCACTCAGCAAGGTAGGTTGAGATCGTCTGCACCGCTGATGCATTTTTAAAACCAATCGAGAGCAGCGGCCGGAACGGGAGAATAAACCAGCGGCTGAACATATGCTCCCACGGATCGCCTTCTTGTAGCGTTAGTAAATATGGGTTTCGTAAACCCATAAATCGGAGCAGGACGATTGGAAACAGCATATAGGACATCATCGCCCAGAACGCGTCGAAATGGTGTTCGCGATGCAGACGCGCCGCTGCTGCAGCGGCGCGCGGTATGAAAAGTATTTTATGAAGGTATGATGACCCATTCCCTACTCGGTGTACAAACACATTTCCGATTTTTTCTTCATTTGCTTCCCCACCGAAATTCATGGTGACCATATGAAACTCGATATCCTTGATGCGGTCGGTGATTTCTTTGACCGCAACTTCAGCTCCGCCGACGTGCGGATAATAGGCGAGCGAAAAAATCAGAACTCTTTTCATTAGAGAAGTATGAATGCTCCACTAGCAAGAATCACTGTGCCAATGAAGCCGAGCGTCCACGGAGACTTAAAAAGTGAAGAGACGGTCCCAACGCCAGAAGTCGGGGCCCCGACCGAAAGCGTCGGAGGCAATGCCGCCCCCTCCGCAGTTTCCGTTGAGAAAACTGCGGAGGGGGCAATTACTGCTTCTTCATGTACTTGAACATTCGTCCTTGTGCTGATAATCGGTTCGACCGCTTGTACTCTCTGATAACTCACCACACTCGCTGCAGGTTGCACTGCTACACTCGCTTGTACAATATTCGAGGTTGCTGGATATGTAGTCGCCACTTCTCCGCTCGGGTACAAGAGAGACGCTTCATTTGCGGTCGGTAATTCAATCACTCTAGAAGGAAAAAGAACAGTGTGACCAGCGAGAATCTTTGTGTTCTCGGGAATTTTAAATTCTTGTCCACCCATGGATAAACGCCACAATGAAAGATCGAGTGTACGAGAATCATTGTTTGTCAGGTCGATTCCTCGTGCTGATATGGAAGCAATTTTTATACCGGCATTTTTCACTATGATTATGCTTTCAGCGAGAGCGTCACCTCCATCACTTGTAGTGACGTGCGTTACTGCAACATATTCGCCAGGATCATAATACGGATGAAAGACGCTCGCGCCAACTCTGCGCATACCATCGCCAAACGACCAGGTCACCACAGCATCGTCGCGTTTATTTCCTTTGCCATCGTATACCGAAGCGGTAAATGCGACATCTGCGCCAGAAGAAACGGTTCGATTTCCGCTCGTGATAATGCGCAATGTCGGTATAGGCAGATATTCTGTTGGTCCTCCGCCTGAAGATGGCGGCGTTGTAATTGTATCTGTAGTCGTGTCTGCCGTCGTATCAGTTGTGCCAGAAGAATCGTCTGAAGGGGTTGGATCCGATGATGCGACAGTGATTATTTTTGACGAGTCAATCATTGATAGGTCAGTTGCGGTGGAAGTGGCAAAAATGAGAATTGTATACGTACCGTTGTCGACTACTGCACCTGCGGTATTTGTCCCATTCCATATCTTCGGTGTTGGGTTTGTGACACTCGAGCTTGAATACAGTGACTTAATTAATGCGCCACTCTCCGAGGTGATTTTGATTGAAACTTTTACTGCCTCAGAAAAAGCAGTGTCGATGACAGTAGTAGTTGCGAGACCAGACTCGACTGTTGCAGTCGGATAGATGGTATCGTGCGAAATGGTATACGTTGTGAGCGACGGAGGATCGGCCGCATGCACAAACGCGGGGAATAAAATGGACAGCAGGAGCAAACCGACGGTGCGCATACGTAACACTATGTCTCGCCCTTAAGCACTTTCCGTAGTGCGTCCTCGGGGACCTCAAATGGTTGCTTACCTCCCCCGACGCTTGTGGTCGGGGCTCCGATCCCTGCTGGCGTCGGAGCTGCCTCCTGCTTACTCTTAGCGAGCACATCAGCTAACGCTCCTTTGAGCGATTGTTTATTTTGTACCTGCTTCTCTTCTTTCTCAACAGAGGTCTTCGCGGTCATGGTGCGCAGAATTGCTTTAAGATCCTCAGGACTTTTTTGTGGCACAGCGGGGCGCGAAGTCTCAGAGCGAGGAGCAAACATTCTGGCCCCGACAGGCGCCGTGCCCTCCGTAGCTTTTAGCGGAGGATGGGAAGCCGGGACGGGAAGATCCGAGGACTTTTGCGATGCGTTTGGAGACTTCGCGCCAACCGGCACTACCGGCCTCTTCTTCATCCGTGCATCAAACGGCGCAGGCGATGCTGCACTCGCTGCAAGCTCTTCTATGATGGCACTCTCGATGCCTGCGCGCGGCGCGGTGAATTGCGCGCGCGATGATTCAATAACTTGTTCTCTATGAGAGACAGGAGGAGCCTCTATCGGAGGGATTGTTACTGCAGAAAACGGCTGCGAGCCGACCCCGTCAATCATGAGTGTGAGATATACCTGACGCTTATCGAGCGTTACTATATCTTCTTTCGTGAACTTCGGCATGAAAATTGTCTCCAGAACTTCCGCATCAAATGGTCCAACACGGAAGGTGACCGTCGTTCCGACGTTGCCAAAGACAGCATCGCGCACTTCTTCTTCCATCTGTTCAATATATTGGTGCGCAATAACGAGATTCAATTTATATTTGCGCGCCTCAGAGAGAATCTCGGCGAATGTTTCGTTCGCGAAGTTCTGAAATTCATCAACATAGAAATAGAAGTTTGGAAGTTTCCGGAGATTTTCAGCTGATTCGCTCGCGCGGCTCATAGCGGCGAGGAAGATACGCGTCGTGAGCATGGAGCCGAGAAGGCGCATATTGGTCTCCCCCACGAGCCCTTTGGAAAGATTAATGATAAGAATCTTTTTTTCATCCATCATCGTGCGGATGTCAAAAGATGATTTTGATTGGCCGATAATGTTGCGAATGAGCGGGTTGCCGGTAAATTGGCCAACCTTATTCTGAATCGCGGGCGTCGCCTCTTGTGTGTATCTGTCGCCGTAATTGGCAAATTCTTTCGTCCAGAAATCTTTTACTACTGGGTCTTTTACATTATCAACCACCTTCTGTCGATACTCCTTGTCGGTATACATGCGGTTGACCCCGAGCAATGTCGCGTCCGGATATTCAAGTAGAGCGAGAAGGGTGTTCGTGAGGATGTATTCCATACGAGCACTCCATGCGTCCTCCCATATTTTCTTGAAGGTTGCCATGAGACCGCTCACCACCAAATGCCGTTTGTCATAGCCGACGTCTTCCATCACGTTGAATGCGATGGGGTGCTCAAGATCAAATGGCGCAAAGTAGACGACGTCTTTGATGCGCTCTTCTGGAATATATTCGAGCAATCGTTCCACCGTCCCTCCATGCGGGTCAATGAAGGCGAGCCCTTCGCCGTTCCGCAGGTCCTGAATCGCCATGTTCTCGAGCAAAGTCGACTTGCCCATACCGGTCTTGCCGATCACGTACATGTGACGATCGCGATCCTTCGACTTGATACCGAAGGGAATATACTTCCCGCGCGAGTCAGTCGCCGCGAAGTAGGTAACGCGTTCGGGGTTCTCCATTATGTTCTAGTATAGCAAAGCCTCACTCTGGGTGAACACGCATCGCAAGACCTATACCGAGTACACACGCCCCAAGAACAATCGCAAGCAATGAACGTACCGTCGTCGGTAAACCAGAAAAAGGCGTTAGGATAACTAGAACGCCGAGAAGAATGAGTGTACCTGCGCGTGACATACGTCAATTATATCAGGGTACGATGATGACGACAAATTCACCACGTACGGTGTCTGAATGTGCCTCAAAATGCGCCAGAGCCTCCTTCGGAGTCCCAGAAACCACCTCTTCATGAATCTTAGTGAGCTCGCGCGCAATCACGACATGTGACACATTCTCGATCTCTTTCAATAACTTTAAAATCCTGTGCGGTGACTCGTACAAAATGACTGGCATTTCGCTCTCTGATATTTTCATTAACGCAGTCTGACGCCCTTTCTTGTGCGGCAAGAATCCGAGGAATATGAATCCTGTTGTATCAATTCCTGAGATAGAAAGTGCTGCAGTGAGCGCCGAGGACCCCGGTATCGCTTCTATAATCGCCTCAGGCAATAGTGTGCGCACATGTGCCACGAGCCGCGACCCTGGATCAGAGATGCAGGGCGTGCCGGCGTCCGAAGCGAAGACGACGTGTTCGCCAGTCTCAAGCCGTGCAATTATGTCATCTGCTTTTTTTAATTCGGTGACCGCATCGAGCCGCAGCACCGGCTTCTTTATTTCATAGCGCGCGAGCAACTTCGCGATAACGCGTGTATCTTCAGCATAAATAACATCGCACTCTTTGAGCGTACGCAATGCGCGTAACGTGATGTCCTCCAGATTTCCTATCGGTGTCGCGACGATTGATAGCTTTCCCATTCAAACACCTTAACTTCTCACGCCCTACAAAACCATATTGACTTGTGTTATGAATGCGATATAGTAGCAAACGGAACAGTTGTACAAACCACAAACCAATTAAACAAAGGAGGAAGAGATGTATCAAATGAAGTTGCACCAAATGCCGGTCAGTGTTAGAGCCTTACGTCCGAAAGAGAATCTCAATTGGAGTTTAACTGAGCAGAATCAACATCTTGCTACTGGGCTTCGTGAAGTACTCCGAGATATGGGCGTTCATAAGGCATATGTCCCTAACACCGTTCCAGAGGGCGCTTTCGTAGTTGATAGGAGTGTCTTTACAGAGCCAATTAATTTAGGCGAGGATCGGCACTTGTATCAAAACAGAGCTGTCCCCGCAGATGGAATGTTCCTTGGTAGAGGACATGCGTTCGTCACTAACTGTTACCCAATTATTGTCGCGGTTGCTGGCGAACAGATGGTCGTTGCACAGCTTGTTGGAGATCGAACTTTCCTTGTAGTAGACGCTATCGTAGGATCATTCTTGGAGAGAGGAGCTCTGTTACGTAACATCACGATGTGCTTGTTATTCTCGATTCCAGAGCTTGCCATATCGTTTGAGGAACATGCGCACGGGAAAGGACTCTTTCATGTGTGGGTTGAGAACTCTCTCGACAAGTTTTCCGGCCTTGCACGCACGCATAACGACGAACTGTCTGGGAGGAGAAACTTGTTCGTCGTCAAGCGGAATCAACCCACGATGACAACAACCACATTTGGCAACGTAACCTTCCATTGATTAGCCCAATGCCTGTCAGACACCGATTGTTTGCCAGGCATTTCTATTTTCTGACGAGTGCATCGGCAACTTTGTAGATATCGCCCGCGCCCATAGTTATGATTACATCTCCCTGTTTAGCTTCGCTGAGAGCTTGTTCAATAGCTTCAAATGAGTCGATAGCAGTTGCGTCAACGCCGGCTGCTCGAATATGCTCGGCAAGTATCTCGCTTGAGATAGAGCCATCGTCAGCCTCGCGTGCAGCAAAGATGGGGGCGATAAAAACTTTATCGGCCTCGCTGAATGAGGTGGCGAATTCATCAAGAAGATCGCGAGTGCGGCTGTAGAGATGTGGGTGGAAGGCGACAAAGATTTTGCCGCGAAGACGAGGAGACACCTTCCGGCTGCCGTAAGGAGTCACCTCGTCGCAAGGTGACTCCTCGCTGTAAGGTGACTCTTCGCTGCGAAGTGTCTCCTTACGGGCTTTGCGGGCTTCGCGAAGCGCATGAAGCGTTTCTCTTACTGCAGTCGGGTGATGAGCATAATCGTCATAGACATCCGCACCATTTTTAGTTTTCCCTTTATATTCAAAGCGGCGCCAGGTGCCTTGGAAATTGGCAAGTGCAGATGCAATCGTCGTGTCAGAAATAGTCGGGAACACCACGCGTGCGGCCGCAGCGGCCGCACGCGCATTCATCTGATTAAATTCACCCGGCATGCGAAGTTCGTATGCTGGCTCTTTTGTATAATCAACAATCGATGCTTTCGCGCTCGCGAGAAGTGGCGCGATATTTAGATTCGACGGGTCCGTGATAATTGCGCCGTCTGCAGGGACATGTTTAATCGCCCTCTTAAAAGTCTCTTGCAGTGCCTGAAACGATGGAAAATAATCCGTATGGTCCCATTCGAGATTCGTAATCACTAGCACCTGCGGCGATAGCTCAAGAAGGTGATCACGATATTCGCATGCTTCAACCACAAACAAATTTGAATCTCCGTGTAGGTAATTTGAACCAAAATCTTTTACCAGAGAACCGATAATAGCAGTCGGTGACATTTCAGCGTCTTGTAGTATCTTCGCGAGCATTCCGGTTGTGGTCGTTTTCCCATGCGTACCTGCGACTGCCACCGTACGCTTGCCGAGCGACACATGCCCGAGCATCGTGAAGTATGAGAGTTGCGGGATATTAAACTCCCGAGCGCGAACGCGTTCTGGATTATCTTCTGACACAGCATCGCTGTATATCACCATTCCCGCGTCTGCCGGTACATTTTCTGCTTTCTGCCCAACTATGACTTTGATGCCCTTTGATTCGAGAAGATTCGTCACCGGGGAGGCACTTCTATCAGAACCGCTCACTCCAACTCCGTCGTGCTGTAACATCTGTGCCAATGCACTCATTCCAATCCCCCCTATTCCAATGAAATAGGCTGATTTCATAATGCTTGTACGAGCGCATTAAACTGATCACCGCGATCAAATTCATTTTTGAACATACCGAAAGATGCAAATGCCGGAGAGAAGAGAATCGTGTCCCCCGATTCAGCATGCGCGAAGGCATCGGCAACGGCAGGTGCCAGCGCGTCATACACCGGCGATGCCGGCAGTTCTGAACGAATGCGCTCGGTGCCTGTGCCAGAAAGCAGGGCAACATATTTGACCACAGTTAATTGCGGGATTAGTGCACTCATATCGAGATTCTTGTCCGCGCCGCCCATAATGAGTACGGTATGAGCGGGATCTAGTGCATAAAGCGCTGCGAGCGTCGCCTCGGGTGTCGTGGCAGTTGTGTCGTTGTAAATCTTGATGCCGTACACCTCTCGCACCAATTCAAGTCGACCGGGCACGCCGGCGAATGACTCGAGCGCCTTACGACTTATCTCGTCATCAATTTCAAGTGCGCGAGCAGCAGCGAGCGCAAGTGCCGCATCGTAGCGATTGTGTAGTCCCGGAATCTTTAGCGTCCATGTATCAGGCAATTTCAATTCATCAGCAACAATCGTCTTCGAGTCGATTTTATCCGCGTACTTCTCGATGATAATCGCCGCGCATTGCTTGCCGAGCACTAGTACGTCACCTGATTTTTGATACAAAAAGATATTCGCTTTATCAGCAAGATACTGTTCCGGACGCTTATCGTAATAATTAAGATGATCCTGGTACAGCGTTGTGAATACTGCAACATGCGGACTTATCCGCGCCTCGCCGAAGCCCTGCAACTGCCACGAATCTAATTCAAGAACCGCGATATGTTCAGAGGTGACCTCGTTGAGAAGAGAGAGTGTCGAGACGCCACGGACGTTACCGCCGAGTAATACTTTCCTCCCTGCTGCTTTCAAAATCGCGTGCAGCATGTGCGTCACGGTCGACTTACCGCGCGTACCGGTCACGCCAATGCATGTGATACAAGAGATCTCGACAAAGAGATCTGCGCTCATGCGCACAGGAATATTATTTTTCTCTGCTTCTGCAATATAGACTGAGTTCAGCGGTACGCCGGCGGCCTTCAAGATCATGTCGCGATTATTGAAATCCTCAAGCCGATGCTTGCCCAAAACAAACGTGATGTTAGAAAACACTTCAAGTTGCGCAACCGATTCGGCGAGCTGCTCACGCGTCTTGAGATCAGTCACGATGAGCTCGGCGCCGCATTCAGCCAGATAGCGAGCATCGCCAACGCCGCGACCCAGAAGGCCGAGACCCATCACTGTAATCTTTTTGTCACGAAAATATCCCGATGCATCCATCGGGTTACTGTAACCCGCCCATTCATTGCGAACAACTGGTCGTGACGGCCTGATCTTGGTGTGTGAAGGTGAGAGGTGTCTTGGGAAGCTCAATAATCTGATACGGCGCAGTTGTCGATTGTGTGACCATGCAATCACTACCAGGATCGGCGAGTGTCACCACAACATTGCGTACACTGGTATCTTCAACTTTTGAAACGGTGATCTCATAACCCCCAGTCATTTTTTGTCCTGCAAAGACAGCGGCGACATAATTTTTATTAAAATCGACTGCCGGAACTGTCCCATTTGCATCAACCATCTTCCAGAGCTCCTTAAGTTCACTCTCTGCTGTGATGAGATAATTGGTACGTGTTGCAACAGTCGAGTGGACGCCCTGCGCAAGCTTGGTAAACGAGATCACAACGGGGTTATCCTCGATCACTATTGGTGATGAGGCATTTGATGTAGTGTCACCACCATAAAGAAAAACGAGTACTCCAACCACAATAGCGGCAATCGCCACTACAACGATGACAAGTGCATTTCGCATCAGCGTAAGTATACCAAATCTGTGCGCGCTCTAAGCAGAGCTTTTAGCTTTGCACCTCGCCGAAAAAGAAAATGCACCAGGAAGTGCATTTTCTTTTTGACTCGGTGCGCGCTCTAGGATTCGAACCTAGGACCTGCCGCGTATCAGGCGGACGCTCTACCAACTGAGCTAAGCGCGCGTATGTGGATAGTAGCAAAAAACCCTCATTTCTTCCACCCCAAACAAAAACACCCTTCTCGGGTGTTTTTGTTTTCTGAACTACGTGTGTGAAAAGATGTGATGCGCTCTTTTGTTCCGCCTATTCTGCACCGCTTGAGGGCTCATATGTGGCCCTCAAGCGCCACCGGGTTACGTTATCCGGCTTCCGAGTACCGTTTAGAGACGAGTACTATCTCTCTACCTTCGCAAGAAGATAATCGACATGATCTTCCTTTCGAGAAGATCGGTTCCAAATTGGATATGTTCCACGAACAGCTTCCGCTACCCGTGCCTTGTTACGACTTAGTCCTTGTCACTGAATTTGCCGTAGTCCTGCGCGAGGCAGACCTTCGGGCACCCCCAGCTCCCTTGACTTGACGGGCGGTGAGTACAAGACTCGAGAACGTATTCACCCCGGTTTGGCTGACCCGGGATTACTAGCGATTCCGGCTTCATGAGGTCGGTTGCAGACCTCAATCCGTACTGGCGCCGGTTTTATAAGGATTGGCTCCGTCTTACGACATTGCAGCCCGTTGTACCGGCGATTGTATTATGCGTGCAGCCCAAGGTATCAGAGGGACATGCTGATCTGGCGTCATCCACACCTTCCTCTCCCGTGAGGGAGCAGTCTCGCCTGGCCATATAGGCAACAGACAACGTGGGTTGCGTTCGTTACCCCACTGAAGGGAACAGTTCAAACCACGAACTGACGACGACCATGCATCACCTGCTCAACACCCTCGAAGGCTCCATCCCTTTCAGGTTGGATGCAGTTGAGTTTCTAACCTTGGTAAGGTTCTTCGTTTGCCGACGAATTAAGCCGCATAATCCACCGCTTGTGCGAGTCCCCG
>JBAZRE010000012.1:0-11327 GCA_041663025.1 Minisyncoccota bacterium
TGACTGTATTGCTACAGCCCCCCTTGACTTGCATGACTTATCCACGCCGCCAGCACTCACCCTGAGCTAGGATCAAACTCTCATTAAGAATAGGCGGAACAAAAGAATTCACACACTTGCCCCGTGAGATTGCGCGAAGCGCCCATCTCACTGGGGTCTTTTCATTTCACACGTATTTGAGTTGTCAAAGGTCAATCAAAACCCCGTCCCGCCACAAGCGGGACAGTAAGGGCATAGTATAGGAAGTATAAAAGCGAGTCAATAGGCCAAAAAGGAAAACCGCACCATAGGGAATCTCCCTATTAGCGCGGTTGTGACTAGTCCCAAAACGGACGTCGTGGCTGTGGTAATATCACCATTTTTCTGTACCGTTTTCTGAATTCTTCAGTTTCTTCGTCAGAAAGGAGAGCATGATCGCCAAGTCGACTTCTGCTATTCAGCCAATCATAGAGATCTACGAGCGGCTGTGTGATCAGTTTACCGTCAAATACTTCTAAAAATTCCTTTTTTATATCACCTACGATGTAGCACATAACCCCCCTTTCTTTGTTTTTGCTTTTCAGCCGACAAAAAATATGATAAGGACAATCTATCTGTAGTGTATCACTTTCTGTTGTCAATATTGTATCCCGCTGGTGAGAGGCGTATGATGAAGCAAGCCGTCAAATCTTGCTGTGAGGGTTTTACTTCTTAGCGAACTTCCGCGCGAGCGGGATGAGGAGAGGTGCGGCAAGCAAGATTGATGAATACGTGCCGGCGATAACGCCGACCAACATAACGAGCGAGAAGGTGCGGGTCGCGGCTGCTCCAAAAAGTACCAGGGCGAGGAGCGCGAGAACCACCGTAAGTGATGTATTGATTGAACGCGTCATGGTCTCACTAATACTCTTCCCTACCGTTTGTTCAAATGTTTCTACAATGCGAGTCTTTTCGTTATACGCAAGGTGTTCACGCACGCGGTCGAAGATAACGATAGTGTCATTGACCGAGTAACCAAGAAGTGCGAGGAGCGCGGTCACAAAAAGTGCGTCCACTTGCACACTACTGAAGTGCGCGAGAATAGCGAAGAGTCCTGTTGGGATAATAAGGTCGTGCAGGAGACATACGATAACGGCGAGCCCATATCCCCATGACGGCACTGGTCGCGACACCTTGCGGAAGGCGAATGCGATATAGAGAATGATGGCGAGCGCGACAGCTAGGATAGCCCAGAGCGCTTTGCTCGCGAATTGGCCGCCCAAGGTCGGGCCGACCGAGGTATAAGAAATTTCTGTGGTTGACGCACTTCGTGCCAGAACCCCAAGTACCGCATCATGCTCCGCAGGAGTCATAGTGCGTGTGCGAATCGAGACGGCATCAGTGTCTGATGCCCGAATAAAGACAGTGCCAAGCGGGACAGTAGCGACCTGCTGTTCTATTTCAGAGATTGCCGGGCGTTCACTTTGATAACTCACTTGCATCAAAGAACCGCCGGTGAAATCGACATCGAGCGGCAAACCGAAAAAGAAAATCGCACCAAGTGCTCCAGCGAGTATGATGCCAGTAATCCAGAAATATACGGTGCGATAGGTGACGATGTTCATAATTAGTTGCGTACGCCACTACCGAGTAAAAACTTCCACTTCCCGCTTCTCTCCTCCGGCACGAGTGCAAGCAAGAAGATACGCGAGAGTGTCACTGCAGAGATAAATGAGGCGAGTACACCGAGCACAAACACGAGTGCAAATCCCTGTACGATGCTTGTCCCCAGCCAGAAAAGAATAACACCTGAAATGAGCATGGTAAGGTGGCCATCTCGAATAGCAGTCCACGCACGTGCGAAGCCGATGTGTACCGCTTCGCGAGGACTCTTGCCATCCCGCAACTCTTCTTTGGTTCGTTCGAATATAAGTACATTTGCATCCACAGCCATACCGAGCGTAATGATGAGACCAGCGATGCCAGATGCAGTCAGGGTGACGGGAATAATTTTAATAACCGAGAGCATGAACACGAGATATTCTGCAAGTGCAACAGTCGCAATAAGACCTGGGAATCGATACCACACGATCATGAAGAGAGCGATGATTGCGAAACCAATGAGCCCGGCCATGACACCAGCTGCGATGGCTGCAGCACCAAGGGTTGGCCCGACTGAAGAGCTACTTTCAAGAGTGATCGGAACGGGCAATGCGCCAAAATTTAGATTGCGCACCAGATCGCGTGCTTCAGTCGCAGTAAACCTTCCTGAAATGGTTGCCTGCCCTCCAGGGATTGCCTCTTGAATGGTTGGAGTAGAGATCGGCTGTCCATCGAGAAAGATGGCAAGCGTCTGACCAATATTCTCACTCGTAATCTTTTCAAAAAGTTTCGCGCCATCGCCGTTAAAATTAAGTTGTACTTGCGGCGCGGCCAATCCTGCTGTCGCACCCGAGCCAAATTGAAGTGCAGCACTTGAGAGATAACGGCCCGTGAGGCCTGTAGAAATAAACGTAACCGTTGAGGTGGCTTGCCCCGAGATTGATGGGGTGGTGGTCGCGAGTCTGAATTCAAGTGTCGGCGTCTGGCCGAGTGCGGCAACAGCTGCCTTGATATCGGTCACTCCCGGCAAATCAACAATAAGCCGATCCTCGGAGAATCCCCCTGCCTGTTGTGTCTGCACCAGCGGCTCTGCAACACCGAAGAGATTCACACGACGTTCAATGACACCCTGCAGAGCCGAGAGCGCGTCGGCACGCTCGCCAGATGCCGTCTGGCTCATATCGGCCTTATAGACCAGCTCAGTGCCCCCGGCGAGGTCAAGGCCGAGCTTGAAGCGGTACGCGCTGGTGGGGTTCGCCTGGGTCGTCCAGACGAAATAGGCAAGCAAAAGCCCTGCGACGAGGGCAACAATCGCAAACACTCTGAAGCGAGTCATGGGGAGAGTATAGACGAAACAGATTATTTCTTCAACTCCGCAATGCCATCTGCGAGAGATACCTCCGAACACCATTGAAGTAGTTCTTTTGCACGCGTTATATCAGCACACGAATTTCTGATTTCATCGCGCGATGGCATATATTCACGCTCTCCACCAAATGCATCGGCAAGTTCATTAACCGATGTTCCGTGGCCTGTTCCAATATTGATCACTTCACCTTTACCGACTAAAGAACTCTCGCCAACTTTTATCAAAGCATCAGCAATGTCATACACATGAATAAAATCTCGCATTTGTTCTCCGTCGCCAACAACAGTGAGTGGTTTCTTTTCTTTACTTAGCTTTAAGAACTTCCCAACAACGGACGCATAGGGGCCATCAGGATTGAGGCGCGGACCGTACACATTAAAAAAACGTAACGACACTGTTTCAATGCCATAGAGAGTATGAGCGAGTGTCAGATATCGTTCACTGATATATTTTTGCAGCCCATACGGATTCACAGGAGCTGCAGGGAGATCTTCTGAAACAATCTGTACATCGGTATTGCCATAAATCGCGGCAGAGGAGGCGAACACGACGCGCGTGCCGCTCCCAACAGAAGCAAGAATGTTCACTGTCCCAGTAGTATTTACTGCATGTGTCTCCGCAGGATTCTTTATTGAATACTCAACACTCGGGAGCGCAGCGAGATGGAAAACAATATCGGCGCCCTTCAGGAGCGGAGGAAGCGCCTCGGCATCTCGGATGTCCACAACATGTAGTGGCACACCTGCTGGAACACGTTCCCTCTTCCCCGCTACAAGTGAATCAAGAACTGATACGGCATATCCTCGCTTCAGAAGTGCGTCAACAAGATGCGAGCCGATGAATCCGGCTCCACCCGTCACCACAGCAATTTTTTTGTCAGTGTTCATATTCTAGTGATAACGAACCGTGATGCTTTGTAGTTTCTGCGCGCTACCGCAAGGCGACGCCTTACGGTTTTTCGTGTGGTATAATAATTGCGATGGCGATGCGAAAAACAGAGTTTGCAGTTGGCGAGTGGTATCACTGCTACAATCGCGGTGTTGATAAACGAATTACTTTTGAGGACAAATGGGATTACCTCCGATTTCTTGAGGCACTCTACCTCGCAAACAGTGAAGAACCTTTGCGACGCGATGATTTTGATGCACGCACCTTTGAAAAAATCCTGCGGATGCCGCGAGAAAAAACGCTAGTTACTATAGGCGCATTTTGCCTGATGCCGAACCATTTTCACATCGTGCTGAAAGAAATAGAAGAGGGAGGAATTACAAAATTCATGCATAAACTTGGAACAGCCTATACAATGTACTTCAATGCTCGCTATGAGCGAACAGGAAATTTATTCGTGAAGCCGTTTAGATCTCGACACATAGATAAGGATCGCTATTTCCAACATTTGGTTAACTATTTGCACTGCAACCCAGCGGAGCTATACGAGCCTGATTGGAAAACTGGTAAAGTTACCAACCTCAAAGCTTTAATCGAAGAGATCATTAAATACCCATACTCAAGCTTTTGTGCATACGAAGATAAACGATCACTGACACGTGCCATTCTCAATGATGAAGTATTCAACATTGTGCGTAAAACACCTGCTAAGCAAATGATTGGAGAAGCGAGAGCTTACTACCTCGAGAACCCAGATCTGCTTTAACTGCCTAGCTACCGCGAGGCGACGCCTTACGGTATTTCGTGTGTTGTAATACAGAAAGCCCCACTCCTTACGGAAATGGGGCACTCGACATTTTTGTTAACTCGGTTCACGTCTTCAACATCCGAGAGTTCGGCAGTGTCATGAATTTTATTTCAGAACTTTCAGAGTAGCGAGAGAATCCCGCAATTGAACCGTTTTTGCGTGTCCCTCTACTCCTATCTACCTATATAATTCGAGATGCTTTCCTCTTGAAAATTTATTCATCTAACAAAATGTCTGGACGAAACTTGTTACTGGCCACCCACTAGCTTTGTTTGGCCGCTCCAGGCAACAGATGAACTTTCCCATCAGGAGCAAAACGAACTCGCGGGAGCTAGATAGCTCACTTCCCGCTTCTAGATTAAAGTATATACCTATCCATAGATTTTGTCAAGTACCGGAAAAGGATAGGAGTGTTCGGAGGGTCTTGGTCGCGATGGCGAGGTCAAGACCGAATGAGCGATGTTTTAAGTAATACAGGTCAAAAGAAAGTTTCCGGCGGGTGCGTGGGACATCTGCCCCGCCGCGTGGCGCGTCAGCATCGTTAATCTGCGCCCAGCCCGAGAGGCCTGGAGTGATGATGTGCCGCATGCGATATTGCGGAATCTCGCGTTCATATACTTCAGCTATCTTCGGAAGCTCAGGGCGCGGACCGATAAAAGAGAGATCGCCGATGAGAATATTCCAGAGTTGCGGCAATTCATCAATACGCGTTTTACGCAGGAAACGACCGAGCGCTGTCACGCGATTCTTCTTCTGTAATTCAGGATCGCCATGGTCATTGAAAATCATGGAGCGCAACTTCACAATATGAAAGATATGGTCGCCCTTCCCGATGCGCTCGTGGCGAATAAATGGCATATCGCCACCTTCAAGAAAAAGTAATACAGCTGCAATGCCAACCAAAGGGATAGCAATCAAGGAACCAATCGCCGCAAGCGTGATATCGAATAGACGCTTTGCGTTGTCATAAATTACTCGATGTTTTGGTAATGTCTCGAGAAGCTGTCCAGTATCGAGATGCGTGAGTGGCACACGATCAAAAACTTCTTCATACAGAGACTCGACATCCATCGCGATAATTCCACCGACTTCGTTAACAGATTGACCATTCTTTTCTATTCGATCAGCGAACCGAATCATATACTTGTTGTTATTATTTACTTCGTCATACAGTTCAATTGCTGTTGGTCCAGAGCCGACCAAAATCACTGGTATCCGTTTGCCATACTCAATCTCGTGCCGCATACGATAAAAACGCCAAAGACTTTCAGCTACGACAGACACAATGAGATAGATAATGAGAATAGTCTGTGGGGCAATGTTGAGTGGCAGGATGAAAAATAGAACGGCGGAGATGGCAACGGTCGCCGCTTGGGCGCCTAGAATACAGGGCCCATTATTCGACGTATCGGACGCGTTTGCTTTTCATAAAGACCAGCGATATAGAAAACGAATAGAGACAAAAGGAACATGGGAAGGAATGGAACGAGATTTGTCTCAAAGTAACCAAAAGGAGGTATTGCGAGGTTACGGAGAAAGAGCGCAATCCAAAGAGAAGCGATTAATATGAAGAAGTCCCCTATAAGAAGAATCGCCGTTTCGCGGCGGTCAAATGCCATAGATATGGGTACTATAACGCAAAAATGTATTGTACAGTTGCACCTATGAAGATACTCTTAGTTATCACCAAATCAAACTGGGGCGGCGCCCAGCGGTATGTCTATGATCTCGCCACTGCGTTACCAAAAAACGAGTTTGAAGTAAGTATTGCATTTGGGCAACCAGGACGGCTTGCCGACGCGCTCCGTAAAGCTGGGATTGCCACGCATCCAATAAAATCTCTTCAGCGAGATGTCTCATTGGTCGCAGATATCAAAAGTTTTTTTGAACTCTTGCGGCTTTTCAGCAAAGAAAAACCGGACGTGGTACATCTCAATTCTTCAAAAGCTGGAGGTATTGGGGCTCTTGCCGCGCGTCTTGCTGGCGTACATAAAATAATTTTCACCGCACATGGCTGGCCGTTTTGGGAACAACGCAATTTATTAAGCCGCGCACTGATTTATCTCATGTCGTGGCTGACGGCTCTTCTGGCGCATACGACTATTGTCGTCTCTGACTATGATCTGCACGTGGCAAAGAAAATGCCGTTCGTCGGACACAAGGCGGTGCGAATCTATAATGGTATTGATACGGATATGATCTTTAGCTCCGGCGAGAAGATTCGAAGCGCCTTCCCACAAGGAGTAATTATCACAGGAACGATCGGTGAACTAAACAGGAACAAAAACCAGCAGGCCCTTATCGAACAAGCGAGAAATAATTCCGATATGTATGTTGCTATCGTTGGTGAAGGTGAGGAACGCAAAATGCTCGAGGAGAAAATAGAAAAATATAATCTGAGTGACCGTGTAAAGTTGTTTGGGTTTATGCCTGCTGACGAGGCGCTCCTAGGCTTTGATGTCTTCGCCTTTCCATCTATAAAAGAAGGTCTGCCGTACGTGTTGCTCGAGGCAAAAGTTGCCGGCCTGCAAATTAAAGCAAATCGCGTTGGAGGTGTTAGTGAGATTTTAGATGCTAAAGATATGAGTGGATTTTCGCTTGTGCATATGCTAGAAAAAACCACTAATCTGTACCGTTCTTAGCCGCCCAAATACTCGTTTGCGCTCACATCGCGCACGGCACCGCGGCCGTGACGCGCGAGCGACGTGATGATACCGAGCGCGGCAAATTCAAGCACGAGGTGTGAGCCACCCGAGCTCATGAAAGGTATGGTTGTCCCAGTTACCGGCAGAAGCCCCAAGCTAATGCCGGAATGTATCGCAAGATGTGCAGCAAGGAGAACGAGGATTCCAATCGTGAAGAAGGCATCAAAATTGGTGGCAGATGCTTTTGCGATCTGCATAAGTCGTGAAAGAAGAAGACCATAGAGAGCAAACAGAAGTATTACTCCAGCAAAGCCCCATTCCTCGGCAAACGCGGCAAATATAAAGTCAGTCTGATACTCGGGTAAGAAGCGTAGTTTTGATTGTGTTCCATAACCGATACCCTTTCCGAATAATTCTCCTGAGCCAATCGCGATTTTCGCCTGATATGCGTTATAACCTGCACCGCGTATGTCACTTGCCGGATTTACGAAAGAGACTATGCGAGTGCGTTGATAGGGTTTTAATCCTCCGAACCAAAGTGCCGATGCAACAACAATGCCGATGAGCCCAAGGGCGAGAAGATGTTTTTTTGAGATTCCTGAAATGAGCATCATGCTAATCCAAAGAGTTCCGAAGATAATGGCATTCCCCATATCTGGCTCGGCGAGAACAAGCAGAAGAAGGGTTAGTGTGTATGCCCCAGAAACGATGATGTGCTTGAAGTTACCGATCTCGACATGTCGCCGCGATAGGTATTTGGCTAGAAGCATCACGAGTGCAAGTTTCGCAAAATCTGCTGGTTGGAAAGAGATTGGACCGAACGAGAACCACGCACGTGCGCCCATGACCGGATTGGCAAACAGGAGCAGGAGCAAAAGCAGGACTGCAGACAGAATATATACAGCCATTACGGACGATGTCCGACGGATAAAACGCATGTCAAATGCTGAAATACCAATATAGAGACCAATCGCGATCGCGAGCCAAAGACATTGCCGCGAGGCAAGTGATGCATCCTGCCCAAATGTGCTCATAGTGAGAATGCCCAGAAGCGAAATCGCAAGTGCGGGGAGGAGGAGTGTCCAATCCCCACCAAAAGAAGAGAAAAAACGTTGTGGCAATTTCCAAAAGCTCACGGCAATGAGATGATTGGTATAACCTCTATCGAAGATGGCGTTCCGACAAAAGCATTGTTCCAGGTAAATGTTGCAACCTCCTGTCCTTGTGCAAGAATTGTTGGTACTATCGTCTCTGACACAGCAATCACTCCCTTTTTAGCATCCTTAACGAGCACGATAACTCGCACATTGGAGAGTGCCGTGGCGCTCGGATTCGCGAGTGTCGCCTCGATACGCGGTGCGTTTGCGGTACCACTACGCGTCGTGCGCAGCACGAGCGGCACAATACGCGGGTCAGAAGTCATAGTGAACCACTGCGGTGAGAACACCGCTATCTCAAGAAATGCACTCGTCACTCTCTGATTCCCAGACACGACACCCGGAAGATATGCCGGGGCAGTAGCACCAGGCGGCAGATCGAGTGTGCCGTCTATTGATTTAAGGAAAACGTGATCAGCATCATAGAGTGTGATTCGATAGGGAACATTTTTTGCGGCGGCGTTGATATTCTTATTTTCAATCATCGCGATAATATCGGTACGCCCAGCGCCATTACTGATGACTTTAGTGAAGAGAACGACTGGTGGCTGCTGTTGCTCGGTGCAGAGATAGGCACATGGCCCACCACAATCAATCCCCGTTTCGTCTTGATTCTGCACACCATCAGTGCACGAGGGCGTTTGGTAGAGCGCCGCGATAAGCACGACAGCAAAGAACGCAACGACAACCGCGCCTGCAATAAGCAGAATTATCATTCGTCTCCGCGCGGCCCATGACATGTGGGTAGTATAGCAAAACTACTGGGTGAATTTGAAGGTTGAAAGAATATTTTCAAATTCAGTTTCTTCTGTGGCATTAGCATTGTATTGCCAAAAATTTACAAAATATAGCAGATCGGGCTGGTTTGGATTTATGGCATAAATTGTTACGGTTTTAGATTTAGTACCCATGCCATCTTCTGAATTCGCCATAACTTTTGCACCCGCCAGTATACCTAATTGAATTCTTTCAATGTCCTCCAGTCCATTATTGTAGTTAGCCTTAACGAAATCAATTATATCGCCATTGTATGAGTAGGCATGTTTTTGAACACCTCCAATAATTATGCCATTTCGAGGAGCATAATTATTTTCTGAATTTTCATCTCCCTTCGCGATTGAGAATTTTGAATCTGCAGAATTATTCTCAAATCTATAACTAGCGGGGTATAAAATCTCAAATCCATACTTTTCATTTTTATACGTTTTCCAGGCGGCAGTTTGAGAATCTGAGGTTTGCGCTGTTGAAGTTGCCTCACATTTTTCTTCCCAGACACGGAGGCATTTTTGCTTTGCTTCGCACCAGGAGTAGCCGGCCGGACCGAGGCATCCGTGCTCATCTTTTTGCCCACCGATAAGTTGTGGAGTTTGACTTTGATACCACCAATAACCTCCTCCACCCACAACCAAAACTCCAGCTACAATCAATAATATCACCAAAGGTGCAAAACCTTTTTGTGAGTTTTTCATGATTAAAGCGTAGCACAAAAAAAGCCGAATGGCTCATCCGGCTGAGCCATTCGAATATGGCGTAAAATCTATGTTTTTCAAGTGCTCAATTTTTAGATTTCGAGTTCTCGGTTCTGGCGGCTAGCTACTCTCCCCATCTAGTACGATGAGTACCATCGCCGCTAGGAGGCTTGACTGCCGAGTTCGGAATGAGATCGGGTATAACCCTCCCGCCAAACCACCAGAACCGAACACTCGAAAGTGTTGGTATACGAATATTGCAAAAGGTTGCCCGCCTTCGTTAAAAACTCCGGCGTGGCGATGCAAACAAATGATTGTGACATACACAGTTCCGCACGAGAGACTGGACATATTAGTACTTCTCGACTCCATGCCTCGCGGCACTTCCATCTAAAGCCTATCAACCTAGTAATCTTCTAGGTGTCTCATAACGATTCCTAATCTTGGAGCACGCTTCCCGCTTATATGCTTTCAGCGGTTATCGCAACCCGACATAGCTACCCAGCAGTGCCCTTGGCAGGACAACTGGTAGACCAGAGGTCAGTTCATCCCGGTCCTCTCGTCGCTTCTTCCCCTATTTCTAGGAGCGCAGACTATATCTTCATCCTCTCGCACCTATGTGCAATTAGGACGATGGCATGTTACCCATATGAGCTGTCATTTTCTGTGAAATGATTCCTCAACACATGAGTTCGCGTATCTTTCAACGCAAGTCGTTACGGGGTCAATTAGATTTTTTATGTACCATCTTTTACGCTATAGCGTGAAATAAGGTACACAATATTCTAACGACTTCCCACGGTATTACCTTAAAGTGGTTCTGATTTTCAACAAATTTACGCGCGCGGACCTGCGCTTCGCAAATTCTCAATCAAAACATATGAAGGCTTCACCGTTATAAGCCATGTTGTCATCAGAGATCTCTCTCTGAAGTAGCAATTTCTTACTAGGGACAACCCTCCTCAAGAATCAACGCCTGTAGTAGATAGGAGACCAACCTGTCTCACGCATGTTTCCACGCATTACTGCGTGCATCGGACTATATTTTCTTCTCACCTTGAGAAGGTCAACGTGTAGTCTCTACGGTTGCTTTCGCTTACCTCGGTATTATCCTCGCTTGCGCGATAGGACTCCACCGATATCAGTTGACTATACGATACACATCACTGTATATCGCCGCCGTGATATTTTTGGTTCTATCTTTTTTTATTTGTTTTAGACGAAAAAACATTCACTTCACTTTATTGAGCTTCTGATAACAACTCAAAGGGATTCAAACGGTGAGAGGAACAAGTTCGAAAACTTGAACCCCTCACGGTTTGAACCCAGCTCGCGTACCTTTTTAATTGGCGAACAGCCAAACGCTTGGGACCTTCTCCAGCCCCGCGCTAAGGTGAGCCGACATCGAGGTGCCGAACTCCGCCGTCGCTA
>JBAZRE010000013.1:0-5985 GCA_041663025.1 Minisyncoccota bacterium
GCTTCGTCAAAGACTCGGATCTCAAGCAATTTTGTGTCACTGGAACCTCCGAGAATATATTCAAAAATTCCTTTATGGTTTCTTATAAACGGATCGCCATAGAGTTTACTCACCTCGGCTGATACTTTCGCAGGATTGTATGCCTTTTTGTGATACTCCTCGTATAGTCGTCCCCATTCTAGTCCCTGCATCTCGTTTTCTACATCGGTAAATATACTCGAGACCCAATCAATCACACTGTTGAAATATGTTTTTAACTCTTTAATATTTTTGTCGTTGCGATGGATACTCATGTAACCATCGATATTTCCTTCACTCACCCAGTCTAGAGCCCTCTCAAAAAATGCCTGCCGGTTTGCACTACCTTTTATGTACGCGCTCCATTTTTGAATATTGGCATTTTGGCTGTTACTGAACTCTTCTTTACCTAGTGTAACGAATGGTCCGGAATAGATCGCGTTTAACAATTCTTGAGGAACGAGAGGCACACCAGCAATGTTAATGGTCTTAAACCACTCTTTTATCTGACTTTCAGTACCTTCACATTCATAAATGAGCAGTTTTGTTTCCAGAATCTTGGCTTTTTTGTCTTCTGCCATAGTGCCAAAATACTGCATCCCATTTTCATCTTTGATGGCAAATTTGTCCGCCACAAAACGTCCAACGCTGGTGATGCGCTGTTGTCCGTCCAAAACCTCCAGATTGTTTTCAGAAACCTTATTAAAATAAATCAAACCTATTGGATAACCTTTGAGTATTGATTCAATAACAGCAACCTCTCTTTCCCCACCATCAGAAGCATAGATATAGTTACGCTGATACTCCGGCTGAATAGTGAGCTTGCCAGACAAACCGAATAGTCCCTTGCCCTCAAGTTCGTTATAGACAAACCCATCGCAAATATCTTTAACAGTGATGTTAGTTTTTAGAATCGTTTTCATTTTGTTGGTTTTTTATGCTTGATGAAAATTCTACTGAACGCTTGTACGTAGTACTCATTATCGACTATATAATATGTCATTTCGACAGGTTTTTTTGAGACTTTTATTGCGCCACCATCATTCAACTTTGTGACGCTACTCGCTTTCCCATCTTTACCTATTTGTTGCTGTTTAGGGTAAACTTTTGTCCTAAGGTCGTGGCTTTTATCGTAACCAAGTATCTCAAATTGATCGGGGTTATATTTATCCAAAAAACTCTTCGGTACACCCATTACCTTTTCATAATCACTTGGAATATTCTTTACTAGCGCAACTTCTATTGCGTCATAATTATCGTATTTCTCAAAAGGTTTTTTCGTACTAAATTTAATCACTTCCGCCTCAGTCATTAGCGGTATCGGTTGATGGCGGCGGCCATGATCAAGATTAGTGAACCAACGAACACCCTGCACACGTGTGACATACACCTTTCTTCCATTCTCATCTGTCTTTATTTCTCGAACTTGATCCAAGTTTGCGACAATTTCTGGTATTTCAAAAAACATCGCGCCGCCATTGACCTTGCAATTATTGCCTAGCCACACTTTATTCTCCTTAAGCAACGGAAATACTTCTTTGTAGGTGATTGCGTTCAGGTTGCCGATGATTAAAAACTTCTTCTTATGATCAACGAGTTGCTCTATATACTCACGAAATAGACTAAACGGCGGATTAGTTACCACAATGTCAGATTGTTTCAGCAGATCTATCGATTCTTCGCCACGAAAATCACCATCGCCTTCGAGCGGTGTCCATTCGTTATGTTTGTTTGTCTTTAACTGCTTGGCGACATCCTTCAAGTTGAACTCACCATTGCCGTCTATGTCGTGCACTTCGTTGATAATGAACTTGTTGGCAGTTATCTTAGGTCGACCTTTTGATTTTGGGAGAGTCTTATCATCGCCATACAATGCCAGCTCTATATTGGCTACTGGCGAAGGTTTGTAGCTCGTGGTGATGAGACGTTTCAATCCAAGCCTCTTGAAATTAAGCACAAAATAACGAAAGAAATTGCTCTCGAACGGGTCGTCGCAGTTGCAATACACTACCTTGCCGCGGAATACGTCAGGATTATATTCCAAATACGCCTCAATCTCTTTCTGAATATCGTCGTACTGAGTATAAAACTCATCGTTCTTTACCCGTTTTGCGTTTGTGAGATTACTGTTTGCCATATCTATTTCTTCGGCCAGTCGGAGATGGTGATGCGGCGGCGCTTTGCGTCGATGGTGAGCTCGAGCTTCTGTCGCTTCTCCCAGCCGAACTCGCGGATGACGTTTATAGGGAGCGTCACGGCATAGCTCTTACCGTTGCTCATCCGGATCAATGAGCGAACATTCTCCTCTTCCCTCTTGCGCCTGCCTGCCATGACCCTAGTTTAGAGAATTACAGGACTAATGCAAGGACTAATCCTGTAATTCCTGCTCGAATCGAGTGGAGGCTTTCTCAGCTTCACCTTCGGCGAGCTCTTTCCCGCTCCATCGGCCGAAGCGGGCGTTACAATCGTTGCAGGCGATTTCGCTCACGCCGTCGTAATGCTCCGGGTGATCATGCGTGTATTCCACCATGATGATATTCTCGCTGCCGCACTTCTGGCACTTTTGCTTTTGTGAATCCATAGGTTGGGTCATTTATTGTTAAGCGAGGCCGGCACGAATCCCTCTCTCTCGAGCACATGCATAACCGCCCGTAGAAGATAGTTATTCATAAACCCTATCGTGTAGACCCGACCATTCTCTTTCAGCGGCCGGAGCATACCCTTGTCGCGTAAATCGCGAATGATGCGCGATCGGTGGACGGGAGATACTTCCCCGATGACTGCCTCGATATCCGCCGACTTCACCGCCATCTCTTCGCTCGTCACCACGGCATGAAGTATCGCGTGCTCCCGGTCGGTGATAAATTTCCTCTCCAGAGCGAAGTCCAGAGACGGCATCAGGATCTCAAGCGTGATGTATTTATCATCGAGTAGTCGGTCGATCTTTTTGATCTCATCGCGCAAGCCTTTCAAAACGTATTCACACCATTGTAAGACCTTCTCTGGTTCACCAGAATCAGCGAGCGCCAACATGTCGTAATAGTGCTGGCGGTCATTGCAGAAAATCGCCGTCGGATTCAGAATGCGGCCGTTCGTTATGGCGAAGCCCTGTTTGATGAGCAAAGCGTAGGTAAACATGCGGATTGCGCGGCCGTTGCCGTTGTCGTACGGGTGTATCCACGCAGCACGGTGATGAGCAAGGGCAGTCACAAGCAAATCGTTCTTCGACTCCACAGGGGTATTCACGAAACTTATCAGCCCCTCCATATACTCCGGAACTCGCATGGGGTCAGGTGGAATGTGATCAGCTTTCTGAATCGTGACCGGCATAGGGCGATACTGACCAGGATTTCGAGAGCCTTCACCCTTCGGCGGCAGCGATAACCCTTCGACGATAATCTTGTGGATTTCAGAAAGCAGCGCACGTGTGATCGGAGTGCCCGGCTTTACATGCTCCTCGATAAAATCGATTGCATTCTCGATATTGGCAATTTCTTTCACCTGTTCGTCGCCGTCGATTGGCTGATTCTTGCGTTCGATGACGCGCTCGACGAATTCTGCAAGCGTCGTGCGATTCCCTTCGATTCGCGCAGACCCGAGGCTCTCAAGCATCTGAAAGATATCTTTCAACTGAAAAAAAATGTACGGCGGCACCGGTCCACCCAATCGCTTAACCCTAAGCTGCTCGAGCTCGAGTATAACGCTTGCGAGGTCTGAGCCCCATGTTGGCTCACAAAGCTTTAGCGGAATATCCTTAAACTGTGCCTTATTTTCAGTATTCGTACTCATTATTTAACATAATATACGATTCCGTGGCTTAAATCAAGTGTTATTGTGGATAACGATTTATAGTTATTTAACATGCCCGTAAAGGCTTATTTAGCCTTGTTAATCCTCGCCGACATCGGTGTAATCACCGATTCAGGTACGTAACCGTAAGCTGGAGCACGGTCGCGAAGGCGACCCAGAGGAGGTAGGGGATGTTGGCGAGGGCGACCCATTTCAGGTACGGGTAGACGGCGACCAGCGCCCAAATGAGCGTGGCGAAACAGAGCAGGATGTCTGCGGCGGCAAGGAGATTGTTCTCTAGGCCGAACTGGAAGTAGGTAAAGGAGAGGTTGAAGACGAGGTTGAGGGCGAATGGGAGCGCGACCCTCCAGGGCAATGCTCCCGTAAACGCTTTATAAAAGACGGTTCCGTAGGTCGCCGCGATGATGACGTAGAGTACCGTCCACACCGGCCCAAAGAGCCATGCGGGCGGCGCCCACTCCGGCTTCACCAATGTCGCGTACCAGTTGTAAGTGTTCATGCTGCTTATTATAGCGCGGTTCTCTACCCGCCCTACCCGCTCGGCGGGAGATTATGCGAGCACCCCACTGAGGAGGAGCCAGGCGAGGAGCATGGTGCCCGTGATCCCGGCGAAGGCGAATACGGTCGTCAAGAAGAGTTTCGTCGCTCCCTTCTTGTCGCCCTCAATAAGGAGCAGGAAGGGCTGATAGACGAAGAAGTAGCCCATCATCGCCGCAGAGAAGACGAACAGGGAGAGGAAGAGGATCGGCGCCATCATCCCGAGCTCGTTGTCGGTAATGTACGTAGGCGAGTTGAAGATGGCCGTCGCGATAAGGCTGATGTACCCCGACGCGGCGAGTGCATTTACGAATGGATTTTTGCTCATACTCTTATAAACGCTCGCGCTCGCGCGCAAGTTACCCTTCTTCGCGCGATCAAGAGGCAGAGGCGAGCGAGCGACGGCGGCTCGTGAGTACACGACCCCACTTGGATTTTTATAGTCGCTTCGCTCGTTAAAAATCTCGGCGGCGGTCGCGGAGGTATGAGAGCGCCGTGAGTACGGCAAGGAGAGCGGGGATCCAGTAGCCCGGGAGGTAGAGCTCTGCAACCTCCCAGAGGCTTATCCACTGGATCGAGACCGTGCCGGTCACCGTCGCGACGTTTTCGAGCAGGGTCTTGTCTTGTGTCTGTACGGCCTTGATCCAATCTTGCGCGTATTTGATATTGGCATCCGCATTGCTCAGGCGCGAGGTATATAGGGCGTTCTCGTTTGCGAGCTGCTTCTCGAGGAGTGCCCGGTCGCCGATCGAGATGTCGGGAACGTCGAGTCTCGCCTGGAGCGCCTGCACGGCACTCGTGTGCGTGGCGACAAGCTTCTCGCGCGCGATCTTGTAGCTGGCAAGCGCAGCGGTGGCCTGCTTCTGCTGCTCTTCGATACTCACCTTCTGCGCGAGGAGGTTCTCTGACGAGATATTGATAGTGAGGAAGCGGCTGTCGACCATACCCTCGAGCTCGGCGCGAAATGCCTCGTACTTGGCCTGCGGCAACGCGAAGCTCACGTAGCCATACTTCGTCGCGCTCGACTCAGAGTCGATGCGACCCTCGTAGCCGCGCACGGTCGTCTCGACGCGGCGCGTGAGAGCCGGCACGTCGCGCGTGCGCATCATTGCGTTGTAGTACACCTTTAAGAACTCCCGCGTATCGGTCACTGGTACGTCCGGGTTCGGATACGGGTAGGGGTAGTAGGCAGGGTTCATCATGCCCTTTGTCGGGTACGCCACGCCCGAGTCTTGTGCGGGCACTCCGGCGGTCACCTCGGCACTACCCGAGTACGCCCTCCCTCCCCCGACCCCGGTCATCATCGGGGTCACCGAGTACTGCCCGCTCGGGTTCGCGATGGCGAAGAAGGTACCGAGCGTGAGAAAGGCGAGCACAACTGTGAGCCACGAGATGTAGCGCGGCAAGAGACCGAAGCGAAGCGATTGGTCGTTGTTGTTCATACCCCAATGCTATCACAGCCCCCGAGGTGCGCCTGTTTGACAAAGGGGGCGTGAGAGCTAGAGTGCTTGTGGAGAAAGCTTGAATAATCAACTCAAAAAGGGGGTGCACCATGAAGTTCTTCGTTATTGCGGCACTGCTCTCTCTCGTGCTCGTGCCGGTCTCGGCAGAGAGCGCCGG
>JBAZRE010000014.1:0-4891 GCA_041663025.1 Minisyncoccota bacterium
TGGTTCCTCCCGCCGGTCTCGGGACGCATCGGAAGCACATTTGGGAATGCGGCATTCCTCGCAGGGTATCTTGGAATGGCATTTTTCATCATTCTCTATGCACTCCGAGATGCGGCTGGCGCATGGCGCCGTATCTTTCAAATTGCGGCGGTGCTTTCTGTATTAGCGATAGTATTTGCCGCGACCCGCGGCACCATACTCGCCCTCATTGTGGCTGGAGGTGTCACTCTCGTCTTTGTCGCGTTTAGAGGGCAGGGAAAGATCAAGAGTGGTGCACGGTATGGGTTAGTCGCACTTGTCGTCCTTGCTGGTTTCTTCTTCATTTTTCGTTCTAATCTCGCACAGAGCTCCTTTGAACCTATTCAACGTATTGCTTCCATTTCACTCTCTGACGAGACTACTAGTAGTCGTCTGTTTGTCTGGTCGCACATAACCACAGAAGCACTGCAGCGACCTTTCTTAGGATATGGGGCAGAACATATCGCCCAACTTTTTGATAAGGTCTACGACCCGAGTAAGATCGTTGAACAATGGTTTGACCGTTCGCACAACACCTTTCTCGACTACTTCGCCCAATATGGTGCGTTCGGTCTTGCACTCTATCTCGCGATCATCGGAGTATTCATCTCCTGTGCCATCAAGTTATATCGTCGCGAGGAGAGTGGCATTCTGAACGCCGGCTTTTTATTTTTTCTATTCATTATCACGTATTCAGTGCAAAACTTCTTTGTTTTTGATACCCCATCCTCTCTCTGGCTGCTCTATGCTCTTCTCGCGCTCGTGATCGCGTGGTCATCAGATGCGCAGGCAACTTCGCTCACTCGCGTGCGTATACCAACCGTGGTCTCGATTATTCTTTCTGGTCTCATTTTTATTCTTATTGTGCCAGTTGTCATCGTTCCTCTCTATGCGAACATACTCCTCACGGACGGCTACTTGTATCACCTGATCGATGTGGCTAAGGCGAACTCATATTTCGAAAAAGGTCTCTCGCTTGGCACATACGCCGATATGGAATATGGCTATCAAGCATACGATATGTACACCGCGCACCAGGCAGTGCAACTCACTGGACAAGATCGCGTTGCGGCATATCAATTTGCGCTATCTACACTAACTGCGAATTTCAAAAAATATCCATATGAAGCTCGAACCGCAACCTATCTCGGTCACGTTATTGATACTGCTCCACCAGAAATAACAGTAGACGATACATTCGATCAGCAGGTACTCTCACAGGTAATAGAGCTCTCACCACTGCGTGCGCAGGCGTGGTATATGTTGGCGAATATATCTTTACGACATTCAGATTATAAGGAGGCAATTCGCGTACTTGAAGAATATGTGCAAAAAGAGCCAACTCTCCCTATGCCGCGCTACATCCTAGCAACGCTCTATTACAAACTCGGCGATACTATAATTGCTAAAAAATGGGCAGATGAGGCGTATCCACTATACACAGAACCGGACGTTGCAGTCGCTGGGCCTGCGGTGAAGTATTATCTTGCAGTAGAGGATTGGAAACATGCAGTGCGCTTTCTTGCAGATTTAGCTATGAACAACCCTACCGACTACAATGCTCTCTACGACCTCGCGAAGGTAACATATCTTGCAGGCGATCTGTTCTCTGCCGAGCAAATTGTCGCAGAGCTTCGGAAGAGTAACCCTGATATACTTAATACTGATCAGAACTTCCTGAACGCAATCACTGCCTATGAGCAATCTAAAAAATAAAGAAAGTATGCGTGCTAAAGAAAGGCAAATGTTACCGTTTGCTGTTGAGTTCGTGAAATTCTTCATTGCATTTGTTGTTATCATCGCGACTGCATTATTCACACTCCGCTTCGCCGCCGCGGCGCTTTGAGTTGCACTTTGGTGCTGTTCTGGTAAGGTACTTTCTGTACGAACCGAAGACCGTAGGAGACGCAAGTCTTAATTACCTACGTAGGGGATTATGGTCGACCCTCTCCTTTCAGTACGTTCGTGCAAAAACAATATGGCAATTAATAAAGTAAAAAAGAACGAGATAGTCGCAAAATTGATTGATGCCTGCAAAGAGGCTTCTTCAATCGCGTTTGTCGGATTCACAAAACTAACAGTTGCAGATGCATCAAAAATGCGCAAGCAACTTAAAGATTCTGACGTAAATTACTTCGTTGCGAAGAAAACTCTTCTTCGTTTGGCTCTCAATAAGCAGAGCTATGACGGGGAGATACCAGAATTGCCTGGCGAAGTTGCTATTGCGTGGACAAAAAGTGATGACGTAACAGCACCAGCGCACGGCGTGTACGAATTCGGCAAGAAACTGAAAGGTGCGCTCGTGCTTCTGGGCGGCGTGTTTGAAGGAGCATTTATCGATGCCGAAAAAGCGATTGCAATCGCAACAATCCCGTCGATGCAGGTTTTGCGTGGGATGTTTGTGAACGTCATCAATAGCCCGATTCAAGGGTTTGTTATGGCGCTGGATCAGATTAGCAAGAAGAAACAATAATTATTATGGAAGAAGAAAATAAAACAGAAGAGGTTGCAGTACCGGCAAAGTTCAAGAAGCTTGTAGAAGAAGTCGAGGCCATGACGGTTCTCGAGCTATCTGAGCTTGTGAAGGTTCTCGAGAAGAAGTTTGGCGTGAGCGCAGCAGCAGTCGCTGTTGCGGGTCCAGCTGCTGGTGCAGCACCTGAGGAAGAAGGGAAGTCCACTGCCGATGTTGAGCTCACTGAAGTTGGCGCCAACAAGATCGCTGTCATCAAGGCAGTGAAGGAGGCACTTGCTCTTGGACTCAAAGAGGCCAAGGATCTCGTCGACGGAGCGCCTTCGATGTTGAAGACCGGCATGAAGAAGGAAGATGCCGCGGAACTCGCTAAGAAATTGACTGACGCAGGTGCGAAGGCGACACTTAAATAAGCAAGATACAAAAAACGCACCCGTCAATGACGGGTGCGTTTTTTGCGTTTTTTCTCCTAAACCTCTACACTAGCAACAACCTATGGAATCGCTCACTAAGCTCTTCGGATCGCCAGCTCGCCTGAAGATGCTTCGCCTCTTCGTGTTTAATCAGGACGCCTCGTTTACGCTTGCTGAGATTGTAAAAAGAACGAAACTCTCAAAGGAGGTTGTGCAAGATGATCTCAAAGAACTCTGTGTTATTGGTTTTCTGCGCAAGAAGGGTATGCGGGCTACAGCACGATACCAGCTCAACCAGCGTTTTGAGTATCTTGCCCCGCTGAATGTCTTTATTCGCGACACAACGAGCGTTCGTCCACGCGCCATGATCGCAATTCTGCGTCGCGCAGGAACGCTCCAGCTCGTTGCGCTCTCGGGCTTCTTCACGGGAGTTCTTGAATCTCAGGTAGATCTTCTTATTGTTGGTGACAATCTTGAAGAACGTGTACTTGCACAAGCAGTGCACTCGCTTGAAGCCGAGCTTGGTCGCGAGATTCGATATGCCTCTTTTGCGACTCCGGACTTCCGCTACCGCATTGGTGTCTACGACCGCCTCTTCAGGGATGTTTTCGACTATCCACACCGTCTGCTCATCGATAAAACAGGACGCTAGAAATGCTATACTCCTAACAGACGCTCGCATATGCTTCGCGAGTGATTAATCATATAAACAAAGTATTATTCACTATGGTTTTCAACACATGGGCGGACGTGCTTAGCCAGTCTTTCCAGAACCTTTCCTATGGACTGGTGGCATTCATTCCGAATTTAATCATCGCAATTGTTATCTTCATCGTTGGCTGGCTCGTTGGAGTCGGTCTTGGTCGTGTTGTTAAGCAGATTATTGATGCACTGCGCATCGACAGCGCGCTTCGTTCGACCGGTCTCGAACGAGTGCTCTCACGCGCCGGCTTCGAGCTCTCAACCGGCAAGTTCCTCGGCTTCTTCGTGAAGTGGTTCTTCATTATCGTCTTCTTGATTGCTTCACTCGACGTGCTCAATCTGAAGACCGTGAACCTCTTCCTTAGCGACGTGGTCCTCGGCTATCTCCCACAGGTGATTGTCGCGGTCTTGATCCTGCTTGTTGCAGCGGTCATCGCTGAGGCAGCGGAGCGTGTTGTCACGGGTTCGGCGAAGGCAGCATCTCTTAATTCTGCCGGCTTCCTCGGCAAAGTGGCGCGCTATGCAATCTGGATCTTCGCGATTCTCGCGGCGCTCACCCAGCTCAACGTGGCAACCGGGCTTATCCAAGCTCTCGTGCAGGGCATCATCATCGCCGTTGCACTCGCGATCGGTCTCGCTTTCGGTCTTGGTGGCCAGAAGGCGGCAGAGAAGTATATCGACCATCTGCATTCAGAGATCAAGGACTAACATCCTTCTTATCCACAAGCGCCCCGGCTCCCGCCGGGGCGCTTGCGCTTTTTAGGGGGGTGCCATATACTCTGACTTACGTGTCTACGAACCGAAAACTTAGTTACCTAGGAGCGGATAGGCCGTAAGGCCACGTGTTGCACTCGGCACACGAAAACCGCCCCTCGGGGCGGTTTTCGTTTTGAGGGGACACCGATTTTTGACATACGAATATGCAAAAGGTAATTGAACTCTCTGCGGCTCACCGCTGTGGAGAGTATCAAAGTGCACCCCGCCGTTGGCGGGGGCAAAATAAATGATTGTGGTATACAAAGTTCCGTGCGAGAGGCAATTAAGAGTACACGGTGAATGCCTTGGCCTAGGACGGCTATGAAGGACGCGACTAACCTGCGAAAAGCTTCGGGGAGGCGGTTTGTAGCCTTTGATCCGGAGATATCCGAATGGGGAAACCCTCCAGTTTTGAACTGGAATCCGCAAGGTAACGCTTGCCGGAGGCGAACCCGGGGAAGTGAAACATCTCAGTACCCGGAGGAAAAGAGAACAATATGAGTTGCGTTCTCTTCAAGCACTATGTTTGTTT